>CAJTQA010000014.1 GCA_910578455.1 uncultured Dorea sp.
GGAACAAAATTAGGCTCAACAACCACTAGACTTTTATCCGCCTTCGGACTATAATAATTGTATACGTCAATTTATTGTAAATTGTATTAAATTTAAGGAGGAACAACAAAAAATGGCAAGAAAAATGAAGACCATGGATGGTAATCAGGCAGCGGCTCACGCTTCATATGCTTATACCGAAGTTGCAGCCATTTACCCTATCACACCGTCATCTGTTATGCCGGAGCATGTAGATGAGTGGGCTACTGAGGGAAGGAAGAACATTTTCGGACAGACAGTCCAGGTAACAGAGATGCAGTCTGAGGCAGGAGCGGCGGGAGCTGTACACGGCTCACTGGCAGCAGGTGCCCTTACGACGACATTTACTGCATCACAGGGATTACTGTTGATGATTCCTAACTTATATAAAGTAGCAGGCGAGCAGCTTCCAGGTGTATTCCACGTGTCAGCACGTGCCCTTGCAAGCCACGCATTATCAATCTTTGGCGATCACTCTGATGTTTACGCATGCCGCCAGACAGGAGCAGCTATGCTCTGCGAGTCCAGCGTGCAGGAGGTTATGGACCTTACGCCGGTCGCACACTGTGCAGCGCTGAAGGGCAAGCTCCCGTTCATCAATTTCTTTGACGGTTTCCGTACATCCCACGAGATCCAGAAGATCGAGACATGGGATTATGAGGATCTCAAAGAGCTTGTAGATATGGATGCCATCGATGCATTCAGAAACCATGCGCTGAATCCGAATCATCCGTGCCAGAGAGGTTCCGCTCAGAATCCGGACATCTTCTTCCAGGCAAGAGAGGCATGCAACCCGTACTACGATGCTATGCCGGCGATTGTTCAGGAGTATATGGACAAGGTTAATGAAAAGATCGGTACAGACTATAAGTTATTCAACTACTACGGAGCAGCAGATGCCGAGAAGGTTATCGTTGCTATGGGTTCTGTATGCGATACGATCGAGGAGACGATCGACTACCTGATGGCAGCAGGCGAGAAGGTTGGTGTTGTTAAGGTTCGCCTTTACCGTCCGTTCTGTGCACAGGCGCTCATCGACGCAATTCCGGATACTGTTAAGTACATCAATGTCCTTGACCGTACAAAAGAGCCGGGAGCACAGGGAGAGCCGTTATACCTTGACGTTGTATCCGCATTAAAGGGAAGCAAGTTCGACGCAGTTCCGGTTAACAGCGGACGTTACGGCTTAGGCTCTAAAGATACTACACCTGCACAGATTGTTGCAGTATTTAATAATGCAGAGAAAGCAAGATTCACTATCGGCATTGAGGATGATGTGACCAACCTTTCCCTCGCAACAGGCCCGGCGCTTGTTACAACTCCGGAAGGAACCATCAACTGTAAGTTCTGGGGTCTTGGCGCGGACGGAACTGTAGGCGCGAACAAGAACTCCATCAAGATCATCGGCGATAATACAGACATGTACGCACAGGCTTACTTCGACTATGACTCAAAGAAATCCGGTGGTGTTACGATGTCCCACCTTCGTTTCGGCAAGAAGGCGATCAAGTCCACATACCTGATCCGTCAGGCAAACTTTGTAGCATGCCACAATCCTTCCTATGTTGACAAGTACAACATGGTTCAGGAATTAGTAGACGGCGGCACATTCCTTCTGAACTGCCCATGGGATATGGAAGGTCTTGAGAAACATCTTCCGGGACAGGTTAAGGCTTATATCGCTGACCACAATATCAAGTTCTACACGATCGATGGTATCAAGATCGGTAAAGAGATCGGTCTTGGCGGACGTATCAATACAGTACTTCAGTCTGCATTCTTCAAGCTGGCAGCAATCATTCCGGAGGAAGAGGCTATCGACTTGATGAAGGCTGCTGCAAAGGCTACCTACGGAAGAAAGGGCGACAAGATCGTTCAGATGAACTACGACGCTATCGACGCAGGCGCTAAGCAGGTTGTAGAAGTAAGCGTTCCGGATTCATGGAAATCCTGTCCGGACGAAGGACTGTTCTCACCAGAGGTTAAGGGCGGAAGAGAAGACGTTGTTGACTTCGTTAAGAACATCCAGACAAAGGTTAATGCACAGGAAGGAAATACACTTCCGGTATCTGCATTCAACGACTATGTAGACGGCTCTACTCCGTCCGGTTCTTCTGCATATGAGAAACGTGGTATTGCAGTTGATATCCCGGTATGGAAAGAGGAGAACTGTATCCAGTGTAACCGCTGTGCATATGTCTGCCCGCACGCTGTTATCCGCCCGGTAGCTCTGACAGAGGACGAGCTTGCGAAAGCTCCGGAAGGAACAAAGGCAATCGATATGATCGGTATGCCGGGTATGAAGTTCACCATGACGGTATCTGCGCTTGACTGTACAGGATGCGGTTCCTGTGCGAATGTATGTCCTGGAAAGAAGGGCGAGAAGGCTCTTGTTATGGAGAATATGGAGGCTAATGTCTCTTCTCAGGAAGTATTTGACTTCGGAAGGGCAATCGAGGTAAAACCGGAGGTTGTTGCCAAGTTCAAACCAGAGACCGTTAAGGGCAGCCAGTTCAAACAGCCGCTCCTTGAGTTCTCAGGCGCATGTGCAGGCTGCGGCGAGACACCTTACGCAAAACTTATCACACAGTTATTCGGCGACAGGATGTATATTGCAAACGCGACAGGATGCTCCTCAATCTGGGGTAACTCCTCACCGTCCACACCATACACGGTAAACGGACGAGGCCAGGGTCCTGCATGGTCTAACTCCCTGTTCGAGGACAACGCAGAGTTCGGCTACGGTATGCTGCTTGCTCAGAAGGCGATCAGAAACAGGCTGAAAGCAGAGGTAGAAGAGGTTGCAGCGGCAGATGTTTCCGAGGAGATCAAGGCAGCATGCAGCGAGTATCTTGATACCTTTAACTGCGGCGCAAGCAACGGAGACGCTACAGACAAGTTAGTTGCAGCATTAGACGGATGTGACTGTGATGTATGCAGAGACATCGTTAAGAATAAAGACTTCCTCGCTAAGAAATCCCAGTGGGTATTCGGCGGTGACGGATGGGCTTACGATATCGGATTCGGCGGCGTTGACCATGTACTTGCAAGCGGCGAGGACATCAACGTTATGGTATTCGATACAGAAGTTTACTCCAACACAGGCGGACAGTCCTCTAAGGCTACGAAGACAGGTGCTACCGCACAGTTCGCAGCAGGCGGAAAAGAGACGAAGAAGAAAGACCTTGCCGGCATTGCAATGAGCTACGGTTATGTATATGTTGCTCAGATTGCTATGGGCGCTGACTTCAACCAGACTGTTAAGGCGATTGCCGAGGCAGAGGCGTATCCGGGACCGTCACTCATCATCGCTTACGCTCCATGTATCAACCATGGTATCAAGAAGGGCATGAGCAAGGCTCAGACCGAGGAGCAGTTAGCTGTAGAGTGCGGATACTGGAACAACTTCCGGTTCAATCCGGCGGCAGAGGGCGCGAAGTTCACCCTTGACAGCAAAGAGCCTAAGAAGGAAGAGTATCAGGCATTCCTTGACGGAGAAGTTCGTTACAATGCACTGAAGAGAGCAAATCCGGAGAAAGCTGAGAGACTGTTCACAAAGAACGAGGCAGAGGCTATGGAGAGATATGCTTATCTGAAGAAACTGGTAACTCTGTACGGAGAAGAATAAGAATAACAGATTGACAATCTGACAGATGATATGCCCCGCACATATATGCGGGGCATATTTTTTTATGTCTGCCTATTGACTGTATAGTTACTATATACTGTATATTACAGTTATGGAGAAGGAGAAGACAAAGAAAAAACTGATTTCCGGCATAAAAGTAATCTGTTCGGTGATTGTATGTGCCGCGGGCATACAATTTCTTGTTCTTGCAGGCTGGGGGATGGATCCGCTGACAGGGCTTGAGAGCGCTTTGGCAGATAAATTGAATATTACATTAGGCAGGGCGGCGCTGATATTTGAAGGAACGACATTTTGCATTTTCCTGTTTGTAGATAAAAGCCTGGTAAATTTTGGATCCTTTGCATTTTGCTTTGGAATAGGCCCGTGCATCGACTTCTGGGCGGGAGCCTTGTCGGGCATTGGAATGTCCAGGAGCGCGGCGGGCAGCCTATTGTTCATGGTTGCAGGGAGCTTTTTGATCATTGTAAGCATTGCATATTATGTTCCTCTGGATTTTGGGCTGCAGTCGCTGGACATGTATAGTGTGTCGATAGCGAGGCTCTTGAACCGGAGGTACGGGGCGGGCCTTACAGTCACTTACCTGATCATGACGGCAGGAGCATTATGCCTTGGGGTGCGCCCGGGAATCACGACGCTGGCGGCAATGACAACATATGGATATCTGATTGATAAAGTGAGAAATATTTTTGACCGGAAGGCTGAAAATAGAAAAAACAGAAAAGGAGGAGGATTATGAAGACAGAAGGATTGAATATCAGTACAGTTCCTTTTTCGGCAAGAGGCTCTTACATGGCGGTGAATTATCTTCTGGAGGACTACTACAGCGGGTATGTAAGCTGCACCGGGTTTTCCAGCAATCTGGATAAGATGCCGTTCGTGTCTACGCCGGGGCTGTATCTGCGCTCGGTGTGCACCAAAGGGCAGAACAATAATATGGAAATGATTCGCTTTACGCCTCTGTACGGCGGAGAGGAGATCCCTTATGACATCTGGGCGGATTACGGATTGGTCAGGCTTACATGTGAGAAAGGGGAGATTGCGTTTTGCTTTGCGGACGAGGATACTCTGCTGATTAAGGGAACAGGAGAAGGGCTGGGGCTCAGGCTTGACTGTGTGATAGAAGGAAGATCCAGTTTCCTTGTGAAAATACCGTTAAAGAGCGGAAGATTCTACCATAAGCTGACCAATCACATCACCTTTGACAATTACGGTATCTATACGGCAAAAGGCGAGGTTTGCGTGGAGCAGGAGTGGGAGAGCGACCATCTGCTCAATACCAGATGCTTTTATGACATCAGGGAAAGCGGAGGGCAGTTCCAATGTGCGGTAAAAGAGCTGCGAACCTATATCTGGGTAAATCCCGAGGAAGACGGAGGAAGGGAATTCGGGCCGGCGGAGCAGGCGAACCGCAGGGCTTTTGAAGATTTCTACGCGGGGATGCCAAAGGTTCCGGAAAGATACGAGGAGGCGCATAAGCTGGCGGCGTATCTTTGCTGGTCAGGCTCTGTTAAGGCAAGGGGATATCTTAAGAGAGAGTCGGTGTTTATGACGAAGAACATCCTCTGCTTTGTCTGGGCATACGAGAGCTGGCTGGTGGCGGCAGGACTGTACGGCACGGACATGGATCTTGCCTATGATCAGCTTATGACAATGATGGACAGCCAGGACGAACTGGGGGGAATCCCGAACTTCAAGGGAGACGGACTGGAAAGCTATGAGGCGAGCATGCCTCCCAACTTTGGGTGGATTGTGGGTAAGATTATGGAGAAGGCAGAGTTTTCCAAAGATCAGCTTGATGAGATTTACGGTAAGATGCGGGATTACACTTACTTTTATTTAAACCATATGGATGAAACCGGAGACGGGGTATTTGAATATCATCACGGATATGACGCATGCGGCGACGACGATACGGTTTTCCGGGATGAGCTGAATATTTCCTGCCCTGACCTGACGACGCTTTTGATCCTGCAGATGGACTGCCTGGAGAAAGTTGCCAAGAAGCTGGGAAAAAGAGTCGAGGCGGCACAGTGGAAACAGCTGTCCGAGAGAAGTACGGAGGGTCTTGTAAAGACGCTGTTTGACGAGAACGGAATGCCTTTTGCCAAAAATAATGTGACCGGAGAGAGAATCTATGCCGAAAGCCCAATTCTGTTTACGCCCCTTATGCTGGGAGACAGGCTGCCGGAGAAGATAAGAAATGTCATGATAGGGGAGCTGAAGGCGAAGAAATATATAACGCCTTTCGGGCTGGCATCGGAGGAACCGGACAGCCGGTACTATGATGCGGAAGGCTTTTTCAGAGGGCCTGTCTGGTTCACCATGACACTTACGACGATAGAAGGGCTGATCCAGTGCCATGAGGAAGAGATGGCGCAGGATCTGGTTATAAAATATTGTGATCTGGTTAAAAATGGAGGTTGTGCGGAATGCTATAACGCACAGACAGGAGAACCGTTAAACAATAAAGGATATGTGTCGACAGCAGGCACATTCCTGTTTCTGGCACATGATTACCTGAAGTAAAAAAGGAGGATGCATATGAAAAGAAAGATATCGGCTGTTTTAGTGATAGCAATGACGGTGCTTGCGGCGGCAGGGTGCGGAGGGAATAAGGAAACAGAAGAGGACAGCTCTGCGACGACCCTGGAGGCCATCAGCTTTATGGGAGAAGATACAAAGAGAGACGGTTTCGCACAAGTGGCGGAGGCTTATGAAAAGGCGCACCCTGGGGTGAAGATCAATGTGCAGCATCTGGATTATGGAACCTTTACGACGACTCTCCAGACACGGATTGGGGCAGATGACGCGCCGGACCTGATATTCGGCACGGCAATTCTCAATCAGGAGCTGGTGAAGTCGGGGCAGATCGAAGTCCTGAATGACTATGACATACTGAAACAGTTCACAGAAGAGCAGCGCGCCTGCATGACTATTGAGGGAAATACTTATGGTGTGCCGCTAGACCAGATGGTCATCTGCGCGTTTTACAATAAAGATATGTTTGACAAGTATAATGTAAAAGTGCCGGAGACGCTGAGCGAGTTCTACAAAGCGTGCGAGACCTTTGAAGACGCGGGGATTGTGCCGTTTATCCGCCCGTACAAAGACGCGGCGTATATTCAGTATGACTTGGACACACAGGTTTACGCGCTGATTGATAAAGCAGGAAAAACGGACTTTTTTACGGATCTGGAGTCTGGGAAAGCGAAATTTACGGATTCTCCGGAGATGCGGGAAGGGCTGGAACTGTTTGCTAAAAGGCTTTCTTATCTGTCAGGAGACGATCTTGGAACAGACCCGGCAGTGAGCAGCCAGCTCTTTGCGGAAGGGAAAAGCCCGATGTACATTAACGGCAGCTGGGTAGTAGGCGATATCGTTGCCAATAATCCGGACGGGAATTTCGGAATCTTTTCCGTGCCGGTTTCGGACAACCCGGAGGACAATAAGATGTATGCGGCGGTGGATGACGCATGGATGGTAAGCTCTAAGAGCGACCATAAAAAAGAGGCGGTAGATTTCCTTGAATTTATGACTTCGGACGAAGGGATGCAGATCTGGTCAAAGACGGCAAAAGCAATACCGCTGAAAAGCATAGAGACAGAAGGCCTCCCGGCTCTTTTGGAGGAAGTGTCTGGATACGTTGAAAAAGGGCATACTGTAAACGTGGATAAATACGTCTTCTTTTCGGGAGAGGCTACGGACAAGTTTAACAAGAACATGCAGCTGTTTGTCAATGACCCGGATGTGGAGGCGACTCTGAAACAGCTTGATAAGGAGTTTCAGAATAACTAAAGCCTGCTGGCAGGAGAGGTAGTATTGGGGTGAAATGGAACATGAAAAATTCAACAAAGAAGAAATTGTGTAATGTGCTGTTCCTTCTCCCGGCGTGTATTGTGTTTTTTGTGTTTGTCCTGATTCCGTTTCTCGAAGGAATCCCGTTGTCTTTGTACGAGTGGGACGGGTACAGCGACACGAAAACATTTGTGGGGATATCGAACTATGTTTCGATAGTGAAGGACGGAAATCTTTTGGAGGCAGTGGGAAACACTTTTGAATTTACAGTGTATTATCTGTTGGGATGCAATGTCCTGGGGCTTATGCTGGCGCTCCTGATGCAGAAGACAACACGGCTGAACAGTGTGCTGAGAACAATATTTTTTATTCCGTTTGTCCTGAGCATGATACTTGCGAGCTTTATGTTTTCATATATTTATTCGGACGTGTTTTACGGGATATTCGGGATTAAGAGCTTTCTGGGCAATATGGACGCGGTAAACCCGGCGATTGCGGCAATTGCCGTATGGAAAGACAGCGGCTACTGCATGATCATATACATTGCGTCGCTGACAATGGTTCCGGGAGAATATTATGAGGCGGCTAAAATCGAAGGGTGTGGCAGGATCCAGTCATTTTTCCGCATTACCATGCCTCTGATCGTGCCTGCTTTCACAGCGAACCTTACGCTGATCCTTGCATGGGGGATGCAGGCGTTCGACTATCAGATGGCAGCAACAGGCGGCGGGCCGGGACACGCGTCTGAGACGATAGGCATGTATATCTATAAGAATATATTCGTTTACCATAATGCCGGATATGGGCAGGCGGCAGGCGTTCTCCTGACAGCGGGGCTTGCGTTTCTGACAATGGCTCTGACAGGGGTTCTCAGGCGAAAGGAGGTTGAGCTATGAGAAGGAGAGCTGTATTTGGCAGGATTGCGGACAGAGCGCTGGCTTTGGCTCTTGCAGCGGTGTTTTTGTCTCCATTTTACATCGGGATCATTTATTCATTTAAGACGAAACAGGAGATTACATTTACAGGACTTGCCATCCCGGAAAGAATAAATTTCGGCAATTATACAGCTGTGCTGGAGGACGGCAGTTTTTTCCGCGGGATGCTTAACAGCCTGTATACGACGCTCCCTTCCGTAGTGCTTATCATGGTCATCTGCCCGATGGCATCCTATGTGTTCGCAAGGAATAACGGCAGGATATATAACATCCTGTACTCGCTGTTTCTTATGGCCATGCTGATTCCTTATCAGTCGGTGCTCCTGCCGATCTATGCCAATATGAGGGAGTGGGGATTTCTCAATACTTATACGGGAAATGTCCTGGTGAAAGTCGGATTCCAGATTTCCCTCAGCATTTTAATCTGCACCGGGTTTGTCAAGGGAATCCCAAGGGAGCTGGAGGAGGCGGCTTATATAGATGGCCTGGGGTATTTCGGAACTTTCTGGAGAATCGTATTTCCGCTGATGAAATCAGTCCTGATATCAATTTTAATTATTAATGCGCTGTTTGCATGGAACGATTTCCAGCTATCGACAGTCACGCTTACGAAAGAGTCGGTGCAGACGCTGCCGCAGCTTTTGTACAGATATTTTGGGGTGCACTCGGTTGATTTAAATGAGGCGTTTGCAGCGTTTAATCTTGCCATGCTGCCTCTGGCGGTGCTGTACCTCCTGCTGCAGAAGTATATAACAGACGGCGTAATGGCAGGCTCCGTAAAGGGATAACAGATATGGGAAAACTGGATGACAACTATATCAGATCCGGTGAGTTCGCAAAGATAAGCGGAGTGAATAAGCAGACATTGTTTTTCTATGACAAGATCCATCTGTTTTCCCCTGCATTTGTGGACACGCAAGGGTACAGGTATTATACGTTTGCACAGCTTGACGTATTTTCAACGATCATGGCATTGAAGACGATCGGGATGTCTCTGGAAGAAATCAGGAAATATATCGACACGAGGACGGCAAGGACAACGCAGGAATTGTTCAAGAGCTGCATCGGCAAGACGAGGGACAAGATAACCGAGCTGGAAATCCTGTCGCGGGAAATGGAGAAGAAGATAGAGCTGATTGAAAAGGCAGGGAGCATACGGTGCGGCGAGGTGTATATTGAGCATCAGGAAAAGCAGTATCTGCAATGCAGCCCTTATATCGCCGGCGACGCGGCCGATATGGAAAGGTATGTGTGCATCGGGGGATTGAGCGAATACCGCCTGCGCCATCAGCTGCACTGCGGCCACGCCATGGGCGGCATGGTAGAGAAGGCGTTTCTGGAGCATCCAAAGGGAAACCAGACAAAATACTGCCGGTATTTTACTGTTATTGACAACCCTGAAAAAGATAAAGGAAATATGGAGAAGAGCGCGGGGAATTATCTGGTGCTTTACTATAAAGGGCCGTATGACAAGACGTTCCTGGCATATCCGCAGATTCTTGAGTATGCGGCAAGCCATAAGATGATCCTTGGCGATTATGCGT
This sequence comes from uncultured Dorea sp., assembly GCA_910578455.1. Lineage (GTDB taxonomy): Bacteria > Bacillota > Clostridia > Lachnospirales > Lachnospiraceae > MD308. The sequence continues at coordinate 9,942 of CAJTQA010000014.1, forward strand.
ATGAAGAAAGCCTGATAGATGAAATCTCGGAGTGCCGCTCTGAGAATTATATTACACAGATTACGGTACCATTTACGTTTTCGGGTTAGAGCTTTTGAAACATCCTGTTTTGCGTGGAAGAAACAGGATGTTTTTAATTGTTTTTAATTGTATTAATAATCAATTGCATCATGGTATTTCTGGGGGTATACTGGATATTAGAATATAACAGGAGAGGGATGAGGAGATGGAACAAAAGACAGAACAAAAAAAAGGAGTGTCTGCACTTGACTTTTTCTGCATTGGTTTTGGCGCAATTGTAGGTGTAGGCTGGGCGGTTTCAATTAACAGCTGGATGAACAGCAGCGGAGGGCCGCTGCCGGCGGCGTCAGGGTATATGGTGGCGATGGTCCTTATGGTGCCGATCGCGCTCTGCTACTGCGAGCTATGTACGATGTTGCCGGTGTCCGGCGGAGGCATGGCCTACGCTTTCCGGGCGTTTGGGGACCGTATTGCCTTTCTCTCCGGCTGGGCGGCATTCGGAGCGTTTATCACGATCATTCCCTGGGAGGCCATTTATGTTGTAGATATCTTAAGCATCGTTTTCCCGGTATTAAAGGCCGGGGCGCCGCTTTATTCCCTGGCCGGGGCGGATATCTATGTGGGCCATATCATACTTGGAACCGTGATTTCTGTCCTGCTTTACTTTATCAACAGAAAGGGTGTCGCATCGTCGGCATCCCTGCAGAAAATCCTTTGCATGGCTCTTGTGGGCGCGGGCATTCTGGCGATGATCTGTGCTGTGCTCAAGTTTGATGTCAGCAATCTTATGCCGTTTTATGAAAATACGGGGGTGGGCACGCACAGCTCTTTTCTGGGGGGCATGGCGTCAATCCTCGCGTCTGTACCGTTCTTTTTAGCCGGGTTCGAGACAATTCCTCAGGGAATCGAGAGCGCCGGCGGCGATACAAAGGGAGTGGGAAAGACAGTAGTCGTGACGGTGGTCTTATCCTGTCTGTTTTATGCGCTTTTGCTGTTTACTTTGGGCGGCGCCCTTCCATGGAAAAATTTTATAAAGTTTTCCAATCCTTCGGCTGCGCTTATGTTCAGGGAGCTTTATCCGGGCGGTCTTGGAAATGTTTTGTATGTGCTGATCTTACTGGGGGCGGTCTGCGGCCTTCTGACGACGTGGAATGGATTTATGATGGCATCTTCTCAGATCCTTATGGCAATGGCGCGGGTAAGTATCGTGCCTTTCAGCCTTTCAAAACAGCATCCTGTCTATAAGACGCCGGTAAATGCGCTGAAAGTCAGTCTGGTTGCGTCGCTGATCGGACCGTTTTTAGGGAGCGGGCTTATCGGCGCACTGACGAGTTTCTCGGCGGCCGGTTATGTTGCGAGCTGGATGATCACGGCATTCTGCCTGATTATCCTGCGGAAAAAGGAACCGGCGTTAAAACGGCCCTATAAGATTCCCGGCGGTCTGCCCATGGCATGGTTTGCGGCAGTCTGTATGACAGGGCTGTTCGTCCTTTTGTTTGTTCCGGGGCAGCCGGTCTTCATGGGCGGCGCGGCGGTTCTGATCTTTGCGGCATGGATGATTGCGGGAGGCGTTCTCTACCTGATGGATTACCGCGCCAGAAAGCAATACTCTTCCCTTACCAGAGCGACGTTTCTTTTTGCGAGCATGTCTGAGTCCAATGCGACCATCAACATGCCGGGGTTTGTAGACAGCTTTGAGGACGACTATAAAGTTATGTCTTTCGTGGTGCCGAAAGATGCCGATTATGCGGGCAAGACGCTATTGGAGCTCTACTGGGGGCGCCGGCAGAATGTATTTATCATTAAGATTGAGAGGAAGACGGAGATTATCCTTGTGCCGGGAGGAAGTACCCATGTATTTGCCGGCGACCGTGTATTCGCGGTAGGCGTTGCGAAAGCGCTTGACCGGTTCCGGGATTACCAGGATGTGGGGGCGAAGTATTCGGTAGGCTCTCTTAAGGATTTCCTGGGCTACGGGGATACGGAAAAACAATCTCCGCTTAGCTGTATTGAATACCAGGTATTGCCTACGGATTCGTTCTGTGACAAGCTGATCCGGGAGTCCAGGATTCAGGACCGCTATCATTGCTTGATCGTAGGCCTTAAGACGCCTTACAGCAAGATACTGGAACTCCCTACTGCGAGTACGATTATTGAGGCGGGGGATATTCTCTGGATGATGGGTTCGGAAGATGCCATACATGATTTTGAAGAGCTTTGCAAGCAGGAGGCCATGGAAAAAGAAGGGCAATAAAGCGACAGTATAAAACGTGAGTTGCTTGTCTTTTGCCGCCCATGATGCTATACTGGACAAAAGATCTTAATTGAGCGCAGGGATACAGGATGAAGAGACAGTCAACGAATATAGAAGTCAAGAAGAATAACCGGAATATTATCTTTCGCTACATCTGCCAGCACGGTGTCGTGTCCAACCCGGACATATCTTACGCCGTAAAGATGAGCCTGCCTACGGTGACGCAGAACACGAAAGAGCTTATCGAGCGCGGGCTTATTGAGGAGACGGGCGAGCTGGAGTCTACAGGCGGGCGGCGGGCGAAAGCGCTGTCTGTGGCAGCGAATGCGAGACTGGCGGCCGGCCTTGATATCACAAAGAACCATATCGGGCTGCTGCTGACTAATATTACGGGAGAGATTTTAAAGTATAACCGTATTTTCCTGCCCTTTGCGGATGAAGACGACTATTATGTCACGGTGAATGGAAAACTGGAAGAGTTCCTTGACGAGGCATGTGCGGACAGGGAAAAACTTCTTGGAATCGGGATTTCTTTTCCGGGGATCGTTGACCTTGACAGAGAGATGGTCGTCCATTCCCATATTCTTGGGGTGGATTCGGTGCCGTTTGCATCAATCAGCCGTTTTTTCGCGTACCCTTGCTATTTTCTTAATGATGCCAATGCGGGGGCATATGCGGAGGGGATTCGCTCGGAGAGCATGGAGCGGTTTTTCTATATCTCCCTGAGCAATACCGTTGGCGGAGCGATATTTAACGACAATGGACTGGTGCAGGGGAAGGGATTCCGCTGCGGGGAAGTGGGGCATATGACCGTCATACCCGACGGAGAGCCTTGCTACTGCGGCAAACTTGGATGCCTGGATGCTTACTGCGCGGCGTCCTATCTGTCAGATGCCGCCAGTGGAAAGCTTGAGCAGTTTTTTGTCAGGCTCCGGCAGGGAGACGAGGAATTTGGGAAACTCTGGGAAGGGTATACGGATTACCTTGCAATCGCGATCAATAATATCCACATGATCCTGGACTGCGATATTGTCCTGGGCGGATATGTAGGCAGCTATGTGGAGGAGCACATGCAGGAAATCTGGGAAAAGGTATCGGCAAGGAGCATCTTTACGGAGGGCAGAACCTTCGTAAAGAGCTGCAATTATAAGACCGGTGCGGCGGCTTTGGGGGCAGCCCTGAGAGTAATCGAGCTTTTTATCGAAGAGATATAGGCAGTATTAAAATACCATATTAGGATTTGGCGGAAGGGCTCCGGGGAAGGAGTCCTTTTTGATGCGGAAAAAGGCGATATTGTATATTTTACTAAAAAATGAGCGGCGGAATTGGAGACAATGACGAAATGGATTTATAATCAGCAGTTCTTGTTGACAAAATTATATCAAGGTACTAAGATGAATACATAATAAAATATATTAATAAAGTATATTAAAAAGGAGGAAATAAATTATGGATGGAATGATGAAAACAGCAGTAATGCTTGGAATCGGCAAGATGGGATTTGAGGAGAGGGAGATTCCGAAAGTTCAGGACAATGAAGTGCTTGTTAAGCTTGAATATGTGGGAATCTGCGGAAGCGACCTTCACTATTATGAGACGGGCGCCATCGGAGATTATGTGGTGGAGCCTCCTTTTGTCCTTGGCCATGAGCCGGGCGGAACGGTAGTTGAGGTAGGAAAAGACGTTAAGCACTTAAAGGTCGGAGACAGGGTGGCATTAGAGCCGGGAAAGACATGCGGACACTGCGAATTCTGCAAGACAGGACGTTATAATCTCTGTCCGGATGTCGTGTTCTTTGCAACGCCTCCGGTGGACGGGGTGTTCCAGGAGTATGTAGCTCATGAGGCGGACCTGTGCTTTAAGCTGCCGGAAAATGTAAGCACATTGGAGGGCGCTCTCATAGAGCCTCTGGCGGTAGGATTCCACGCTGCTATGCAGGGGGGCGCAAGAGCCGGACAGACAGCGGTTGTCATGGGCGCGGGATGTATCGGGCTGGTGACGATGATGGCGTTAAAGGCTATGGGCGTATCAAAGGTATATGTAGTTGATATCATGGAGAAACGTCTGGAAAAAGCGATGGAGTTAGGCGCTGACGGAGTGATCAACGGGAAAGAAAAGGATGCGGTAGAGGAAGTGCTGCGCCTTACGGACGGAAAAGGATGCGACCTTGCGGTGGAGACGGCAGGAACAGAGTTTACGACAGTGCAGACCATCCATATGACGAAAAAGGGTTCCAACATCGTACTGGTAGGATACAGCAAGAGCGGTGAGATGACTCTTCCGATGAGCCTGGTGCTTGATAAGGAGCTGACCTTTAAGACGGTATTCCGTTACCGTCATATCTACCCGATGGCCATAGAGGCAGTGGCGGCAGGAAAGGTGAACTTAAAAGGGATCGCGACCAATATATTCTCGCTGGACGAGGTGCAGAAGGCGATGGATTACAGCGTGAGCAACAAGGCGGATATCGTAAAGGCGGTCATCCGTATCACGGAAGAGTAAGACTTGCGTTTTATAGAGTAAAAGAGCTGGCTGAAGGAAAGAGAGAAGAAAAGACCGGAGTATGTATGAAATGCATCTCCGGTCTTTCTTTACAGACGAGGGGCGGTTACTTCCACTCCAGCATATAGCGCTGGAAAGTAACAGCATCCTGCGCGTCTTTATCAAGCTGGGATTCCGTTGCGCCGCGGCTTAAGTCGTGCCAGATGTGGATGTCTCTTCCTACCTGTCCGCCCATGGCCACGAAAGGCTCCATGACAACGGCTCCGTCATATTGGATATCGCGGAGGGCCTCGCCGATCTCGCGCCATGGAGTGCGCCCTTTGCCCGGAACCATGCGGTTGCATTCTCCTGTGTGGAGATGGCCCAGAAGGCTGCCGGCAGTGCGGATGGCATCGGCAATGCTCGTCTCCTCGATATTCATATGAAATGTATCTAACATTACCTTCACGTTGTCCTGGCCGACTTCTGTTACGAATGAGACGCCCTCTTCTGCGGTGTTCAGGATATGGTTTTCAAACCGGTTCAGCACTTCCATTCCTAAGTCAATGCCATACTGCTTTGCGATGGGGGCAAGGGTCTGCATGCCCTCTACGCTCCGTTTCCAGTCTTCAGCTTTGTCAACACCGTCGAAGCTGACTGGCCAATAGGAATAGAGGGCGCCGCCGATCAGATGGATGTCAAGCTGTGCCATCACGTCAAAGAGCTGTTTGTACCACTCTGTGGCATTTTTTACAACAGCCGGGTCGGAAGCTCCCATGTTGTGTTCAGATGTGGGGCCGTAGCCTGCTGTAAGCTGAATTCCGTTTTTCGCGGCACAGGATTTTAACGACTGGATCTGTGCGGGGGTGTAATCCGGAAGCGGCGCCGCGCCTACTTCAAGGATATCGAAACCTAGACGCGCAGCTTTTTCTACATAATATTCGTAGTCTGCCGCCCATTCTTTTTCCCAGTATGCATAGTAGATGCCATGTTTCATAGTCGAACCTCCTTTATAAAAGCGTTTTATATATGTATTTATTATAACATTGCGGTCTGCGGTTGACAAGCATTTTACATTGATTTTAACAGGATTATATGCCGGACTGCGCGATGGACAGGAGCTGATGAAAGCATTTGCGCGCAGCGGCGGCATTGCCAAGCTAAGTTTGGTTGACGCTTTCAGGAAATATTCTTCCGCCAGAGGGTGCCGCGAGTATGCGGCGCTGCCCGGGATGGGGAAAATAAAAAAAGATATTGAAAAATCGTACATGATATGTTACAATGCAAATAAGTTAAATACTTAATTAAACACTATAATAAAGAATAAAATAAAGAAATAAAGTTCGGAAATGATAAAAAAATAACATTATGCAAAATAGCTAAAAACGATATCAATAATTTGTCAGAAATTACGGCTTGCACAAAATAGTTTTCAGGGTTATAATCTCAATAACATTTATAAAACACATTTATAAAAGTCTTATATCAAATGTTTCACAAAATTAATTCAGAATCAGAAAAGGGAGGAATTAAAAAGATGGGAATTATTGAAAAGATGAGACTGGACGGAAAAGCTATTTATGTTACAGGAGCAGCAAGCGGCATCGGCAAATGCGCGGCGATGGCATTCGCGGAGGCGGGAGCAGACGTTGCGGTTGTAGATATCAATATTGAAGGGGCGCAGGCAGTTGCAAAAGAGATTGCAGAGGCTACAGGCTCTAAAACAATCGCAATCCAGTGCGACGTTACAGACCAGGAGCAGGTTGAGGCTATGGTTGCGAAAGTAGTTGATACATACGGAAAGCTTGACGCATGCTACAACAACGCAGGAATCGCGCTGAACGTACCGGCGGAAGAGATGTCATATGAGCAGTGGCTCAAAGTAATCAACATTAACCTGAACGGCGTGTTCTTATGTGCGACAGCAGCAGGGCGCGTAATGTTAAAGCAGGGATACGGCTCGATCATTAACACCGCGTCTATGTCAGGCCATATCGTAAATGTACCGCAGCCGCAGTGTGCATACAACGCATCCAAGGCCGGCGTTATCATGCTGACAAAATCCCTTGCGGTTGAGTGGGCAAAGACCGGCGTCCGCGTGAACAGCATAAGCCCGGGATATATCGGGACAGATCTTATCATGAATGCACCGCATCTGAAACCGCTGATTGAGCAGTGGAATGCAATGGCTCCGATGGGAAGGCTCGGAAAGCCGGAAGAGCTGCAGTCAGTTCTTGTATACCTGGCAGGCGATACAAGCTCATTTACAACGGGTTCCGATATTGTCGTTGACGGAGCGTTTACCTGTTTCTAAAGCTTGTTATAGCGAAAAGCTATACATATAAATAACACTTATAAAATAAAGGAGGAAAAGTAGTATGAAGAAAAAAGTGTTAAGCACAATTCTTAGCATCGCTATGGTAGCAGCAATGCTCATGGGATGTACAACAGAGAGCCCGGCGTCAAGCGATTCCGGCGATGAAGGCGGAGAAGGAAAGTCCGGCGGCAAGAAGATCGGCATCACGATCCAGAACTATGAGAATGCATATTGGGCAGGCGTTATGAGCAAGCTCGACAAGATTCTGAAAGACGAAGGATATGAGGCGACGATCGTTGGATGCGAGGAGAACTCCGGCAAGCAGATCGAGCAGATCGAGAACTTCATCACATCAGGATGTGATCTGATCATGGTTCATCCTAACGATGCAGACGCAGTAGAGGAAGTATGCGGACGTGCTATGAAGGAAGGCATCAAAGTTATGTGCTGGGATAACCCGATGGAAAACACAACAGCGAACTGGGTTCTTGACAACACAGAGCTTGGAAAAGAGATCGGCAAGACAGCGGCTGCTTTCATCAATGAGAAATACACAGCAGACAACAAGGCTGAGGTCTGCGTAATCGGTAAGCCGGATACACAGGTTCTGTTAGAGAGACAGAACGGTATCGAGGCAGGCCTTAAAGAGAACTGCAAAGACAACTATGAGATCGTGGCAACAATCGACGGTGTTGTTAACAACGAAGTTCAGTCCAAGGCTGAGACAGTTCTTCAGGCTCACCCGGACTGTAAAGTATGGGTAGGCGTTGGCGCAGGCGCGATGATCGGCTCCAACACAGCTCTTCTTGCAAAATACGGCGGAGAAGGAAAGATTCCGGAGGATTGCGGAGTTATCACAACAGACGTTACATCCGAGCAGTTAGACGCTCTTCAGTCAGGAAAAACAGCAGTTAGGGCTATCGTAGGTTTCGAGGGATCTAACACTGACACAGCTCAGGCATGTTTTGAGATGTTCAAGAGAATCCTTGACGGCGAGAAGTTCGAGGGAGATGCTAAGAACGTATACAGACCGTTATCTGAGATCAACATGGACAATATTGAAGAGATTCAGTCCGGAATGTAAAGCTTGTCTGTGGCACAGCTAATAAATGATGAGACGGAGGCGGCTGAAAGCTGCCTCCAAATAATATAATCACGGGGGAAGACTATGAGCGAAGAGTATGTATTGCAATTACAGCATATAAGAAAAGAATACCCGGGTGTTGTTGCGTTGAAAGATGTTACGCTTGAATTAAAAAAGGGTGAGATCCTGGCATTGATCGGAGAGAATGGCGCAGGCAAATCTACCCTGATCAAATGCTGTTCCGGAGCAGTTATCCCGACTTCAGGAAAAATTGTTGTGAACGGAAAAGAATTTACAAGCATGACACCTCAGCTCGCGGCAGAGAATGGAATTGCGATTATCTATCAGGAATTTAATAACGTAAAGGAATTATCGGCAGCAGAGAACTTATTTTTAGGACGTCCGATCCGAAAGGGCATAGTCGTAGATAAGGCTGCCATGGAAAAAGAGGCGGTGAAAGCCTTTGACCGGCTGCACATCAAGATCGATCCGAAGACACTGATGAAGAACCTGACGGTGGGATACCAGCAGATGGTGGAGATTGCCAAGGCAATCCAGCAGAACGCGCAGATACTGATCATGGATGAGCCGTCGGCTCCTCTTACAAGCGCGGAAGTAGAAAGCATGTTCGAAGTGGTGGAGCAGCTCAGAGACGAAGGGATCTCGATCATCTATATCTCCCACAGGCTGGAAGAGCTCTACCGCCTGTCTGACCGGATCTTAGTCATGCGCGACGGAGAGTATGTGAAGACGCTTATCACAAAAGAAAGCCATACACAGGAGCTTATCCAGCTTATGGTAGGGCGCGAGCTTACGGAGACATACCCGCCGAGAGGAGACTGCGTCAAGGAAGACGATGTTGTCCTGGAACTAAAGGATGTCACAGGGAACGGGGATAAGAATATATCCCTGAAAGTCCGCAGAGGTGAGATCCTTGGTCTGGGGGGGCTTGTAGGAGCCGGACGTACAGAGCTTGCACAGCTCATCTTCGGGGCTGCGAAAAAAGACTCCGGACAGATCATATTCAAAGGAAAAGAAATCAATCCAAAGAGCCCGAGAGAGGCGATAGACTTAGGGCTGGCGCTGGTACCGGAGGATCGGAAACGCCACGGCGCGATGCTTGGCGTATCCATCAAGAACAATATCAATATGCCCATCTATGAGAGGAATTCTACGCTGAGTGTCATTAATTCTAAGAAGGAAAGAGAGATTGCCGAAAAGTACCAGAAGAATATGGCGATCAAGACACCGTCTCTCAACCAGCTTGTTAAGAACTTAAGCGGCGGCAATCAGCAGAAGGTAATCCTTGGAAGATGGCTTGCGGCTGATTCGGAGCTGATTATTTTTGACGAACCTACGCGCGGTATCGATGTAGGCGCAAAATATGAGATATACAAATTAATGAATGACTTAGTAGAAAAAGAAGGAAAGGCAATCCTGATGATTTCTTCCGAGATGGAAGAACTGATGGGCATGTCTGACCGGATCATTGTACTGGCAGAAGGTGACATGACCGGGGAACTCAGCAAAGAAGAGTTCAGCCAGGAGAGGATTATGGCGTTTGCATCAGCAGCCAATGTTGAGGAGGTCTAAGGTGATATGAAAGAGAATAAAGTTGTAAATCAAATAAAAGATAAGGCGATCTGGGTCGTGCTTGTGGTGCTGGTCATTGTCTTCACGGCTGCAAATCCCAGGTTTATCAACCCCAATAACCTGCTTACGCTGCTGCGGCAGGTATCCATGTACGGTATCGCATCCATCGGTATGACGTTTGTCATCCTGCTTGGCGACATCGACCTTTCGATCGGTACGATCATTTCCTTTGTGAATATTATCTGTGCACATATGATGGTAAATATGGGAATCAACCCGGTGGTTGCAGTGGTGATATCCATCGCTGCGGCGACGTTGATCGGAACGCTCAACGGTTTCATGGTATCGTCGGTGGGCATCCCTGCAATCATCGCCACTTATGCAACGCAGACAGCGTTCTATGGACTGGCGCTTATCATCTGCGGCGGCATGCCGATCAGCGGGCTGCCGAAGGGATTTGAAATGCTTGGCCAGGGTTACATATGGATTATCCCGATTCCGGTAATTATTATGATCATCTGTTTTGCAATCGGTTCCTTTATCCTGAACAAGACCTATTTCGGCCGTTACTTCTACGCGGTAGGCGGCAATGTGGAGGCTGCCAAGCTTTCCGGTATCCGTGTAGGGAGAATTAAATACCTTGTATTTGCAATCTCGGGATTTTTTGCAGGACTTGCGGGTATCGTAATGCTGTCCCGTACCGCATCCGGTAACGCATCAAACGGTGCAGACGGATTCGAGTTCGAGGTTATTACCTGCGTAGTTTTGGGCGGCGTGTCCATCACGGGCGGACTTGGAAAGATGTCGGGCGTTGTAGCCGGTACCTTTATCATCGGCGCGCTGAAAAACGGCATGGTGCTTATGAATGTCAACTCCTATGTGCAGAAGATTGTCATGGGTGTCGTACTTGCCCTTGCAGTTGGATTTGACTGTCTGCAGAATAAAAAGCAGCAGAACTAGTATTTTAAGTGAGGAATTTATAATCCCGGCAAATGTCATGTTTGCCGGGATTTTTTCGTAAAGATGTTGCTTTGTGTGGTATTGGGGATTATAATAATAATACAAACATTTTATGAGTGGGTAATAAAAGATGCGGACAGGAAAATTAAGCGTAAACGAGATTAAAATAAAAAACAGACAGATGATTTATCAGCATATCCGCGCTCACGGGCCAGTGTCAAAGCAGGATATCGTTGTTGCACTACAGTTAAGCCTTCCGACAGTTACACAGAATCTGGAATATCTGAAAGAACATGGCCTGATTGATGATTCGCAGCAGATTAAAAATACCGGCGGCCGCAATGCCACGGCGTATACTTATATAAAAGATGCAAAGCAGGCGATGGGAGTATATATATCGGCCCATCATATGAATGTGGTGGCCCTTGACCTTGCCGGCGGCGTTCTCGGGCAGATGAGGCGGAGGGTGAAGTTTAACCTGGATGACGACGCTTACCTGAAAGAGATGGGCGAGGCGGTAGAGAAAGTGAAAGAAGAGGCCGGGATAACGGATGAAGGGCTCCTGGGCGTGGGCATCTCGGTTCCCGGATTGGTGTCAGGCGACGGGTCGCGCGTAGTGTATGGAAAGACGCTTGATTTTACCGGCAAGACTAAGGAGGAAATCGCAAAGTATATACCGTATAAGATCCGGCTTTTTCATGATTCCCATGCCGCGGGTCGCATCGTGGCGTGGCATGATGATAAAGTCCAGGTGGCTTTTTACATCAGCTTAAGCAACAGTATCGGCGGGGCCATCATTATGAACAACAAATTGTTCGGCGGCGTTGAATACAAAGGCGGCGAGCTTGGGCATATGACGATTGTTCCGGAGGGCGGGGAGAAGTGCTACTGCGGAAAGTACGGCTGTCTCGATACGGTGTGCAAGACGGAAAAGCTTGACTGGTATACGGACGGCAACCTGGAAGAATACTTCCAGAAACTAAAAGACGGCGACGATACGGCCGTGAAACTCTGGGATGAGTATCTTGAGAATCTGTCCACGGCGATTCATAATATGAGGATGATTTTTGCCGTAGACGTGATTTTGGGGGGCTATGTAGGGAAATATATCGGTGAATATATGGATGAGCTGAGAAAAAGAGTTGACGCGAAGAATCCGTTTGGAGACAAAGCGGAAGATTATCTGTATATGTCTGAATATGAAGGAGAAGAATGTTCCGCCGGAGCTGCGATATTTTTTGTCGAAGAATTTATGGACGGAATTTAGATAAAGTCAGTTATTGTGCAATATAGCTAAAAACGGGAAACATAATTTTGGGATTCTGTAAATTGACAGAATCCCTTTTTAGCTGTATTATATAAATAGCTTTTATAAAATGTGTTTAAAGAATGAAAAATCAAGTCAGGAGGATGAAGATGAATTATCTTTTAGGAACAGACATTGGAACGTCGGGAACTAAGACAATTATGATGGATACGAACGGAAAGCTGATTTCCCAGGATCTCCAGGAATATGACGTGCTGACGCCAAAGCCGCTCTATGCAGAGCAGTGGCCGGACGTGTGGTATGAGGCGACGAAAGATTCTATCCGCAACTGCGTAGCCAAGGCGGCGGAGGAAGGAGTTGCCAAAGAGGATATCAAAGGTATCGCCATCAGCGGCCTGTACGGGGGCTCCGGCATTCCGCTGGATGGAGAGATGAACCCGGTCCGCCCGTGCATGATCTGGATGGACAGGAGAGCGGACGAGGAGACAAAGTGGGTGCTTGACAATATCGGGGAGGAGAAACTTCTTGAGATTACCCACAATGGCGCGGACCCGTATTATGGTTATACGAAGATTCTGTGGATGAAGAATCATGAGCCTGAGAACTGGGCAAAGACAAAGCTTTTCCTTCCTCCGAATGATTATGTGATATACAGATTGACAGGCGAGGTTGCAATCGATTATTCTTCCGCGGGGAATATCGGCGGCATCTTCGATATGAACAAGCGCGAATGGTCAAAAGAACTGCTTGACGCGATGGGGATCCCCATGTCTATGATGCCTCGGAGAATCGTAGAGTCTACCGACATCGTCGGAGGGATGACAGAAGAAAGCGCAAAGGATTTAGGGCTCTGGGAAGGACTTCCGGTCATTGCCAGCGGGATTGACTGCGGGGCTGCGAATATCGGGCTTGGCGTCTTTGAGTCCGGAGTGTATGCTGCGGCGATTGGAACTTCCATGTGCGGAGCGCTGATTTCCGATAAGCCGGTGAACGGCAAGGGTTTGATCGTATGGCCGTATCTGTATGATGCAAAAAATCTTTCTTATTATTTTGCGGGCGGCAATACGGCGGGAGCGATTGTAAAGTGGTTCAGGAATACTTTGTGCCAGTGGGAGATCGAACAGCAGAAAAATGGCGGGCCCAGCATGTACGACGTGCTTAACGGACAGGCCGGGCAGATCCCGGCGGGAAGTGAGGGGCTTGTGGTGCTCCCGTATTTCATGGGGGAGAGAAGTCCGGTATGGGATTCTGACGCAAAAGGAACGATTGTAGGACTTTCCCTGGCCCACACGAAAGGGCATCTTTACCGGGCGTTTCTTGAGGCGGTTGCTTACTGCCTGCGGGATGCGATGGAGGCCACGGGAGAAGACCTGGGAGAATATATACTGATCGCCGGGGGCGTCACAAAGTCAAAGGTATGGAGGCAGATATTTGCGGACGTGACAGGCTATCCGGTTGTGTGCCCTATCTACGATGTGGAGGCCAACATGGGAGATGTGATGCTGGCAGGCATCGGAACGGGGATTCTGACTTATGAAGAGGTAAAAAAATGGCAGGTACTTGACGATAAGATCATGCCGGATGAAGAGAACCATAAGAAATATAACGAATACTTCCGTCTTTATAAGAGCATTTACAATCATCTGAAGGACGATATGAAGGATTTGACAAAAGCCCGTTAATTATTCGGGAGCCTGGAAACCATAGATGATATAAAGGAGACAGATTATGAAGTTGACAATTAGCGGATTAAAGGAACGCGGAGATTGGGAAAGCGTAGGTATCAAGCTCCCGGCTTATGATGTGGAGGCCGCGGCGGAGGCGGCAAAGAAGAATCCGAGATGGGTTCATTTTGGAATCGGCAATATCTTTCGTATCTTCCTTGGGGGGATTGCAGACACATTGCTGGAAAAAGGGGAGATGGATGCGGGGATTACCTGCGTGGAAACTTTTGACTATGATGTGGTGGATAAAATCTATGACCCGTATGACAATCTGGCGCTGAGCGTTATTTTGAACGGAGACGGGACGCAGGAGAAAAAAGTACTCGGCTCGCTTGCGGAGGCGCTGAAGGCACAGAGCAGCGACGCGGCGGCATGGCAGCGGCTGAAAGAGATATTTTCCGCGGAGAGCCTTCAGATGGTGTCGTTTACCATTACAGAAAAGGGATATGCTTTAAAGAAGGCAGACGGGGCATTTTTTGAATATGTAGAAAAAGATATTGAAAACGGGCCTGAGAAAGCGACGGGGGCTATGGCGATCGTCACGGCGATGCTTTTAGAGCGCTATCACAAGAACAAAGCGCCGCTTGCATTGGTATCTATGGACAACTGCTCCCAGAATGGGAAACTGCTGGGCGAGTCTGTGCTGACGATGGCCAGGGAGTGGAATAAGAGAGGCTTTGCGGAGGACGGCTTTGTCTCTTATGTAAGCGACAGCGCAAAGATTTCTTACCCGTGGACAATGATTGATAAGATCACCCCAAGGCCAGGCGAAAAGCTGGCGGACGCTCTCGAGGCGGCGGGCGTGGAGAATATGCAGCCCGTGGTTACGTCTAAGAGGACATACATCGCCCCGTTTGTCAATGCGGAAGGGCCGCAGTACCTGGTCATCGAAGATGATTTCCCCAACGGGCGTCCGGCTCTGGAAAAAGCGGGAGTATATATGACGGACCGGGATACGGTCAATAAGTCGGAGAGGATGAAAGTGACCGTGTGCCTGAATCCGATCCATACGGCGCTCGGCCCTTATGGATGCGTGCTGGGATACGACCTCTTTTCGGATGAGATGAAAGATCCGGATATGTTAAAGCTGGGAAATCTTGTGGGCTACGGAGAGGGGATGGAAGTAGTTCCGGACCCGGTTATACTTTCCCCGAAGAAGTTCCTTGACGAGCTTATGCAGGAGAGATTCCCGAACCCGTATCTTGGGGACACGTGTCTCAGGCTTTGTACGGACTCTTCCCAGGGGTTGGGAGTGCGGTTCGGCGTTACGGTGAAAGCTTATATGGAAAAGTACGGAGACGCAAAGAAGCTGGTAGGCATTCCGCTGGCGATCGCCGGGTGGCTCCGGTATATCCTCGGGGTTGATGACAAAGGAGGAACGTACGAGCTTGCGCCGGATCCGATGGCAAAAGAGATGCGGGAAAGACTTGCTGATATTGTGATCGGAGATCCTTCAAGCCTTACGGACCAGTTAAGATGGTTCCTTTCCAATGAAAACGTATTTTTTGTGAATCTTTATGATGCAGGAATTGGAGAATTGATTGAAGAAATATTCAGGGAAGAGATCAAAGGGCCGGGGGCTGTTCGGGCGACGGTGCAAAAATATCTTTCATAAAATACAGGGTGCAGCTTTTACAGGTAAGCTGCACCCTGTTATTATTACAGAAAAAACGAAAACAACACAAAAACAATAAAATAAAAGTTGAATTATACTAATAATAATGGTAATATAGTCTTGAAAACAAAATGAAACAAAGAAAAACAATGAAAAACAAAGAAAGCAGGAGGGATATGATGTTAGCGATAGAGAGGAGGAATGAGATCTTAGAAAAGCTGCAGAGTGAAAAATGCGTTGTTGTCAGCGAACTCAGCCAGCATTACGGCGTGTCTGAGGAGACGATACGGAGGGATTTGGAAAAACTGGAGAATGACGGGCTTGTAATCAAGACTTATGGAGGCGCTGTACTGAATGAACACAGCATTTTTGACCTGCCTTTTAATATTCGTAAAAACCAGATGATTGCAGAAAAGCAAAAAATCGCAGAGGCGGTGGACGAACTGGTGAGGGATGGGGAGGCGATCATGCTTGATGCCAGCTCAACAGCCGCTTACATCGCCCGGGGGCTGCGGAAAAAGAAAAAGCTCACAGTGATCACGAATTCAGTGGAAATTATAATCGAGCTTTTTGACGTGCCGGAGTGGAACGTGATCTCCACCGGAGGGGTGTCAAGGGAAAGGTCATTTGGCCTGGTCGGACCCCGGACAAATCAGATGATCAATTATTACCATGTGGATAAAGCATTTATTTCCTGCAAAGGACTTACGATGGAGGCAGGGCTTACAGACTCGGACGAGCAGGACGCGGACAGTAAAAGGGCAATGCTCAGAGCCGCAAACGAGAAGATTCTTGTAGTTGACAGTTCTAAGTTTGGAAAGTCGGCTTTCACGAGAACAACAGGACTTGACGACATTGATAAGGTAGTGACGGATAAACGGCCGCCCGCGCAGTGGATGAGGGAATTTGAGAGGCTGGGGATCGAATGTATCTATCCTGACAGAAAAAATTAAAATATATTAGAGGAGGTATCATTATGCCATTAGTTACATCAACAAAAATGTTAAAGGACGCACAGAAAGGAAACTATGCAGTCGGAGCATTCAATGCGGAGAATATGGAGATGGTAAAAGCCATTATCCAGGCTGCGGAGGAATTAAAAGCCCCTGTTATGATTCAGACGACTCCGTCTACGATTAAGTACGGAACGCTGGAGACATATGTTGCGATGGTATCCGCAGAGGCAGAGAAGGCAGCGGTTCCGGTATGCCTGCACCTTGACCATGGCAATAGCTTTGAGCTGGCGGTTCAGGCAATGAAAGCCGGATATACGTCTGTTATGATTGACGGCTCTCACGAGGACTTTGAGGGGAATATAGCTGTGACCAAAAAGGTGGCGGATGTGGCTAATGCCCTGGGAATCCCGGTAGAGGCAGAGCTTGGAAAGGTGGGAGGCAAAGAGGATGACCTGGAGGCTGACGCTGACACGAACACGGACCCGGAGGAGGCGAAGGAATTTGTGGAGAGGACGGGCGTCAATTCTCTTGCAGTTGCCATTGGTACAGCACACGGCTTTTATCACGGCACGCCGGTTCTTGATAAAGAGCGGGTATCTGAAGTGAAGAAACTGGTATCAGTTCCGTTAGTTCTTCACGGGGCATCCGGACTGAGCGAGGAGGATGTAAGAGAGTGCGTGGAAAGAGGAATGTGCAAGGTGAATTTTGCAACGGAGCTTCGTGCGGCATATACAGATGCATGCAAAAAGCTGCTTGACGAGAAACCGGAAACATTCGACCCGAAGAAATTAGGCGTTGTGGGGATTGAGGCAGTTAAGGAAATCGTTAAGAGCCGTATGGTCATGTGCGGATGTGACGGAAAGGCAGAGTGATCGACTGGAGGTTTTGATGAAACAGTATTTGTTGGGGATTGATATAGGCACGAGCGCCTGCAAGATTGCCGTGTTTGAGGAAAACGGACAGGTGGTTGCCAGCGGGAATCACGATTATCAGGTGTATTATCCGAAAGTCGGATGGGCAGAGCAGAATCCGGATGAGTGGTGGGCGGCGGTCTGCAAAGCTGTCCGTGAAACTTTGAAAAAGGGGAGCATAAAGCCGGAGGATATTGCAGGAGTAGGGATTGACGGACAGAGCTGGTCTGCGATACCTATGGATAAGGACGGAAATGTCCTTGCGAATACTCCCATCTGGATGGATACGAGAGCGGCGGATATCTGTAAGGAAGTGGGAGGCAGGATAGGAGAAGACAGCATCTTTGAGGTGTGCGGGAATCCGTTTAAGCCTTCCTACACGACGCCGAAAATCCTGTGGTATAAAAAGAACATGCCCGAAGTCTACGCACAGACTTATAAAATCCTACAGTCCAACAGCTATATTGCGTACAGGCTGACAGGCGAGTTTACCCAGGAGCTGTCGCAGGGATACGGACTTCACTGTTTTGACATGAGGAAAGGCGTCTGGGATCTTGATATGTGTAAGGCGCTTGGCGTTGAGCCGGGGATGCTCCCGGATATCGTTCCATGCCATCAGGTGGTTGGAAAAGTAACGCAGAAAGCGGCGGCAGAATGCGGCCTTACGGAAGGAACTCCGGTTGTTGCAGGAGCTTTGGACGCGGCATGCGGAACCCTTGGGGCAGGCGTGATACATCCGGGGGAGACGCAGGAGCAGGGCGGACAGGCAGGCGGGATGAGCATCTGCCTGGATACGTACAAGGCCGACCCGAGACTGATCTTAAGTTTCCATGCAGCGCCGGGGCAGTGGATCCTTCAGGGTGGAACCGTCGGCGGCGGCGGGGTGATGCGCTGGCTTGAAAAGGAATTTGCCGATTATGAGAGGATTAAAGGAAAAGAGCTTGGTGTAAGTTCCCTTGAACTTTTCAACGAGATAGCAGAGAAGGCAGCGCCGGGCAGCGACGGCATGGTATTTTTGCCTTATATGTCCGGGGAGCGTTCGCCGATCTGGGATGAGAATGCCAAGGGAGTGTATTACGGGCTGGACTTCAGCAAGACAAAAGGGCATTTCGTGCGCGCCGCTATGGAGGGCGTGGCATTGTCTCTGAGGCATAATATAGAAGTCGCAGAGGCGGCCGGGGCAACGGCAAAAGAACTCCGGGCGATGGGAGGCTCGGCAAACTCCCTTCTCTGGACGCAGATTAAGGCGGACGTGACCGGAAAGAAGATCATCGTTCCGTCGTCAGACACCGCAACGACGCTGGGGGCTGTGATGCTGGCAGGCGTGGGTGTCGGGATGTACAAAAGCTTTGAGGAGGCAGTGGAAAAGACGGTAGTGATCAAACGTGAGCACGAGCCAAATCAGGATAATAAAAAAGTGTATGATGAAAATTATCAGGTTTATCTTCAGTTGTATGAGAATTTAAAAGCAGTTATGGGAAGAAAGAGGTAAGGAAAGATGGGCAATATGAAAGCAGGAGTAGTACACGCAAGGGAAGATATCCGGTTTGAGGATATTGAAAAGCCGGTACCAGGCGAAGGACAGGTACTCATCAAAGTGAAATATACCGGGATCTGCGGCTCCGACGTGCCGAGGGTAAACGCGGACGCATGTCACTTTTTCCCAAATGTATTAGGGCATGAATTTTCCGGAACAGTAGAAGAGACCGGAAAGGGCGTTGTTTCTTTAAAAGCAGGAGACCGTGTGGCAGGGGTTCCGCTCGTTCCATGCATGAAATGTGAGGACTGCCAGAAGGGGAACTATTCTCTTTGCAAACATTACAGCTTTATCGGCTCCAGGGAATTCGGAAGCTTTGCAGAGTATGTGGTAGTTCCGGAGAAAAATGCGGTGAAGTTTGACGATGAGGTTTCCTTTGAGCAGGGAGCATTTTTCGAGCCTGCGACGGTAGCGCTCCACGGCCTTAAGAGAGTTCCCTATGAGGGAGGAAAGACGGTAGCCATATTAGGCGGCGGAACCATCGGCATGTTTGTGATGCAGTGGGCAAAGATCTTTGGGGCGGCAGAGGCGGTCGTATTCGATATCGAGCCGTCCCGTCTGGAGCTTGGGAAGCGTCTGGGAGCAACGGCGGGGATCAACACGCTGGAAAAAGACTTTATGGATCAGGCGATGGAGCTGACAGAAGGCAGAGGATTTGACTATGTGTTCGAGACAGCCGGGAATACAATTACTATGAAAATGGCATTTGAGCTGGCGGCAAATAAAGCAAATGTTTGTTTTGTGGGAACGCCTACGAAGGATTTGAGCTTTTCTGTAAAAGAGTGGGAGAATATGAACCGCAAGGAGTTTACCCTCACCGGTTCCTGGATGTCTTACAGCGCGCCGTTCCCGGGACAGGAGTGGAAGGCGGTAGCCCACTACTTTAAGACCGGTGCCCTGAAATTTGACGAGTCATTTATCTATAAAAAGGTGCCGCTTGCGAAGATTGCGGATGCATTTGAGTGGTATAAGACGCCCGGAACGGTGAAGGGTAAGATCCTGATTGACAGCGAGCAGTAAAATAAGGAAAGATATACGGCCCGAGGATTATTTCTGGTTGACAAAGTAATATTGAGGTGGTATCATTTAAGAAACGAGACACGTGCATCGTAAATGAGAGGAAGATGGTATGACTCAGGAAGAATTAGCGAACAAGATAGGAGTCTCCAGAGCAACATTGGACCGGGTTATTAATAACCGGGAGGGGGTAGGCGCGAAAAAAAGGAAAGAGGTTCTGGAAGCTATAAAGGAGCTGGGCTATAAACCGAATATTACGGGAAAGATGCTGTCCATGCAGAACAGAACCTCTATCGGAATTATTATAGGCGCAGATAAGACTCCTGAAGATGGGCGTGTATTTGAGATCATATATCAAAGCATGCTGCAATGTTCAGAAGGGCTTGAGACAAGCGGAGTACGTTTTGTTTACCGCCGCATGATGTCGGGTGAAGTGGAAGAACAGATCAAGATTATAGAAGAAATGGCAAAAGAAGGCATCAAAGGCATCGCGCTTGCATTTCGGAAAAGGACGAAAAAACTGTATGATACAATTGCGGAATATCAGAAAAAGGGGATACAGTTCGTTCCGTATTTCAATACGCTGGTTGATCCGGGCACGGATTTAAAGTTTCAGTGCTATCTGGAGACGGACCAGGTCAGGGAAGGGCGTATAGCGGCAGGTCTTTTGGCTAAATTCATCGGCGGAAAAGGAAAGGTGGCGCTGATCGGAGGCTTAGAGGAAAACTATGCACATCAGCTCAGGGTGGATTCGGCATATAGCCTGCTGAATGAAAGATATCCGGAAATTGAAGTGCTGCCTGTATATAGGAATTGCTATCCGGAAACGGAGGCAGAAAGGCTTTGCAGAGAAATTTTGGATAAGAACCCTGACCTTAGGGGAATGATCGTTAGCTGCGGTTTTTTTGGAACCATCACTTCGTATATTGAAAAAATAGGGAAAAAGGACCAGATATCTGTAATACTGTTTGATATTACGAAAAAAGCAAAAAAGGACCTGGAAAATGGAAGATGTGAGGCGATTATAGGTATTGACCTGAAAAGGCTGGGATATAATACAATAAAAGTCATATACGAATTGGTATTCCGTAATGAGGTTGACAAAGAAAGCTGGGAGATGCCGCTTCAGATCTTGCTTAAAGAATCAATAGAATAGTCAGGCCGGGATTTGGATAATGCTTGCATGTAAGTGCAAGCAATCCTTTTACCGGATTGCGAGACACGTACATCGTAAATGATTGCATAAGTCAAATACAGGAGAGGGGGGATTTGCATGGGAAAAGAAGAGTACCGCCTGGAGATGAAAAACATTACAAAACATTTTGGAGGCGTTAATGCTCTTGCAGATGTATCTGTTAAAGTTCGCCCAGGAGAAATTCATGCACTGATTGGCGAAAATGGAGCGGGAAAATCCACATTGATGAAGATTCTGGCCGGAGCATGCAAAAAGGACGGCGGAGAGATATTTTTGGACGGCAGGCCGGCCGAGATCAATAACCCTAAGGATGCGAAGAATCTAGGGGTGGCGGTCATTTATCAGGAGTTTATGTTAGTGCCGGATCTGAGCGTGGCTGAGAACGTCTATCTGGATGAACTTGGCTTGAGCTGCTCGATCATAAACTGGAAAAAAATGAGAAGAAATACAAAAGAGCAGTTAGAGAAACTGGGATTTGCCGATATCAATCCAAATTCGAAGGTGCGGGAATTGAGCGTTGCGTACCAGCAGATGGTAGAGATATGCAAAAATCTTGTGCATGACTCCAAAATACTGGTCTTGGATGAGCCTACCGCAGTGCTGACATTTACAGAGATTGAAAAACTGTTTCATGTCCTTAAGAAACTGCGTGCAGATGGGGTAAGCATTATCTATATTTCCCACAGGTTAGACGAGATTTTTGAATTGTCAGACCGCGTCACTGTCTTAAAGGACGGTAAATATGTAGATACGGCTGAAACGAAGAATATTACAAAAGATCAGCTGGCGGAAATGATGGTCGGCCGTGAGATCGGCCGGATGTTTCCCGAGAAGAAAGCAGTGATCGGCGAAGATGTCCTGATTGTGGAGGGCTTGAACGCAGGCAAAATGGTGCGAGACGTCAGTTTTCATGTCCGAAGCGGTGAAATACTCGGATTCAGCGGCCTGGTCGGTTCCGGGCGCACGGAAACCATGAGAGCTGTTTTTGGAGCAGATAAAAGGGAGTCAGGAAAAATCACTTATCTTGGAAAAGCTGTTAATTTTAATGACTGCAGGGAGGCTATAGAAAACGAATTTGGGATGCTGCCCGAGAACCGTAAGGAACAGGGGATCCTTCTGGAACAATCCATCCGCATGAATGCCACATTGACAGTGCTGAATAAAAAGGTTTGCAAATTTGGAGTTATCCGTCACAAAAAAGAGAAAAAATATGTGAAAGAACTGCTGGAAAGCATCTCAACCAAGTACGGGCGTACGGAAGACCATGCAGACAGCCTTTCTGGCGGAAACCAGCAGAAGCTGGCACTTTCAAAATGGATAGCCGCAGACTGCAAATGCATTGTTTTTGACGAGCCGACAAGAGGGGTTGACGTCGGGGCAAAGGTTGAGATATATGAACTTATAACCAGTATAGCGAAAAAGGGCGTGGCAGTTATTATGATTTCATCAGAAATGCCGGAGATCATAGGACTGTGCGACAGGGTTATGGTGATGCATCAGGGGAAGATAACAGGTGAATTTGAAAAGGGAGATATTACGGAGAACAACTTGATTAAAGCGGCTATGGAGGTGCAGTCAAATGAAGAAAAAGATTAATGCGATAGAATTTTTACTTCAGAACAACACATATTTTATATTTTTGATTTTGGTGCTTGTCTGTTCAATGCTGTCGGACAGTTTCCTCTCAGTGATGAATATTAAAAATATCGCGCTGCAGCAGTCAGGGCCGATCTGTATTGTCCTTGGCATGTTATTTGTTATTTTTACAGGAGGAATCGATCTTTCTGTCGGTTCGTTAATGGCGTTAGGGGGAGCGGTTGCCTCATGGCTGATTGTAAATAAGGACATAAATTTTATACCGGCAGTATTTGCCGCATTATTAGTAGGGCTTTCAGGCGGCATGGTTACAGGCATTCTTGTTGCGTACTTCAGATTCCAGGGATTTGTGGCCTCGCTTGCAATTATGACGATGGCACGGGGCATGGCGCTGGTCGTTACAAATGGCAGCCCTATACGGGTAGATGACAATACATTGAGCAATTTGGCGTCTCCCCGGTACGGATATCCGATGCTGGTGATAGCGGTCACATTAGTCCTTCTGTTTGTTTTTGTCCAGAAGTACACCTCATATGGGCGTATTGTAATTGCCATCGGAAGCAACAGGCAGGCTGTTGAATTAGCCGGGATACGTGTAAAAAGATATCTGACTTCTGTATATATGATATCAGGGGTATTAAGTGCGCTGTGCGGCTGCTTTGTCGCGGCACGTACATCAACCGGCACAGGAACAATGGGCGAAGGGCAAGAGCTGGACGCGATTGCGGCCTGTGTGATCGGCGGGGCAAGCCTTGCGGGCGGAAGAGGAGATGTAATAAAGGCTGTAATAGGGGCACTGATATTGGCAAATATTGTTAATATCATGAATTTGTTAGCAGTACCGGCGTATCCGCAGGATATCATCAAAGGCGGCATCATTATCGCGGCAGTATTACTGCAGATCAGTACTGAAAAGTCGGATAAAGAAGAGTAATGAAAACAAACAGAGAAAGGAGCTACACATATGAAAGCAGCTGTCTTAGTGAAACCGGGTGCTTTGAGCTGCCGGGAGATTCCGGAACCTGCGGCAGACGATGAATTTATGGTGGTCGAGGTAAAAGCCTGCGGAATATGCGGCAGTGATGTACGTTATTATAATGGGGAAAACCCCTGGGCGCTACACACATTGGGAAAGAATATTCCAAATCCGCCTAATATTGTGCTGGGGCATGAATGGGCGGGAATAGTCAAAGAAGTCAAGAACCCGAGATACAGAGAATGGGTTGGGCGAAGAGTCGCCATTCTCGCTTTTAAATCATGCGGTGTGTGTGATGACTGCAGAAACGGAAATTATCATCTGTGCCGGAAAACAGCCCACATAGGACATGGGGCAGGCTGGGGTAAGATGGAGTATTACCCTGGCGGCATGGCGGAATTTTGCCAGATATGGAATACGAATGTATGTGAGCTTCCGGATAAAGTATCATTTGACGAGGCAACACTGCTGGATCCATTGTCAGTAGCTGTCCACGCGATCAGCCTGTCCGGGATTGAAGGCGGAGACGATGTGCTTGTCCTGGGAACCGGCCCTGTCGGACTGTGCATCGGACAGGCGGTCCGTGCTTATGGGGCGAATAAGGTCATCTGCACGGATGTCATTGATTATTCCCTGAAACTAGCGAAAGAACTGGGAATTGATGAGGTCGCAGACATGAAGAAAGAAACGGCGGCAGAAGGATTAAAACGTCAGGGGCTAAAAAAGGTGCGGATTGTCTTTGATACGGTTGGCACTGAAGAAACACAGAGAGCGGCACTGAGCGTGCTGAAAGAAAGCGGAACCCTGGTCAATCTTGTAGTGAATAATGTGGAACTGCATTATCAGCTTTTGGATATTGCAGGAGAACGCAGGATTATTTCCTCGGCAAACAATAGGACAGAAGACTTTTTGATGGGGATAAAGCTGATTGAGAATGGAATCGTCAACGCAGGGAAAATGATCACGCATACATTTTCACTGCAGGACGTGCAGAAAGGATTCGACGTCATGCTGGAAAAAGAAAGAAACCAGGTAATGAAAGTTGTGATCAGACCGTAGAAAGGGGGTACATACATGAAAGCAGTTGTCTTAAAGAAAGATGGGAATATCCATTATATGGATGTGCCTAAGCCGGTTCCCGGGAAAGGAGAAGTCCTGGTCAGGATAAGGGCATGCGGAATATGCGGAAGCGATCTGCGTTATCTGCAGGGAGAAAATCCATGGTCCGAACAGACATTGGGTAAAAAAAATGAAAATCCGGACAATATTATACTGGGACACGAATTTTCCGGTGACGTAGTGGAAATCTCAGATCCGTCAGATGAATACCTCCTTGGGAAGAAAGTTGCGGTTATTGTGTACAAGACATGCAAAACCTGTGATTTCTGCCGTCATGGCCGCATGAACCTCTGTAAGGACACAGCCCATATAGGACATGGGGCAGGCTGGGGGGAAATGGAGTATTATCCGGGAGGGATGGCGGAATACTGTCAGGTATGGAGTGACAAAGTATATCCGTTTGAGAAGATATCATATGAGGAAGCATCCGCTTTGGATTTTGCGGCAGTAGCGCTTGCGTCGGTCCGAAAGGTTCCGAAGGTTTTTGCAGAGGACGCAGCAGTGATCGGCGGCGGCCCCGTAGGGCTGATGATTATACAGCTTCTGAAATTAAACGGTGCAAGACGTGTCTATTGTATTGATGTTTTGGACTATTCATTTAAAGCGGCAAAGGAGTGCGGCGCGGATGAATGTATCCTGATGAATGAAGACGCAGTTTCTGGAATACTTGAGAGGACGCAAGGCCTGGGGAGCGCTGCTGTATTTGATACGGTGGGAGCGGCGGAGTCTCAAAAGCTTGCGCTTGGAATCTGCAAGGCTAGAGGAACGGTCGTTAATGTTGCCAGCAATGAAAATACCGTACAGATGCGGCTGTCTGACCTTTACGGAGAAAAAAGCATCGTATCAGTGGCGAATGCAAAGGATGAATATTTTTATGATTGCTTAAAAATGATGGAAGCAGGAAGAATTGATGTGAAGCCGCTGATTACGGATATAATTCCGCTGAGCCAGGTGAAAGACGGATTCGGCCGTCTTATGACGCGCAGTCAGTCGGGAGCCATAAAAGTTATTTTAGTTCCATAGAGGAGGGCTGTTATGAAGATTATCGATACACATATTCACTTGTATGATTTCAAAAAAGGAAGACCCGGAGCAGCCCATATGCAGCCGCTTGGTTATGGAAAAGTCCTCCTGGGTGAAGCGCAGGGGAGAATTGCGCCGCCGTCTTTTGCAGATTGTACAAGCAGCCCGGAAGTTCTCCTGGAATATATGGACTGGTGCAATGTTGAAAAAGGCATCGTAATGTCTAATCCATATTACGGCTATTTTAATGAGTATGTAAAAGAGGCCGTGATGAAAAATCCAAAGCGGCTGAAGGGAGTTGCCCTGGTAGACGTGCTAAAAGGAAGGGATGCGGCAGATGAGCTTGAAAAGATCTATCAGGAGGGTATTTTATTTGGAATGGCTTTCGAAACGGCAAATACCTTTATGGAGAGGCCCGAATCGCATCTTGGCGACCCGTTTATGGAACCTCTGTGGCAGTGCATGAATGCTTACGGACAGCCGGCATTCATTCATATGTTTACAGAATCTGATATTGAAGATGTAAGTTTCTTGTCAAAAAATTACCCGGAGATCAGATTTATTCTGTGCCATATGGGGGCAGATGCGGTCTGGGGCGCCCACGCCGGCCCGGATTGTATGGAAAGACTTTACGAAATCATGGCAGGCAGGGAAAATGTATTTGTCGATTTATCCAGTATACCCGATTACCTGAGTGAATCATATCCTTTTCCGGGAGCTGTCCGGCGTATACAGGATGCCTGGAATAAAATAGGCGCGCAAAAGATGCTGTGGGCTTCGGACTATCCGGGAATGCTTACACAGGCCACATATGACCAGCTGATCAATATAGTTTTAAAAGAATGTCGGGAAATACCGGAAAAAGATAAAGAACTCATTATGGGATTAAATGCAGATCATTTGCTTTTTGAACAAAAATAAAACGTAGGTCTTGAAGTAGAAAAGGAGGAAAATATGGAAAAAAGATTCATAGCAGCATTATTATGTGCAGTAATGGCCATAGCGCTATTGACAGGGTGCAAGGGAGCATCGGAAGGCAATACGGCAGATGGAAGTGAGAAGAAAGATGTGAAAGAAGAGAGCTTTAAGGTTGGGTATGCCACAAAAACATTGTCCGGAGGGTATTTTGTTAAATTAAATGAAGGGCTTGAGGCGGGCTGCAAGGAACTTGGATGGGAATTTGTATCTATGAATGCAGACAGAAATGCAGATACGGAGAGGGCCAATCTTGAAGCGATGGTATCCCAAGGGTGCGACCTGATATTTTTGAACTGCGTGGATCCTGACTCGGCTGTAGCAAATGTCAGATATTGCGTTGACAATAAAGTGCCAGTCATTGCTGTCGACGGGGGATGTGCAGATGACGCGGATCTGATTACAACAGTTTATTCAGATAACAAGCAGAATGGCCGTATGGTAGGGCTTGCCTATGCGGAATATATGAAGGACAGAGATATCAGGGCTCTTATGATCAGCGGTTCAAAGGGCGATGTGGCCGGATATGAAAGAAGAATGGGCCTCTTTTGCGGAATTATAGAAGGAAAATCCGGGGTTAGCGAAGAAGATGCATGGAAAGCTGCAGACGTGATTGAACAGGCGCTGATTGATACGGGAAAAGCAGAGAATGAGGACGCAAAATTTTACATTCTGGGGCAAGGATGGTCAGGATGGTCAGAAGACGGGGGGCTTCAGGCAGCAGAAGATCTGATTACCGCCAATCAGGACATTACAACAATTCTTGGGGAGAACGACGACATGGTTATCGGAGCCGGCGTCGGCGTTGCGAACGCGAAACTTGAAAATGTAGAACTGGTGGCGGCTGCCGACGGCTCACAGAAAGCGTATGATCTTATCAAAGAGGGGAAATATTTTGCTACAGGTGAAAACAGCCCGGTTCTAGTAGGGGAACTTGCCATTGATATTGCAAAACAGGTTCTTGTTGAGGGAAAGACAAAGGACGATTTTGAAAGTGTTACGATGACATCCGCGCTCGCTGTAACAAAAGGCAATGTCGATGAGAGATATGACTACGGATTTTAACCGGCCATATCGGAAGAGATATGAAAAAGTGTTCAGATTAAGCAAATGATTAGGCAAATGATTAGGTAAATAATTGAGAGAAATATATCCGGCGGCGCCGCAAATTCATCTGTTTTGATGTGTTTGCGGCGCTTTTTTCGCAGTTTACTTATATAGGCATGAAAAATGCCGTATCTATAAAAAATGAAACATAATTTATGGTTGACATAAATTGGTTATGTGGTACAATACCAATAAGAATATATTTTTTAGACTGAATGGTTATGCTGGTTAATACCAATTTACAGCGGAGAGGGAGGTGAGCATTATGAATCTGAAGATTTTCCAAAAAGGCTTTCATTACGCTCAGGATGGCCAGGGGAACCGTCTTGTATACCATCTGCAGGGCTGCAATATGAACTGTAAGTGGTGCGCCAACCCGGAGGGGATGAAGATGGAGGGGGTCATCTGTACGGATAAGGAATGGCTTACGGATGGGCTGTGCCCCGAAGGAGCCGTGAAGGACGGAACGCTGGACCGAAAGGTATGCGATGGATGTACGTCCAGAGAATGTCTTTCCGCAAAGCACAGGAGCAAGGGGATACGCCTTTCTTGTGAAGAAATGTCAGTGGAAGAAGTGTATGAGGAGATTGTGAGGAGCAGCCCGATGTTCTATGACGGAGGGGGCGTGACATTCACCGGCGGGGAGGCGACGATGCAGTTTGAGCCGCTTAGGGAGCTTTTTATCCGGCTTAAGGGGGCGGGGCTGCATACCGCCATAGAGACGAACGGGAGCCATCCGAGACTGCCGGAACTTTTCCCATACATCGACCAGCTTATTATGGACTGCAAGCACTGGGATAGAGAAAAGCATAAAGAATATACAGGAGTTTCCATAGAGACGGTGCTTAAAAATCTTAAGGCGGCGGTAAAAGAGCATGGACAGCTGGATGTGCGGGTGCCGCTGGTGGGCGGGGTAAATGACAGCGAGGAAGACATGGAGAGGTTTGTTGGCCTTTTTGAGACATTGCGGGGCGATAAGGTGACATTTGAAATCCTTAAGTACCATGAGTTTGGGAAAAATAAATGGGAGCAGTGCGGATGGGTTTACGGGATGGACGAAAGAGCCCATGTGACGGCAGAACAGGTCAGGCATTTCAGAGAGCTGATAAAAAGCCGGGGATTAAATGTGAAAATAAGTTAAAAGGCAAGAGAAGCTGATAGATAGAAAAAGCCTGAAAGTAAAGAAAGGAGAGGAAACCATGGGAATGAAAGCCATTTTAAACGCGCGGGAAATCACGGAGCTTGCGAAAAAGCGTTTTCAGGAGGAAAGGGAGCTTGACCATCTGGAGGGGTGGTTTCTGGCAAAAGAGATTCAGAGGGAATGTGACGAAAAATTTAAGGACGAAGCGGACTGCATCCGTATCGCGAAGACACAGGTTGAGGTCATGAAGGAGATTCCTTTAAGTATCGGGGATTACCATGTATTTGCCGGAACCCAGGATGATTCCTTTGCACGTTCCTACGCGCTGATTAATCCTGCGTTTACCGTAGATTCTTTCAGCGGCTACTGCGACCCGGTGGCAGTGTTCAGAGACATTGAGCCGATTGGGGATATCACACAGGAAAGAATTGATGCGCTTAGAGAATACAATAACCGGACGCCCTATGCGGATGCCCTCAGAAAAGCGTATGACATTGCGGGAGACAGCACAAGCGAGGCGATCTTTTTTATTGAGCAGGTAACCGGGCATCTGATTCCGGATGTGAGGAAACTTTTAGCCTGCGGAACAAAGGGGATCAGAGAGGAGATAGACAGGAATCAGGCGAAATGCTCCGATGGCAGAAGGGATTATTTTGAGGCCATGAAGATATCCCTCGGCGCGCTGGAGGTATTGGCGGACAGATATGCAGAGCTGGCGGAGGAAAAAGAGCAGGCATCGGACGGGAAAGACAGGGAGCGCTACCGGCTTATGAAAGATACGCTTAGGAAAGTTCCGGGAGAGGGCGCTGAGAATCTTTTTGAGGCGCTCCAGGCGTTCATACTCATCTGGCAGACTATGTGCCTGGAGCAGACGCCCAACCCCTTTGCTTTTTCGGTGGGGAATGCAGACCGCATCTTTGAGCCTTACCGGGCAAAGACGGATATGGACAGAGAGGAGGCGGCAGCGCTTTTCAAGCATCTTCTCGTATTTTTCAATGTGGCGGACAGAAGCTGGGCGATTTCCCAGAACTTGATCGTCGGGGGGAAATCCAACGACGGGGAAGACCTTACGAACTTAAGCTCCTATGCGCTTTTGGACGCGTATTATGACATGAATCTCCCTCAGCCGATCCTGTCGGTGAAATTACATAAAAACACGCCGAAAGAGCTGTACGAGAGCCTTGGAAGGTTCTTCTTTACGCCGGGCTGCCTTACTCCGTCTCTGTTTAACGACGACAGCCTGTTCCCGGTTTTAGAGGCACATGGAACAGAGCCCGGGGATTTGCAGGATTATTCGGTGGCGGGCTGCCAGGAACCGCTCATTATGGGAAAGGACAACGGGAATACCACAAATAGCTGGCTCAACCTGGGCAAGATTCTGGAGCTGTGCATTAACGGCGGAGTCTCAACGATTACAGGGAAGAAACTGGGCAGGACGGACGAAGAGAACGGATGCGAAAGCAAGCTGGAAGTCCTTCGGAATATCCGGGAAATCTTCTATAAAAATGTAGAGGAGTACACAGATAAGATGGCTGCGGCGGCAAATGCCGCGTCGGAGGCCGTCGGCATCCTTAAAGTTCCTTTCCTGTCGGTGATGATGGGCGGCGCGGAATCAGGAATCGATACGAGAGATACAAAGCGCCAGGGAACAAAATATAATGGGAGCGGCTGCCTGATCCACGGGCTTTCCGTAGTTGCGGATTCCTTTGTTGCCATTGACACCCTTTTAAGGGAGAGGCCGGAAGATGCGGACCGCTTGGTGGACGCGCTGCGGACCAATTTTGAACATGACCCAAAGATGCGCCAGTACCTTCTTGGATGCAAAAAGTTCGGAAACAACATTGAAACTGCAGACCTGGAGGCAAGAGAGATTGCGGACAGGGTGAGTGATATCGTATCGTCTAAGAAGAATTATCTGGGCAATCCGTTCCGGAGTGACTTTGCCACCCCGTCCACCCATCTTCTGTACGGCTACTGGGTCGGCGCGACGCCGGACGGAAGGAAGTCCAGGGATATGCTTGGGTACGGCGTGGATCCGCTGTATGGGGAGGCTCATTCAGGGCTGGGATTTAGGGTGCTTTCCGGAATGCACCTTCCTTATGAGAAGATGAACGGCGGCTATGCGTCTCATTTCGGCATCAATCCGGGGTATTTTAAGGCAGATACTTTTGAGGGGAAAGGCGTGGAGTTCCGGGATAAGGTTATCAACCCGCTGTTCTTTAATCCGTCAAATGACAGGATACAGCCGTTTTACCTGTATGTGAATGTGACGACGCCGGATATGCTGAGGAAAGTGCTTGCAAACCCGAAAAAATATGCGCCGGGCGGGGTGTACATCATGCGGATTCATGGAACGTTTGTCAATTTCCTGGACCTGTCTCCGGCGATACAGGAGGATATCATCACGCGGCTCGATATGGAATCTACCAGCATTGCGTGTTAGGAGGAGTTTATGGATATGGGAACATCGGAGCTTAGGTATCTGGAATTGAAGAATAAGATTTGCTATCAGATTTATAATGGGGTGTATGAGGACGGGGAGAGGATTCCTTCGGAGAGACAGTTGGCGGCGGATTATGACGTGAGCCGGATTACGGTGCGGAAGGCGCTGGAGATTCTGGAGGAAGAGGATCTGATCAGGCGGGAGGTTGGCAGCGGTACGCATGTGACATACCGGAACTGGGGGAATGATACGGCGCTTGATGTGGCCGCGCTTGTGGCGCCCTCGAAAAACCCTTTCTTTGCAGAGTTTATTACGAAGTTCCAAAAGACAGCGTGGGAGCATGATACGCTTTTGCTGTATGTGGAGGTTCCGGAAAAAACGGGGCTGGAGGACTGCCTGTATCAGCTTTACAGCAAAAATATCAGAAATGCGGTGGTCTGGCCGGATGATAAGCAGGTGGATGCGAAAAAGCTTTTAAGGCTCCGAAGTATCGGGATGAATCTTGTATTTTTTGATACGGACGATGCGTTTCCCTATGCGGACTGCGTGTACTTGGACAATGAAGACGCGGTGAGGACGCTTGTGGGGAGGCAGCCGAAGAAGTACGGCAGGCATCTTTTTATCGGGTGGGATAATCTTGCCATCAGCAATGTGAAAAAGAGAGAGGAGGCGTTCCAAAAGTTCTGCCCGGAGGGCGAAGTGATCCGGGTTCCTTGGAGACGTGACCGAAATGTGGGAGAAACCGATATAAAGAGGATAGAGGAAAAGATCCGGAGCATGGGGGAAGGGCTTATCGTGTGCAATAACGGGGAGCTGGGCCAGCGGACGGCAGAGCTCCTCCGGGAAACGGGCATGTCAAAGACGGCGGCTCTGGCGGTTGTGGATGATTTTGAAGGAGCGGAGGGCTATCCTGTCTCGGTATACAGGCAGGACTTGGCAAAAGACGCAGAGTGCATTTACAGGCAGTTAGAGGAACAGGCGGCAAAGGGCAGAAGCTGGAAAGCAAAAAGGAAAGCGATTAAAGGAATCTATGCTGATTACGGGGAAGGAGAAGAATGATATGGAATGTTTTGTAGGTATTGACATTGGCACGTCCAGCGTGCGTGCGGTTGCAGTTGATATGGCAGGCAGGACGCTGGCGGCAGGACAGTGCGAGTATGACATTATTAAGCCAAAGCTCAACCAGGCGGAGCAGAATATGGAGATGATGTGGGATGCGACGGTTCAGGCTGTCCGCCAGATGCTTGAAGGAAATGGAGGGCTTAAGGAGAGCATTAAAGGAATCGGGTATTCAGGCCAGATGCATGGGCTGGTAATGCTGGATAAGAGCGGGAAACCCATCCGCAATGCGATTATATGGGCAGACCAGCGCACGGCAGAGGAGATCGCGCGTATCTATGAGACGGTTTCGAAAGAAGAATTCGGCGCGGTGTACTGCAACCGTCTGAGCACAGGCTTTGCGCTGACTTCTCTTATGTGGGTCAGGGAACATGAGCCGGAAAATTATGAGAAGATTGATAAGATCATGTGCCCGAAGGACTATATCAGATACCGGATGTGCGGGGAGCTTGGAACGGATGCCTCGGATGCAAGCTCTACGGGCATGTGGGATATGAAAAAACGGACGTGGGCTTATGATATACTTAAAAAACTTAACATACCGTTCTCATTTTTGCCGGAGAGCCGTGAGGCTTATGAAAGGGCGGGGGAAGTGACTGCGGAGTGTGCAGGGCTTACCGGGCTTAAGGAGGGCACTGCGATTGCTTACGGCGGAGGGGATTCCCTTATGATGGAGCTTGGAAACGGGATGATTAAGAATGGTTTCATGGCGTCTACGATCGGGACGGCCTGCCATCTTACATGTGCGCTTGACGCGCCTCTTTATGACCCCGGGCTCAGGACAAATACGTGGTGCCATGCAAGCGAACGCCTCTGGAGCATCATGGGGGCGCATTTAAGCGGCGGGGTGGCGCTTAAGTGGCTTAAGAACAACATCCTTGAGATGGGAACCTTTGACGAGATGAACGAGTATGCCGCAAAGGTGCCGGAGGGCAGCGAAGGGCTTTTGTTCCTTCCTTACCTGAACGGGGAGAGGACGCCTCACAATGACCCGGATGCAAAGGCAGTGTATCTTGGAATGACATTAAAGCACACAAAGGCGCATATGATCCGCAGTACCATGGAGGGGATTGTATACAGCATGAAGGAGTCGATGGCAATCTTAGAATCGCTGGGGATTCGGGCAGACCGGGTGATCGCGTCAGGAGGAGGCGCGAAGAGCCCTCTGTTTCGCCAGATCCAGGCGGATATGTACAACTGTCCGGTGTATACCAACAGGGAAAAGGAGCAGGCGTCGCTTGGGGCCGCCATATCGGCCGCAGTGGGATGCGGGTATTTTGCGGACTATGAAGAGGCCTGCGCGGGCATGGTGAGGCTGAATGAGGAGGTTACGGAACCTGACCCGGAGCATGTTAAGATTTATGACGAGGAATTTTTGCGTTTCAGGGAGATATATAAAGCGAATAAGGGGATATTTTGATGAAATATCCAGACATACATTGACAACTTACCTCAAACGTGATAAAAATGTACTATATGGATAACAGAAGACATGATAGAGGCGCGGATTTCATCAGTACTTGATGGGCGACAGTCGGGGAACTGCCCACAGGGAAAGGGGGAGCCGCCGAAGAGATTTTTCTTCCCAAGGGCAATCTCTGGGACGCAGGCAGAATATGCTGCGGACTGTCACATCAGTGGAGCGCTATCGGTTCAGTATATATAAGATATTGTTAAAATGGATTTTTGTATGCTATGCCATGAGCGCGCCCGGAAAGCGTTGTTCATGGCATTTTTACATTTATTTACCTTTAGAAAGGAACATAAGACAATGAGAGAAAAGAAAAAAGCGTTGTGGGGAGCGGCCATGCTCCTTGGGATTCTCCTTACGAGCAGCATGACAGTATTTGCGGCTGACGAGGCGGCAGAGTATGTGCCGGGCATGTATGCGTCCTTCTGGTCGCTGGTTCCCCCGGTGGTGGCGATCGTGCTTGCGCTGATTACCAAGGAAGTGTACAGTTCCCTGTTTGTGGGGATTTTGATTGGCGGAGTATTTTACTCGGGATTTACTTTTGAGAAGACGGTGGTGCACGTATTCCAGGACGGCATCGTAGGCGTCCTGACGGATGCTTATAATATGGGAATCCTGGTATTCCTTGTTATCCTTGGCGTTATGGTCTGCATGATGAACAAGGCGGGCGGCTCGGCGGCGTTCGGGCGCTGGGCAAGCGAGCATATCAAGAGCCGCGTGGGCGCGCAGCTTGCGACAGTCCTCCTGGGAGTGCTGATTTTCATTGACGATTATTTTAACTGCCTGACGGTGGGGAGCGTGATGCGTCCGGTGACGGATAAGCACAATGTGTCAAGGGCAAAACTGGCCTACCTGATTGACGCGACGGCAGCTCCGGTCTGCATTATCGCGCCGATTTCTTCCTGGGCGGCGGCAGTAACCGGATTTGTAGAGGGCGAAGATGGATTTTCTATTTTTATCCGCGCGATTCCGTTTAACTACTACGCGCTCCTTACGATTGTCATGATGGTGACGATTGTGATACTGAAGATGGATTACGGCCCGATGAAACTGCATGAGGCAAACGCGGCGGCGGGAGACCTTTACACTACCCCGGACCGTCCTTATGCAAATGCAGAGGAAAAAGTAGACGACAGCAAGGGCGGGGTTATCGACCTGATCTTTCCGGTAGTTGTGCTTATCATCTGCTGCGTCATCGGCATGATCTATACAGGCGGGTTCTTTAGCGGTACGGGATTTGTAGAGGCATTTTCCGGCAGTGACGCCTCTGTCGGGCTGATGCTTGGAAGTTTCTTTGCATTTGTAATTACGATTGTGTTCTACGCGGTGCGGAAGGTCCTCAAGTTCAGTGATTCTATGGCATGCATACCGGAAGGCTTTAAGGCGATGGTTCCGGCAATCCTGATTCTTACCTTTGCGTGGACATTGAAAGCGATGACAGACAGCCTTGGAGCGAAAGAGTATGTGGCGGCGGTAGTTGAGAATGCCACGGGGCTTTTGAGCCTCCTCCCGGCAATCATCTTCCTTGTGGCTTGTTTCCTCGCTTTTGCAACGGGAACATCGTGGGGAACTTTCGGCATCCTGATTCCGATCGTAGTTGCGGTGTTTGTAGGGAAAAATGAGACGATGATGATCATGTCCATCTCCGCATGTATGGCAGGAGCGGTGTGCGGAGACCACTGCTCGCCGATCTCAGATACGACGATCATGGCATCCGCGGGAGCGCAGTGCAACCATGTCAACCATGTGACGACGCAGCTGCCGTACGCGGTTACGGTGGCGGTAGTGTCCTGCGTTACTTATCTGGTCGCAGGGGTTCTTCAGAACTTTATCGCGGGGGCGCTGGTGGCAGTCATCTCGCTTGTGGTTGGAATCGTGCTGATGATTGGCACGCTGCTGGTGATGCGGTCTATGACGGCGAATGGACATTTAGAAAAAACAAATTAGAAGGATTGCTGATGAGTCGGACGACAGCATGGTTATCTCTTGACAAAATCGAGGGGGGGGGTATAATTACTGCAAATATAACATTTTTAAGGAGGAAAAACATGACAGACATGAAAAAGAAATGCAACAGGAAGATTAGGCTTGCCTCTTTAATGTTGGCAGTGGTTATGGTACTGACGGTAATCGCTCCGGCGTCAACAGTCGAGGCAGCAAGTAAGCCAAGCGTGGCCAAAAGCTATACCTGCACCGTGCAGCCATCAGGTGCTGAGGGTTTTTGGATGGACTGCTATAATATAAAGGTTAAAAATTTTCCTAAGGGCGCAACAATTAAAAGTATAAAATCCAGCAACAAAAAGGTGGTGTCATATTATTTCGTTCAAGGGAGTAATGTATGGTTCTGTCCAAACAAAGCGGGAAAAACAGTTATTTCTTTTAAAGTTGTTAATAAGGGAAAGTCTACAACGCTGAAAACGAAAGTTACTGTTAAAAAGTATCAGAGGCCTTGCTCCAGCTTTAAAGTAGGAAGTAAAGAATACGCGTCGAAATTCAAGAAAGAGGCGTTTTACTATGGGAAAAAGCCGATAGGAAAAAAGAAGATTTCCGTGAAAGCAGCAAAAGGGTGGACGGTCTCCAGCATATCTGTCAGCCATGGAGATAATACTGCTAAAAAGATTAGAAATAAGAGCTACATTACATTTTCTGCGAATTCAGGATTGGATACGCAGATATTGGTAAAATTCAAAAATAAAAAGACGAAAGCATATCAGATGGTATTGTGCCAGTTGCATTAAGATAGGCACCTTGCATAAGCCGGCATTAAGCAGCGTGAAAAGCCCGTACAAAACGTAATGTCTGTACGGGCTAAAGCTTTGCCATATTCAATTTTTATTCATTCATATTCCCTTAATCTCTCTGTGAGTGAAGAATCGCCAGCTATCTTTTTATATGAGATTATAGGAGTAAATACACATATTATGCTTACAAGCAAAAATGCAAATGATAATGGGATGACGGGGATTGCAAACTGTACTTTCATATAATTCATGGACTGAAAGACAATATATGCAATCCCCATTCCGGCAGTTAATGTAATAACGATGGAACCAAACGCATATAAAATGCTTTCTCTGATCAATAATTTTTTAATCTGTTTTCTGGACATGCCGACACTTTCCATGATTGCAAATGTGAGTTTCCTATTTTGAATACTGCTTGTTATTGTATTGACATAATTAAGCATGCCCACAAATAACAGCAAAAGAGAAATGGCGGTACCGACTGCAAACAGGTTTCCTTGTGAATCTTGTATCGCTTTCATATCATCATACTTCGATAAATAAAATAGATCTTTGCTATATGGATTTTCATTAAAATGTTTCTTTATTTTTTGCTCTGCATCTTCATCATAAGACTGCCCGTATTTAATATTGAGGCTTAGAATACTTGCTTGATTCGTCAAACGGTTTAGATACTCGTCGCTGACAACTAAGTTTGCCCCGATATTTACAGTAGCCCCATAATAATCTCCATAGCTAACCGCACCTATTTTTATTTCCTGTTTTTTGCTTTCTACTTGAAATGGAATACTGTTTCCAATCCATTTTTGAGGTATTTCAAATCCTGCAAATTGCAAAACTGCCGTCTCC
Organism: uncultured Dorea sp.; assembly: GCA_910578455.1. Taxonomy (GTDB): domain Bacteria; phylum Bacillota; class Clostridia; order Lachnospirales; family Lachnospiraceae; genus MD308. The sequence goes on from CAJTQA010000014.1 coordinate 47,437, forward strand.
CCATTCAAGAAACTTTGCTTATCCACTGCATTTCCAAGTGTCTGATTCAGATAATCAAACTCTTCTTCATCAATTCCTTTTATCATTCCATAATACTTTTCCGGATTTTCCCGGTAGCCTTGTACTGTATCAGAATATGAAAGGTAAGTTTTTACTTCCGTATATTCTTTTATCCAGAAGTCGGAAAAGCCGTCCGCCTGATAAGGGAAAACAGCAGGTATTCCCCGCATTGCATGAACCTCCGCGACTCCGTCTATTTTTGTAATTTCAGATAGAAAATCATTGCCGATAGCAGGATGTAATGAATGAATATCTTCTGTTGTCTGGGTCGAATTACAGATAATAAAATCAGCGTTCCAATAGTTCGGATAGACAGTTCGCTCTCCATATGTGTTAATAACTGCAGTCAAACAGAGAAATACAATTAAACTCATTGATAAGGATAATAATACAACAGCAGATTTTTTCTTTTTCAAGTGTCTGCTTATGGTAACATTATTTGTTCGGTATTTTGCGGCTTCTGTGGGAGTTATCTCTGTTGCGGCACGAATTGGTGTCCGCAAGCTGCAAAGGATTGCAAGTGCAGTTGTAAACGCGCTTAATATTACCACGATTGGATAGAATTGTATTTTTATATTTCCGACAGAGATCCCCAACATTTCCATAGTATAAGGAACAATGCCCAGGGAAACCGCGATGCCAAGCAAAATACCAATTACGATTCCGGCAATGCCAATCGCTGACATTTGCTTTCTAATGAATTGAACTAATTGCTTTTTCGTCATTCCTAATGCCTGCAGCAATCCATAGTATCGAACTTTTCCAGAAACCGATAAATATAAAATGTTGAATATCAACAGATAAGCACTGATACAAATAATCAGACACAGACCGCATAGGGCAGCCAGTATTGTCATTGACCGATCAATATAGTCAGTAGCCTGAAAAATCTGGCGTGAAGATAAATCAAGACTTTCCTGCAATCTGTCAATGGTACTTCCCAAAACATAATTGTTTTTAAACTTAATATTCAAAATCCCGTTTTTTTCTGGCTCAAACCCTGATTTTTCATAAAAATCGTCAGATACATAAAAGTTTATCTTATCAGTTCCATAACCGCTCCAAATACCGCTGAGTTTAAACTCCTTTGTGTGAATCCCTTTATTATCCTCATAGGTCATTGTGAAACTATCGCCAATATTTAAGTGTTCTTTTCCGCATTCTTTTAGAATATCTGTCGTAGCTAACAATTCATTTTCAGCGTTAGGGTAATGTCCTTGCATTTTTGTTATTGCGGGAGTTTTCTGATCTTCCCAAAATGCTTTGTCGCACCACAAAAGCCCCACATTAACCGTATCATCAGAGTCGGTGCTTTTTACATGTCCGGAATACGCCTGTCTGCCTACTGTCTCAACATGGGAATTGTTCTGTGCAATTTCTCTTTGCTCTTCCGTAAAGCCATTAATGACGCTTGCATCAAATTCCGTGCCGTAAAGACGTGTATTTTGTAGGCGGCTTAAATCTAAATAATTCAATCCTACTGTAAAGATAGAAAATAGCATGAATGCTGATAACAGCACCGTAATAAACAAAACCACAAACTGATGTTTATTGGCCCGCACGGTATTTTTCGCCAGTTTGCTTATAATCGGCTTATTATTATTTGCCAACATAGAAATCATTTCCTTTCCAAATTTTTCCGTCCTTTATCTGAATGGTTCGGTCTGCCAGTTGCGCGATGTCCAAATCATGTGTAATAACAATAAGAGTTTGCTGATACTGCTTTGCAATTACTTTCAATAGCCCGATAACCTCATGGCTTGATGAAGTATCCAGATTTCCTGTCGGCTCATCGGCAAGTATGATTGCCGGTTTCACAGCTAATGCTCTTGCAATTGCGACACGTTGCTGCTCTCCGCCGGAAAGCATAGACGGCAGCGAAATTTTCTTGTCTGCAATGTGAAGTGCTTCCAGCAATACGTCTATAAATGCTGTGTCTGTTTCTGCACCATCCAATTCTAACGGAAATACGATATTGTCGTACACGTTCAAATCTGGAATTAGATTATATTGCTGGAATATGAATCCAACCTTTCTTCTTCTAAATATTGCTAATTGCTCATGATTCATCTTTTCAAGTTCTATGCCGTCAACGGTCACAGTTCCTTCAGTTGGGGAATCTAAACCACCTATCATGTGAAGAAGTGTACTTTTTCCGCAGCCGGATTTTCCGATAATCGAAACGAATTCCCGCTCCTTTACTTCAAGATCCACACCATCTAATGCTTTTACAACATGGCAGCCAACTTGATAGTATTTTTTTAAAGATTTTGTTTTTACAATCATATTATCCATAACGGTTCCTCCTCGCTTTCTGCTATCATCATAGAATAAAAAAATCACAAACTGTTCTCAAAAAGAAAAAATCACAAAATTGTGATTTTCCCTTGATGCTTAATTTGGCAGATATATGTTGAAAATACTTCCTTTTCCAACCTCTGATTGAACCTCGATATAACCGTTCTGCATAGATACGATTTCTCTTGCCAGATATAGCCCAATCCCGACACCTTCATTATCATGCACTTCCGGTTCGCGGTAAAAGCGGTTAAATATTGTTCCATGCCGTTCCAATGGAATTCCTTTTCCCGTATCTTTAATGCTGATTTTTGTGAAAATTTCCCCTTGTTCTACAGAAATCCAAATAAATCCCCCGGATTCTGTGTATTTTACCGCATTATCCAAGATGTTGAAAATAGCTTCGCCCGTCCATTTTATATCGTGATTTAAGCGATGTGTTTCATCATATTCAACGTGAATCTGAATATTCTTTTTATCTGCTTTCGGAATGGCTGCTCCGATTGCAGCTGCTAAAGTATCTGAAATAGCATTTCTCTTCTTTTGTATTTTAATTGTTCCTGTTTCCAGTCTTGACATTTTAATCATGCTTTGAAATAGAAAATCTAACTTACCCACTTGCTTGCCCATCTTTTCAATCGTCTCTGTATTTTCTGCCAGTGCAGTTTCGTCAGTAAGCATTTCAAGATACAATTTTATATTCGAAAGAGGCGTCTTGATCTGATGCGATATATCTGATACTAATTCTTTCAGATTTTCCTTTTCAGAAGTTACTTCCTGATTTTTGCGAGTATGCAAATTTGATATACGATATAATTTGTCATAGACCGTTCCCCACAAATCATCTTGTTCGCAAATGCTGTTATCCAGCTTTCTGCCATTCAATAAGATGTTTAAGCTTTTGTCCAGTTTATGGGTAAAATCATATATATCTTTCTTTAAGGCATGATTTTTCCTCAGCAAGAAAATAATCAATCCGATTAAAAATACAAATATTAAAAGTATTGCTATTTCCATATATACCCCATTCCATACACATTTGAAATATAAGTGCGTTCTTCTGTTTCAATCTTTTTACGCAGGCGGTTAATGTTCACAGCCAGAGCGTGTTTATCCAAAAGCTGTACGCCCTCTTCCCATAAAGAATCCAACAAAGTGGAATAGGTAAGCAGCTGCCCCTTATTGTCGATCAGCTTTTTCAAAATGCGGTACTCCGTTGGAGTTAAAGAACAATCTTTTTGTTTCGCGTGTACCAGGCCTAATTCAAAATCAATTTTCAAAAATCCGTCGTCATAAACGTTGGGATTTCTTCCAACCTTTGAAAGAAGAACAGAAATCTTTTTTAAAAGAACTTTCATAGAAAATGGCTTTGTCACATAATCATCTGCCCCTGAGTCATATCCATCTAACAGATCATCTTCTAAATCTCTTGCTGAAAGGAATAGGACTGCACTATTACATCTGGCTTTTAACCATTTGCAAAATTGGAATCCATCCCCGTCCGGAAGATTCACATCTAAAATTGCCATGTTAAACGTATAGGTCTTGGCAAGTTTCTGCCCCTCTTTGCAGGTGTATGCGCTAAGCACACGGTATCCGTTTTTCTTTAAAGAATCACTGACAGTTTGATTCAATTCAAAATCATCTTCAAGCACAAGAATGGTATACATAAAATCACACCTCATTCCATGGAAAGCCTGCCCTCCATCTTTGGTTTTATTGTATAGATTATAAAATGAAATATCAAGCAAACTTTCCGTGAATATTTATTTTGTCCTAAGCCCAAATAACAAATAAAATTGAAATAAGTGAGTGATGCTATCCATACAGAACTAAAAATGAGTGGAAGTGCCGTAAAATCTTTGCTAGAATAATATTAGTCGGCTCGAAAGGAAATAAATATGGAATGGAATGAAAAACTACAGGTAATTATCGACTATGTTGAAAATCATTTGCAGCGAAAAGAAGAATTGATCGACAGTGACGAAATCTCAAAAATTGCAGAATGTTCTTTTGGATTTTTTCAAAAGGTATTTTCTTACATGAACGGTATCAGCTTTGCCGAGTATATCCGCTCACGAAAATTAACTTTAGCAGGGTATGACCTGAAAAGCACTGATTTAAAAGTGATTGATATAAGCTGCAAGTATGGTTATGATTCTCCTACATCATTTACAAAAGCATTTCAGCTTTTTCATGGAGTATCACCGAGAGAAGCACGAAATCAGAACGTTGTTTTAAAAGTTGTTCCCAAAATGCAGATATCAGAACGCCATGAGTTTTCGTGGAGAATTGAACGTAAAGACAGTTTTCGGCTGGTGGGAAAGAGTATCATCGTGTCCTGCGAGAATAATCTTCATTTTAAGAAAATACCGGAATTTTGGAATGAATGTCAGCGAAGTGGCATCTTCGCAAAACTGATTTCGATGGATAGCGCCTCCCCCAAAGGGATATTTGGCCTGTTTGGCGCTTATGATGAACAATTGAATGAGATTGAATACTCTATTATGGCCAGATCTGATCAAGAGATGCCGCAAGGTTTTACTGAAATTAATATCCCAAATGCCGTATGGGCAATTTTTGACTGCATAGGTCCTGTTCCGCAGGCAATACAGAAAGGCTGGAAATATCTTAATGAAGAATGGCTTGTTAAATATCCGTTTCAGCACGCACAATGCCCGGAGGTAGAATGGTATAGCAATGGAAATGCATATGACAGCAGCTATTTAAGCCAGATATGGATACCGATTGTAGAGGAGGAATAAAAATGGTACATTTGGTTTACTGCGATAACGCAGGCAAAAAAGGTGAAAAAGTATTAGATAAAATTTTAGCAGGAACTAAGACGATGGTTGTGCGCGGAGCGGCAGGAAGAAAAATTCCACACAGCAGAGTTTTTGAGGGTGAGCGTCTTTATTTCATGGAAAAAGGGAGTACAAAGGTAACGGCAGCCGCTGCTGTAAAAGAAGTGCAGAATTTTGTGAAATTGTCTGATGAGGAAATTACAAAAACTCTTGCGGACAATCAGAGCAAATTAAACTTATCAGATAAGCAAAAAGTACGGTGGCATAAAAAGTGCTTATGCTTAGTGGAATTTGAAAATGTCACGGAAATCTCCCCTCTTGATTTTGAGCATCAGGGAAATATGGACGATTGGCTTATATTAGAAAAAATTGAAGATGTCATAGTGGGAACAAGTATTCCGTTCAATTATAAAAATTCAAAGTTTTGATCAGGAGGTTTGTATGCCGCAATTGTGCAAAATGAATAACTTAGGCTTATCCATGGAATAATAAGTATTATTTTTCATGGAGACAAGCATATGAATCATTCCTTTTATGGCTGGTATTTAAAATGCCAGTCCGAGACACAGACTTTGGGGGTAATCCCTGCTATCCACAATACAGGAAATAAACGTACCTGTTCCATTCAGGTCATCACGGACAATGATGCTAAAATACGATATTATGGGCCCGTTTTCGCTGGTGCCGTTTATGGAATGCCGACACAGCGTTTGGAGCATGCGCCATTCGGTCAGGGGAAATGTGTGCATTAATGGGCAAAAGTATTATTTTCGGAATGCATGGGGATATTGGGAAGGAGACTGCGGACGGTCATTTCCTAAAGAGTATGTATGGACGCAATGTTTTTTCAATGATGGGGCTTTGATGCTGTCAGTGGCGGATATTCCTATGGCGGGGATTCGTTTTACCGGTATTATAGGAGTTGTATTATGGCGGGGAAAAGAGTATAGGATAGCTACTTACTTGGGAGCAAAAGTTGTCAAGAGGCAAAATAAAATGGTCCGGGTGAAACAGGGCAGCCTGGAGCTGGATGTCCGTCTTCTGGAAACATCAGGACATCCCCTTAAGGCACCATTGAAGGGAGACATGGCAAGGACAATCCATGAAAGCGCGTCCTGCCGGGCATTCTACCAGCTTTGTAAAGGGGATCATACCCTGTTTGCTTTTGAAACAAACAGGGCTTCCTTTGAATTTGAATATTTTTCGTGACTGTGCGGTTAATTTGCAAATTACAGCTCCAGGATATCACATTGCAATTCCAAACTATTGGGATTCAAGAGAAAGCACCAATGATTTCTGCTCTTGCTGCATTTTACTGCTGTCTGGGATCGCAAATGCTGATTGGATATAATATCTCTGATTGCCACGGTTACAGACAAAATCAACTTCCAGCCTCTTACATCTCCACGCAGCCTGTGACGCTCCTCAATATCCTTCAGATACAATTCCCTGCACAAGTCAATCAGATACTTTGACTTCATTCATCTGTTTTCCTGCTGAGTATCAGCGGCAATCCTCCATAGGTATAATAATCCACCCATGCATCATATTTATCTCCGGAATATGCCGAAACATATTCCGAAAAGCACAGCGGATATACCCGAACTTCATCTCCGCGCCCACGAAATTCTGTAATCACATCGGTGGAAAGGAATTTTGAGTTACTTCCTGTCACATAAATGTCCAAATTCTCCTTTCTGTTCAAACCATTCAGTACCGACTCAAATCCCTTGCACATCTGGACTTCATCCAAAAAAACATACCATATATCATCGTCGGTGACACGTTTCTCCTCCTTACTTCGGAATGTTGTTAGATGTTGCATTTTTCCGTAGTTTTATTACAATAAATCTAAATAGCCAGGTCACTATATTATAACTACATAAATTACCTTCGGATTTGCTGCCGTCATCCGCCAGAACGGATATTTAATGATGCCGGGGGTGTTGTTTATTGTGCACCATTTTTAGTATTTATAACAGTGTAGTTGGTGTTTCTTGCTTTACCATTCCGCTTCAGCAAGTTGTTTTTTACCATTCTCCTAATGACTCTGGAAGCGGTAGATGTACTTACTTTAAGCAGTTCGATTACATCATTTCTTGTAATAGCGCCATGGGACCGGGCATATTCCAATACTCTTTCTTCATCGCTCAGGATTTTTTCATCCCCGGCAGCAGAACTTGTGATTGATTTCGTTTTCGGTGCAGAAAACTTTCCCGTTTCATATTTTGCGTTAATATTAGGCAATATGATCTTAAAAGTATTTTTGGTTGTTTCAATCGAAGGCGTTTCTTCCATGCCTTCGTATGCTCTCATAATCTTTCCCATTCCAGTACCGTAAGCCTCAATCAGGTGCAGTCGGTAGAACACATTCGCAAGATCCTGATTTCTGCATACGGAAATGCCTACCATAATATCTTCCAGATCAATTCCTGGCATCAATCCTCCGATGGATACAAATTCAATCCGATCCGTATAAATACTGATAAGCGCACTGGCGCTAAAGGAATAATCACGGTGAACCAGCAGATTTAGAAGTGCCTCCCTGACGGCAATCTCAGGGTAGTCTCTGACATCAATTCTCAACAATCTTTCTATGGTTGCACGGGTTTGATTACGGAAGTCGATAAAATCATAAACTTCGTTCATTTGCTGCATTAGCGATCCGGTAAATTCCCGGCGATCCTTAAAAATCGTCTGATCCGTTCCTTGAAAAACAGCGACTTTAATCGTATGGACGCATTGATCGGACAGAAGCAGACCTAAGTTACTGTAGAGGTTATCCTGATCGATCAGTTTCAAAGTACGCTTTTGCTGTGACCCAAACTCCACTTTCCGAAGCGCAAATTCTTTTTTTGTGGCTTCAAATGTAAGTTCCTGATTTAAGCAGCGCATAGTTTCAAAGCGGTCTCCATCCGTTTCCTTGATCATACGGCGGATTGCCGTGTCAGTGGCAGGGACAGAAGAATATCCCTGTCTGACATATACACCCTCTGGACGCATCCCTTTTTTAGCAAGATAATAAGGGCGATCCGTTCCTCGCTGAATATCCACCTCAATAATTTCTTTTCCATCTTCTTTTATTGTTTTATAATGTAGGAACATTGTCACATCGGGCTTAATCGCATCCCTTACCATATTGCTGATCTGCAAAGATACACTGTCAGGATTATCAAGTCCGGCTACGGTACCGTCATCCCGGATGCCAATATACAGTTTGCCGCCATCACAGTTAGCAAAAGCAATAATTTCCTTTTTTATATCCTCTACGACTACTTCCTTAAACTCTACGGTTTCACTTTCCCGAAAAATCATAACACCATCTCCTTTCCCCACTCTTTTGGCATATCATATCAAATCAGGTCAATTGTGTCAATGCACATGACCCAATTGACCTGATTTGACCCGATATTTTCATTATGTCCGCAAATGAGGAAAAGTATAACATCAAAAGCAATGCTATTCTCCAAGTGATAGAATTAAATCTGCCGTCATCCGCCAAAACGGATACTTGATGCTCCCGGGGTGTTATGTTTATTGCACACCATTTTCCTCTTCCTGCAATAGCCAATCAACTATATTGTAAATCTCAATACCTTCATAACCATATTTCGGGTGCCTGGTTCTGGCAATGATCTTTTTGGGATAAGCATCTCGGATTTGCAGTAATGGCAAACATTCTCTTTCAAGAGTATTCTGATCCGAAATATTGTCACTGACCTGGATATAGATTTTCTCGCTCCCTTTTTGCGCCACAAAATCAATTTCCTTTTGATACAATTTTCCGACATACACATCATATCCCCGGCGGAGCAGTTCAATACAGACTATATTCTCATATACTCTGCCGTAGTCCATATTCCTGTTTCCTAAGATAGCATATCGGATACCTGTATCACACAAATAGAATTTTTCAGAACTTTCCAAATACTTCTTTCCGCGGATATCATAACGCTTTATGTCATAAAAAACAAAGGCATTGCACAAATATTTAATATATCTGCCGACTGTTACATGATTAGTTGTTGTCTTATTCGCTGTCAGCAGCTGACTGACCTTGTTTGGAGAAGTAAGGTTGCTGATGTTATCCATGAGGAATTCGCTCAGTCTCTGCAGGATAAACGTATCCGACAACGAATATTTCTGCACAAGGTCTCTCGTGACGATTGTTTCATAAACTTCCTTAATGTAATTTATTCTATCCTTTTCCGTTCTGTAAGCGTAAGAGCCCGCCAGTCCTCCCTTTATGGAATACTCATCAAAGAGTTTTTCCTTATCGCCGGTCTCATCATAATACTGGCAGTATTCCTGAAAACTGAATGGAAACACATGAATCTTGATATAACGTCCGGTAAAAAGAGTTGCCAGATCAGCACTTAATAAAAAAGCATTAGAACCCGTAATATAAATATCATATTTTCCTTTGGAATAAAGACTGTTGATTGCCAATTCAAATTTTGGACACATTTGAACTTCATCCACGAAAAGGTAATTTACTTTTTCCTCTTGAAAATGTTGCTCTACGTAAGCATGAAGTGCATGATATTCTCTGATTTCTTCGTATGCCAGATCCATAAAGTCAACAAAAATAATATTGACATTTTCATAATGATTTTTCAGGTACTCAATATATGCCTGCATCAATTTTGACTTTCCCGAACGGCGAATGCCTGTAATGATTTTAATATCAGGAGTTTGGTTCAACTCAATTATCCTATTCAGATACTTTGTTCTTATTATTGTCTTCATATAATCGCTCGCTTTCAAAAAATAGAAATTTTTATTTTTTCGAAACTACATTACAATTCCTATTATACCAATACAAAATAGTATATGCAAGATACCGGTTTCGAAACAGTAAAATTTTTATTTATTTGAAAGCATCTGTTTCCATCAATATTTTTTTGCCCACTCTTCGGCAAAAGAAAGGAACTTCAATGTGGCCGGGGAGGGCTGTGTATCTGGCAGATACGCGGCGCCGAGTACGCGGGAATAGTGCTCGGTAAAGGAGCGCACGCAGATGTCGAAAGGGGCGTTGTGCAACAGCAGCTTTGGCAGGATTGTAATGCCAAATCCCTTTTCGACCATCTTTAAGGCGGCAAAATCTTCATTGACCTGATAGCGGACATTAGGGCGGATGCCGTTCATCTCAAATATTTTTCCCGTCTCATAGTCCAGGCGGTCGCAGGTCAATATAAAATCCTGCCTGTCCACGTCCGAGAGGGAGACTGCCATCTGTTCCGAAAGGGGATGCCCTTTCGGCGTCGCCAGCATCAGCTCGTCTTTTCCCAGGGGAAGGAACGGGTAATCGGGAACCGAATACCGGGATACGAAGATGCAGTCCAGCTTATTGGTCTTGAGATTGCTGATGAGCGGGCGGAAACCTTCTACATAGAGCTCAAAAGTAATCTTTGGATAGCTTTCGGAAAATTTCCGCAGGATATCCGGCAGCCAGTGGTAGGAGATGCTCTGTATGGAACCGATGCGGATGTATCCGCTGTCAAGGCTGTTTAAGTCGGCGGCGGTCTGCCGGATTCTTTTTTCCTCCCGGCAGATAATCTCCAGGGAGCCTACGATCTCTTCCGTGTTCGGAAGGAGCTGCACGCCGTGTTTTGTCCGCTTGAACAGGGTAAGCCCAAGCTCTTTTTCAAAGCTTTTGATGAGCTGGCTGACAGCGGACTGGCTGTAATTTAATTTTGCCGCGGTTTTAGAGATGCTGCCTGTCTTGCACACGTCCAGTATGATTTCATATTTACTCACTGTTTTACCTCGAAATATAAGAAAAATTAATATCTTAAATTAATATAACTTAATAAGATGCCGAAAACACAACAATTTTCAAAGATATAAGCAAAGCTTATAAGAAAGATAAATAAAATGATATTTATGCATCTATAAGTTTTCTTTATTATTAACATAGGAGATAAAGGTATGTCAAGAAGAACAGGAGGAGAAATATGGGTACGGAATTTTGGAATGGAGCGGAGGCGGCGCACCGGCGGGTGATGATGAAGGCGGCGGGATATTCGGACAGCGACATCCGGAAAAAGCCCCACATCGGCGTGCCGAATTCCTATATGGCGGGTTCGCCCGGGTCGGCGCATCTGCGGCAGATTGCCGAGGCGGTAAAGGAAGGAATCTGGGCGGCAGGCGGAGTGCCGGTGGAGTTCGGCATACCGGCGACCTGCGGGAATGTGGCAAATGGAGCGGAGGAGTTAAAGTACGAGCAGGTAGGCAGGGATATCGTCGCCATGTCCGTGGAATTTGTCACCAGGGTACATAATTTTGACGGCCTTGTGATGGTTGCCACATGCGACAATATTATCGCCGGATGTTACCTGGCGGCCATGCGGCTTGACATTCCGTCCATGGTAGTGACGGGCGGCTCCATGCAGCCAGGGCAGTATTGCGGCAAGACGGTCGTGGAGGCAGATCTGGATGCGGCGCGTTTTTCCGGAGCTGCAGAGGAAGAGCTGTTTGGCTTAGAGGACAGCGTGTGCCCGTCATTTGGGGCATGTCCGTCCATGGGAACGGCCAATACGATGCAGATGCTTGGAGAGGTGCTGAATCTGGTTCTTCCCGGAACAGCTACGATTCCGGCATCGGACAATGCAAAGCTCAGAAAGGCAAGAGAGGCAGGGGCGTATGCGGTAGAGCTGGTGAAGGCGGGAAGGAAACCGTCGGAGCTGATTACAAGAGAGGTTCTGATGAATGCGATCATGTTTGACATGGCGGTTGCAGGCTCGACCAATGCGGTCTTGCATCTGCAGTCCTATGCGTATGAGCTGGGAATCCGTGTGACGCTCAATGATTTTGAAAAATATGCCGCGCAGATTCCGTGTATCAACGCAGTGGTTCCCAGCGGGCCGTATACGGTTGTGGACTTCCACTACGCAGGGGGCGTGATGAATGTGATGAAACAGTTGGAGAGCAGGCTTTTTACGGATGCGCCGGGGATGTACGGGGTTACGTGGAAGGAGATGCTCTCGAAAGTGACGCCCCAGGAAAACAAGGTAATCCATTCCCTGGAAAAACCGCTGTTTAACGAGCCGGGGCTTAAGATTTTAAGAGGCAACCTGTCGCCTGGCGGAGCGATTGTACGCCCGACGGCAGTCTACGAGGAAGTCAAGTATATGAAAGGCAAGGCAAAAGTATTTGACGGAGACAGGGAGGCATTTGATGCGATCCAGGCAGGGGAAATCGTGCCGGGAGACATCATCGTCATCCGCTATGAAGGGTGCAAAGGCGCGCCGGGCATGAAGGAGCTGATGCTCAGTATTGACGCGCTCATCGGCAAAGGCCTTCATAAGAGCGTGGGGCTGATTTCCGATGCCAGGTTCTCCGGCTTTAACTTTGGGGCCATCGTAGGGCATGTGTCGCCGGAGGCTTATGACGGAGGGCTGATTGCCCTTGTGGAGAACGGGGATGAGATTGTGATGGATATTAACGGAGGAGAGATGTCTCTTCTTGTGCCGGAGGAAGAGATTTCAAGAAGACGGGAATCATGGGTTCGTCCGTCGCTTAAGGAGGCAAAAGGGTGCCTTAACATTTACGCGAGGATGTGCCGCCCGGCGGAAGAAGGCGGGGCGATGCAGCCCTGGGAGCTGGATGCATAAGGGGATTGATTTGTGTACGGCTATGAATTATGATTAGATTATATTTAAAAAACATACAGAAAGTGCAGGTAAGGAGGAGCGATATGTTACTATTGTCAAGAGAGGACATTAAGAAAGTATTTCCTATGCGGGATGCGGTGGAGGCGGATAAAAAAGCGTTTGCCCTTGTGGCGGAGGGGAAATGCGAGACGCCGCTGCGGACGAAGATTTTGGCGCCGGAACATGACGGCTGTTTTCTGTTCATGCCGGCATATGCGCCGGAGCTAGATGCGGCGTCACTGAAGGCTGTGAATATTTTCCCGAAAAATGCAGAGAGCGGTTTGCCCGTATGCCCGGCGCAGGTACTTTTGATAGACGGGAAGACAGGAGCCATAACGGCAGTTCTTGACGGAACTTATGTGACGGAGCTGAGGACCGGGGCGTCTTCCGGAGCGGCATTTGACCTGCTGGCAAAAAAGGACTGCCGCATTGGAGCTTTGATTGGAACCGGAGGACAGGCAGCCTGCCAGCTAGAGGCGATGCTGGCAGTAAGGAATCTGGAGGAAGTGCGGGTGTGCGCCCGGAATTACGAGAAAACAGTCAGGTTCGCGGAGAAGATGCAGGAAGAATTAAAAGATTACGGAACGAGGATTACAGCGGTAAGGACTTCTGACGAGGCGATCGATGACGCTGACCTTATCGTTACGGCCACGCCGTCTTCTGAGCCGGTATTTGACGGCGCGAAGGTGAAAAAGGGATGCACCATAAGCTGTGTGGGCGCATATCAGCATCATATGCAGGAGTTAGACCCGGCGGTCCTCCCGAGAGCGTCAAAGATTTACTTTGACTCTAAGGGCGCGGTGCTTTCCGAGTCCGGCGACATCCTGATCCCGCTTGAGAAAGGCATCATTACCGAGGATGATTTTACAGGAGACATCGGGGCGGTTGTAAATGGAGAGCTCATAGGCAGGGAAAACGATGAGGAGATAATCGTGTATGAGACGGTCGGCGTCGGCGCCCAGGATCTTGTGACGGCGAAGATGGTTTATGACAAAGCGGTGGAAGCCGGCGTGGGCACGCAGTGGGGATAAAGATTATATTTTCCTGAACAGGGAACCATCTTAGTTCCGGCTACATAATCTATAGAAAAAACATCAGGAGTTTAGTGTGAAAGAAAGTAGAGGGAAACCAATAAATGGCGCACTGAAACAAACTATCCCAGGATAGTTTCCAAAAAAGAACA
>CAJTQA010000015.1 GCA_910578455.1 uncultured Dorea sp.
AAAGTATCCTGGAGAGCGGAATCATTCCACTTGCCGTGGTTCAGGAAATAGGCGGTTGTGGTTCTGTGCTGGTTACTTACTTCGGCGAAATCTACAGTTTTCCCCCTGTAACCACGGAGGAAAACGGAAACAATGATAGTCATCAGATGGTTTAGGTACACATCGGATAAAAATAATCCGAGTTTTAAGGTTTTAAAGTAATTGTAAATACTGTTGGAATGATGTATACTGTTTGCAACGGACACCCCCTTGTTGTTTGAGTATGTTGTTTGTTGGTACTTCAATGATACATCATTCAGCAGCGGGTGTCTTTATTTTGTGCAATATTTGGTATTTACTCATTTATAGATAATAAGCAAAAACTACAGTCTTTTGCTCAAAATTAATGCTTATTATTTTCTATGTATAGCTAAAGAATTAGCATTTTCATTTATATCTTTGTTTCAAACAGTATTTTGTAGGATTTTCATTACAAATTATACCTTATTCATCATTATTCAACAACTGCCTCACAACATATCCGGATTACTCTACAGCATATCCGGAAAATTTCCCCTGGATTTTTTCTGCATCTGCTAGAACTACTTTCAGGATCAACAGAGTGACTTTTAATTCTGATTTTATTTATACAAAATCGTCGGTCAGGGAGTATGCTTTCCTGACCTTTTATGTTACAATGATAAAAATAGTTGAAGGAGCTAATTTATGAAGGGCATTATTCTGGCCGGCGGTTCCGGCACGCGGTTATACCCGCTTACAAGAGTTACATCTAAGCAGCTTTTGCCTGTTTATGACAAACCTATGATTTACTATCCGCTTTCTACGCTGATGCTGGCGGGCATCCGGGATATCCTGATCATCTCGACGCCGGAGGATACGGCGAGATTCGAGGAGCTTTTAGGAGACGGGAGGAGCTTTGGCATCCGTCTTTCCTACGCGGTTCAGCCAAGCCCGGACGGGCTTGCCCAGGCGTTTATCATCGGGGAGGAGTTTATTGGGGAGGAGCCTTGCGCGATGGTATTAGGAGACAATATTTTCTACGGCGGGTGGTTCCGGAAGAACTTGCGGGATGCCGTCCGCGATGCAAATAACGGGTTTGCCACGATCTTTGGGTACTATGTGAAAGACCCGGAGCGGTTCGGCATTGTGGAGTTTGACGGTGAGCGAAATGTCCTTTCAGTGGAGGAAAAGCCGGAAAACCCGAAGTCTAATTACTGTATTACAGGACTGTATTTTTATGATAAACGGGTGGCTGAGATGGCAAAAAGAGTGCGGCCTTCGGCGCGGGGAGAGCTTGAGATTACGGACTTAAACCGCCTGTATCTGGAGGACAGGAGCCTGAAGGTGCAGATACTAGGGCGCGGCTTTGCGTGGCTTGACACGGGAACGATGGACAGCCTTATGGATGCGGGGACATTTGTACAGACAGTTCAGAATCGGCAGGGCGTGGTCATCTCGGCGCCGGAAGAGATTGCGTTTCATGAGAAATGGATTACGAAGGAGGAGCTTTTGGCGTCGGCAAAGCTTTATGGGAAGTCGCCTTACGGGGAGCATTTGCAGAGGGTTGCGGACAACAGGCTTGTATATGAAGGAGGAAATTCATGACAATTATCGTAACAGGCGGAGCCGGGTTTATCGGTTCTAATTTTATCTATCACATGTTGGAGAAATATCCGGACTACAGGATTGTATGTGCGGACTGCTTAACCTATGCAGGGAATCTGTCCACGCTTAAGGGGGCTCTTGAGAACCTTTCCTTTCGTTTCTGCAAGATAAATATCTGTGACCGGGAGGCCGTATACCGGCTGTTTGAGGAGGAGCATCCGGACATGGTGGTGAATTTTGCGGCGGAATCCCATGTGGATCGTTCCATTGAGGAGCCGGAAGTTTTCCTGGACACGAATATCAAGGGAACCGCGGTGATGATGGATGCCTGTAGAAAATACGGCATCGAAAGATTCCATCAGGTATCTACGGACGAGGTGTACGGGGATCTCCCTCTCGACAGGCCGGACTTGTTTTTTACAGAGAAGACGCCGATCCACACCAGCAGTCCTTACAGTTCTTCTAAGGCGGCGGCAGACCTTTTGGCCCTTTCTTACCACCGCACTTACGGGCTGCCTGTGACAATCAGCCGATGCAGCAATAATTATGGACCCTACCATTTCCCGGAAAAGCTGATTCCCCTTATGATTGCCAATGCGCTTGCGGACAAGCCTCTTCCGGTGTATGGAGAGGGCATTAATGTGCGGGACTGGCTTTATGTGGAGGATCACTGTAAGGCGATCGACCTCATTATCCACCGCGGAAAAGCGGGAGAGGTCTACAACATCGGCGGGCATAATGAGATGCGTAACATTGATATTGTGAAGATGATCTGTAAGGAGCTTGGGAAACCGGAGAGCCTGATTACCTATGTGACGGACCGGAAAGGGCATGATATGCGCTATGCCATTGATCCGGCGAAGATTCACAGAGAGCTTGGATGGCTGCCGGAGACGAAGTTTGAGGACGGAATCAAGAAGACGATACAGTGGTATCTTGAGAACCGGGAGTGGTGGCAGGAGATTATTTCCGGGGAATACAAAGGATATTATGAAAGAATGTATAAGAACAGATAGCAGAAATGACCATAGGTCCGGAGTATATCCGGGCCTGTTTTTTAGTTATGGCGGAAATGTGGAGGTCCGAATTTCGCGGATATAAAAAATTTTCCGGATATGCTGTAAGATGTATCGGATGTGTCGTGGGGCGGTTGTCAAATAATACCGGATAATATATGATGTATGAAAGCAAGGGTTTCAACTGCGGACGGTATCCCTTACAACAAAATACTTGATTAATATGAGGAGGAAAGATTAATGGCAAAACTACGTGTTATACTTGCTGCTATGGTCACGGCGTAAATTCTGTTTGGTTTTTCGCTTACGGCGGATGCTGCCCAAGAAGTCCATTTTAGCATAGAAAAATCAGGAAATACGCAGGGAATGACTTTTGGAAAAAGTGAAAAGATAATTTACGTGCTGAAATCTTCAGACAGCGGAACGGTAATTCAGTTATTTATAGATAAAATATTAAAGCAGGAATATTTTGTGTGGAAACCAGGATATGAGATTGCCCGACCCCAGCATCCAAATGGCATAACATATTATGACTCATATTTGTATGTTGTTGCCGGCGAAAACAGGATATTTTTAGTAAAACTGAATGAAGACGGAACAATGAGCAGCAGAATAACATGCAAAATGATTGATAATAATCGAAATACTCTTAATAAAGATGCCGTAGGGATTGCCAGTGTGGGAAACGGAAGTTTTATTGTGCGAACAAGAACTAGCGGGGGAAAATATAATTTTGGCTTATACAAATTTAATAAGACCGAAAAAGTGGCACGAGAAGATCATACATTTTATACAAGCGACAAAGCAGATTCGTACGATGACGGCCAGGACATTGGATATAAAAAGGACTCAAGTGGAGATTATGTATTCTTTGTTACTTCAAAAAAGATTGAACAGTCAGACGGTACAATGACATGTTATTCCAACCGCGTCTTAAAATATAAATTGAATAAGAATGCTAGTGGAAAGTATGTTGGGCTGACATATTCTAAAACGATCAATCTTGACAGGCCGTCCTCTAGCTATGAATTATTTGAAATGCAGAGCGTTGATTTTGCCAGCTCGGGCAGAATGTATTTCGCTGGTAATGAACGGGAAAACGGAAAAAGTACTGATAAAGTCAGATACTATTATTAACGGGATTCATGCATTATCTTTATGTATGACATTTTAGCACAAAGGAGGATTTTTTATGAGCAACAAAAAAACTGCCCCCATTGCTTTGGCAGGGCTGGCTGCCCCGGCAGGAAATGCCGTCAAATCGATTCAGGCTAACGCAGGCATCCGTTTTACTTTGCTTGGCCGTCCGTTTGTAGCGGCTTTTACTAAGACGGGTTCGGGAGATACGCAGGACATTGCCTTTGTCATTATGCCGGAGCCTGGCAGCAAGTCGGAGCCTTGCACGATCCAGGAGCTGTGCGACGGGCTGAATGGCGTGGTATCCGGGGCAACGGGCGATGAGCAGGCCAATGTATTTACAAAAGAGGATATGGACAGCCAGATTGGCAACTATACGAAGGGAGCGGATCCGGAGACGCCGGAAGATAATGCGGAGATATCCGTGCAGCTAAACCAGCTCTTTTTGTATATAAAGAAAAAAGCCGGACAGGAGCTTGATGTGCAGTATGCGCTCAGCGTGGCAATTGCCCTTGACGATTTCGGGCTTAAGTTTAAGGACGGGAAGAATCTTGTGTCTATGGATTCTGTCTGGGTCAGCATCTGGAATACGGATATTGAGAGCATCCAGAAGACGATGCAGATTGAGAGCATTGACAAACTGCTTGGCTTGACACCGGAAGAATAATGAAAGCCGGGATTACCCTGAGACTTCATGTGGCCGGGCTGCCGGCAGAGGTTTCCGGGATTTATACAGAGGAGAGCGGGATCATCTTGGACGGCAGCCTTCGGCTTGCATCTGCCGGGAATTTGAGGGATGCCCTGGAGTTTTTGCTTGAGAAATGCGGGCATCGGCTGAGCCTTTCATTTTTGCCGCAGGTTCAGGCTGATGCGGTATGGATGACATACCGGCAGAAACAGGCTGAGACCGGCTTTGGGGTCAGGTTTCGGGATGGGAAAGGAGAGCTTGGCCTGATACAGGCTGTTATGGGAAAGAGCGGCTCCGGGGAAAACAGGGATTATTTGCGGAACGAAGGGAAAGAGGTGACGTTCCGGTTTGCTTTTTTGAGAGAGCTTGCCCTCTCGGAGATTCCGGTAGCCGGAGACTGGATGGGGAAAGGCGGCCTGGGGCCTGTGGAATTTGTCCTTTTTCCTGACGGCGGAACGGAGCTAAACCTCACGTATTCTTTCGGGGAGGAAAAAGGCAGGGTGCGTCTTTCATTTCCGGAGGAAAACGGAAAGCAGCGTCTATTGATCCCGGAGGAAAACGGGAGGAAAAACCTGGCATTCCCGGAGGGAAAAGAGAGGCTGAATCCGGCATTTTCGGAGGGGATGGCTGGGCCGTCTTCTGTTCGCTGGAAACCGTTTAAGAAAAAATTTGGATGCGTAACACTTTTGGCGGTGGGAGGCACCCTGTCTGAGGGGTGCCTGTATGTGATGCTGCAGGCGCAGCTGCATCTCAGTGTATTGACGATTACATTAGAAGGGCTGGGAGTCCGTATTCCTTTTGGAAACCTTTGCGACACGCGTCCGGTGCTGACGGGGCTTGGTCTGGGGGTTCAGGCAGGGAGAGTAGGGATTTCCGGCCTTTTTGCAAAGGAGTTAAACAGGCCTTCTTACAGCGGCCAGCTTATAATCCAGGTGAGGACTTTAGGATTTACGCTTATGGGGGCTTATGAACAGGCTTCTTTTGTATCGGTATTTGCGGCAGGCCTTTTGAATCTGAATCTGGCGGGAACGGGGTGCGTCAAGATTCGGAAGATAGCGGCGGGGTTCGGGTATAATCGCCGCCTTTTTGTTCCGCAGATAGATAAGCTTGGGGATTTTACGCTTATGAAGGTCATGCGGGGGGAAATCTCACCGGGGCAGGCGGCAGGGGAGATGCCGGCGGCACAGGGGCGGCACTGGCTTGCCGCGGGAATCGAGTTCGAGAGCTACGGAATCCTCCGGGGAGACGCTGCGGCCAGCGTCATATTCGGAGATACACTGCGGGCTGACCTGACGGGAAAGGCGGTTTTGGACTTGAAACTTCTGGTCCATATCGTTCTTCTGATCCAGGCATCTTTCCAGCCGGAGGCGGGGCTGATCTGCGTATCGGCGGCGGTGGGAGGGGAATCCTATCTTTTGGCAAGAGACTGCCGCGTGACAGGGGGATTTGCGTTCTATGTCTGGTACGACGGAGAGCATAAAGGGGATTTTGTCCTTACTATGGGAGGATATCACAGAGAGTATAACAAACCGGCCCACTATCCTTCGGTGCCCCAATTGGGATTAAGATGGCAGATTACGAGGGAACTCCTTCTTCAGGGAAACCTCTATTTTGCCCTCACTCCCTCCGGGCTCATGGCGGGAGGCTCCATGCAGATGCTGTTTGACGGCGGGTGCGTGCAGGCGTGGTGCACCGCGAAGGTGGACATTTTGCTTATGTGGAATCCTTTTTCATACGACTTTAACATGGAAGTGTCGCTGGGAATCCGTGTGAAGATTGGGTTTATAAAGGCAAAGCTTGAAATTGGCTGCGGGCTGCATCTGTGGGGGCCTGAGTTTTCCGGGATTGCCAGGATTAAGCTGTGGATCATCTCTTTTGATATCAGCTTTATAAAAAATGCAGCCGACGATAAGAAAAAAATTGACTGGAAAACTTTTAAAGAAAATTATCTTAAGCAGAACGTGAATGGAGCCGGGAGCTTTTGCGGCTGCGGCGTTCAGATATACGGAGGGCTTTTGCGGGAGGAGGGGAAACCTCCGGTAAGCCAGGTGAGCGCCGGGGAATTTAAGGCTGCGGTCAGCTCGGCGGTTCCTTTTACAGGTTATCGGCTGAATGGCGGAGACAGGCGAACCCCTGAGTGCTGCCCGTCTCTTGGGATTTATCCATGCGGGGAAGAGAAGATGGAGGCGCTTTTGGTCATAGAAGTGACTTTCTTTAGCCAGAGCAGTCCGGGGGAGAGATCCTATGCGGATCTGGGGGCATTTTCCGTGAGGGAGGAAGTGTCTCAAGTGCCTTGCGCGCTCTGGGGGAACAGCTGTTATAAAAACGCCCGGGGCAAGTGGGAGAAAGAAACGATTCCGGCGGCCGCGGGGATTTCCCTGGAGGTTAAAAATGAAGATTACCCAGAGCTTGCGGTGGCGCTCTCCAGGGAGACGAAGGCTCCCTGCGCCGGGGAGGGCATCTTTGTTCCGGCGATCAAGGGCAGGGAATATCCCCAGTCCGAGATATATGCCAGGATGTCTGAAATCCGTTCCCGGGCAGTGTGCGGGCGGAGGGAAAAGCTGCTTAAGGAGCTGGGATTTGAGGAGGAAATCAGTTTTAAGGACGGGTGGAGTTCTAAGGAGCGGCTTGAGGAATTATTCCGGGAGCCGCCTGCCATAGAGACACTAGGGGCGTAACGTGACAGGGAGGCGGCAAAGATATGACAGACAAAGAGATGGCAGGCAAAAATATGACAAACAAAGAGGTGGCAGGCAAAGATATGACAGGCAAAGAGACGGAATCAGGGAGCCTTTATCTTACAGGACAGTGCGTTCCTGCCCTGCAGACCGGGGAATATAAGATCAGCGCCTGCGTCCGGGTGCAGTTTTCCGGGAAAACAGAAGATTCAGCGAAAGCGACAAAGCGATTTTGCGTCCGCGGGCCGCGTTTTTCCATAAAGCAGGAGCAGATTATGAGCGTATACCCTGCTCCGGGGGAACGGTGTGCAAAGGCGGCGGTCCTTCCCCACATAGCCGTAAGCCCCTGCACTCTTCCGTTTGAGTGCAGGGTGGAAGATGCCCGGGAGGAGGAGAAAGCTCTGAAAACGCCTTTCCTGGCGCTGCTCCTTTTCCGGGAGGAGGAGATGCCGCCGCTCATTCAGGGGCATGTGGGGGATCTGTTTGAAAATACAGGGGAGTGCGGCGTGTTTTATCCGGGCTGTTCTGAGGAGGAGGCTGACCTTTCCTGCACGTTCATGGACGTTCCGGGAGAATTGTTTGGGCGGATCGCCCCCGGAAAGGATGAGCTTTCGTACCTGGTGCACGGCAGGAAGACAGAGCCTTCCCTGAAAGCCAGGGCGCTGTCGGCGGCGCCTTCCGATGAGGTGCAGTCCGTGGTTTTCTGCAACCGCACAGTGAGGCGCGGCAGCGGGGAAGAGCCATGCAGAAACCATGTCTGCCTTGTCTCTCTTGCAGGCTGCGGCGGGATATGGGAGGGGTGCGAAAGATTCCCTTTTGTCCGGCTCGCGGTGCTGCATCACTGGGAATTTTTTGCCGTGAAGGACACCGGCCTTGAAAAGCTGCTGGAGAATGTCCATGCTAAGGGGATGTCTCTGCCTGTGCCGGAGCAGGCCGGGGGAGAGGCGAAAGCTCTTTTGCAGAACGGGTACGCCCTTTTAGAGCATGTGCTGCGTGACGGCAGTAAGACTGCGTCGTTTTACCGCGGCCCCTTTGTGCCGGGCATTTCCAGGAGGAGAGTGATGACAGGCGACAGCCCGGACGCGCTTTACCGGTATGACCCGGAGGCAGGGATGTTTGACGTTTCCTACGCCTGCGCCTGGGAGATCGGAAAGCTTGCGGTGCTGGCGAGGGAAGATATCGCCCGCAAGATCATGCTGTCCAGGGGCGGCTGCCTCCAGAGGATGCGAAGGGAGGCTGTAAGGCGGATGCTTGCAGACGCCGGGGCAGAAAGGGACGTCGGAAAGCAGATTTTTCGTTTTTATGAAAGTTTTTACGGAACTGATAGACAAGATTAGTGCGGAGAGGGAAATGATGAAGTCGTGGTATCAGAAAGATAAGACGTTTGAAATCGGAAGTGCAGACAGCTTTATGGAGACGGATCCTGACATTGTGCAGTTCCTTGCGGAGCTGGATCTGCTTTACCATGTTCCCTGTTCTTATCTGCTGCCGGACGAAGGCATGCTTAAGGAGAAGCAGATGTGTTTCTTTTATCTGGATTCGGAGTGGTTAAGGTGCATGCGGCAGGGCGCGCTCAGCATCGGTACCGGAAACGATGCCGAGAGGTCATGGAATCGGCTGGCGGCGGCATATTATGAAACAGCCGTAAAGAAACAAGCTTTCAAGGTGCGGAACTTAAGCGGCTTGCAGACGGAGAGGGATTATCCGGGGGTGCGCTCCGGGTTCTTCCTGCGCTCGGAGGCCGTTCGGTGCTGGCCGGGCATCGAAGTGATATGCTGGGAAGATGAAAATGTGAGGACGGAGGAGAACAGGCTTTCAATCCTGCGGCTGGAGAGAATATCGGAGGACACCCTTCTTTGTATTGCAGACGGAGAGATAAAGGCGGCAGAGCTGTCACAGCCGCCGGAAGGGATCTATATGGAGGCGAAGGAAGATGAGACGGCGGAAAAGATTGTGTTCCGGGAAGACGGGGTGCTTGATATCCGTTCTATGGCGCAGTCTCTTTCGGAGAAGGGAAAGGCGTCGCCGGAAGAGTTCGGAGCGTTATTTCTTCATAAACAGAAGAAATACCTGTTTGTTCCTGACAGGGTTTTGAAAAAATCTTTGGACTGAGAGGTGCTTTTATGGGCGTATTGTATGTGCCTGTCAGCGTGCAGGCGCTGGTGGCAGGCAAGGGCGGACAGCGGGTGAAGAATATGAGGCCGTCCTTTTCCGTGCTGGAGCGGATGCCTCTGGGGTCGGCGGCGGAGGCTGCGCCGGACGATGTGACGATATTGAAATCCGGCATCCATCTTCACTGGACCATGCCGGACAGCCTCCTTCACGGGGTAAAAAAGGGGGAGGAAGTGGAGTTTCCCATTCTCCCAGACCGGTGGGTAGTTCAGAGGCTTGAGCGCAGGGAGAGCCGGATCGAGCGTAAAGTATGGCAGATTGCCGGCAGCGCGGTGCATCTTTTTGACCCGGATGAGGAGTATGGAAACAGTTCCGTCACTGTTCCAATGTATGAGAAAACGGATGGCGGCTGGCATCCCTGCGGGCCTCCTGCGCCGGGAAAGAAAACACCGAAACCTTACGGGTATCTGGGGCACTGCGAGCTCTTGACTTCGGAAGGCATGTTTAAAGAACCGGAGATACGGGCGCCTTTGACGGCGGTGGGCTGGGGAGACCCGCAGTTTGCCGCCGCTTATCAGAAATGCGCCTCCTGCTTTGGTTTCTGGGATGAGGTGACGGAAGAGAGAAAGACGCAGTATACTTATGTGGTGTGCGGTTTCTATTCCTGTCAGGAGGAGGATCCGCTGAGGGAAGAAGGGAAGGAAAAGGAGCTTTCCTGGAGCGTTTCAGACAGCCAGGGGGAGACTGCCGCCCGCACGGTGTGCCACGGGACTGTGTGCGGCGTCATGTGGCCGGGAGCCGGCGAGAAAGTAAAGGACGGCGTGCCGGAGGGCGAGGTGGAAGTGTCTCTGGGGAACAATTCCGCGGAGGCGCTGGCGGCGCTCCTCCAGGGGCACTTCTGCCAGGAGCGGGGGATGGAGCGCCTTCTTTTGTATCACCAGCAGGATCTGTGGGAGCTGGCGGCAAGCGCCGAGGCGGACGAGCTTGTGGCGGCGGAGGAGGAATCTCACAAAAGGCAGTTTTCAGATATTTTCAGAGGATACCGGTATGAGCTTGAGCGGGCAGATGAAAAGGAGGATTTCGCCTCTCTTGAGACAGAAGACTACCTTGGGCTTGAAAAGCTCAATGAGATGCAGGAAAGGCTTGACAGCATGTGGGCCGCGCAGTCAGCCTGCGCCCAGAGGCTGTACGTCTTCTGGTGCAGATACATATATTTAAGTGATCTTATGGGAAAAACCAATGAGGACTGTGAAAAAGAGCTTGGCCTCTGCCTGGAAGAGATGAAAGATGCCGCCTCCCAGTCGGCACATGGATGGGATGAGGCGAGAGCTTATGAGTCGGAGATCCTTTCATTTGCCGAGAGACTGCAGGAACAGATTGCCGGGAACCCTCCTATAAGAAATCTCCGGATCGTAAAGAAGGAGCGGGAGAGAGGGTATGTGCCGAACCCTCCGGTAATTGCCGTCCACGGGGAAGGGGTAAGCAGAAGTTACCGCCAGGGATATCAGTCGGATGAGGGCGGCTGGCTCCCCTGCCGGATGCACACCGTTACCCGGGTAACTGCGGCCCGAGGGGGAAAGGGGCGGTGTTTTTCCCTTGAAGAGGCCAGAGAGCGGGTTACGAAAAAGCCTGCGTGCATGCCGGAGTTTTGTGACGATGTTGCGCTTGAGGCTGTACTTTTGGAGGAATACCTTCTGGACGCTCTCTGGGAAGGATGTCCGGAAAATTCATGGGATTTTTGCGGCGGCTTTGAGGAGGGCAAAGGAACATTTTGCGGGCTCCGTCCTTTCGGGCTATCTTTCGCGCCCTGGAGCCAGCCTTGGAATCCGCTGGAGCTTGTGTGGGAGGTAACGATAGAGCCGTGCATCCGCCGGTTTGACGAAGAGGACATTCTTCGAAACTTCGTCTTAGGCGACATTGACTTTTGGAGCAGAGGGAGTAAAGACAGCGCTCTGGAGAAGTTCAGCATCTCCGGGAGCACCCTTCTTACGCCCCAGGGAGCGTATGTCATGAGAGACAGGCTTGGGGCGCTGACCGGGGAGGATCATCCTCTGCTTTCGTCCGTAGGGGCACAGGAGACGCTCTCACAGCAGGCGGAAGGGTTCTATGAGGACTGCGCCGGAAAGAAGGACAGCTTTCAGATCCCTCTTTTCTGGGGCAGATGGAAGGAAGAGGAGACGGGGATTTCCCTTGAGGCGCTGCAGCGGGGCATCAAGGGGGATGTCTTTGAGCCGGTGTTCGGGCGGCAAGAATACCTCCCTGTCCGTTCCGGAAGGGGAAAGATCACAAAACTGTGGATCGTCGATTCCTTCGGGCAGATAAAGGAAGTGCAGACATGGGAGAAACAGGCGAAAGTTCATATCGCGGAGAGCTTAAGAACCGGGGAGCAGAAAGAATTTTTGCTCACGCCGCGCTTTCTTTGCGGATGCGCCTTTGATGCCCGGTGGCTCTGCGCCAGGGAGGGGCTTAAAGGGGCCGTCACGCCCGAGACTACGCCGGTGTGCGGGTTTGTCCGGCCGGATCTTGTAAATAAGAGCATCCTGTTTTATGACAGCGGCGGAAATGTCCTCGGATGCCTGGAAAGTGCAGGAAAGAGGTGCCATTTTACGCCTTTTTCAAAGGATATCGGGGCATTGGAGCATTTTCCAGATGCTGTCCTGCGGGAATTTGCGCTGCGGCTTTCCGGGGACGCGCCGGCTCTCCGGGAGCTTTTAGGCTATCTTGGAAGGCATTTTGCAGACTGCCCGGGAGAGGAAAAAAGCTTTTACCAGCTCTGTTTCGGGAAGGTGCTTGCCCTGGCGCAGATATCTGTCAATGTGTCGGCTGTGGGAGACTATGACCGGCAGATGGTAAAGGAAGAGACGAAGGAGGGCGGATGCGCCCTGCACTATGTGACCAACGGCTATGAGAAGTGCCGTTTCCGGATTCGGATGGGAGATGCCAGGAAGTGCCGGGAGGGGCTTTCTGGGTTCTTTCTTTCCCCGGCGGAGGGAGAACTGCCGGATTTTTCCTTTATGCAGGCGGCAAACCCCTCGGCTGCGTGTCCGGGGAGCCGGTTTGTCCGGGCTGAAAATGAATGGGAGCACAGCCTTGCGTCTCTGCCTCAGACTATGGCGCTCCTTTTTGACCCGTTTTCGGAGATCAGCGTCCGGACAGGCCTATTGCCTGCGCGGTCTTTAAAGCTGGAAGAGCATTTTTTCGGGAAAGCCGTAGAAAAGATGGAGACGGTCTTTCCTGTGCGGCCGCTTTTGCATCCTGCGTCTTCCATGCAGATGCCCCTGCCCCAGGCTGAGAGCGAAAGGTGGCAGTGGGTGTCTGCGGATTCAGAAGAGCATTTAGAGGAGCTGGGGATAAGCGCGCCGGGGCAGGATCTGTACAGCGGAAGGAAAAAGATAGAAGAAGGGCATGTGAGACTGCCGAAAGGAGAAAAGCTATGATTATCGTGAAATTTGAAAGCTTGTCCGTCTGGACGGAAAAAAGCAGCACGCTGTTTCTCACTGTATTTAACAGCGGGCCGGAGGATCTCTACTGCACAAGCGAAGAGTACGAACCGTCCGGCGCAAATCCCTATATCCTGATATCCAGCCTGCGGATCGTGCCGGACGTGGGGGATACGCCAGAAGCGCTGGCTTATGAGTTCGGGGATATGAAGTTCCAGGTGGAAGGCCAGGAAGATCTGTCAGAGGAGGGCGCCGAAAACCGTTTCTCCCCCTGGGCCTGTGTGTCCGGAGACGGTTATGTGAGCGTCAGGTCTCTGGACGGCGCAGCGCGCCTGACGAAGAAAAAGAGCCTGCGTATACAGATGGACATCAGCGGAGAGAACATCCGGGAGGGGATGGGGCTGCTCTCTTACGTTTTCCGAGACTGGAGGACATACGGCGCAGACAAAAAGAAACTTGGCGAACAGAAAGAGCTTGGGCAGCAGCTTTGGATCACGAAGGTTTCCATGCCGTCCATTACTTTTAAACCGAAAAATGAATCATACCTTTACGGAGGAAACGAGGAGGTATCATGGAGCGTTACAGAGGTGAGGGAGGGCATGGGAGAGTACAGCGTTGCCGTCAACGGGCGTGATATGGGAGACGCCCTAAAGGGGAGCTGCAGCCTTTTTATGGAAGATATGCCCCATGTGCTGGAGCTGCGCTTTCATGTGACAAATCTGACGCTGCGGAAAAAATACTGGCCCATATGGTTTTGCATGCAAAAAATGCCGCGTCCGGAGAGCAGGATTCCGGATGAGGAAGGGAAGGTGACCTTCTGGTGGAACGTTACAGAGGCTCCCAAATGCAGGTTCCAGGGAGTGGAGCGGGATGCCCACAATCACACGGAAGTGTGGAGCGTATCGGATGGAAGGACGGACTTTTCCCTGCGGTACTATGACGAGGACAATTTTGAAAAAACCTTTCCTGAATCCGGCCCGGTATCATATATGAAACCATGCGTTGACGAGTTTAAGCATGCGCGGGGAAACGGGATAAGGCAGGCGGGAGATAAGATGTCCGACTTCATCGCGCCTGAGGAGGCGGCGGGGATGGACGCTGTTGTCAATGATGTTTACGGGGGAGACGACCCGCGGAGTCCTTCCATACCCCCGACGGTATATATCTCTTTATATATCAGGGGAGACTGTACGGGAGAGAATTGCTACATTTCCGTTAATAAAGGAAAAATCCAGACTTTAAAAAAGAGTAAGCTGAAGGAAGGGGCAGTTATTTCCGTCAAAGAGGCAGACCATTATATGCTGGAGATCTGGGATGATTATGGATGCAAGGTGAAAAAGGAGCTGTGAGCATGGGAAATATAGAATACAGGCCGGAAACTTGCGTGTGGGAGCTGACTACGGGATGCAACCTTCACTGCAGGCACTGCGCCTCTTCCTGCCGGGAGGAGGGAAGAAAGGACGAGCTTTCTGAAACCGAAATAAAAAATGCTGCGGAGCAGATTGCAGAGCTGGACGTAAAATGGGTTTCCCTCACAGGGGGAGAGGTACTTACATCAGATTGCTGGGAGACGGCAGTTTCTGTGCTGGAAAATCACGGCGTCCGGGTGCATATGATAACCAACGGAACACTTCTTGACGAAACTGCCGTAAGCCGGATTGCAAAACTGGGAGTTTCCATGGTATCGGTAAGCCTGGAGGGCACAGGAAAAGTCCATGATTTCATCCGGGGAGAGGGCGTGTATGAGCGCGCGTCCAAGGGGCTTTGGCGGCTGCGTGAGGCGGGCGTGCGGACGGGGTGCATCACAAGTGTCATGAAACGGAATCTGGCGGATCTGGGAGAGCTTAAAGAAGAACTGGTACGAAAGGGCGCGTCGCTCTGGCAGCTCCAGATGGCGGTGCCGGAGGGGAATATGCGCCTGAACCAGGAGCTGCTTTTGGAGCCGCGGCAGATGGCGGAGCTTATTGACAGAGCCTATGAACTGTCTCAGGACGGGCGGCTTAGAATCCTTCTTCCGGATAATGTAGGATATTATACGAGGAAAGAAACTGTCCTGCGGCAACGGGGGGAAAATGGCTTTCGGGTGTGGAAAGGGTGCGGCGCCGGGCTCCGGAGTTTCGGTCTGCTGAGCAACGGGGATGTAACCGGCTGCACTTCCCTGCGGGGCGGCATGTTCACGGAGGGGAATATAAGAGTGCGCCCGCTGCGGGAGATCTGGGAGGACCCTTCCTGCTTT
Organism: uncultured Dorea sp.; assembly: GCA_910578455.1. Taxonomy (GTDB): domain Bacteria; phylum Bacillota; class Clostridia; order Lachnospirales; family Lachnospiraceae; genus MD308. The sequence goes on from CAJTQA010000015.1 coordinate 14,913, forward strand.
TCCTGGCGCAGGAACCTTGCGCCGGACAGCCTTGGAATCCGCTGCTCAAAGTGCAGATATGCAGAGCTTTGCCTGGGCGGATGCTCCAATACCCGGTATACGGTGCAAGGCAGCATATTCAGCGACAATCCTTACTGTGCCTACGCTGTCAGCGGGGAGATGTGCCGGGAAACCGGGAAATGACAAGTCGGATAAGCGTTGTTTTTTGATTCAAATAGTAGTATTAAAAGATACTACTATCGAATAATAAGCGTTTATAGACGTAAAATAAAATATAGAAGAAAAAACATTCAGACGCAGTTGTATTTCTGCAAAAGGCATTTTATAATTAAAACAATGGAAATCAATGAAAAACAGTTATGGAAAAGGAGTTTTTACAATGATGAAAAAGAGATACGGTTTGTCCCAATACTTATCACACAATGCAAAGCATTTCGGGGAGTTCATGGGTAAAAGATTCCGGCATACGCACGGTTTTTGCAGAAACAAATCGGGCGTCAAAAGCAGATGTGGAGACTTTTGCCCGCAATTACGGCTGTTCTTCGGTGACATTTTGCTATGACGTAGGAACTGGCATTAATACTGCCCTTTGGCGTTATGTGAGTGCCGGTTCTGTTTCATCTCAATCAATAACCCTTCCTGTTATTGTGCTGATTGACAGCAGAAACATGATTCAAAAAGTTACGACAGGATACAAATCAGAAAAGGAAATCATAACAGAGGTGAACCGTTTTAAAGATTCTGTGAAACCGTCTGCACCGGATAATTCCGCACCGAAACCAGGAAGCGTGGTGACGGATCTGCGGACCAAATCTGTGTGTAAGGTCATTTCCACAGGAAATGCAGGCGGTACGGCCGAATACGTCAGGCCTTCCAACAAAAGGAGCACGTCGGCCAAAATTCCTTCCACGGTTGTCATAAGCGGCAGGACATACGCGGTGACCAGCATTGCACCCAATGCATTTAAGGGAAACAAAAAAATAAAGTCGGTGACCATCGAGAAAAATGTCAGGAAAATCGGAAAAAATGCTTTTTACGGGTGCAAAAACCTGAGGAAAATCGTTATTAAAAGCAAGAATCTCTCCAAGAAGAGCATCGGCAAAAATGCGTTCAGGGGAATCTATTCAAAAGCGACGGTCAGGGTGCCGAAGAATAAAGTGAAGAGCTATAAATCGGTGTTTCGCTCAAAAGGAATGGGGAAGAAAGCGAAAGTGAAAAAATTATAAATAATTTGTCTGATTTCACTTGATTTCACCATGCATCCGTGATATCATGTACGAGTATGCCGCACAACGAGGTTTTACAAGATCTGCCATCGGGAAAGCCTGGCAGGCACCGCAGTTGGCGAGTAATGATAATAGGAGGTGCCATATGTACGCGATTATAGCAACAGGTGGTAAACAGTACAAAGTAGCAGAAGGCGATATCATTAAAGTAGAAAAGCTTGGTGTAGAGGCCGGAGAGACTTATACATTTGACCAGGTGCTTGCAGTAAGTGACAACGGTCTCAAAGTCGGAGAGCCGACAGTTGCAGGGGCAACAGTTGACGCGTCTGTAGTTGAAAACGGCAAAGGCAAGAAAGTCATCGTTTACAAGTACAAGAGAAAGACCGGATACCACAAGAAAAACGGTCACAGACAGCAGTACACAGCAGTTAAGATCGAAAAGATCAATGCTTAATTTGGAGTTTTATCCATGATTCATGTAACCATATGCCAGAACAGAAGAAAAGAGTGCACCGGATTTCGGACATACGGCCACGCCGGTTTCAGCGATGAGGGGCAGGATATCGTATGTGCGGCTGCGTCTGTGTTGATTATCAATACGATAAACGCAATCGAGAAATTTACGGAAGACAGAGCCACTATGGTGTCTGACGATGCCGAGGGGATTATCGAGTACTCTCTGAAAGAGCGGCCTTCAGAGAAAGCAAAGCTCCTGTTTGACACAATGGTTCTTGGTCTTATGGAAATGTCTGACGATGAGAACTATGCAGAATATATTGATTTAACATTCGAGGAGGTGTGACAACCATGATGAAATTAAACCTTCAGTTTTTTGCTCATAAAAAGGGAGTTGGTTCTACAAAGAACGGACGTGATTCCGAGTCTAAGAGACTTGGAGCCAAGAGAGCGGACGGACAGTTTGTTAAAGCCGGCAACATCCTTTACAGACAGCGCGGAACGAAGATCCACCCGGGCATCAATGTTGGGCGCGGCGGTGACGATACATTATTTGCGCTTGTTGACGGCGTTGTAAGATTTGAAAGAAAAGGAAGAGATAAGAAACAGGTTTCTATCTATCCGGTAGCTTAATCTGACAGAGCTTTGAAGAGTGTTGCTTGGTAACTGTTTGCAGTTATGCGGCGGCACTCTTTTTAAAATATCAGAAAGCGATGAATTAAGAATATAAAGAGAGGATTTCATATGTTTGCAGACAGAGCAAAGATATTTATACGCTCCGGGAAAGGCGGCGACGGGCATGTCAGCTTCCGGCGGGAGCTTTACGTGCCTAACGGCGGCCCTGACGGCGGTGACGGCGGGCGCGGCGGCGACGTTATCTTTGAGGTGGACAAAGGGCTTAATACGCTCCAGGATTACCGCCACAAGAGAAAGTTTGCCGCAAAGGACGGCGAGCCGGGAGGAAAGAGGAGATGCCATGGCGCTGATGCTGACGATATCGTATTGAAAGTACCGGAGGGCACGGTCATCAAGGAGGCGGAATCAGACAAAGTAATTGCGGATATGTCCGGCGAAAACTCCAGGCAGGTCATCTTGAAAGGCGGCAGGGGAGGCCTTGGGAACCAGCATTTTGCAACTGCCACGATGCAGATTCCAAAATATGCCCAGCCAGGGCAGCCCTCCCAGGAGCTATGGGTAAAATTAGAGCTGAAAGTGATTGCGGACGTGGGTCTTATCGGATTTCCCAACGTGGGAAAATCCACGTTCCTTTCGCGGGTGACCAATGCACAGCCTAAAATCGCCAACTACCATTTTACCACGCTGAACCCTAATTTGGGAGTGGTGGATCTTGGCGATGCCAAAGGATTTGTCATTGCAGACATTCCGGGGCTGATTGAGGGCGCTTCTGAGGGCGTTGGCCTGGGTCATGAATTTTTGCGCCACATCGAGCGCACAAAGATGATGATCCATGTCGTGGACGCCGCAGGCAGCGAAGGGCGCGACCCGGTTGAGGACGTATATAAGATCAACCAGGAACTTGAAGCTTACAATCCAGAGATTGCATCCCGCCCTCAGGTGATTGCCGCAAATAAGACGGATCTGATTTATGAAGGCGATGAAAACCCGGTTGACAGATTAAAAAAAGAATTTGAGCCTAAGGGAATTAAAGTATTTCCAATTTCAGGCGTGAGCGGACGGGGCATGAAGGAGCTTCTGTACTATGTGTCCGAACAGCTGTCGAATCTTAACCAGGAACCGGTTACCTTTGAGCAGGAATATTTTCCGGAAGACGAGCTTATCTATATCGATCTTCCCTTCACAGTGGAGAAGGAGAAAGACGTTTATGTAGTGGAAGGGCCGAAGATTGAAAAGATGCTTGGATATACGAACCTCGATTCCGAAAAAGGGTTTGCATTTTTCCAGAAATTCCTGAAGGATACCGGAATACTTGACGAGCTTGAGGCCGCCGGGATTCAGGAGGGAGATACCGTGCGGATGTATGGCCTTCAGTTTGATTACTATAAATAACTAAATAACTGTGACAAAAAGGAGTTTTGTGAATATTATGACGACAAAACAGAGAGCATATTTGAAAAGCCTTGCCATGACGATGGATCCCATCTTCCAGATAGGCAAGAGCAGCATGACGCCGGAATTTACAAAAGCTATTGATGAGGCTTTGGCGGCAAGGGAGCTGATTAAGATCAGCGTCCTTAAAAACTGCGCGGACGATCCGAGAGAACTGGCAGAGATTCTCGGCGGGCGCACCCGCTCCCAGGTAGTGCAGGTGATTGGAAAAAAGATCGTTCTTTACCGGGAAGGGAAAGACAAAAACAAAAAAATAGAGCTGCCACAGTAATGAGGATATCGTAAAATGAAAATAGGTATTATGGGCGGCACTTTTGATCCCGTCCACAATGGGCACCTTGAGCTTGCCGAGACGGCTCGCCGTCAGTTTGCGCTGGATGAAATATGGTTTCTTCCAAACGGCAATCCTCCCCACAAGAAATTAAAGCAAATAGAGTCGGATGTAAAGCAGCGGGTAGAGATGGTGCGGCTGGCCATTGACGGGCATCCCGGTTACCTTCTGGAGCCCTGCGAGGCGGAGAGGAAAGAAGTATCCTGCTCGTACAAGACTATGGAATACCTGGCCAAAGAGCACCCAGGGCATGAATTTTATTTCATCATCGGGGCAGATTCTTTGTTTGCTATCGAAAAGTGGGTGCATCCGGAAAAATTATTCCCGCTTTGCACCATACTTGCCGCTTATCGGGATGATTTTGCCGAAACGGAAGCAATGGGGAACGGCAAGGCTTGCGACGTGCAGGAATACAGGAAAGAAATATGGGAAGAGATGTCGGTGCAGATTGAGCATCTGAGGGATAAATACGGGGCGCACATAGAGCTTTTGCGCTCTCGGCCGGTGAAGGTCTCGTCTTCCAGACTGCGCGAGATGGTGCATGGCGGAGAGGAGATACACGGTCTTGTCCCGGAAAGAGTGGAAGAATATATTGCGGAGGAAGGCTTGTATGAATCATAAGATCAGCAAGATAAACAGGAAACTGGAAAAAGAGCTTGACAAAGAACGGTACGAACACACTCAGGGCGTAATGTATACCGCTGCCGCGCTTGCCATGTGCCATGGAGAGGACGTTGACAGGGCGTTATTGGCGGGATTGCTGCATGACTGCGCGAAATGCATCCCCGCGCAGAAAAAGCTGCGTCTGTGCGAGAAATACCATCTGGACATAAGCGCGGTGGAACGGGATAACCCAAGCCTTCTGCACGCAAAGCTGGGAGCATATCTGGCAGGAAAGAAATATCACATTTCTGATCAGGGAATCCTGTACGCCATCAAAAGCCACACGACAGGACGGCCGGGCATGAGCCTTCTTGAAAAGATCATTTATATTGCCGATTATATGGAGCCGGGAAGGGCTGAGCTCCCGAATACGGCAAAAGTCAGGCAGCTTGCGTTCCATGATATTGATGAGTGCCTGTACTGCATTTTGGAGGGTTCTCTGGCATATTTGAAGAGCCGCAGCATCCCCATTGATATGATGACTGAGAAAACTTACGATTTCTATAAACAGCAGTTAGGAAAAGAAAAATATAGTAAAAGTCAGGAGGATATTTAGATGAGCCAATCTATGGACATGGTACGTGTAATTTATAATGCCCTTGCAGATAAAAAGGGAGAGGATATAAAAGTAATAGACATTTCCGAAATCTCCGTGATGGCAGATTATTTTATAATCGCAAATGGGAACAGTGACAGCCAGGTAAGTGCCCTTGTGGAAAATGTGGATGAAAAAACCCACGCTGCAGGCTACGGGCTCAAGCAGCAGGAGGGCGCGAGAGGAGGAGCCTGGATCCTTTTGGACTATGGCGACGTGATCGTGCATGTCTTTGGGCGTGAAAGCCGCTCTTTCTACAATCTGGAGCATGTGTGGAGCGACGGAAAAATCGTGGAGATGTAACAGAATAGCATCAATAGTATCAATAGTAAGGAATCTGCATTGCCCGGCGTGAGTTTCGGGCAATGCAGATTTTTCATATGGAAGGCATTCCTTTACATAAAGCGGAAAACACCGATTACTTTTCCAAGAATCATACAGTCTTCTACAATAATCGGATCCATCGTGTCATTTTCGGGCTGAAGGCGGATAATTCCTTCTTCTTTATAAAAAGTCTTGACTGTAGCCCCGTCCTCTATAAGCGCCACAATAATCTCGCCGTTTCCGGCGGTTTTCTTTTCTTCCACAAGTATATAATCTCCGTCCAGGATACCGGCATTGATCATGCTTTCGCCCTTGACCCGGAGCATGAATGTCTGTTTATTAGGCATGAACTCCATAGGAATAGGAAAGTAGTTCTCAATATTCTGTTCTGCCAGGAGCGGTTCTCCGGCAGCAACGCGCCCGATCATAGGAACGTTAACCATCTCGCGGCGTATGATATTAAAGCTGTCATCTAAAATCTCTATCGCGCGGGGCTTTGTCGGGTCTCTCCTGATATATCCGTTTTTTTCCAGAGTTTCCAGGTGAGAGTGGACAGAAGAGGTGGATTTCAGATGAACTGCCTCGCAGATGTCACGCACAGCGGGCGGAAATCCTCTCTCCAATATCTGAGATTTAATATAATTCAATATCTCCAACTGCTTTGCGCTGATCTTTCCCTGTGCCATAACATTTTCCTCCTTGCAAACCGTAATTAAAATAAGTACAATCCTAAAACTATTACTATAATAACACAAAAAAAGAAAAATGGCAAACAAATGTTTAGAAAATATGTTCGATAATTTTATCAAAACGCATTGACAAACAAAAGTTCGTCATATATAATGAGCGCAAACAAAAGTTCGAAAAAATGAACTAAAAAGAAATACAAAAAATTGTTTCGCATAATTTGAAAAGAGTGGTATTAATCAGAACTACTTATATGTTATTTGGAAAGAGGGATTGGAATGAGGATGAACAGACGGATGAGAAAACGACAATTTTACCTGGCGAGAAAATATGCGCTGATTTTGCTGGCGGTTATCATTGCGACAGGCGCCGCCGTCAGCCTGAATGGTATTTCGGCAAAGGCCGGGGATCTGCCTGCGGAGGATGCGTCCTCCTGCGCCTATCTGCAGATAAAATCCTATAAAAGCATGCGGCTGGAACCCGGCGATACATTGTGGGGAATCGCGTTGGAGCACAAAGGTTCCCGCTATGCCTCTGCTCAGGATTATATAGATGAAGTAATGGAAATCAACGGGCTTACGTCGGACCGTATCCATGCCGACAGATATCTGACGATACCATATTATGAGTGATTTTCCAGTAGTAGTTCTTTTAAGGGCTACTAATTATATAAATGCATCTCGGATATATCTATACGTAAAATACCGATTTTTCCAAAAGATATAGACAAAAGATCCCGCATATGATAAAATATATCGGAATTATCGTTTTAAGGGGGTTTTAATATGGCTAAGCCAAGGACGTACCACGAACAGACAACCATTGATTATACATTGCGCCTGAGGGATATCTTAAAGACGCTTCCGGCATTTGCACAGGACTTTTTCCGCGCGATCGAACCGACATCGTCTATCCGCACAAGGATGAATTACGCATACGACATCCGGGTGTTTTATCACTATCTGATCGAGAACAATCCTGTTTACAGAGATTATGATGTTTCCCAGTTCACTATGAAGGATTTAGAGCGGCTGGAGCCGGTAGACCTTGAAGAATACATGGAATACTTAAAGATCTATAAGCGTGACGACGACGAGACTATGGTAAATGGCGAGAAAGGCCTTGCGAGGAAGATGTCTGCGCTCAGAAGCTTTTATGGATATTATTACAAAAGGCAGATGATATCAAAGAATCCCACCCTTCTCGTGGAGATGCCGAAGATACACGAAAAAGCCATTGTCCGCCTGGATGCCGATGAAGTCGCCATGCTGTTAGACTTTGTTGAATCCGCCGGGAACAAGCTTACCGGACAGGCCCTTACCTATTATAACAAGACCAAATCAAGGGATCTGGCCATTCTGACACTACTTCTGGGAACCGGAATCCGTGTATCGGAATGTGTCGGCCTGGATCTAAATGATGTAGACTTCAAAAACAACGGCATAACCGTGACGCGAAAAGGCGGGAATCAGATGGTTGTCTATTTCGGGGATGAAGTGGCCGGCGCATTGAGGCAGTATATTGAAAACGACAGAAAGGCATCCTCTCCTCTTTCCGGCCATGAAAACGCCCTCTTTTTGTCTACCCAGAGACGGCGCATGGGAGTCCAGGCTGTCGAAAACATGGTAAAGAAATATGCCAGGCAGGTAACGCCGAACAAAAAGATAACTCCCCACAAGCTCCGCAGCACTTACGGCACCACGCTTTACAAGGAGACGGGCGACATTTATCTTGTGGCCGATGTTTTGGGGCACAAAGATGTCAACACAACAAAAAAGCATTATGCTGCTATCGATGAAGACAGAAGGCGCATGGCCGCCTCAGCAGTCAAATTGAGGGAAAGTTAAGAAAATCCCGGCAAATTTGAGGATTAATACTTTCTTTCAAATAGTAGTATTAAAGAGGACTACTATCTGCATGTAAAAGAAACGGCTAAGAAAGGGATATTTTGGATGAATTTACAGAGACTTTTAAGCTATACACGGAAAGCAGTTGATGAATATGAAATGATCGAGGAGGGAGACCATATTGCAGTGGGAATCTCCGGGGGGAAGGACAGCCTCGCGCTATTGTATGCGCTTCACGGGCTCAGGAGGTTTTACCCGAAAAAGTTTGAGCTGTGTGCAGTCACGGTAGATCTCGGCTACCGGGAATGTGATTTTACAGCGGTAAAGGAGCTGTGCGGGAAACTTGATGTTCCTTATCATATTGTAAAAACTGACATTGCACATATCTTGTTTGAGGAGCGGAAAGAAAAAAATCCCTGCTCTCTCTGTGCAAAGATGCGAAAAGGGGCGCTGAATCAGGCAGTAAAGGATATCGGGTGCAATAAGGTTGCCTACGCCCACCATAAGGACGATATCATTGAGACAATGCTGCTGTCGCTGCTGTTTGAAGGACGCTTTTATTCCTTTTCTCCAAAGTCATATTTAGACCGCATGGATCTTACTGTCATCCGTCCTATCATGTTTGTGGACGAGTCGGATGTCATCCGGTTTAAAGATTCCTATGGGCTTCCGGTAGTGACAAGCCGCTGTCCTATTGACGGCTACACAAAAAGGCAGTATTCCAAAGAGCTTGTAATGCAGCTTGACAAAGAGCATCCAGGCGCAAGGCAGCGCATGTTTACAGCGATTTTAAATGGGGATATAAAAGGATGGCCCAAACGGGTGCCGCATTTCAGATAATACTTTACATAAATAAAAATAATATTTTGCATAATAAAAAGGCTTTCGTGCCGCACGCATCATTGCCTGCCAGTGAAAGCCTTTCCGGTTATATTTTGCTTTGCGCTAGATTTTACGGTCAGTTACGGTTTCTTTTAAGTGAACCAGATGCTTGATCATCTCGGCTGTTCCCTCGATTCCAAGCATCGAGCTGCTGATGCTTGCGTCATAGCTCTCAGATACTCCCCACTTTTTATTGCTGTAATAGTTATAGTAGCTGGAACGTTTCTTATCCGTCTTAATGATCATTTCCTTGGCTTTTGCGTCAGTAAGGTCATAAATACGCGCAATACGGCGTATCCTGGCACTCATATCCGCGTGCACAAAGACTCTCAATACATTGTCGTACTCCTCCAGGGCATAATCGGCACAGCGTCCTACAAGGATACATGGCCCTTCATCCGCAATCTTTTTAATTGCGTCAAACTGCGCGAGAAATACTTTATGGTTAATCGGCATGTCGGAATAGCTGCCTGCCGTATATCCCAGCGAATAGGTATCCATAACGAGGGAATAGAGGAAACTGTTAGTCGGCTTTTCGTCATGGGTCTCAAACAGCTCCTGGCATATGCCGCTCTCTTTCGCCGCGCGGTCAAGCATCTCCCGGTCGTACAGCTTAATCCCTAAATCCTTGGCAACTCTCCTGCCAATTTCCCGTCCGGCGCTTCCGAATTCCCGCCCGATCGTAATAATCGCTTTTGTCTTTGTCTCTGTCATTTTATCAGCCACACTCCTTTTGAAATGCCATAGTATGCAAGTAAGCGTCCAATAGCATGTTTTTATATCATTAATATTATATAATAATCAGAGGAAAATGTACACATTTTTATGCCATACTACGTAACTTCTCCAAAAGTCTGGTGAAATATTCCGGCAAAGGGGCGCTAAATTCCGCATACTCTCCTGTTCTCGGATGTATGAATCCCAGCGTCTTTGCGTGGAGAGTCTGCCCTTGAAGCTCCTGGAACGGACATTTTTTCGGTCCGTAGACTGAGTCTCCCAGCAGAGGATGGCCGATGCTTGCCATGTGAACCCGTATCTGATGGGTGCGTCCTGTCTCAAGCCTGCACCGGATATGCGCGTACCCTTTGAACTGCTCCAGCACCTGGTAATGCGTGACTGCTTCCCTTGCGTTCCTTGCATGCACGCTCATCTTTTTCCTCTCTGTCGGGTGGCGGCCAATCGGGGCATTTACCGTTCCGGATGTCTCTTTGAACTGCCCGTGGGCCACAGCCTCATACTCTCTGTGTATTGAGTGTTCCTTTAATTGCTTCGAAAGCGACTGGTGGGCGGCGTCATTCTTACATATCACGAGAGATCCCGTAGTGTCCATGTCGATTCGGTGGACGATGCCCGGACGGGTGGTACCGTTGATGCCGGACAATTCACCCCGGCAATGATACAGGAGGGCATTTACAAGCGTTCCAGAATAATGGCCTGGCGCAGGGTGCACTACTGTCTGTTTCGGCTTGTTGACAACGATAATATCCTCGTCCTCATAAAGAATGTCAAGGGAAATATTTTCTGCCGCTATCTCCGGTTCTTCCGGCTTCGGAAGGGAAACTTTAATGCTGTCGCCTAAAACAAGCCTGTAACTTGGCTTTACAGGCTTGTCATTGACCTTTATATGGTTTTCCTTGATCAGTTTCTGCAGGAAAGAACGGGAATAGCCTTCGGGCATCTCGGACAGATACCGGTCAATCCGCTCTCCCGCATCGCTTTCCACTATGAAAAATTCGTTCAAGCTCTTCCTCCTTGTAATAAAATAAAATCAGAAAGAATAACAAAAATGTAGCAGCCGTCACATAGATATCCGCCACATTGAAAATCGGAAAGTTAATGAGTTTAAAGTAAAAAAAGTCGATGACATACTTGTGGCTTATACGGTCGATGCAGTTGCCGTATGCCCCTGCCATAATCAGCACGGCGCATGCCCGCAGAAAAAAATATTTTTTTTCCATCGGAACCCTCCCGTAAAATATTATGACGGCTACTGTCATAAGCACGACGCTGGCAAAGAAAAAAAGATGCTGGTTCTGAAACAGCCCAAAAGCAGCCCCCCTGTTTTCAAGATATTGGAGCTCAAAGACGCCGTCCAAAATCACGAATGGATTCTTTCCTTTTAAATGAGCAGCCGCCAGGCTTTTCGTAAACTGATCCAGCACAACGCCGGCAATCACAAACGCGAGAGCCATAATATAGTTTTTCTTCCGGTTTCCGGAAATCTGGGAATTCATATTCATTAAATCCTCACTAAATATATTTTCGTACAGATACGTAATAGCGCCCTTTTTTTGTCTCGGATAAAATGCCCTGATAGCAGATGCGCCCCATCCCTCTCACGGAGATCAGATTCTCGGGTTCCAGGCGATAGCCGTTGCTTGTGATCTGCTTTCCGTTGACGAACACTTTTCCAGTTTCGATGTAAGCGGAAAGCTTGCTCCTGGACAGCGGGAACGCCACTGACAGAACCGTGTCAAGGCGCACAGACGGAACTGTTCCCTTTATCTCGGAAAAATCCGGAACATATGATATATCGGCTATCTCCTTCTTTTCACATGCCACGGACGTATGGCGGACACAGGTCAGGCTGTCTGCAACATAGCCTGCAATTTCATCGCAGACAAAGACAATGGCGGAATCTTCATTTACTATGATATCCCCGAATTTGGAACGTTCCAGCCCAAGGTTCATGATAGAGCCGAGATAGTCGCGGTGCGACAGTTTCTCCGCAAACTTAACGCTTAGCGGATGGACAAAAAGCGCCTGAAAGGGATATGTGTATTCATAGCATATATTCTCCGGCAGAAAGACAGCCATCTGCCTTTCTGCCAGCCCGTAGCCGCCGAACATCTCAAATCTGGCGGAAAGCCTGTCCTTAGGCAGCGTATGGAGGATGTTCTGTTCATTGAGGTTCAGAAAATCCGAAAAAACTGCGATATCACGCTGAAATGCCTGATTAGACAGGTCTATCAGGCGTTTTTTTAGCATTAATTCTTCTTTATCCATAGTGCATATTAAAACCTTGAACGCATGGAAGACGCGTCAAAGGATGTGTTCAGGAGATCCTGAAGGTCTCCGGTTATGTCTACATTTGTCGGCGTTACCAGGAATATGTAGTTGGAAATCTTCTGGAGGTTCCCATCTATGGCAAATGTAGCGCCCGATGTAAAGTCAATGATCCTCTGGGCAATCTCAAGGTCAAGCCCCTCAAGGTTCAGGATAACTGTCCGTCCGTTCAGAAGCGTCTCCGTAATCTCACGCGCATCTTCCACAGACGTAGGCTTTACGACACAGACTTCCATACTGCCGCTGTTTCTTCTGGCAGGCTGGCGCATCGGCGTTACCTTGCTGCTGGAGCGGGCGTTTCCCCTGGATCTTGGCGCAAGCTCATAATCCCCGTCCTCTTCATCATCATAATCATTGCTTTTTCGAAAAAATCCTCTTTTGGGTTTTTCTTCGTATTCATCTTCATATTCGTCATCATAGAAATCATCATCGTACTCATCGTCACCGTTTAATTTCATGATGTCCAAAAACCTGTCTAATACTCCCATCGTCAAAAACTCTCCTATCTTATGTTAATGTATAAATATATTTATACATGTGAATAATCACGCTCTCCGAAAATGCCGGTTCCAACGCGAACCATAGTCGCACCTTCTTCTACTGCAACTTCATAATCATTTGTCATTCCCATGGATAAAACACCCATAGTAATATTATGGGTGTTTTTGCCTGCAATGTCAACAGACAATTTGCGTAATCGCTCAAAAATGAGACGATTTTCTTCAGCATTTCCCACAAACGGGGCAATCGTCATAAGCCCGAGGACGCGGATGTTCGAAAATTGTGCGATTTCGTCGGTAAACGCATCCAATTCATCCGGAGCTACTCCAAATTTTGATTCCTCTCCGGCTACGTTGACTTCAATGAGGATGTTGGCCGTCAGATTATGTTTTCTGGCCTCCCTGTCAATCGTCTCGGCAAGCCTTATGGAATCGACGGAATGGATAAGCTCCACTTTATCGATGATATATTTTACTTTATTGCGCTGCAGATGCCCGATCATATGCCAGCGGATATCTTTCGGAAGAGCCTCGTACTTGTCCGCAAGCTCCTGCACTTTATTTTCCCCGAATACCCGCACTCCCAGGTCATAGGCCTCCTGCAGCACTTCAACGGGCTTGGTCTTGCTGACGGCGATCAATGTGACATCCTCCCGGCTGCGCCCGGAAACGCTGCATGCCTCGCATATCTTATTTTCTATGTTTTGTAAATTTTCCTTCAACATTTTTATGCTCCTTAAAAAACTACTGAATTTTCTGTAATAATGCCGCCGTCCAGGGCAATGTGGTCATAGTTCGTAAGGCTGTAGTCGTTTCCTGCCCTTACGATATAGTACTCATCGCTCTCGCAGAGAATCTCAATCTGCTTGAACACCGCATACCCCTTATTGATATTGTAAACTCCTTTGAGGGGTTTCGTGCTCCTCAGAGACAGCGTCTCGGAAGATTCCGGCTTTATCAGCACCGTATTTTCATCAAACACAAGCGGATCCAGATAAATGCTATTGGTTTCCTGATCCCAGTAATATACGTTTACTTTTTTAAATTCCGCCTGCCCGCCTTTCTTCCTGACAAGCACCCCGGCCTCGCTGCTGTTGCCGCCGCGGGAAAGGTAGTCTTCCGGAACGGTATAAAACTTTTTCTTCACAACGGCTGATTTGGGGATCTTAAGCCCGGATTCGTCTTCCAGGATTAATTCAATGTCCAGGTACCGCTCCTGCACATAGCGGATCATCCCGGAATGAAAGGTCAGGTACCCCAGTTTCTGCCCGGAGGAGGAAGAAATGGAAAAGTCAGCCCTCTCCGTCTGGCCGTCCTTGGAAAACTTAACCTTAACCCGCTTAAGTTCCTCCATCTCCTTTGCCGAGTCGTCGCTCAGGGGGATGACAAGCGTCCAGATGTCGCTCGTGACGAGCTTATATATCGCGTCTCCCGGCTTGACGGCAGCGTTGTCTTCCATGGCATGGGATGCGTAATCCTCCTTTGACAGCATGCCTTCTGTGACATTGTCCGCGGTGATGCCTTCAAACCCGTCAAGAAAATATTGGATAATTCCGTCTGCCGCAGCCGGGTACGCTGTGAGCCCGCTGTTATTTTGCCCAAGCTTTGCCTCCAGCTGGGCGCGCCTGCTCTGACTTGATTTTCCCTCAAGGGCCGTCACGATATTGCTTTTCAGCGCGTAGACATCCCGGAAATGCCCGGAGTTGGAATTTTCGCTGAAAGACTGTATCTTCAGCAAGAGCGCCGCCTGCTCCTCCGAGGATAATTCGCTTTGGCCGTCGGCGCCGGCATCTTTAAAATTAAGTTTCTTATCGGAAAGCGTGTAGACATTTGTCTTTGCCCCAATCTTGCTGCCTTCCGGAATAAAGTAATTGATATATCCTCCGTCATTTGCCGAAACCACGGTCTCCTCCCGGATGGCAAGCCCTGTATATGCCCTGTCTTTTAATATGGAGCCTTCCCGAACCTCATACACTGAGACATGCTTATTCGTTATATAGGTAAAGACCGTAACAATCAGATAAATAAATATAATCCCAAAGATTGCATTCCCAATGTTAAGATACGGCCTTTTCCTGTATGTCTGTATATTTGTCAAATTCTTACCTGCCAAAATCAAGCCCCCTGAATCTTATCTAATGCAGCTCCATTCAGATAATGGAAGTTTTTCCCCTGGAAACTTCCGGAGGAATGCATTTTTTCCACAGTTTCATCTCTTAGTTTCCACCAGCTCTGCCCCCAGTTGGAAAATACGGCATCCTTTTTTGGTATCCTTGAGAACAGGCGTTCAACAGCAATGCCCGGATCAAGGTTTTCTAAAAATGCGATCAGCCTCTGAATATACTCGTCTTTCGAGCACAAGCTTATTGTACCATTTTCATAATCCTCACACAACCTGGTGTTTTTCGCGATATACAGCGAATGGATCTTCACTGTGCTTACCCTGAGCGCCGACAGGAACCTGGCGGTTTCCACGCAGTCAGGCATGCCGTCTCCCGGAAGGTTAAGAATTACATGGGCGCAGATGCCAAATCCGTACTCCCGGATCATGAGGACCGCGTCAATAAACTCGGCAAGCCCATGTCCTCTTCCGATACGGGCCAGCGTTCGGTAATTTACAGTCTGGAGCCCAAGCTCCACGGTAATGTCAAGTTTCTTTCCAATAGAAATCTCCCTCAAAACATCCAGATACTCTCTCCGTATGCAGTCGGGCCTCGTAGATACCGCGATGCCCGCAAGACCTGATACGCCTCCCGCCTCTGTCATATACTGCCGGAACTCTGAAACCGGAAGAAACGTATTGGTATAGTTTTGAAAATATGCGATAAACTTATGTGCGTTATATTTGCGCCTGATATGCTCCTTTGTGTCCTCCAACTGCTTTTTTACCAGAACAGATGCATCCATCGCCTCAAATCCGGTTCCGCATTCCGCACAGAAACTGCATCCTCCTGCCCCGCCGGCGCGGTTGGGACATCCTGCCGGAATGTTCACCGGCAGCTTGTATACTTTCTCACCGTATTTTTCTTTCAGATAATCCGAATATGCATAATAGGGTAGCTTTTCCTGTTTCATAAAATTTCCTTTTTATGTATAGTTTCTGTCCTCGCCATGCATACTAGAGATAGTATGAAAAAAGGAGGCAATTGTTAATGAAATGGTTTGATAATACAGCCCTGACTCTTGTAATCATCGGTGCAGTCAACTGGCTGCTGGTAGGAATCTTCCGGTTTGACCTGGTTGCATTCCTTCTCGGGAACCTCTCATGGTCTTCACGCATTGTCTATGCAATCGTAGGACTGTGCGGCTTATACCTTATCAGTCTGTACGGCAGGATCGGCAATGCGTCTGACATGCAGCCTTAGCAGGATAAATGATGGGGAATCCTTTGGGATTCCCCATTGCCAGCTTATTCGTTATCTGAAATCCCTTCAATCAAAGCGGTCATATCCTGATACAGGACATCTTTCGTTCCGGCTCCCATGACAATCGATATATACGGTTTTCCGGCATCCGACCGGTCTAAAAGCACCAGGCAGTTACCGGCTTTTAAAGTAGTGCCTGTCTTTCCGCCCACAATCTCCCCGCTTTTTGGAAGAGGAGCCTCTCCCAGGGCATAATAATTTGTCGGTTCCCATACAATCTGCCGGGTAGTGCCGTCCGCATTTTTCACATCTGTTTTGTAGGACTTTGCCTGTATCATCTCCAGAAATTTTTCATTTTTAATACATTCGTTAAAAATCAGATACATATCATAGGCGGTCGTATAATGGTCCTCATTGTGAAGCCCGTTGGAATTCACAAAATGAGACTTTGTAGCCATGATCTCCTGCGCCTTTTCATTCATCTTTTCCGCAAAGGCCTTCTCGCTGCCGCTGATATGCTCGGCGATAGCCACCGCGTTATCATTGCCGGAATAGAGCAAAAGCCCGTAGAGAAGGTCGCCAAGCGTAAGCTCATCGCCCGCTTTTATCCCGCAGACCTGTTCGTCCGCGGCAAATTTTCCGGCATCCGCATTGGCAGACACAGTGACCGTGTCGGATAAGTCCGCGCTATCCAGCGCTACCAGCGCCGTCATCAGCTTAGTCAGGCTTGCCGGATACATCCTTTCATGAATATTATATGCAAAATCAACTGTTTTTCCTTCAACGTCAAAAAGTGCTGCCGATTTCAGTGTATCGGTCGCCGGAGCTCCCTTCATATCCACATTATCTGCCGCAACACACAAATCAGCCGAATACAATTCTTCGCGGTGAAACGCTTTGTCATAACCCGAAGACTCATATTCAGCTACAAGGTACTTCTCTTTTGCCTGGTATTTTGTATATGCAATCCCGGCAGCCGCAATGCACAGCGCAGTAAACACAAAAAACATCCTGCGGACTGCGCGGTTACGTCTTTTTATAGCCGCCCGGTATTTTCTTGATCTCTTATCGGTACATCTCACGCCACTCCAAATCTCCTCTGTCTATTGCTAAGATAACAAGCTCGGCCGTTGCCAGGTTTGTTGCCATCGGGATATTATAAGTGTCGCACAGACGGATCACGTCATTGACATCCGGCTCATGGGGTTTCGGATTTGAAGGCTCCCGCAGGAAAATCAGCGCATCAATATCGTTCTGTGCGATCTGCGCCCCAAGCTGCTGCTTGCCGCCAAGAGGCCCCGCCAGATATTTATGGATGTTCAGGTTCGTAACTTCCTCAATCAACCGCCCTGTCGTACCTGTCGCATACAGACTATGCTTACTTAATATGCCCCGGTATGCAATGCAGAAATTCTGCATAAGCGTTTTTTTCGAATCATGTGCAATTAGGCCAATGTTCATTGTTTCCACACTCCTTACTGATACTTCTTCGGCTGCAATCCGACATTCAGCACAAATCCTATGCCCATGTAAAGGCTCACGAGAGACGTAAGGCCATAGCTTACAAAAGGCAGGGGAACCCCGGTATTAGGCATCAGCCCTGTGGCAACCGAAATATTGATAAAGCTCTGGACTCCGATGAGCCCTCCTACCCCGCAGCAGATAATTCTCCCCGCCAGGTTTTGCGCCCGTATCCCAATCAATATACATTGTATCACAATCAATAGCAATAAAGCAATAACTATACAGCCGCCGATGAAACCTAATTCCTCCCCGATAATGGCAAAGATAAAATCTGTCTGGGGCTCCAGGATAAAATTACCGTTCTTCACCGATGTGGTAGTGTTGTTGTTAAGTCCTTTTCCTACAAGCTGTCCGGAGCCGATTGCCATGACAGAGTTGTTCTGCTGGTAGGCCTCGTCGCTTGCATATTCCTCCGGATTTAAAAACGCCAGGATCCTCTTCTGCTGGTATTCCTTTAGGAAAGGCTGGTTCGGCATGACGGCGATGCTTAAAAAAATCACGGAGGCAGGTATCAGCACCAGGAGAATCTTTGCGATTATCCGGTAGCTCAGCCCGCCCACATAGATCAGAAGGCAGATGACCAGCGCCGTAACGATAGTCGTAGAAAGATTCGGCTCTACGATGATCAGCCCCAGGGGCACTGCCGAGAGAGCTGCGTATCTGATCAATGACGGGATTTCATTAATATTTTCCCTGTGATCCATAATATATTTTGAAAAAAACAGTATTAAAAGTATCTTGGCAAGCTCAGACGGCTGAAAAGTCGTAAAACCAAGGTTGATCCACCTCTTTGCTCCGTTAACTGTCTGCCCTATCAAAAGGACGCTCCCCAGGCTTCCGATTGCTACCAGGTAGATAATCCAGTTAAACTCCAGTATCCAGATATAATCAAACAGCGATACGGCGGCCATGACGGACAGGCCGATGATGACACCGAATATCTGCCTGTTCTGGAGGCTTTCCTTTGCGCTTCCCACCACGAAGATCCCCAGCACGGACAGCGCAAAAACAAGTGCCACCAATACAAAATTATAGTTTTTTACATGATATGCTTTTATAAATCCAGGTAATTTCAATCTTCTTCTCCCATAAAATCAATATGTAAATAAGTCCGCGTTATCTGCACGCAGAAATTATCTTCTGTAAATTCAATATATTTTGAGAGCACTTCATGCAGCTCCGTGCATATCCTCTCATACGCTTCCGGGGTACAGTTCATCCTGTCCGACGTGACCAGGGCTCGTATCCTCTCCCTGGCAATGTTTACAGACGATCTTTTCAGCATGGGATACCTCCTTAGTCTTTCTTAAACAGATGTGAAAGCATCGAAAGGATCCCTCCGCCTGCGTCCAGATCCATGACGGGAACTTCCTCCCCGAGAATCCTGCGGCAGATATTTCCGTATGATTTTCCTGCCTTTGAATCCATCCCAATAACTGGCTCGCCCTGGTTTGTGCCAATTACGACCCGCTCGTCATCCGGGATTGCGCCGATGAGGGGGATGGAAAGAATCTCTGTCACGTCGTCCACCGACATCATATCGCCCCTTTTGACCATATCTGTCCGGATGCGGTTGATGATCAGGGCATTGTCACGGAGCTTATTTTTTTCCAGTAGCCCTATGATGCGGTCGGCATCACGGATTGCCGAAACTTCCGGGGTGGTGACCACAATCGCCCGGTCGGCGCCGGCGATGGCATTTTGGAATCCCTGTTCAATTCCGGCAGGCGAATCAAGGATCACGTAATCAAATTCTTCTTTTAATTCTGAAGTAAGCTTTTTCATCTGCCCCGGTGAGACGGCAGTCTTGTCTTTCGTCTGCGCCGACGGAAGCAGGTACAGGCTTTCGTAACGCTTGTCCCGGATCAGCGCCTGTTTTAGCCGGCAGTTTCCTTCGATAACATCGACAAGGTTATAGACGATGAGGTTTTCAAGCCCCATAACAACGTCCAGATTGCGAAGTCCGAGATCCGTATCGATAACTACGACTTTTTTCCCGAGCTGCGACAGCCCTGCTCCGATATTGGCAGTTGTCGTCGTCTTGCCAACCCCGCCTTTTCCTGATGTGATTACAATAACTTCTCCCATGAATAACTTTCCTCCTGTTTCTGGTTTACTTGAAGGCTCAGGCATGCAAATGCCTTTATCATTCGTACCTGAAAGTTCCATTTATGGATTTTAGTCTCCACCGGATTTTATTTTGACTTTTTTTGCTTTTCCGGTAATAACCTTATCTGCCGGTCTGAGCTTATAATAATATTTCATAAGGTCGCTTCCCACCTCCGCCGCATTCCGGGAACTGTATCCGTTGGCGATCCGGACCGTAAACGCAATCTCCGGATTGTCGCTTGGGGCAAACCCTACGAACAGGCCGTGGTCCGCATGTGTCTTGCTCTGCTGCGCCGTACCGGTCTTTCCGGACAGCTTAAGAGAGCTGTTATTTATATCAGAGAAGATAGCGTTCTGTTCATCCCTCACCACTCCTCTCATACCGTTGTGGACCGCCTCCCATGTAGACTCGCTGACATTTGTCAGCGTATTTTTTATGGTCGGCTCAAATTCCTCTATCGTCTTTCCCTCTGGCGTTGCCGTCTTGCTTATGAGCGACAGGTCGAACACGGTTCCTTTATTGGCAACCGCTGTAATATATCTTGCGATCTGGGTTGTCGTATAGTTGTTCGTGCCCTGCCCGATTGCAGACGGAACAGATGCGGTGTCCGAAATCTGAGGATCCGCCTCCGGGATTTCCACCCCGGAAAGATCGCCCAGCCCGAACATCTCTGCATACTCCTTCAGCTTATTGACACCTGTCGTACTGGAGTAATATCTCGTGGTCGCCGACCCTTCCGCATCGTCGGAGCTTAGGTTGTCCATCCCCTTATCCCTTAAGCTCAGGCGGTAGCCCAGCTCATAAAAATAGCAGTTGCAGGAATGTTCGATTCCCCCTTCAACATTAAGGCTCCCGTGGTATTTCGGGTAAGCCCAGCACTTAGGGTTCGGCTCAACTTTTTTATAGATTCCCGAGCAGGGAAGGTAGCTGCCCAGATTTACAACTCCCTCCGTCAGGCCGGCAACAGCCACCAGCGGCTTATAAGTGGAGCCGGGCGCCGTCTTCTCCTGGGTGGCATTGTTGTAAAAAGGACGCGAGCGGTCTGTCACCAGTTTATTATAATATGCTGAATCCATAGAATTTGCAAGGCGGTTATTGTCATATCCGGGATAGGACACGCAGGCAAGCACCTGCCCGGTCCTTGTATCGACCATGACCATGGAGCCGGTGCACGGCTCAAGCCCCAGCTGCCCCGGCGTGAGTTTCAGGTCTTCAATCTTTCCCCGGATAAAGTCATACGCCGAAAATTTCCCTGACGCAAGCCGGTTATACTGGTCGTCGCTGTAATCCAGCACGCCCTGTTCGTAGAGCATCATGCAGATCTGGCGCCCGGTGACGGCTCCCGACTTTATCATATATTTGTAGATTACCTTGTCAAAATTATTGTTTTTCTCCAGATGGTTTAAGATATATTTTTTGAGGCCCTCGTATGTCTCGCTGGAGTCCGAATACTTTTCCCCTTTTGGGACCTCATCCTTAATCTTTGAAGTATCTACCCAGTTTTTTGAAATGGCGTAATTGAGGTATGTGTACACATTGATAGCCTCTTTTTTCCTCCACGCCACATAAGTCTCGTCATTTGTGTCGATCGCGCCGGACACAAGAACCTTGCGGTTCGTAGTCAGCATGTCGGTAACGATGTAAGTGAGATAGGCCTGCCACTCTTTTGACATGTCCTTGTAGGCATCTGCATCCGGGTCGCTTAAAATCTCGGCGGCCTTTTCAAGAACTTTTTTCTTCTTCTTTGTAAAAGCCTGGAAGACTTCCTTTTCCGTGTCTTTCGCATCTTCCTCCCCAAAATGGTTCATGTCCAGTATGTCGTTGGACAAAAAGGCGTTGTACACATCACCGATGGGGATGAGGACGTCGCTGCCGTCCTTTACCTGCGTCCGGTCATAGTCAAGCATGTTCTGGATCCTTGACAGGAGGATGCCTGCAAGCTCTTGTTCCAGTATATTGTAAGCCGCTACCTGAAGGTCTGCGTCAATGGAAAGATACAGGTCGTTTCCTGTTTCCGGAGACTGCCCCTGCACGGTGTCGATGACTTTTCCTACGTTATTGACATACAGCTTGACTTCCCCCCGCTTTCCTTTCAGCGTGGAGTCCATAGTTTTTTCAATCCCCGCTTTTCCAACAGTATCGGTCTTGCTGTAGTTTTTTTTGTCTTTCTTATCAAGGGAGTTATACTCATCTTCGGAAATCTGCCCTGTGTAGCCGATGATGTTGGCAAAACATTTGCTGTCGTTATACCGGCGGACGGATTCCTCCTGAATGTCCACGCCCTGGAGGGAGTCCATGTTTTCCATGATATCTGCCACTGTCTGATCCGAAATCTCCTCGGCGACAGTAGTTGCGATATACTTCTGGTAGCTGTTAAGACCCATGGCATACCGGACGTTGATAAGCTTAAGGACAGTTTCTTTTGCCATCTCATCCTGGTCAATGCCGTACCCGTACTTTTCGTCTGTGCAGAGATAATCTATAATGTCCGCGGCAGAATGGTTCTTCTGCGCTTTCGTCAATTCATCGATAGTCAGCTTTCCGTAGACATCCGCAATGAAACGCAGCCTCTGGGTATCGGACTCCGCCACAAAAGTATAATTATTGTCGCGGTCCAGTATAATTCCGAAATTGTTGATCACAGTGTCGTTATTCTTCTCGACGATGTTGATCACCGTGCTCACGACCTTGTTAAGCTCCCTGTTCTTCTGCTCCCTGTCTTCATATTCGCCGTTATCCTCAATTGTGACAGCATATGCCAGCTCGTTGTAGGCGAGCAGTTTCCCGTTGCGGTCGTAGATGTTGCCCCTCGTTCCTTCCACATCCTTCGTCTTCTGGATCTGGAGCTTATAATTATCAAAATACTCCTGCCCTTTTACAATCTGAAGATAAAATATCTTCTGGATAAGGATGCCGGAAGTGATGCAGAACAAAAGGATTACGATGACAACCCTCGTCTCCACAATCTTTGATATTTTTGCTTTGAATCTTTCCCACTTATCAGACAAATTTGCTTGCACTCCTTTGTTCTTCTGTCTCAAGTTTCTTGTTAATGTGTAATATGACCTGGTATAAAATCAAGGTTACAAGAATAGTATATACAAGTTCGGGAAGAATCAAACGGAACAGATGTGTGCCGAATGAAAATTCTCCCTGAAGCACATACCGGAAAAAATAAAACGTAATCCCGTACAGCAGCTCGCTCGCCGCAATGAGGCCGATGGGAAGCTTAATGTCGTCGTCATAGAACAGCCGCTGGAAACCGCCGTTGAAATATCCGATCAGGACAAAAATCATCATATGGAATCCCAGCTCCCCGCCCCAGAACAAATCCGTAAAAAGCCCGCAGGCAAGCCCCACATACATGCCGCTCTTCTGGCCTCTCATAAAGCCGAAAGAGGCAGTGACGATCACAAGCAGGTTGGGCGATACGTTCCCGATGGACAGCCTGTCGAACACTGTGCTCTGCAGGAGGAAACATACGAGGATGATCACAAACGTGACAGCCTTTCTCTTCATATTAAATCACCAGTCCTTTATTCTTCTTTATCAGAATCGCTGCTTTCTTCTCCATCTTTTTCCTCGCTCTTTTTATCGGCTTTCTTCCCGTCGGATTTTTTCTTGCTTTTCTTTGCATTGTCGCTTATCATGTCATCCTTTGTCTTCGTGATGACAAGGACTTCCTGCAGCTTGCTGAAATCAACGGCAGGCGTGATGTAGCCGGACCTTGTAAGATTGTTGGAGTCCACTTCGATAGCGCTGACATATCCGATAAAAAGGCCCTGCACGAAACGGTTGCTCACATGGGAGGTGACGACCTGCTCTCCTACCTCCACAACATTGTCATTGTTTGCCAGCTTTTCAAACCGGAGGCGTCCGTCGGACATCAGCCTTAAGTCCCCGCGCACCATGCAGGTGTCGGAAGTTGACAGGATCATGGCGCTGACATTGCTGGCATCGTCGATAATGGAGCGGACCCTGGCATAATCAGGACCCGTCTCCGTGACGACCCCCACAAGGCCGCTTCCTGCCAGCACGTTGCAGTTGACCTTTATGCCGTCATTGGTTCCCTTGTCGATGGTAAAATCGCTGAACCAGTTGCTTCCGTTATTTGCGATGACGTGGGCGCCCACCTTCTTATAATCCGAATAATTTTCATCCAGTTTATAAAGCTCCCGGAGGCGCTCAAGCTCGTACTGCTCCTGTCGCAGCCTTGTATTGTCTATGGTCAGCTCGTCAATTTTCGACTGTAGCTTCTCGTTTTTCTTTTTCATGTCTCTCAGCGTCTCAAAATTGTCAGAGACATCGCTCATCCACATGCCGGTATAGCTGATGCCCTTCTGCATGGGAACGATGGTGTAATTTGCGATGAATCTAAGAGGACCGCCGGAGTCGGTAAATCTTTCAAGGACAAGGAGCAGCAGGCACAAAATCATCAGAATGACCAGCACATACCTGCCCGGGATCCGTCTTTGGTTTTTAATCTTCATATTATCTCATCCACCTATACTTCTCATCTAACATTGAATATGCAAATCTGCTCAGTTCATTTGACAGAATGATCTTTTTCAGCCCGTCGATCGTGCAAAGCTCCGGGTTAGGAGCCGTCTTAGTCGCGATTCCGGTTGCCTTTTCAATATAAGTCTCAAGCCCCGGCATATTGGCAAGCCCTCCCGTCAGGAAGATCCCGTTATCATGAATGGCAGCGCGCACCTCTGGCGGCGTGCGGTCAATCAGCGACAGGACAGCGCGGACACAGTCAAGAAGAGGGTCTCTGAGCGCGGAACGCACCAGGCTCAATGTGATCGGCTTTCTTATGGGAAGGCCTGTGATGAGGTCGCGCCCCGCCACCATCACCGCCGTGTCCTCCGCCTCCCCGGTGTACACGCCGAACCGTTTCCTGAGTGCCTCTGCGGTAAGCCTCCCTATCATGAAATCATGGCTGAACCGGACAAGGCTCGCAATGGAGCTGTCATAGTCCACGCCTCCTACTTTCATCAGCTTGTTAAAGATCATTCCCCCTCCTGCCAGGACGGAAACTTCCGTAGTCTCGCCCCCGAAGTTTACCACGAGGAGCCCTTTCGTATTTTTCACGTCCAGATCCATCCCAATGGCGTCCGCGATGGCGCGCTCTACGATATTCACCTCTTTCGCCCTGGCGGTGGAATGTATGACAAGGTCAAAGAACGCTTTCTTTTCTACCTCCGTGACATCTGTGGGAACAGCGATCACATACTCGCATCCCCGCCCGGACTGATGCTCCCTCTTTAAAAGCCCCTGCATCAGGAACTGCATATTGTTGAATTTCGAGATGACCCCGCTCTTCATGGGAAACACGACTTCTATATTTACCGGCGTTTTCTCATACATGACGTAAGCCTCGTCGCCAATAGCAAAAATCTCTTTTCCATTCATGATGGCGATCGCGTCTTTTGCCTTCCATATCCGGTCTTTCTTTTTATCATACACTTTAATCTCATAGGAGCCGAGATCCAGCCCGTATGTGTTTTTTGCCATCTGCTTTCCCTTCCTAAAAAAGTTTTTCTTCCCTCAGGCTAACGTAACAATTATTGCCGATGATAATGTGGTCTAAAAGCTCTATCCCAATGAGGCTCCCCGCTGTCTTCACCCTCTTTGTCAGGACGATGTCCTCTTCGCTCGGTGCCGGGTCGCCGCTTGGATGGTTGTGCATCACGACTATCCCTACCGCCTGCCGTTTCAGAGCCTCTATAAAAATCTCCCTCGGCGTGATGACGGAGGCGTTCACTGTCCCTTTCGAGATATCGCTCTCACCGATCAGCGCGCCCCTGGAGTTCACCATCACAAGCTTTATGACCTCCTGGGGTTCATGCCGCATATCTTCCATATAATAATCCGCGATGGAATCCGGTGACGTAAAGGAGACGGCTGCGCCTGCCGCTGCCTTTGCAAGCCGCCTTGCCAGCTCCAGGACGCAGGCGAGCTGCACCGCTTTTACCTTGCCGATCCCTCGGACCGACATAAATTTCTCCTGCGAAAACCGGTGGAGGCCTAAAAGCCCGTTCTCCCCGGAACGGTAGAGAATCCTCTGCGCCAGCTCCAGGACATTTTCTCCGCGGCTGCCTGTCCTTAAAATAACGGCCAGGAGCTCCGCGTCACTCAGACCCGGCGCCCCGTGCCTTAAACATTTTTCATAAGGACGTTCCATATCAGGGATTTTTTTCATTATATTAGACTGACTCATCTTATCTTTAGATTCAAACGATGTTTTTAAAGAGAACTACAAGAACCGGTATATAATAATTGCAAGGACAACTCCCAGGATGCTCGCAATCGTAATCTTGATCGAAAGCCCAAATGAAATGATCAGTATGCCGAGGTTCATCGTAATCGGGCTCTCCAGCCCGAAAGACTGTCCGTATCCTATCCAGCTGAGTGCCGGAACGCCCTCTGCCAGCATCCCGATAAAACCGCCCAGCACAATGCCTGCCAAAATCATTAAAAATAAAGCCCAGCTGTTCTTGCCGCCCGCTCCCTTCATAACTATGTACTCCTCCCCTATCGCTTCATCTCTTAGAAAACTCAATACATTCTAACATATTTACCAAAATGTGTATAGTGTTTAGCCATTAAAAATTTCTTAAACCTTCCCCCCGCTGTCGAACGGACGATAGGTTTTTATGATGCTTTCTGTCACTTTCAGTCCATCCATGGCGGCTGATGTAATACCGCCTGCATACCCTGCCCCCTCACCGCACGGATAGATGCCGCGGACGCTGCTCTGCAGGGAATCGTCCCGGATGATCCGCACCGGCGACGATGTCCTGCTCTCCACGCCGGAGAGGACCGCTCCGTCCGCTGCGTACCCTTTTATCTTCCGGTCAAAAGAAAAGATGCCCGCCTCAATGGCCGCCGCGACCTGTTCCGGGAAGATACGCCGCACATTTGCCCACGCATAGCCGCCTTTTATCTGCGGCACAACAAAATCGCTGCCCTGGGAGGCAATATTCCGGCAGTAATCCCGGAATGTCTGCACGGGAATCTTCCCGCCGCCTTCCCTGTATGCCCTCTCTTCCAGTTCACGCTGAAATTCCATCCCGGCAAGGACGTTTTCCCCTCCGAAATCCTCCGGCGTTACGGTTACGACGACGGCGCTGTTGGCATTTTCCCCGTCTCTTTTGCTGTAGCTCATGCCGTTGACTGCGGTGCGCCCTTCCTCGGAGGACGCATTTACCACATAGCCGCCGGGGCACATGCAGAACGTGTACACGCCCCTGCCGTCCGCTGCCCTCGCCGTAAGCTTGTAGGATGCCGCCGGGAGAGACGCGTCTTCCATCCCGTACTGGCGCTTATTGATAAAACGCTGGGGATGCTCGATCCTTAAGCCCACGGCAAAGGATTTCCGCACCATCTCGACTCCCAGCCTTTCCAGAACCTCAAAGGTATCCCTGGCGCTGTGCCCCACTGCCAGCACAGCCGCCTGGGTCTCAAGGCGGTAATGCCTGCCGGCTTCCATATCGTGCACCAGCACCGCGCTCAAAGCTTTCCCTCCCCCGTCTACCTGGGTCAGCTCAAAGCCTTCCGCCAGGGAGCCAAACCGCACCTCGCCTCCGTAAGACAGAATGCTCTCACGCATATTTTCCACAATCCTGCAGAGGATGTCCGTTCCGATATGGGGCTTGCTGTCGTATAAGATCTCCTCCGGCGCACCAAACTGATGGAAGATATTCAGCACTTCCTCATGCCTGCCCCCGCTGCCGTGCACAAGGGTGTTGAGCTTTCCGTCGGAAAACGTGCCTGCCCCGCCTTCCCCGAACTGCACGTTGGAGTTCTTATTCAAGGCTCCGCCCTTCCAGAAGTTTTCCACATCCAGCATCCGCTGCCTCACATTTTTCCCCCGCTCCAGGAGAATCGGACGGTATCCCAGCCTAGCGAGCTGATACCCGCAAAAAAGCCCCGCCGGTCCTGTGCCGATTATGACGGGGCGTTTCTTTAACGGGATATCGCCGGACAAGACAGCGCGGTACGGCTTTTCCTTTTTCACAAACCGTATGTTTTTATTTTTTATATTTCTGCGTACCGACGCCTCGTTTTTTACGCAGAGCTCCGCCGTGTATACATAGAAAAGCTCCGGCTTTTTCCTGGCATCCAGCGAACGCCGGGCAATTTTAAAAGACACGACGTCGCTCTCCCGCACATGCAGAGTCTTTAAGGCCTTCTGCCGGACGGCATCCGGCATGTGCGGAATTTTTAAGTTTAACTGCTGAATCTGAATCATCCGGTTTCCTCCTGTATCGCAAACTTATTATCAGCCATTGCTCTTTTCCCTTCCTCAGGCATGAATCTTCAGGAGAGGGCGGCGCTGCATCCCGCGATACAGCCCCCCGCCCACGCCCACTGAAGGTTGTACCCGCCGCAGATGCCGTCCGCATCAAGAATCTCTCCCGCCAAGTATAATCCGCCGCAGCGCCGCGACTCCATCGTGCCGGGATCGATCTCCGTCAGGCGAACCCCGCCGGCGCTCACCTGCGCGCTGTCGAATCCGTTGGTATCTTCAATCTCCAGAGGAAAAGATTTGCATGCCCGTATAAGGCGCTCCAGGCCGGGATTATCCAATTCGCTCATTCTGCACTGGGGATTAATCCCGGCATTTTTCAAAAGGCACGGGATTAATTTCCTGTTAAAGACTCCCAGAAGCACTTGGAAAACCGTCTTCTCCCCGTCTCTTTTTCTCATGTGCCGGCACATCCCTTCCATAGCCTCCGCGGAAATTTCCGGGAGAAAGTCGATCTCTGCCCTCACCCGGCGCTTGTAATAAAGAGACTTTGCGGCGTGGCGGCTCACCTGGAATACCGGGATGCCCGAGATTCCGTAAGCCGTAATCTGCAGCTCGCCGGAGTCTGAACCCATCCGTTTTTTATTCTCATAGATGCTGACTTTTCCGTCTGTCCTGACGCCCGCCGCGCCTTTTAGCGGATGGTTCTTTACCTTAAGCTGCACAAGCCCGGGAACAACCGGCGCCACGGAATGCCCGAGCCTTTCTGCCAGGGCGTACCCGCTGCCGTCAGAGCCCAGCGCTTTCGCGGCCTTCCCCCCTGCTGCAAGTATGACCTTGTCCGCCGTAAATATATCGCCCGCATCTATGGCAAATTCTTTCTTACCCTTTTTTATCTCGCTGACATGCATGCCTGTAAAAATCCGGACTCCGAGGCGTTCAAGCTCCGCCTGGAAGATTTCCCTTACGGCGGATGCCTGCTCCGAGCGGGGATAGTAATATCCGTTCTTTGACTTTGCACTGATGCCAAGGCTGCGGAAGAACTTTAGCGTATCTTGTGCGCCGAACTTTTGCAGAACCTGGCGGATCGCCTCCTGATTCTCGCTGTAATAGCAGTCCGGCCCCATAACCTCATTCGTAAAATTGCACCGCCCGTTTCCGGTAGAGAGGATCTTCTTCCCTACAATGTCCTTATGCTCCAGGATGCAGACCCGGGCCTTCCTGTTTTTCTGCGCGGCGGCAATCCCGGCAGCCATCCCGGCTGCGCCTCCGCCGATGATCACGATTTTTTTCATGGCAGCCTGACAAGCCCTTCCCTCAAAAGATACTCCAGTGACATTAAGATGCCGAGTTTCGCGTGGGGCCATGTAAGGCCTCCCTGAAAATAAACTGCATAGGGCGGCTTGATGGGGCCGTCCGCGCTCAGCTCTATGGACGAGCCCTGCACGAATGCGCCTGCCGCCATGATGACCTGGCTGTCATATCCGGGCATCGCCCACGGCTCCGGGGTCACATAGGAGTCCACCGGCGCCGCCGCCTGGATTCCGCGGCAGAATGCGATGACTCCCTCCGGGGTGCCAAGCTCCACCGCCTGGATGATGTCGTGGCGGCTCTCACGCCCGTCCGGCACCACGGAAAACCCTAATCTCTCATAGATATTCGCGGCAAGGACTGCTCCCTTTAAGGCGCTTGCCGTAACCGTAGGAGCCAGAAACAGCCCCTGGTAGAAAGACTGCATCACTCCGAGAGACGCCCCCACTTCTCTCCCCAGCCCCGGGGAAGTCAGACGGTAGCCGCAGGATTCGATCAAGTCTTTCCTTCCGGCAATGTAGCCCCCGATAGGCGCTAATCCCCCGCCCGGATTCTTAATGAGCGAGCCAACGGTAAGGTCTGCGCCTTCATCGCTCGGCTCCGTTTCCTCTACAAACTCTCCGTAGCAGTTGTCAACCATGCAGATGACGTCCGGCTTTATATCTTTCACAAAACGGATCACTTCCCCAATCTGCGCCACGGAAAAGCTGGGTCGCGTCTGGTAGCCCTTTGACCGCTGCACCGTCACCATTTTCGTCCTCTCATTTATGGCGGCCCTTATCCCGTCAAAATCAAAGTTTCCGTCCGGCAGAAGGTCCGCCTGGCGGTAAGAAACCCCGTATTCCGCAAGAGAGCCGTTAGAAGGGCGTATGCCGATTACTTCTTCAAGAGTGTCGTAAGGTTTCCCTCCCGCCGACAAAAGCTCGTCCCCCGGCCGGAGGTTGGCCCCAAGCGCCAGCGCCAGGGCATGGGTCCCGCAGGTCACCTGCGGCCTTACAAGCGCGCTCTGTGTATGGAACACCGAGGCATACACATCCTCCAGCGTATCCCTTCCCACATCATCATACCCGTACCCGCTGGCAAAATGAAAACAGTCCGCATTCACCCGGTTCTCCTGCATCGCCCCGATCACCTTGAGCTGATTGAACTCCGCGGTCCTGTCAATCTCGGCAAACCGCTCCCTTAGTTCCGCCTCAATCCCCAGGCAAAACTCCAAAACCTCTCCCCGGATCCCCATATTCCGGTACAAACTCGCAATATCCATCACAAACTTCTCCTTTTATCAAACATATCCTTCTATCTGAACCAATCCGGTGAAATCAAGCCCTACAGTGCGTTCATGATCTTCGTCTTCACTTCCGCGCATCTTGCGTCAAACTCCGGGTTCAACGGCCTTATCTCCCGGATGATATCCGCCGCCAGCTCAAACCTCTTAAGGTCGTAAAGGAGCGCCGCTTTGTTTAAGTTAAACCACGCCATCTCCCCCTGCGTCCGTATGAGCGGCTCCAGCGCCGCAAGCTCTTTGTACGCCGACTCGGCGTTGTGGCTGACGGCGTAAAGCTCCATCAGCGTATTCATCTTCTTTAAAAATTTTGACCCCCCGAATAATCTCTGTAACATATAACTCCCTCCATATACGTTAACATTGTACTTAACAGTTTCTCTTCATCATATCCGTGTGCACCCTTGTCCAGCCAGATAACATCCCTCTCCCTCTTAAACCATGTGATCTGGCGCTTGGCAAAGTGCCTTGTATCCCGCTTGATCCGATAGACTGCCTCCTCAAGAGGACATTCCCCGTCCAAGTAATCAAGCATTTCCTTATAGCCCAGTCCCTGCATGGAGACCATATTTTTTGTGAAGCCCCTGTTCTTTAATGAACGGACTTCACGCTCAAGTCCTTCCTCCATCATCTCATCTACCCGCCGGTCAATGCGCTCATAAAGCTTTTCCCGGTCGTCGTTCAGCACAAAATAGCAGAATGCATAGGGAGACGTCTTTGCCCGCTCTCTTTCATTGTGGACAGAGATGGGGATGCCCGACTGCCTGTAAAACTCCAGCGCCCTCACCACCCTCTTTACATTGCGGAAATGAATTTCCCGGGCAGATACCGGGTCGACCTGGCGGAGCTTTTCGTGCAGAGCCTCTTCCCCGTGCTCCCTTGCGAACGCCAAAAGCTCCTGCCGGCAGGAGTCATCCCCTTTGTTTTCTGTAAAATCAATGTCGTAGAGAAGCGCCTGGATATAGAACCCCGTTCCTCCCACAACGATGGGGATATGCCCCTTTGCATAAATTTTTTCAAGCGCCTCCTTCGCCATCTTTTGGAAGCGCACCACATGGAATTCCTCGTATGGCTCAAGCACATCCACGAGATGGTGGCAGATTCCTTCCATCTCCTCCGTCTTTATCTTTGCCGAGCCGATGTCCATGCCCTTATACACCTGCATGGAATCAGCCGAAATAATCTCCCCGCCTATCTTCTTTGCAAGGCGGATGGATAGCTTTGTCTTTCCTGCGGCCGTAGGGCCGGTCAGGACGATCAATGGTTTTTTCTTCATCGGCATCCCCTTAACTATACGATTCTCTTAAATTTCTTTTCCAGCTCCCGCTTTGACATGGAGATGATGGTAGGCCTGCCGTGGGGGCAGTGGTAAGGATTCTCAAGAACAAGCAGCTCTCCGATCAGGGCGTCGGCCTCTGCCGCCGAAAGCCTCCTATTTCCTTTCACCGCCGCTTTGCAGGACATAGACGCGATCTTTTCATCAATAAGCTCTGGGGCAAGGTTCCTCCCCAGCTCGTCCGACAGGCTGTCGAGCATGTCAAGAAGAAGTTCTTTCTTTGCAATGGAGAACAGGTTCCCCGGCACTGCCCGGACTGCATAAGAGCCCTGCCCGAACTCCTCAAACTCAAAACCGATGCGCGTAAAGCGGTCCTCAAATCTCACCAGCGCCTCCTGCTCCTGCATCGTAAGGTTTAAAACAATAGGAGGCGATATCATCTGGGAAGTAAACTCCCTTGTATTCATGCCGGACAGCGTCTTCTCATACAGAACGCGCTCATGGGCGGCATGCTGGTCAATGATGTACAGGTTTTCATGATACTCCACAAGCCAGTAAGTGTCAAATACCTGCCCGATGAGCTTATGCTCCGCCTGCGCCTTTCTCTCCAGGAATCTTTCCTCAAAGAGGTCAAGCTGCTTTGCCGGTTCCTGAGGGGGCTTTCCGGCGTCTTTTTCCCTGTAGGGAATTTCCGGCTCCCGGACCATGCCGGCCTGATAAGGCTGCTTCTGCTTTTCTTCCCGGAGCGGCTGTTTCTTCTCCTTCCGGGAATTTTCCTCATGGTAGGAATGTACGCGGCGTTTCATTTCCGCCATAAAGTAATCCAGATCCCTCTCTCCGGCAGGCGGGGGCGCCGGCTTTTCTGCCTGAACCTGTTTTTCTTCCCGTTCCGGCTTTTCTGCCTGCGCCTTTTTCCCTGCATCCACCGCCTTTGGCACGTCAACCGTCACCTTCGGAATCAGCTCTTTTCCACGAAGGCCTTTATCCACCGCCTCGTAGACTGCCTGGTAAAGCTCCTGCTGGTTGTGGAAACGCACCTCCATCTTTGCGGGATGGACGTTGACGTCCACATCCTCCCCGCTCATCCCGATATGGAGGACGGTAAAAGGGAACCTGTGCTGCATCGTAAAATCCTTGTATGCATCCTCGATGGACTTGTAGATCACCTGGCTTTTAATATAGCGGCAGTTGACAAAGTAGTTCTCAAAGTTCCTGTTCCCCCTGGAGATAAGGGGCGCCCCTATGAACCCTGTAATGCGGAGGCCGTTTTTCTCGTACTCAGCCGGAAACAGGTTGTCCGCCACATCCCTTCCGTAAATGTGGTAGATGACATCTTTAAGCTGCCCGTTCCCGGACGTATGGAGCTTGGGCTGCCCGTTGTTTATAAACCGGAAAGATATCTCCGGATGCGACAGGGCAATCCTGTTCATAAGCTCTCCCACGTGGCTGGCCTCCGTCATTGCCGTCTTAAGGAACTTCCTCCTTGCCGGGATATTGTAAAAAAGCTGGCGGATGAAAAAGGACGTGCCGTCCGGCGCGCTTGCCTCCTCAAGGCGCTCCTCTTTCCCGCCGTTTATCATATACCTTGTTCCGAATTCGTCCTCCCGGGTTTTCGTCAAAAGCTCCGTCTGGGATACCGCCGCGATGCTTGACAGCGCCTCGCCCCGAAACCCCAGGGAATGGATGTATGACAGATCGTCCACCGAACGGATCTTACTTGTAGAGTGACGGTAAAACGCAGGCCTTACATCTTCCTTTGCGATGCCGCAGCCGTTGTCCGCGATCCGGATAAACGTAATCCCGCCGTCCTTGATCTCCACGGTCACGGATGTGGCTCCCGCGTCAATGGCGTTCTCCACCAGCTCCTTGACCACGGATGCAGGGCGCTCGATTACTTCCCCGGCAGCAATTTTATCAATCGTAATACTGTCAAGCACCTGTATCTTATTCATATTACCACCTGTTCTTCAGCTTGTTCTGCAGCTGATAAAGCGTATTGAGGGCGTCGATGGGCGTCAGGTTGCTGACGTCCAGGCACTTAAGCTCCTCCAGGACATCGTCATCCTTTACCGTGTCAAAAAGAGACATCTGCGCCAGATCTACCTCGTCATATTTTTTCGTCTTGATCTTCGGCGCCTGCCCCTGCACCGCGATGTCCTTAATGCGTGTCGTGATGTCCGCATGGACAAGCTCCTCCACAATCTCTTTCGCCCGGTCCGTCACGGTCTTTGGAACTCCCGCAAGCCTCGCCACCTGGATTCCGTAACTTTTATCTGCCCCGCCTTTCACAATCTTTCGGAGGAAGATAATGTCGTCTCCTTTTTCCTTTACGGCAATGCAGTAATTATTCACATTCGTAATCTTGCCTTCCAGCTCCGTCAGCTCGTGATAGTGGGTGGCAAACAGCGTCTTCGCC
This sequence comes from uncultured Dorea sp., assembly GCA_910578455.1. Lineage (GTDB taxonomy): Bacteria > Bacillota > Clostridia > Lachnospirales > Lachnospiraceae > MD308. Next base: position 49,116 of record CAJTQA010000015.1, read on the forward strand.
CCGAGGAGCTTGCTGCTGCTGATATGTTCGACCACTGCCCAGGCAATGCTTAGGCCGTCAAAAGTGCTGGTTCCCCGCCCGATCTCATCTAAGATCAGAAGGCTCCGGCTCGTGGCATTCCGCAGGATGTTGGCCACCTCCGTCATCTCCACCATAAATGTGCTCTGGCCCGAGGCCAGGTCGTCCGACGCCCCTACCCGGGTAAAGATGCGGTCCACAAGACAGATGTCCGCAGACGCGGCCGGAACGAAAGAACCAATCTGCGCCATCAGGACAATCAGCGCAGTCTGCCGCATATAGGTAGATTTTCCCGCCATATTGGGCCCTGTGATAATCGATATCCTTTTCTTTTTGTCATCCAGGTAAGTGTCGTTGGTGATAAACAGGTCATTGGGAATCATCTTCTCCACGACAGGGTGCCGCCCGTCCCGGATGTCGATGACCCCTTTTTCGTTGATCTTCGGGCATACGTAATTATTCTGCCGTGCCACAAGGGCAAGGGATGCCAGCGCGTCAATCTGCGCCACTGCTTTGGCCGTCTCCTGGATGCGTACAACCTCCGCCGCGATGCGGTCCCTCACCTCACAGTAGAGCTGGTACTCCAGGGCAAAGAGCTTGTCCTCCGCCCCGAGTATGGTGTCCTCAAGCTCTTTTAATTCCGGGATGATGTAGCGTTCGGCATTGGCAAGAGTCTGCTTTCTCATATAGTAGTCCGGCACCATGCCCTTAAAGGAATTGGTGACTTCAAGGTAATAGCCGAACACCTTGTTATACTTTACTTTCAGTGTCTTGATGCCCGTCTTTTCCCGCTCCTCGGCCTCCAGTTTCGCGAGCCATTCTTTCCCGTCGGACTTGGCGTTTCTAAGCTTGTCCACTTCCTCATTGTATCCCGGCCTTATGATGCCGCCCTCCCGCATGGCGATAGGCGGCTCGTCGGCAATCGACTGGCCGATCAGCTCAAAAAGATCCGGCAGCGGGTCAAGCATCCCGTAAAGTTCTTTCAAGAGAGGGCTTTTCATCTCCCCAAGTATGTACCGGATGTGGGGGAGCATGGACAGGGAGCTTCTAAACGCCAGCAGATCCCTCGGATTCGCCGACTGGTATGTGATCTTGCTCACAAGGCGCTCCAGGTCATAGACCGGAGACAGATATTCCCGGATCTCCTCCCTTGGAATCTCATTCTCCTTAAGCTCCGCCACTGCCTCCTGGCGCCTCATCACCGGGCTTTTATGGATGAATGGCTGTTCGATATATTTCCTCAGGGCACGGGCGCCCATGGCAGTCTTCGTCTTGTCAAGCACCCACAAAAGGGAGCCCCTCTTCTGTTTCTCACGCAGCGTTTCCGTAAGCTCTAAATTCCGCCTTGTAGAGCTGTCCAGCAGCATGAAAGCCCCTGTAGTATAAGGCGTCAGTTTTGATAACTGGGAGAGGGATGCTGTCTTCTGCGTCTCCTTAAGGTAAAGGAGCAACGCCCCCGCAGCGATGACGCCGCAGTCATAGTCGGCAACTCCAAGCCCTTCAAGAGCCCCGGTCCTAAAATGATCCCTCAGCGACTGTTTGCACAGCGCGTCGTCAAAGTACCAGGAATCCAGGGAATAGACTGTGATGCCAAGCCTTTCCCTGAGGTCGTCAAGATCCATGCCGCTCATATAAAAAGCCTCATTGCAAATAAGCTCTGAGGGCATAAACTTGAAAATCTCGTCAAACAGTTTTTCGCCGCTGTCAACTTCCGTCACAAGATATTCCCCGGTGGTGACGTCCGCCACGGAAAGCCCGTAGCGGTCGGCAATGTACACAATGCTCATAATGTAATTGTTCTTCGTCTCGTCAAGCGACTGAGTGTCAAGGTTCGTCCCCGGCGTCACGATCCGCACTACGTCGCGCCTTACAAGCCCTTTGGCCGATGCCGGGTCTTCCATCTGCTCGCAGATGGCGACTTTGTACCCCTTCGCCACGAGACGGTTGAGATACCCGTCAACCGCATGGTAGGGAACGCCGCACATGGGCGCGCGCTCCGGAAGCCCGCAGCTTTTTCCTGTCAGGGTAAGCTCAAGCTCTTTGGAGACTTTCTTTGCGTCCTCGAAAAACATCTCGTAGAAATCGCCCAATCTATAAAAGAGGATGCAGTCAGGATATTCTTCCTTCGTCTTCATATACTGCTGCATCATCGGTGTCATCTCACTCACATTTATTACTCCTGTTCTGTTTAATCATTCTTTATCAGTATAGCATTTTTACCCCTGGTTTTAAAGGCAAATGTTATAAAATATGGTAATGCGGTTTCGGCTCCTGGTAGAGCCAGTGCATCAGATATCCGCTCAGGATGATCCCCGCGGCGGCAAGGCCGGAAAAAATAATGATAAAGGGAACGCAGATCTGCCCAAAAAGCTGGAAGGGCAGGCGGCTGTAATCCCACACGTTCATATGCAGCCATTTGTTGACGATAATGCCCGTGATAAACTCCATGGATGTGACAAAGACCATGCAGCGTCCAATCTGCATCCAAAGCGGATCCTGCCAGTGCAACATTTTCCCCTGGACGGCAAAAAACACAAAGCAGATCCCGCCCAGCACAAACATGGTCCAGTGGGAAAATCCCCTGAAAACCATCTCGAAACCATAGTACATGCAGCCTCCCACTGCCCACAAAAACAGATACTCACTTATTTTCTTCATGTAAAAAACGCCCCCGCTTATGTTCTTTCCCGCGGCTGTCCGGCAGACAGCCGCTGTCCTTTTTACATAGTCTGAGCGTTTTTGCCCCATAATATAGGTGGTATATATTTCATGCCGGATTTTCCTTAAACAGCCTCTCCGATATAATAAAATCCTTTACACTCTTTAAGCTTTACCTTTACATATCTTCCGATCATCCCTGCGTCTCCCGGAATATGAACCAGGAGGTTATTGCTAAGCCGTCCTGTGACCATGGACGCATCCTGGTCGCTGACGGACTCAATAAGGGCCTCCTGCACCGTTCCCTCGTGGAGGGCGCATGTCTCGCCCGCGATTTTCTGCACTTCCTCCAGAAGCCTTCCAAACCGGTCTTTGATCACGTCCTCAGGCACCTGATCTTCCATGACCGCTGCCGGCGTTCCCGTCCGTTTCGAGTAGATAAAGGTAAATGCGCTGTCATATCGGACTTTCCGCACGATGTCCAGTGTCTCCTGAAAGTCTTCTTCCGTCTCCCCCGGAAAGCCTACGATGATATCTGTTGTAAGGGAGATGCCGGGCACTCCTCTCCTTAGCTTGTCCGCCAGCAGAAGATACTGCTCCTTCGTGTACCGGCGGTTCATCTTTTGAAGGATCGCCGTGCTGCCGGACTGCACCGGAAGGTGGAGGTGCCGGCAGATTTTCTCTGACTTTCCCATCACTTCGATAAGCTCGTCCGACAGATCCTTCGGATGGGAAGTCATAAACCGGATCCTCCTTAACCCTTCGATCTTTTCGATCTCCTGAAGGAGCCGTGCAAAAGACATTGGCTCCTCAAGGGTTTTTCCGTAAGAATTTACATTCTGCCCTAAAAGCATCACTTCCGTCACGCCGTCCGCCACAAGACGCCTGATCTCCGCAATGATCGCATCCGGCCTGCGGCTTCTCTCCCGCCCCCGCACATAGGGAACGATGCAGTAGCTGCAGAAATTATTGCACCCGAACATAATGTTTATCCCCGACTTAAAGGAATATTTCCGCTCATTCGGAAGGTTTTCCACAATCTTATCTGTTCCCTCCAGTATATCAATGGCTCTTTTCCCGGACTCCAGGCGGGTGAACAAAATCTCTGCAAATTTGTACAGGTTATGCGTTCCGAAGATAATATCCACAAAAGAATAGCTCTTTTTTAACTTTTCCACAACCTCCGGCTCCTGCATCATGCACCCGCACAGCCCGATCATCATATGGGGGTTCTTTTTTTTGCGCGGCTTTAGCTGGCCGAGCCTTCCGTACACCCGGGTGTTGGCATTTTCCCGCACGGTGCATGTATTGTAGACCACAAGGTCCGCCGTCTCCTCCTCTCCTTCCCTGTATCCGATTTCCCGCAGGATGCCCCGGAGCTTTTCCGAATCCCGGGCATTCATCTGGCAGCCGAAAGTTACGACAGCCGCCGCAAGAGGACGGTTAAGCCTCCTGCTCTCCTCTTCTATGTACTGCCGGCACTTTTCTATGAAATCATACTGCCGCGCAGCCTCAGCATTATCTGAATTTATATTGTCATACATTTTGATACCTCATTTCTGCATCCAAACCGCTGCTAAACAAACTGGTTCCGTGCATCGTCATACTTATAGCCAATTGCGCCAAGCGTCTCTTCAATATCCTCCCGCCGCGCCTGCATATCCTCGCAGAGCGCGTCAAGCGAAGGATAAAAATCACGCAGTTTCGTATTGACAGCGCTAAGCAATATTACCGGATCTCTCGGCAGCCCCATCCTTTTTTCCTCCATCTTTATCTGTTTTACGCCGTGAAAAGCACATTAGTAGAAGAAAGACTCTGTGACAACAAAATCTAATCCACAATCCGTCTCTTCTTTTGGGATCTTATCCACCAGCTGGACATCAAAAGCAATCCCCATTTTCACAAGATGGGGATGTTTCCTCAAATACCGGTCATAGAAACCTTTCCCGTAGCCGATGCGGTTTTTCTCCCGGTCAAAAGCAACTCCCGGAACGATGGCAAGGCCGTCCGTTCCCTTGGCCATCTCAGAGACGCCGGAGGGCTCCAGAATCCCGAAAGCTCCTTTCACGAATTTCTGGGACGGCTTGACAAGGAAAAACTCCATCTCACCGCCGGACACCTTTGGCAGCCAGATATCCTTCCCAAGCCGCCAAGCCTCGTCCATAATACGGTCCGTCCCCGCCTCCCGGTCAAAATCCATATAACAGTAAAGGTCCGTCGCCTCCCGGAAACTGTCGCTCTCAATGACCTTCCCGGCGATGGCGTCGGTGGCGGCCTGCCACTCTTCCTCCTCCATGCCGCGGCGTATTTTTAATATCTGTTCCCTAATTTCCTGCTTTGTTTCCAAATTTTTCTCCTAAGTCTGTTATTTTTCCGTCTTTCTCCTGTATGGAAATCTGATTCAGCTGCCCCCGCAGGTTCCGCTTGAAAGCGTCAATATATTCTCTACGCAGCACCTTCTGCTCTGTAAGCTCCGCCTCCGTAAGGCCCTCCGCCTTAGATTTGCGGTACAGTTCATTGATGCGCGCTATCTTTTTCTCATCCATATCTCTTCCTCTGTTTCGTATTGTCCGCATGGCTAACTTGAATAATTTTCAAGGAAACCATATAGTTCTTCCTGGTTTTCAATATATTTCCCGTTGGCAAGCTCTTCCCTTATCTTTTCCGGCAGCTCGTCGCACAGGATGTCTGTATATTCATAAGCGGTCTTCTTGTCGCTCAGAAAAACGACCACATATCCGTTTACATTTTTCAGATAGAAACACTGCTCCTTCAGGGCATGTCCGTCCGCTGCTACTGATTCTTCCGCCTGGGCTTTTTCCATCTCCTCCGCCGCGGCAATCCTGGCCTCCGCCCTCTGCCTGCCCAGCCGGTAGCTGTACTGCCACGCGCAGGTAATCAGGAGAGCCAGGATAAAGATGCCGGAAAGGAATCCGATTCCGTATTTGTTTCTCATAAAGCCAACTCCTTTTTTCTATAAGTATTGGCAGTTTTGGGAAACTTATGCAATCTCTTTCTATTACCGGAACAGACGTACCTTTCTGCATACCTTTGCAAGCAGCCTTCCCTTTGGCATCTCCGCCATCTCCTCCTCACTGACGCCGCCCAGCAGCACAAGCGCCGCGCCGTATGCGGCAACAGCTATGAGTATTGCCACAAGCGTCGCCGGCTTCTGGCCGATCAGCAGGCGGAAAAGGGAGTACGCTCCCAGGGAAAGCGCTCCCATAATAGCTGATGCAAGGAGCGGTATGAGAAACGTCTTCTTCTGCTCCTGTATGTAACCCACCTTCTGCCGCAGCGCATGGGAATTTAACATGGACGCCGTGGCAGAAAATACAATCTTGCTCACCACCACGCCATAAATGCCCCACTGAAACACAACCATCATGACAAACAGCGACACAATATGGACTACAAGGGAGATTGAGGCGCTCTTTACCGGAACCATCATGTTATCAAGCCCCTGGTGGACGGCATTTGTAACCGTGGAAAGGCAGTAAAAGATAACGGAAACCGCCCCGATCTGCAGCATCTTTGCAGACACGTCATTGTTCTCGGTAAAGAAGATCAGGTCCAGGATCGGCTTTGCCAGCACGAACAGCCCGACTGCGCTTGGGATGGCGATCATCATATTGAACCTTACAAACAGGGAGATCTTGCTGTTTACCTGCCTCCTGTTTCCGGATTTTGCAGTTGCCACAAGGCTCGGAACCAAAGATGCGCCCAGGGCATTGGAAAATGCCAGGGGAACATTGATGATGGTGTCATACTTTCCGCTTAAGATTCCCAAAAGTCCGGCATAATCGCTTTCCGCATGCCCCTGGGCGGACATGATGGTGCCAAACATGGCATTGTCAATGACGCCGCTTAAATTATATACTGTCGAGCTTAGAAGGACGGGGGCAATGGTAAATAGAAGCGCACGGAAAATATGCTCGTAGCTCTCCCTCCTCCGCGTGCGGTCCCTGCGCCGCTGCCGCTTCATGACCCTCTGGTACGCCGCAAAGACGAACATCAAAAACAGAAGCGCGAACACTGCCCCAGCCACAGTTCCCAGCGTTCCGCCTACCGCAGCCATGGCAAGCGAATAATTCTCTCCCTTTTTTGCCGCCTTCGCCAGTTTCAGCAGGAAGTAAGCGCCCATGATGCTGACGGCGGCATTGACAATCTGCTCCAGCACCTGGGAAAAGGCAGTCGGTATCATGGACTTGTTCCCCTGGAAAAATCCCCGGAACACGCCCAGGACGGCGACCACCAGGATACAGGGCGCCAGCACTCTCAGGGCATAGGCACTGAGGCTCATCTTCATGATGTGGGAGGCGATGATATCCGCGCCGAAAAAGATCAGAAGAGCTGCGCTGCCCCCCACCGTAAAGGCGAAAGAGAGGGCGATCCTGAATACTTTATGTGCATTTCTGTACTGACCCACCGCATTCCGCGCCGAGACAAGCTTGGACACCGCCAGCGGAAGGCTGTAGGAGGTCAGCGTCAGCGCGATCGCATAGATCTGGAATGCCACGCCGTAATATCCCATCCCCTTATCCCCCAGTATGTTTACAAGGGGAACCCGGTACACCGCCCCGATGATCTTCGTGATGACCCCGGCGGCGGCAAGGACGGAGCCTTGTACTAAAAATGACTTATCTCCGTTTTTCTTAACTTTAGCCATATTTCACTCCATTTTACCGCAAAATCTCTAATTTCTCCAAAATTTCCTCCTGCATCCGCTCCATCTCAATGCGCTCCTCTTCTTCCTCGTGGTCGTAGCCCATAAGGTGCAGCATGGAATGCGTGATCAGAAAAGAAAATTCTCTCATTATGCTGTGCCCGAATTCCTCCGCCTGGGAAACCACCTTTTCTTTGGAAATCACGATGTCTCCTAAAATCAGCTCTCCTGTCTCCGGATGGAAATATTCGTCCGCACTTTCAAGGAACTCAAAATCCCCCGCTTTTTCAAACTCTGCCATGGGAAATGACAGAACGTCCGTCGCTTTTCCGATTCCCCGGAACTCCTCATTCATCCGGCGGATATCCTCGTTCATCGTCAGCAGGAGATTCACCTCTGCCTCATAAGGGCAGCCGGCATAGTCAAGCGACGCCTCAATCACGGCGCTGGCGAGCTCTTTGTTTCTTAAGGGGAGGGAAAGCTCCCCTTCGTCTTCAAAATACAGTGTCATGGCCTTTTCCTCTGCTTTCTTCCCTTCCCTTTTGCGCCGGCGCTCTCATATGCCTCGTATGCCTTTACGATCTTCTGGACAAGCGGGTGGCGCACTACGTCTTTGTTCGACAGCCTGCATATGCTGATATCCTCTATCTGCTTTACTACATTTACCGCAACGTCAAGGCCGGAGACCTGCCCGGCCGGAAGGTCCTTTTGCGTCTCATCCCCGGTTACCACCACCTTCGAGCCGAAACCGATCCTCGTGAGAAACATCTTCATCTGCGCCGGGGTGGTGTTCTGCGCTTCGTCCAGTATGATAAAAGCATTGTCAAGGGTGCGCCCGCGCATATAGGCAAGAGGCGCAACCTCGATAAGCCCTTTCTCCGAATTCTTCTGAAAGCTCTCCGCTCCCATGATCTGGTAAAGGGCGTCATAAAGCGGGCGCAGATAAGGGTCGATCTTGCTTTGCAGATCCCCTGGCAAAAAGCCCAGTTTCTCCCCCGCCTCAATGGCAGGGCGGGTCAGGATGATCCTTCCCACCTCGCCCTGCTTGAATGCAGTAATCGCCATTGCCATGGCAAGGTATGTCTTTCCCGTCCCGGCAGGGCCGATGCCGAACACGATCATCTGCCTGCGGATTGCGTCCACATATTTTTTCTGCCCAAGCGTCTTCGGCTTAATAGGCTTTCCCGCAAGGGTATGGCAGATAATATCCCTGTCGATCTCAAGGATATCCCCGTCGCAGTCCTCCATGACCAGGGACAGCACATAATCCACATTCTGCTCCTGTATTGTATTTCCTCTCTTTGATAATTCCGTCAGCTGTGAAAGCGCGCTCTTTGCTTTTTCAACATTCCTGCCCTCTCCGATGACTTTCATGCTCTCTCCCCTGGCAATAAGCGTGACATGGAGGGCGCGCTCTATCTTTTTCGCATATGCGTCAAGCTGGCCAAATATATTGCTCTCATGTCCTGCCGGAATCTCAATGACTGTTTCCATCATTCCCATCTGGCTGTTCTCCTGTCTCTTCCTTTTCTTTCGGATCCGGGATTTTGATTAATTCCGATTTCTTCTCCGTACCAACCGGCATCCGGACCGTCAAACGCCCTTTTGCCTCCGATGTCTTTGACCCTGTGTATATTTTAACATTATTCTCAATAATTTCTACCCCTTTTTTCTCCAAATCTTCACAGTAACTTACAAATCTTTGTGTGAGGATCTGCTGAATCTCCTCCTGGCTGTAGGGTTCTTCGTGAGCTATATAGGGAACTGCTTTTCGCTCTCCCCAGTAGACGGGGAAATAAAAGTTGTCAAACAGCCTGAGCTGCCACTGTTCCCCGGTCATTGTAAAATGCTCATACTGATTCTTTATCCCGCCCAGGGCCACCCTCACCTTCCCGATCTTCAGGTAATGCTCCTGTTTTACGATTCCCGGCTCTTCCTTGCGGATATAGGTATTCTCACAGGAATCCTTGTATTTCAGCACGGTTTTCCCTGTCAGGTCGGCGTCGGATATCTGGTACTGATACCCCACGGTCTCCCCTGCGTCGTTGTTTACCGGAACCTGGCCGGATACCAGGACATCTCCTTTTTTCACTTTTTTCCCGATTTTCGCCTGCAAAAGCCCTTTCCTGACAATGGCGTCTTCAAGGGTGCAGTCTCTGTCCGCCACAATATCCACAGGAGTCTTTACCGGTTCGTCCTCCTCTTTATAAGCCGTCGTTTCGGCGGAATCCTCATTTTCCTTGACCTGAATGATCAGCCTCGTGCCTCTGATGGATGCAGAGACCCATATGATATCGTCATATTCCTTCCGGATATCCTTTACGATCCGCTGGCAGTCCACTTCAGACTTTGCCATGCCGTTTTTTACGGACTTTGTCGCAAGAAATTCAAGGAGCGTCTCGTCGGTCCGGGTCAGGTTGCCCGTAATGTCAATGTTCCAGATATACCGCGACATTCCAAAGATCAGAAAAACACAGCAAAAAACCCCGACGAAAAAAAGTTTCCTTTTCCGGTACTGGTATAAATAAAAAGGAAGACCGGACTTTCTTACAATCGTGACTTTTGTTCCCGTCTTCCTGATAATCGGTTTTAACCGCCTGAATCCGCTGATTGGAATATTCATCTCGTAAGCGCCGGAAACTGCCCGAAGCCCCCACAGATAAATGCCTTTGTGGCGGCAGGCGTTCAAGAACCTCTCTGTAGAATACCCCGTAATGCGGATGCAAAGATACCCTCTCATATAGCAGATAAGCCGTGACAGCAATGTTTCCTTCCCCCTATTTCACATATTCCACCGATACGATGCATCCGGTAATCTTCATCTCGTCATTGGTATAGTAATCTACTTTCAGACTGTTCCCCACTACCTTTATCTGCCCGTCTTTTGTGTGGATACGCACCAGGATGTCTGTGTATTCTATGATTCCTCTGTAATTTTCGATGATCAGCTCCATCTGGCCGATCATTGTCAGCATGGGGATTCCAAGCACCACATCCTTGGGAAGTTCCGACAGCTCTGATATTCTATTTTTAAGGGAATGCATATCTCCCTCTGATGCCTGTCTTTTTGCTCTCATAAAAACGCCATTCACAGATTTTATTGTAATTTATGTGAATGGCGTTCACAATATGACTAAACAGGAATTAAATCATGAACTGAATTCTCTTGTTAATCCTCATCAGCTCTTTCACAAAAGCGTCATTGTCCTTCAATGACACAAACACTGCGTTCCGCCCGCGGATCTCAATGCCTACCCGGTCTTCGGAAGCCGCAAAAGCTGCCGAGAATCCTTTCACTTTTTTTATGCGCGTGATATCCTTTGGCGACAGCACTTTCTGCAGGAATCCAAACTGTATCACAATTTCCTTTTTCGTAACCGTGACCCTGTTATTAAATAACGTCGGAATCAGGATCAGATCCAGGACGACCAGCATCAAAATTCCTACTCCCACCGTCACGGATATGCCCGCATAGATTGCAGACGCAATCTCAATCCCGTTAATGACCGCGATCAGAGCGCACCACCATACCGAAACCTTTCCCTCGAATGTCATATTAAACCTCCATATTATCTAAATTTACCCCATTTTCTGGATTATTCATCCCTTCAGCGTCCTTCGCCCGCTGAACGTCATTTGCCGCCTTCATGCCGAGAAATCCGGACAAAACGGACTGAAGGTCAACTCCTGTGGACTCCTTAAGGCCGTCTGTCACCTGGGTAAGGGTTCCCACAATATCTTTCACAAGTTTTGAGGAATTGCCGTCCCCGTACATTGTAATCTTATCCACCTTTGCAAGAGGCTCGGCAATGTTCCTTGCAATCTCCGGCATAGCCTTAAAGCACATCTCAAGGATGGCGGCTTCGCCCATCTGTTTCATGGCCTCGGCCTTTTGCTCGATACCTTCCGCCTCCGCAAGCCCCTTTGCCTTGGTTCCGCGTTCTCTTTCACCAGGTTGGCAAATTTCTGCCGGTCAGACACCATCTCCTCAAGATTCATCTTTCCTGCAATCTCACGCATATTTCTTCCAGCACTTCCCTGGAGACCTACGCGATATATTCTACCGGCTTGTTCAGGAAATTCTGTGCCGCCAGGGCCAGCCGGTCATTGTTGTCGCTGATCTTTACGTTTACGGCAGATTCACACGTATATTGATGTAGTCAGCCGTGGGAACCGCGCTTGAAGTCTTAACATCAATAGGGATCAGCTGTAAATTCAGCTCATCTTTCTTCTCAAGAAACGGAATCTTGATTCCTGCTTTTCCAATCAGCACCTTTGGCTGTTTCCGCAAGCCTGAAATTATGTATGCTGTATCCGGCGATGCCTTTACATAACCTGTTATCAGAACAAGAACAACAATCAGAATTACTGCCATAACCGGAATAATAACTTCAATCATGCCCAAAATCATACCCATCATCTTACGCCCTCCTTTGAATTGCCGTGTCATTTTATACCATTATACTACATATCCGGACAGAATGGTATCATTTTACATGCGCGGGTCTTTGACAGTTAAATTTATAATAATGCCATTAAACCCCTTATAATATCTA
>CAJTQA010000016.1 GCA_910578455.1 uncultured Dorea sp.
GGAGAACGAATTACCGATTATCTGTAAAATAAAAGGTGGGATGGCAGATACTTAAAACAAACCATCCCACTCCTATTCCATCGGCCTCTGTATTATTGCCCAAAATCTCCAGACTTATTCCGGAGGCCAGGTGTGGGCAGCGCCCACGAAAAGGCAATCATACAGGGCCTTAATAGTCATGCAAAAAAACAGAAAGAATTGTATATATTTTCCTGATATGGTTATACTATAAATACAAGGAACTCTTCGACAGCAAATCGACAACAATAAAAATGTTAAACCGACAAGTAATTCTTTACATATCTAATTCATATCAGAAAGTCTTGCTTTCCATAGACACAGGATTTTTTACAGCCTCATAACAAGTGATCTGCTCTTTCCAGAAACGTCCACTCCTGCTGATAGAGAGTACTTTTTTCCTACAGAAACAACTCCACCAATTGAAGAGCTAATTCCACTTGTGACTTTCTGAACCGAATTATAATTGACATATAAACATCCCACAATTGAACAAGATGCACTCCCAAAAGCTGTATTTACAATCCCTCCCACTGTCATTAAAATTTTAGAATCTCCTTTTCCATCAATAGCTATAGCTACAGTCTTATAATATCCTAGCAGAAATGCATAACTAATTTCTACCCCTACACTAAATACAAAATGCCCGCTAGGATCCACATAATTAATCGGATTATTATTGCAATATGCATACAGATGTAGCGTATCCGGCTCATTCAGCTCTCCCCGGTATGTATCCTCCGTTAAAAACCGCCCATTCTCCGGGTCATAATACCACCTAAGGTATTCCCTAATACTTTAAAATACCGGGCACCCCCTTCCATAAAAACATCTTCTTCCCCACTGGCTAAATCCGTCGCAAAGACAATCCTCCTACAGAGTGGCAAAGCAACCCATATCTCCATTACCCATAAACTTAGCCGCAACAATCATGCCTGACTTTTGTATAAGGTCAATACATCTCTTTCATCGCCTCCATTGCACCTTACAATATCAATATCATTATATTTAACCATTATTATCCCGTTCTCATGGGCATATTTATTGAGCACCTTTAACTCTACAACTCTTTCGTCACATTTTTTGATAAAACCTGTCCATGTCCCATGTGCTGTAATCATGCTAATTATGTATTTTTTCTTTTTTGAATAGTTTAGCAAAGATAATAAAAGCGGTTTTTTCCTTTTTATTTTCATGTCTTCTTGAATTGTGTCATTACATAGTGCCTCTATTTTATTTTCATATTTCCCACTATGCCCTATTCCACATATTGAATCCATTCTTTTCCACACATATCCGTCATACTCCCCATCCACAGAGATATGCCTGAACAAAATTTCTTTTTTATTAAATCCATCTATAATTCCAACCCAATTTCCATCCACACTTTGTTCACTGTCATAATCATATATGCTTGTAACAAGATTATGGCAACAGCAATAATTTATTATATCCATCAGCCCTTTTGCATTATTTCTCTTATATTCTCTGGCATTTAAGAGATTATGACCATTTCCCCCCCTACACAACACATCCCTATTTCTTCCTTCTCTTGTATCTGCAAATAAATATAATATCTTATTTATATTGGTAACAGAACATCCTTGCTCCAAACCAAATTCGTCTATCTTTTTAATATGAATCGTTTTATCATCATAATTCTTTATATATCCTTCTATTTCAGTTTCTGTTGTAAATACTGTTACAATTAACTTTTCAGTTTCTGCAAACTCCAAGATATTATATATAAGCCTTGATTCCTTATACTCCATATCCTTTCCAGTATACTTCTGCCTTTCAAATAATGAACGAATTCTTTCTATTTTTTTACCCTTGTAATTCATTCTCCATATACGAGATGACATTAACATTGCATATCCATCATATTGCCCTCTTTCATTTACACATTTCATAATAACTTCTTCCTCATTGTAATGCTTTATGTATCCGCACAAAAATAAATCCTCATCATTTTCATCATACTTTACAATAACCATCTCTTGATTTTCACAGCAAGCTTTCACTATTTCCATCATCGTCTCATACCTCTTACTTATATTTTCAATTAAATATTTATAAAATCTCCTATGCATTAACATATAATATCTAATTTTCATGACATAGGAGATTTCATATTATGTCATGGTATTCCGTCCCTTTGCATTAATTCCATTTATTTCTTTTTTCCACTTTTCTTTGATTTCTTTTTATTGCTTCTATCTTTCCAATTTTTTTTCTTTCTTTTTTTATCTCCTCCCTGTTCTCTCTTTCTTCTTTCTTCTCCTTTTTCATGCTTTTCTTTTCTTCCTCTTCCATTAGCAGTAGTTCTATGACCTCCTACCGGAATGATTTCTTCCTCTTCTTCAACTTTACTTTTTCGTTGGCTTATCTTATGTTTTATAGCTTTTCCTGATTTCGGTATAGTTGCTTTGGCCTTTACTTTACTCTTCTTTAATCTGACTTTTATGCCCTTTTTATTAAGGTGATAAATTCCTGCTATAACAATACCAGTAACTATGAAAATGCTCCCACCTACAACAATTGCAGTACCTGTCCCAACAGCCATTGCACCACTTCCAACTATATATCCATATCCTGCTCCTGCAAGTGCTAATTGCCAATGCCCACTAGGATCCACATAATTGATCGGATTATTCTTACAATACACATACAGATGCAGCGTATCTGGCTCTTTCAGTTCTCCCCTATATGTATCCTCCGTCAAAAATCTCCCGTTCTCCGGGTCATAATACCTCGCATTCAGGTAATAAAGCCCCATCGTCTCGTCGTAGATTCCTCCCGTATAGCAGATTTCATTCCGAAACGCACTGTTCCCGTTAATCTCCGTCTCCCCGAAGTCATCATACTCATAGGAAAGCTCGCCTGCTCCATCCTCATCCAAAATGCTCGTCGTGCTGCCCTGCACATCCTTGTTATACAGATAATAATCAAAGTTTCTGTTCTTCGTTTCCTCGAATGCCACACCGTCTTCTGACTTTTCTCCCGATATTCCTCCTTCTGATGTCGGTTCCCCGGATATCTCCACAGCCCGCTCCGCCAAAATGACATTTCCTTCTAGCCCAAGGAGGTTTTGAACAGCTTTCGTCTCTTTCTTCCCTTCCACCGTATACGACACCACGCCGTCCTGATAGAAGTAATGGGTTTCCTTCGCCCCCTCGCTCTTTCTGACCCGTTGTCCGTCTCCGTTATAAAGGTTCTCTTGTGTGATTGTCTTTATTCGGTTTCTGCTTTCTGTAGTGTCTGTTCCTGCTACTTCGGATGTCTGTTCCATTTCCGGTTTTGCCACATCCCCCGGCAATGCCTCCGGCTCTGGCATCGTGATCACTGCCTTACTCAGCCGGTTCTCCGCGTCATACTCGTTCACCGTCGTGGCCTGACTCTTGCTGTCAGATTCCTTCACCTGATTCCCGTTCACGTCATACTCGTAGGAAACTGTCCTTTCCTTCTCCCCGTCGCGCCCCGTCACTGCCGTAAGGAGCTGGTCAAGTCCGTTGTAGGTGTAGGTTGTCTGTGCGTTTCCCTCCGCCTTCTTGATGCGGTTTCCTGCTTTATCGTATTCATAAGTGACAGTCTCTTTTTTATCCCCGTCCTTATGGTCGGTCACTTCCGTCTTCGCGAGCTGCCCCAGCGCGTTGTAGGTGTATGCTTTTGTGATATTGACCTTATCATGCTCTGTCTTCGGTGTATTATTGACTTCTGTCTTTTCCGTGAGTTGGCTGTTCTTGTCATACTTGTATGTGTAGGATTCCAGGACTTCAGAACCTTTCTTATAAACCATGGCGGTTACACGGTCAAGCTTATCATAACTGTAGGTCTTGGTGATACACGTACTTTCTCCCGCGCCCGCCGGTGTCTGTGTACCTGCGGATTCGTTTTCTGCACCTGCGGTCTCTCCCGGCACTGCTGTTCTTAAGAATCCCGGGTACTCCTTCACTTCCGACACTTTCCCCTGCGGGTCATAAGCGTACTCCCGGATAAGGAGCTTATCATCCCTCCCTTTTATCACTGCCCTGACGTCGGTGAGCCACCGGTTCCCGTCGTAAGCATACTCAAGCCCTGCCACGCCGCCGTCCTTTACCAGCGCGTAGCGCACACCTGTCACCTTGTCCTCCGCGTCATAAGTATAGGTGATCTTATGTGCCGATACCTGGTCTTCTGTCGGCTCGCTCTCAGCGTCCACCTCCGCGCTCCATGCCGTCCTCCCGAATCCGTCATATCCAGTATAGGTATAACGGTAAGGCATGAGGCTCCCGTCCTTCATCCGGGAATCCACCATCTTTGTCTGGCGGTACTGATCGTCGTAGGTGTAGTCCGTCTGTAACTGCTGCTTTCCGTCACTGCCGTACATTTTTGCCGTCGTCAGCAGATTCCTGTCGTCATAGGTGAAGGTCTTGTAAGCGTCGTTCTCATAGGTTGCCTTTGTCTGGTTCCCCTTCGAGTCGTACTCGTAAGCGGTGGCAATGCTTTCCTGGGCGCTGTCGCCGTGATCCGTAGTGGAGCGAATGAGCCCTGCTGCGTCCTTTACCTCCACACTCGTGTGCCCTTTTGCATCTGTGATTGTGGTGGAGGTGGTTCCCCCTGCCGCGTCCGTCGTGTACTCTGCCTTGGTTGTAAGCTTTCCTCCCTCTGCGTCCTGAATGACCTGGGTGACCCTGCCGGAATCGTCATAGGCATACTCCGTCACCACACCTTTCGGATCTGTTTCTTTGATGACATTTCCCTTGTCGTCGTGCTGCTGCTTTGTGACGATGGTGTCCTTACCGATGGCGTAGCTGCCGTTCTCCACGGAAGGATTTACGATGGCTGCTGTCTGAATGCCTTTTTCGTTATACAGGGTCAGGGTTACTTTCCCGTCTGCCTTTCCTGCCTCCGTGCCGTTGCTGTATGCCGCTACCTGGTTGCCGCTCTCGTCATAGGTGTAATCCGTATAGAGGCCTCCTGCCTTTTCCCTCACTACCTTCCCGTCTTTGTCGTAGTATTTTTCGGAAGAAGTAGTTCCGTCTGGGTAGCTCTCCTTTTCGATGTACGCATTTTTCACAGTACGCTCTTTTATCCCGTCCTGAATGGTCACATCGCCGTAGGAATAGTCTGTCTTGTAAGTGATGGTGTCTCCCTTTGTGACCTTGCGCTCCACGATGCGGTTGATGGCGTCGTACCGGTACTCGTTGGTGATCCCTGCCGTGTCCGTCTCTTTTATGACTGTACCGTTGCCGTCATAGGAAGAGGTACTTGTCTGGGTCTTTCCGTTCAGCGTCACAGCCGTCTTCGTAGTTCTTCCTAAATAATCATAAGTATACTCTGTCACCTGCCCGGTGGACTCGTCCGTACTCTTGAGCGGCCTCCCCATAGGGTCGTAGGTGTTCTTTTCTTCACTGACGACATCCGCGCTCACTTCCTTCTCGTGGAGGATATTTCCGTCGTCATCGTAGGTGTATACGGACTTTGACACTTCCAACCCATCCTCTGTGACAATAGATTCCAGGATGTTTCCGCTGTCGTCATAGACATTGACGGTGACGGTCTTGTTTGCCGCGTCGGTAGCGTCCGTTTCTTTCAGGGCGTTGCCTTTGGCGTCATACTCTGTCGTCTCTTTGCTCAAAGGCGTTCCGTTAAGTTCTGCGTCCACCACTTTCGGAGAATCCGCGGTCCACTCGCTGGTGGTGTCATACTTGTAGGTGGTGACGGTTCCGTCCTCCGCCTTCTCGCTCTTTACGTTTTCGTCCGCATTGTAAGCGGTCTCCGTCACTTTTTCCTCAGTCTTTATTTCTACCTTCCCGTCCGTGATGGTCTCATAGCCGATAGTCTTCTTTGTCTTTGTCACCAGATATGGGTTGCCGTCAAATCCGTATTCATACGAAGTCGTGCCTCCGTCTGCGTCTGTCTCTTTCAGTGTCTTCCCGGACTGCGGCTCATACTCTGCGCTGGTGGTGTAGATGTCTGTACCGGATTCGTTTTTCTTTGTCACGGATGTTTTCCCGTTCTGGAAGTCCAGCAGATAGCTTTCTTTGTTGGGGTAGGTGACTTTTTCTGCTTTTTCTCCCTGGTAGCTGACGGAGTACGCTTGCCCTTTTCCGTCTGTGACAGATGACAGTTTCCCTTCCGTGTAGCCGTACTGAAAGCCTGTACTTTCTTTCTTATCCATAGACAAGCGTGATATCTCTGTCAGCCTGCCATCCTCATAAGCATAGGAAACAGAAGTAAAATCCGGAAGCGTGATTTCTTTCAGCAGGCCGCTTTCTTCCTCATAATAAAGCACGATTCCATTCCCTGCCTCTGTCTGCACGCTCCTGAGCCTGCCGTCCTCCTGATACCGGTAGAGAAGGAATGTTCCGTTAGGCTCTACGGCTGCCGTAAGCCGCCCGCCCTCGTCAAAACGGTATAGTGTACCGTCCTTTGTCTTTACGGTATATGCGTGAGCCTGGGTCACGGTCTCTTCTTTACCGTCTCCGTCTCCCGGCTCGTCCGGTTTGCCCATTGAGCCTAAGTTTCCATGGTTTTTCACCGTGTATACGGACGTTCCGATGAACTTACTGTCAAGCTCCGCCTCCCCGACATTTTCCGCGGATGCCGCCTTGGCTCCCCCGCTGCTTTCAGCGCCGTCAGCCGCCAGAAATGAGCGCATGACCCTTGCTGTCAGGGGCAGCGCCGTCTCCGCCGACTGTAAGGTGAAGTCTTTCGTCTCAGCACAGCGGTAGCCGTCCATGCCTTTTTCAAAAGTGTAGACGGTGCCGTCACTGTCCAGAAACCGTACCCTTCCCGTTTCGTCCATGACAAGCTCTTTGTGAAGGGAATCTGTCCACCCCTTTCCGCACATGCCTGTAAGCCCGGACTGGCTGTTGTAATTTCTTGTCACGTCAAAGGACAGCTGGCCTGCCGGAATCTGTGCATCCTCCTGGCTGTACCCCAAATTTCCGCTGCTGTTCTCTATCATCCCGCTGCCGGTAGGCGTGGCAAATTCATAATACCCCATGTAATCCCGGACGCCGGTTCTTTTCTGGTACTCTCCCGCATCTTCAGCTTCTGCGGACAGCACTGTGTCAAGCAGGACGGCATCTTCGATATTACCCGCCGCATCCGTCCTTACAGCCTCCAGCCTGTAGTAGTATTTTTTGCCGGCGCCGCTGCCAATGTCCGCCCAGTGCATCTCTTTAATCTTATCAGCCGCCATGGATGCCTCGTCGGCGGCGAAGTCCTCCTGCTCCCCGCGGTAGACTCTGTAGTATACGTTGTCCGTAAGGGTGGACTCTGAACGCCATGAGAGGATATTTTTCCCGTACTCCCTGCGGATCTTGAGAGATTCTTCCTGGGGGAGGGTTCCTCCAAAGCCGAGCCCTTTCTTATTCAGGTAATATTTCAAAGTGTAGGACTTTTCGTTCCCGGCTTTGTCCACTGCCCGCAGGACGATAGTATGCTCCCCGTTTCCCGCAAGAGTGCCTTCCGGCAGCTTATATGTGCCGGACGCCCCGGTGCCCACGGCTTTGAACGCGCCGCCGTCCACTCTGCACTCTACCTGCTTGAAATATGCGTCAGACGCACCGCTCCATGCGATTACCGGGGTCATATCGTCAGAAGGCGCCTCCGCTGTAGTTGCCGGCGTGACCGTAGGCTGGTTCATGGCCGGAGGGGTTCCGTCTATATAGAAGATGCATCCTCTCTCTCCTCCTGCGATCCCTCCGTTGTCCACGCCCCGGACTGCCAGCTTATAGATGCCGTCGCCCCAGCCTGAGCTTGCCGCGATGGCTGCGCTGCCGCTGCCTGCCGTGCCAAGTTTCGTGGATGCGGAATAGTTCACTGCCGCGCCCGTCTCCGCGCCGGACGCATTGCACCTTGCCAGGCGGTACTGCACGTAGGCCAGGGATTTTGAGCTGATTCCCGACCATGCCGCCCGCGCCTGGGTTCCTCTCTTTACGAACTGAGGGGATACCGTCAGAGCAGCAGGTGTAGTAGGTTTATCATAGTATACCACGGAAAGCTTTGGCCTTAAAGAGCTGGTTCCATGCCTGGAGCCTACAAATTCGCAGTAATGCCCGCTCTCGCTGGCTCCCTTCAGCATGATTCCATAGTTTGGAAACGAACTGTTGGCGATGCCTCTTGCAAATGCAGTGAGGGCAAGCTTTCTCTCCGATTTATATTTCCCTGTTGACTTTACGGTGCTGTAGAGAGTGTCATATCCCGGGCGGTTGTTCCATGTAACCTTGCCGCAGGTCCAGCTCTCCTTCACCCGGTATGCCTGCACGGTCTGCCCGCTCCCACTGTTGGCTGTCTCATACAGAGTAAGCACCGCGCTGTCCACATAATACCCTTTTATCTTTGTCGTCAGGTCTACAAACTTCAGATAAGTACGGTACACTCCCTTGGAGCCTTTTCCTGCATTGATGACTTTCACGCCGCTGTCGTAAAAATTTATCCCCTTGTACTTGGTGCCGCTTAAGACATAGACATCCCCCACATTTGCCTTTCCCGTCCATGTGGCAGTGGGGTCTATGGTCACCGGGTACATGCGCCCGGGGGCATCCAGATATTCCTGTCCTGCCGTCACTGTGACGTGATAGAGGCCTTCTTCTGCCCCGTCTGCCGTCACCTCACAAGTCAGCGCCTCGCTGTAAGCTTCCCCCGTGGCATCGTTCATATTCGGCGGGGAGATGCATCCCACGATTTCCTCCGTATGGCTGTCATACAGCGTGATGCCCTCGTCAAGCTGGTTCTTTCTGGCGGACATCCCCGTGAGCCGGAGGTCATAGGAAAATTGATTTCCTTCCGGGCGTTCCTTCAGCACGATCTCTTCCTTCACCCCCGAGGACATGGAGGTGTACTCATAGGACACCGGATTCTGCTCAGATTCGTACACTGCCTTTAGCGGAACCTCTGCCGTGTCCTCATATCCGTTGGTGTATTCTTCCTCTTCCACCTGGACTTCCCTGAGTTCTTCCGCCGGATTCATAGACAGGGCGTACCCTTCGTTCTCCAGAAGGATAGGCGTCTCGTCCGTCAGCTCATCCGGGAAGTAGTGCTTTTTGTCTCCTTCCGTGTTCTCGTAGGCATATCCTTCAAGCTCCTCCCCGTTCCCGCTTGTCTCCTGGGAGACTTCCGTGAGGGCGGGGTCATAGTCGATGAGCTTTCCGTCCTCATCCCTGTAGCGTACCGCTTCCTCATAAAAGACGGTCATCTTTTTGTCGTTCCCTACGTCAAAGGTTGTGGATGTCTCCGTGTTCTCCCCGAACCTTGCGTCCTCCTCAGACACCTGGTAGGTGTCTGCCGCAGGCCCTTCCTCTTCCGGCTGCATTTCCCCGGCTGCATCCGTTCCGGCATTTTCCTGCAGGGCATTCTGTTTCGTTTCCTGTGTTTCCTGTGCCTGTGCCGTTTCCCCGTCCCAGGGGATTGAGGTTGCTGTGAACGCGGCAATCAGTATCGCCGCAACCAGGCGTTTCCAACTCTTCTGTCTCTTTCCCTTATTCATACTTGTACTCCTTTTTTAATATCTTTTTACGCTGCTGAATTTTATTACGGTTTCCGACTTGCTCCCCTTATAGCTTGTGATTCTTGCCTTGACCCGGTACGCGCCCCTGGATACCCGGCAGGTTCTCCGAAAGCTGTAGTACGTTCCTTTTCTGCTGCCGTTCCAGTATTTGACCGTCGAATAGCTTCCGTTTGCATTTTTCTTCTGAAGATATATAGAGATGCTTATCTTCGTGACCTCTCCGGGCATACCGGAGGCCCTTGCCCCCACTGTCGCGGTTCCGGACGATATGCTAAGTTCGGCCAGCTGCCTCACATTTGCAGACATGGGCATAATCCCTGCGTCCGCGCTGTCCGCTGCCGTTACGGCATCCTCGTTTCTCCTGGCCGACGGCTCCATAGCCTGTCCGGTCACACACAGCATCGCTGATATGCATATGGCCAGCCCCATTGCCGTAAGCCCCTTCATGATAGCTTTCTTCTCTCTTCTCATTCCTTTTTCCTCCTTCGAAACATGTCTCTGCACTCTATAACGCAGCCAAACTCCTTTTTGTTACATTTTTGGAAAAATTTTTTTAAAATTTTATCTTTATGCAAAAAAAGAGCATTTACAGCAAATTTTTCACTGTAAATACCCTTTTTCCCATGTCTTTATTTTTCTTTCGGCCTCAGCGACTCGCATATCTTCAACAGTTCCTCTTTGCCAAAGCTGTTCGCTCCCGCAAGGTAAAGCGTGTTTTCCGATTCCCACCAGATATGCACCGTGCCATCTTCCTTATAGCAGATCTTTCCGTCGTACCCTAAGATTTGAGCCTTTTCTTCTCTGACATACTCATTGTCCTCCCCCACTACCATGCCGTCCTTCACCTGCTCCTGGTCGATGATGAATCCGGTATTCTCCGGGTTCTCATAGCTCAGGAACAGATAAGTATCGCCTCTGTCTTCAACCGTCAATTCATACCCTTTTGGTATGTACGCCGGATAAAGCGGTACGAATTCCCCGACCTTTTCCTCCGGGGCGTAATATCTCTTTTCTGTCTCTTTCTTATGTATCACCTGTGTGTACTCATAGAGCTTTTCCTTAATCCACTCCATGCCAAGCGCGTCTGTATTGACGGATACTGCGATGGAGCCTGCCAGTATGAGGGCGATCGCCGCCGCAATCCGGGCGCCTGTCCTTATCGGAATCCCGTATCTTTCTTTCTGGCGCATGCGTGCCAGCAGTTTTTCCATGCGCTTTTCAAAGGACTCGGAAAACTCATGGATAAATTCTCCCTCCTCCGGGTACGCTTTCATGATCTTTTCTTCCAGGCCCGGCATATACCGGTACAGGAATTCATCGTCCACCTGCATCTTACCCACATGCATCCACCTCCATTTCATCTAAAATTTTCTGCAGAAGAAGTTTTCCTCTCACAATCCGCTGCCTGAGAGCGCCTTGCCGGATGCCCAGAATCTTCCCGATTTCCTGATTGGAGTATCCCCACACATATCTCATGCAAAAAATCTCCCGGTATGTTAAAGGCAGCTCCATGATCGCCTGCTCCACACCCGTAAGCCCGGACATCTCTTCCACCCTCTCCCTTGCGGGAAAATATAAGCTCCCCTCTATCTCCTCCCAGGAGACAGCCATCTGCTTTTTTTCCCTGCGGCAGATATCCTTACTCGCGCTCTCAACTATAATAACGATGAAATGTTTCGTTTTGTTACAATCTATATCATTTATTTTTTTTAAATGTTTCGCAAGCCTTATAAACGCCTCCTGGACTGCCTCCTCCGCCAGCCCGTCATCCCTGAGGATTTCTCTGGCGCAGTAAAACATCAGCCCCCGGTATTTCTCGTATAACTGCCGGAACTTGCTCTTCTCTTCCGGCGTGTCTACAAGGCTAAGACATATCATCAGCATTGTAAATGTCCTCTTTTTTATCTCTCCATCATACTGATCGACTCAATCCCGACACTGCCGCCCCTCACGACCTCGATGCTCTTAAACTCCTCTTTCATCAGTTTCACCACCGCGTCATTCTTGGTAGCCGTCTGCACAAACTCCAGAAGCAGGCTGTCCTTCCCATAGTCGATAACCTTAGCTTTAAAGGTTTCCGCTATCTGGAAACACTCCACCTTATCCTCCGGCGTACATTTTTTTACCTTAATGTACATTATCTCTTTCATCCTCACGAAAACATTCGTAAAGTCGATAACCTTTATAACCTCCACAAGCCGGTTTAACTGCTTTTTTATCTGCTCAAATGTCTCATCGTCGCTGACTGTGGCTATCGTCATCCTTGAGATGGTCGGGTCTTCTGTCGTTCCTACCGTCAGGCTGTCGATATTGTAGGATTTTCCGGAGAAAAGCCCGGATATCTTTGACAGGACGCCGTCCTGGTTCTCTACATACAGGGAAAGCCACCTCTTTTTCATTCCGTTTCCGTTCATCTGCCCTCTCTCCTTCCTAACAGTCCATAATCATCTCTTCCAGAGTTCCGCCGGGCTTGATCATCGGATATACCAAGTCTTCCGGGTCAATGTCAAACTCTAAGATGTATGGGATTTTCTCACTCTTCATTGCCTCTGCAAATGCAGGCTCTATCTCTTCTTTCTTTGTGATGCGTATGCCCTTTGCCCCATAGCTTTCTGCCAGTTTCACAAAATCCGGCGTATATTCCGGACACGGCACTTCACCGCATTTCCCCCTGCATGCCGCTCCGGAGCGTAAGCATGTCATGGAATAGCGTTTCCCGTAAAAAAGTTTCTGCCACTGGCGCACCATGCCCAGATTGTTATTGTTAAAGACGCAGGAGATAATCGGCAGCTCCTCAAGGACCGCTGTTGCAAGCTCCTGAATATTCATCTGCATGCCTCCGTCTCCGGATATGGAGATGACCGTCTTGCGGGGATTTCCGATCTTCGCCCCGATCGCTCCCGGAAGTCCGTATCCCATCGTTCCTAAGCCCCCGGACATGATGAGCTGTTTTTTTTCTGTAATCTCGGCAAACTGCGCCGTGAACATCTGATGCTGCCCTACGTCCGTCACGATAATCGCCTCGTCAAACATGCGGTTAATCGTTTCCACTACGTCCTGCGGCGTCATCACCGGTTTCTCTTTCATCACGAGCGGATGGTCCGCTCTCCATCCCTTGATTTTTCCGAACCATTTCTCCGTATCGCAGCTTTCCACGTATTCCAGCAGTTTTTCGATCGCTTCCCTGGCATCTGCCACGATCGGAACATCCACCTGCACGTTTTTGGAAATCGCCGCCGTATCTATGTCAATATGCACAATCTGCGCTTTCGGCGCAAAGGAATGGAGCTTTCCTGTAATCCGGTCATTAAAGCGGGTTCCGATAGAAAACAGCAAATCGCACTCGCTCACCGCCATGTTGGACGCATAAGCGCCATGCATCCCCAGATTCCCGATATAGAGAGGATGGTTCGTAGGTATCGCCCCCCGCCCCATAACAGTCGTGACAACCGGAACATTCGTCCTCTCCGCAAGCTTCGTAAATTCCTCTCTCGCCCCTGATATGATCACGCCGCCCCCGGCAAGAAATAAGGGCCTCTTCGCTTTCCCAAGCATCTTGATGGCCCGCTTAAGCTGGCCGATATGGACTCCGGTGCTTGGCTTATACCCACGGATGTTTACACTCTCCGGATATTCCGGGCTTCCAAGCTCCGCCATCACGTCTTTTGGAAGGTCGATAAGCACCGGGCCCGGCCTTCCCGTCCTCGCTATGTAAAAAGCCTCCTTGATGATGCGCCCCAGGTCTTCCCTCTTTTTTACCACCACGCCGTATTTCGT
This sequence comes from uncultured Dorea sp., assembly GCA_910578455.1. Classification (GTDB taxonomy): domain Bacteria; phylum Bacillota; class Clostridia; order Lachnospirales; family Lachnospiraceae; genus MD308. Next base: position 13,295 of record CAJTQA010000016.1, read on the forward strand.
GATGCTTCTCGTAATCCCTACGATGTCAACCTCCTGAAACGCGTCGTTCCCGATGAGATGCCTTGCCACCTGCCCGGTAAAGCATACAAGAGGAACACTGTCATAGTAAGCCGTCGCAAGCCCCGTCACAAGATTCGTCGCGCCCGGCCCGCTGGTCACAAGGCACACTCCCGTCCTCCCTGTGGAACGGGCATAGGCGTCCGCCTCATGGACAAGGGCAACCTCTTGTCTTGGCAGGATGACCTTCGTAAAATCCTGCTTGTACAGCTCATCGCTGATGTCAATGGTGCACGCCCCCGGATAGCCGAAGATGGTGTCCACCCCTTCCTCCCGGAGAGCCTTTACCAACAATTTGTTCCCGCTGATTTTTTTCATCCTTTTTTACCTCCTTATACACATCGGCAGCACACCTGTTTTATTCTTTTTGCAGCGCACATCAAAACGCCCTAAGCGAAACCGCTTAGGGCGAATATCATATCCGTGTTACCACCTAAATTCAGGGAAACTCCCTGCACTCATCCGGTACGGGAGAAATCTCTTCCTCCGATACCGCTCTCCGCTAACGCTGAGGCTGCGTTGGAATCTACTGACACAGAAACTTGCTTTCATACATGCAAGTCCGCGCGTTCGCTCCACTGCTCGAGGGCTACTTCCATAAATCCTTCACGGAGACTTGCACCTTACGTCTCCTCTCTTCGCATCAGGAATCTATGTACTCCTCCCTGTCATAGCATTTGTCTGATAAATTGATTCTATTATAGAGGATGCAGGCATTGATTGTCAACTGGTAATATTCTTCTTGGATTTTCTTCAAAATTTTATCTGTTGATTTTCTGCATCTTCCTTATAATTGCCTGCCAATGCATGCGGTCTTTTAAAACCCGAATTACCGTTATCGTGAAATCCTCCACTACAAAAAATATTAAATATGTGCTGCATGGCTTAAAATAAACACTTAAATCCTCAATAACATATCCCGTAGTTTCATAGCTTTTTGGAAATGAATCCAATTCTTTAATCGCCTTCTTTATCTTGTTCGAGAAATTTTCAGCATATTCACGATACTTAAATGTATCAAGAATATATTTTTTTATTGATTTAATATCCCAAAGTGCATCTTTTGAAATAACAATGCTATACTTCTTCGGTTTTTCCACTCGCATTATATTTTATCAATTTCCTCCCAAGCCTCATCTACTGTATAAACCTCACCTTTTTTCATACTTTCAATTCCTTTAGAGAGTTCACTATATAATGCGCCTATGGCTGATTTCTCAGAATATTCTTTTTTCATAACTTCCTTCTTTCTAATAGCTTGTGCCGCTAATGCCATAATGACTCCCTCCTTTTATTCTCTAACCTTATTATACGATACTTAATATCTGCTTATCAACAAAATTTTCTTTATATTTCTTTAATAAACAAATCAACGGATTTCATCCTTATAATGTATCCGTATCCAGTGGTGATCCTCTGCCATACGGCCCTGCGTCTTCTCAATCATCCGGAACGGATCATAGCTGTCCAGTCCATTTTCCCTGAGAATCTGTTTCATGCCGCACCTTGTCCGGGGCACGCACCTGGATTCTAAAAAATCATTAAATGCCTCCCAGTCCGGATTCTTATTGACTCCGAACGCCGTAAGCAGCACCTTATCCGTTTGATTTTCCACATACACTTTCTCATGTTTAAAATCCACGTCAATCACAGTGCACAGCTCATCGTCGTACATATAATCCAAACGCACCTTAACAAAGTTATCTTCCTCCCACCGTTTCCTGATATTTATATACTTATATACCGTCGGACGGGTCACGTTAAAATACTTAGCAATCTGTACGACGCTGGCTCCCGACGCATACATCTTTCGCATCGTTTCTGCCTCATTTTCTCCAATCTTCGGTCTTCTTCCGGCGTTTCTCTGGTTGATAATATCCCCTTTTTCATAAAGCTGCTCATAGCTCGCCACCTTTTTTTCAATCTCCCGTAACTTTTCAGGACTATTTCTTTTGTATAATAATTAATTATTTTACAAAATCAAATTAAAAAACCGGCTCATCCCTCCCTGAAAAAAGGAATCCGCCGGCTCATCTTTACACACTCTCATAACCTGCCCTATTAAGTTCTATCAGTCCGCGCACAGCTAATCACCCGCTCTGCAATCCCCTCCCAGGAAATGCCGCTCACATCCGCAAGCCTCGTTTTGCCCTTACGGATGCTCTCACACAACGCATCCGCAAGCCTCCGTTCAAAACCGGGCAGTCCGCTCTTAACCGGCTCGTCAGCATTTCGCATCTCAGGCATCTCCACAAAAAGGACATCCGCCCCCGGCACAGCCTCCGAAAGCCACTCCCGGATGCCCGGAAGGTCTGTCATCACCGCCCTGTCGCCGCAGGCCAAAGCCTCGATCACCGTCAGCGGGATTCCCTCAAAAAAGGACGGCAGCACAAAGATATCGCACCTGTTGTAGACCTTCGACAGCTCTGCCTGGGAAAGCCGCCCAAGGAATGTCACCTTCACCGGAGCCTTCTTCGAAAGCTCACAGATCAGCCCAAGCTCATCCTCATTCCCCGAACTCCCCGCCAGGAATACCTCGATCTCCTTCCCCAGATCGCCCAAAAGGCAAAGACTCCTCATCAGGCTCACCACGCCCTTCTTCTCTGCAATCTTCCCGGCAAACACAAGCCTCGTAATCCCGTCAGACGGCCTCTCCCCCGTCACATGGAAAATCTTCCGGTTAAAGCCCATGCCCACCCTTGTAATCTTATCAGAAGATACGCCGTAAATCTCCTTCACGCCCTCCTCCTGCGCCCTCTGAGGCACAAAGATATGGTCAAGCCTCTTTATCTGCTCCCGGATAAATCCTCTCTCAAGATCCGTCTTTTTCATCTGCCGCAGATCCGTGTTATGGCAGAACCCGTACACCTTAAGCCCCGGAAACGCCTCCCGCACAAGAGCCGTCAGAAAGTAAAGGTGGTGGCACAGCACAATGTCCGGCGAAAGCTCCTTAACCGCCCTCGCCACCGCCTTTAAAAACGCCTCCTTAAACTGTTCTGCCATCTCCGGCGTCATATCGCAGTACCTTGTGCTCTTATAAGGCATCTCGTCCGACATCCCCGCAATCGGAAACGGAAGGCTCACAGAGCCGCCCTCACGGAACCCTTCGCCCTCTCTTCCCCCGCATCCTTTTCCATCCTGTGAAAAATACACCGGGTAGAGCTTAACGCCCTCCGGCAGCTCTGCCTCATCCTCTTCATACACGCCCGCAACAACCGCCTGCTCATGCCCCTTCGCCGCGTACTCCTTCACAAGCTCCGTCAGGTACACGCCGCTCCCGGTGCTGCTTGGTTTCTGCGCCGTAATGCTTAGTATCCTCATCTTACCTTATCTTACCCTCTCATAAACTGTAAAATAATATTCCAAATCAAAGCACGTCTGCTCCTCGCTGATTTTCGTCATCTCCCACTCCGCATCCGCGTCCAGGTCCGGGAAATATGTGTCCGCGTCATAAGCATGGTCAATCTTCGTCACATACGCCGTATCGCAGTACCCCAGCATCGCGCGGTAGATGCTCTCCCCGCCGATGACAAAGATCCCGCCGCCGCACTTTTTCGACTCTTCCACGGCGGTTTCTACTGCCTCCTCCACGCTGTGGACAACCACCGCGCCCTTTACTTTATAATCCTTCCTGCGGCTGATCACGATATTCACCCGGTTCTTAAGAGGCTGCCCCTGGGGAAAGCTCTCTAACGTCTTCCTCCCCATGACGACCACGCCCCCCTTCGTCATCTCCCGGAAATACTTCATATCAGCCGGGATGTGATGCATCAGCCGGTTATCCTTCCCGATCGCCCAGTTCCTATCTACAGCAACAATCAAATTCATGCGCCCGTCTCCCTTTCCGCGGGCATTCTCGCCCGCCCTGTCATTTATAAATCCTGTCTCATCCATCCTTTAAATCCCCTGCCTTTAAATCGCCACAGGTATATTTTTTATCTGCTCATGAGTCTCATAATCCAACAGTTTCACATCATCCCTTGTAAACTCATAGAAATCCTTCACCTCCGGATTCAGCCAGAACTTCGGCGCCGGCAGAGGCTCGCGGCTTATCAGCTCTTCAATAAGCGGTATGTGCCTGTCGTAAATGTGCGCGTCCGCGATCACATGGACGAACTCTCCCACCTCCATGCCGCACACCTGGGCAAGCATATGGATCAGCACCGCATACTGGCACACATTCCAGCTGTTAGCCGTCAGCACGTCATTCGAACGCTGGTTTAAGATCCCGTTCAGCGTAAGTCTGTCGTGCCCTGCCCTTTTCGTCACATTGAATGTCATGCTGTAGGCACAGGGGTAAAGATTCATCTCATGTAGATCCTGGTGCACATAGATATTCGTCATGATACGGCGGCTGTAAGGATTGTTCTTAAGGTCATAGATTACCCTGTCCACCTGGTCGAACATGCCTTCCCTGTACTGATGCTTTACACTCATCTGATAACCGTACGCCTTTCCGATCGAGCCTTCCTCATCCGCCCAGCTATCCCATATATGGCTGTTCAAGTCACAGATATTGTTGGACTTCTTCTGCCAGATCCACAAAAGCTCGTCCGTACAGCTCTTAATCGGCGTCCGCCTCAAAGTCAGCGCCGGAAACTCCTTACTTAGGTCATACCGGTTCACCACCCCGAACCTCTTCACCGTGTAGGCAGGCGCGCCGTCCTCCCACACCGGGCGCACCTTCTCACCCCTTGTATCCGTACCGTTTTCAATAATATCACGGCACATATCTATAAACACTCTGTCCGCATAACTCATGCACCTGTATCCTCCCTGTATTTTTAAAATTAATCTGTACACCAGTTTATCATGAAATCAGAAAAAGAGAAACCCAAAGTCTCTCTTTTTTTCATTCATGTTCCTGTCTTAGCAATCTCGCTGATACGCTTTCCGGCAAGAAATTCATTCACCGCGCTGTCCTTCGCCTTATCGTAGGCAAGAAAAGTAAGCCCTGCCCTCTCCACATTACAGTACACCTTCCAGCAGCCCGTAAGGACACTCTTCCTCCCTCCGTTCTCAATAAATGCTTTTACATCTTCCAGAGGGTAATCCAAAAATACCCCCATCTCATGAGGGAAATCCATTTTCCCTTTCATATACAGACCCATCCGCATAGAAAGCTGCGTGATACTCTGGGAAAGCTCTAACCCCTCATAGCCATAGCCTTTCAAAAACCGCCGGACTTCCCTGTCGGCAAGCACTTTCTCAAGATCCGTTTCTCTGTAAAACAAGACCAGGCACCTCTCTTTTCTCACAGCAAGAATCCGCCAGGAGATATCCGTAGCCTCAAACAGCCGGTATAATCCCCTCGCCCACGGCCTCTCCATATTCAGAATGCTCGCCGCCCGCATCCCCTTGAGAAACGGCGCACACTGCATTACAAGCGAAAACTCCATGCGCCGCTCCATATCCTGTTCAAATGCCATATAAGCTATAATCTCTGCCGTCATATTACGCTCCTGGTCTCATGATAGATTATCATTCCCCCTGACCGGGCATTTTATGAAAATAACCAGGCTTTCCCGCAGAACCCCTTATACCAGAGGGAGATATAACCTATATTCAGCGTGGCTGAAGACCTGACAGAATGTTGAGAAGCACAGGAATCCCCGTTTGGATTTCCTTTTCATTAGCTTTGCTCAGGCTGACCCGGTAATAACTATAATTCTTATATTCGTTCAGGAAAAAATTGCTGGTATCCATCAAAGAAATTTTATTTTTGAAAAGATAAGGCTGTAATTGCTGAAAAGGCACTTCGCTGTTTAACTTCATACACGCAAAAAAGCCGGAATCAGGGATATTCCATCGTATATTGGAATATGGGTGTTCCTCGGCTGTTTCTCTGAGAATTTTCATTCGGTTGATGTAGAGCTGCCGGATGGAATCCTGATATTTATTGAACAGGCCGCTTTCCAGGTAGACTGCAAGAGATCCCTGGGAAAGAATTGAGGTATAGGTGTCAGTCCATTCCTTGTACTCTAAAAAAATGTTTTTCAAAAGAGGCGGCAGCACCAGTGCGGACACCCGCAATCCCGGCATAAGTATTTTTGAAAAGCTTTTAACATAAATAACCTTGTCCGAGATATCATAATAATACAGAGGGTCATTCCGGGAATCTGTATCAAAATCTGCGGCAATATCATCTTCCACTATATATACATTGTATTTCCTGGCAAGCCGGACAAGAGTTTCTTTTTCCTGTTTTGAATAAGAATGGCCGGTCGGGTTGTGGTATCTTGGAATCGTATAGAAGAATTTGATATCCCCATAGAGAAAAAGGCGCTCCAGTTCATCAAAATCAATTCCATCAAAATCTTTTCTGATTCCGATAACCCGCGAATTGCATAGATATACGCTTTTGACCATCCCATAATAAGCAGGCTGTTCAAGCAGGATGGTCTGCTTGCCGTTTGGGAAAGGCATCCGGCAAAGAATATCCAACGCCTGCTGCGAGCCGGAAGTCACAATGATATTGGAAGGCTCTGCATGTACCTGATATTGCCGAAACTGCTTTTGCAGAGCAGTAATCAGAGCAGGAAGGCCCTGGCTGTTGGAATAGGTGAAGATGTCTTCGCGGAATAGCTGAAGGGAAGTATTAACACAGTGCTGAAAGTTGTCATAAGGCATATAGCGGCTGTCAGGCGCCCCGGAGTAAAAATCGATGGCAGGAGGCCTCGAATTCATCTGCAGCGAATCCTTGCCAAGAACATAATATCCGCTTCTCGGGATGGAATAAATAATGTGCTTTTTTTCAAGGGCAGAATAAGCAGTGAGAACAGTTCCGATGCTTGTCGAGAACAATTCGGACATATCTCGTAAAGACGGCAGCTTTGCTTTTGGCTTCCATGTGCCGGAATTAATCTGTTCTTTTATATATTCCTGTATTTCTTCATGTTTTAACATTGGCAGCTCCTTTTATTCATTTTTGTGCTAGTACAATGTTTCAGAAAACGATTTGAACGCACATCTGTCATAGTATATCATTGATACATAGAAAAGTAAAGAAATCATGTTTCAAGATGCGATGCATCGGAAAGGAGTGGGAAAACATGAAAAAGCACGAACGAAGAAAGCCGACATTTGCAGAAGCCATTATCCCGTTAATTGCTATGTTCCTGATTCTGTCTGTGGGATACGGAGTATGTGGATTTCCGAAAGAGGCCATGCTGGTCCTGTCGGCGGTGGTAACGGCCGGGATGGCCTTTTACCTGGGGGCAACGTGGGAAGAGATGATAGAGACCGTGTCTGAGAAGATTGCGAAAGCTATGCCGACAATTTTAATTCTTCTGGCAGTAGGGATTATTATTTCTTCATGGATGCTGTCTGGCACAATCCCGATGATGATCTACTATGGAATCCAGATTGTCAATCCCAAATTTTTTTATGTGACGGCGTTTATTATCTGCGCGGTAATTTCTACTTGTACCGGAACCTCCTGGGGATCCATCGGAACTATCGGTGTAGTTTTGGTCATCATTGCCCGGGGCGTAGGGCTGGCCGTCCCGATCACGGCAGGAGCAGTGGTTGCAGGCTCCTACTTTGGAGATAAGATGTCTCCTCTGTCCGATACGACAAATCTGGCGCCTCTTGCGGCCGGCAGCACATTGTACGAACATATCCGCCACATGTTTTATACAACAGTTCCGGCTGCAATTGGTGCAATTATCATCTATACTCTGCTTGGGCTTAAAGCCGGAACAGATATATCTGTAGAGTCGGAAACTGTGAGAGGCATGATGGAGAATCTGGAGCAGATATTCCACTGGAATATCTTGTTGCTGATACCGATCATCATTGTTTTGGCCGGGTCTGTTATGAAAAAGCCGACAATACCGATTATGCTCTTGTCAAGCGCAGTTGCCGGCTTTCTTGGCATATTCTTCCAGGGCTTTACTTTGTCCGATTTCTTCGAGGCATCCGTCAGCGGTTTCAGCATGGAGCAGGTAAAAGGAATCGAAGATATGGAAGTCCTTCCCGAAATCACCAGCCTTCTGGCAAGGGGCGGGATGAATTCCATGCTGGAAACAATACTTTTAATCCTATGCGCGTTTTCCTTTGCAGGTATTATCACAAGTTCGGGATGCCTGGACGTCATTTTAGAAAAACTGAGCCAAGTAGTAAAGAACCGTTTCAGCCTGATTTTATCTACAGTCGTATCCACAGTCACGATGGCAGTCGCGACAGGAAGCGACTTCCTGACTATTCTGATCCCAGGTGAGCTGTTTGCGGATGTCTACAAGAGAATGGGCTATGCTGCTAAAAATCTTTCCCGGACACTTGAAGATTCCGGCACTTGCGTAGTCGCCTTAATACCGTGGTCAGCAGCGGGAGCATACGCTTCAGGCGCATTGGGAGTTGCAACGGCAGAGTATGCGCCTTTTGCCTTTTTCTGTTTCTTCAGCACGCTTATGGCTCTGGTCTGCGGCGCTACAGGATTCGGTATAGAAAAATCAAAAAAGGAAGAGGATGAAAATGTTAAGTAAAAAACTGAAAAAATATCTGGATGACCATTATAATGAGATGGTGTCTCTCTTGGAACGGGTTGTTAATATTGACAGCGGTTCCGCATGCAAGAAAGGGATTGACCAGATTGCGGACATTATGCTGGATGAGTTTGAAAAAGAGGGGTTTGAACCAGAGGTTCTGCATCATGAAAATTGCGGAAACGGACTGATTGTGCGTAAAAAAGGCACAGAAAAACAGCTCTTGATGATCTGCCATCTGGATACTGCGTTTCCGGATGGAACAGCGGCAAAACATCCTTTCCGGATAGACGGGAAAATAGCTACCGGACCCGGAGTAGAAGATATGAAAAGCTGCTTTGTAGGGTGCCTGTATGCCTGGAAGGCTCTTCATGCGCTTGAGGTTAAAAACCTTCCTTCTGTTGCCGTCTTGTTCAGCGGAGACGAGGAGACCGGAAGCCATGCAGTAAAGGAAGACATCATTAAAGAGGGAAAGAAAGCAAACTGGTGTATCGTAACAGAGGGAGCCCGTGAAAATGGAGCTATAGTGATCGGGCGCAAAGGAAATACTTACATACATGTGACCGCAAAAGGACGGGCTGTGCACGCAGGGATTGAGCCTCAGAAAGGCGGAAATGCAATTGAAGAACTGGCTCTGAAAATCGTAAAATTACGCAAACTGAATGATTATGAAAACGGCGCGAGCGTGACGGTCACAATGATCCATGGAGGAGAAAACAGAATTGTCGTGGCGGAACATGCTGAAATGGATATTGACCTGCGTTATCAGGAAAAAGAACAGGGAGAGCGTCTTATCAGGGAAGTGAAGGCAATCCTTGACCATAGTGAAATTGAGAACGTTCACATCTCATACACGTTAACTATGAACAGGCCGCCTCTTACGCAGGTTCCGGGAAGCCTAAAACTTCAGGAACTCACCAGGCAGATTTCAGATGAGCTTGGGATTCCCTATCTGACGGCAATGACAGGCGGGGTAAGCGACGGGAATTTTGTGGCCGACCTGGGCATCCCGACAATCGATGGCATGGGCCCTGTGGGCGGTTTGATGTGTTCGCCTGAGGAATATTTGAATCTGGATACATGGGCAGAGCGTACCGCAAGGATGGCGGCAGTCATTGCAGGACTTAGCCGCCTGGAGTAAGCAGGCGATCCGACAGTAACCTTTTGTCCAGAATTAATAAAGGGAGTAGCTCATGCGAGCCGCTCCCTCCCCTGTAGGGCTGCCTGTTTCCCACCAGACCCTTCCTATGCCATTCATAACGTTTCACGGTTCAGCTATATTATACAGCACTCTGTTCAGCATCCTATAGAGCGCCTCAGCCTCTTTCTCCGTCATCCCGAGAGTCAGCATCTTGTCCAATTTCTTCCGGTGCACCTCCATGCGTTTCTGTATGTCGTAGGCCTTTTCCGTCAGGTAGATGTTTTTGCACCGCTTATCCTTCCCGCTGGGAACGGAGAGGATAAATCCTTTCTCGTCAAGCCTCTTTAACAGGCCCGTGACCGTAGGATTTTTAAGATTTAGCGCCCGCTCGATATCCCTCTGAGTCACCTGATCCTTGCTGCTCTGCAGGAGAAAATCAAGCACCTCGCACTGCGACGAAGTAATCCCTAACTTCCTGAGCCTGTTGTTAAATTCCTTCTCATACACATTGTTGATCTGCTTAAATAAAAACCCGATCGTCCTTCTCTCACGCATAGAGCCCCGTCCTTTCTATGACGCTCTCATTCCCCGCACCATCTCCAACACGTTCGTCTTCGCCAGCGTCTTTGCCACAGTGTAAAAAAGCACTACTTCAATGGGCAGCATGATAATCTGTTTCAGTATTCGTGCCGGCAGCAGCGCAAAAAAACCGTCGCCGTACAGAATTGTCAACCAGTAGGTGTTAAGCCCCAGGTTCACCAGCACCGTGACCAGAAGATTTGCCAGTATCACCCGCTTAATAGTCAGCGGCTTTTTGTACAGCACAAATCCGTAGATGAGCCCTCCGCAAAAACCGCTGACGGTAAATCCCGGGAAAAATGGTCCTGTCGGATTCACAAGGTACTTCACAAGATCCGCCAATCCTCCGACAATCCCTCCCACTGCCGGGCCGAACAAAAGCCCCGTCATCTCATTCACGATATACGCAAACCCTATTTTAATGTAGTCCGTAAGCTGCAGGGTATAAAAACCCAGCACTACCGCGATTGCCAGCAGCATGGCCGACGCCGCCAGAGTCTTGAGCTCTCTGAGCTCGTGAACAGATTCAATGAATGATGTTTTCAAATTTTTCATTAAAAAATACCTCCTTTGCAGTAGTCCTTAAAGCTACGCATAAGCAGGTATCTCTATCTGTTTATGTGTAGCAGCGGGATGCGGAACATGCACCGCAGTCTCCAAAAGCCCTTCGTCCGGCTGGCAACTCCCCGTCCATCCGGCACTTAACGCGCACATTCCTACTCTGCTTCTCTTTAATAATTTTTTTACAAAAGAATCATAGCACACATTGCCTGAAAGGTCAATTCACACTTAACCGATTCTTCATTTCCGCTGCCCATCTCCGTCTTTCATGGCACGCAGCTCCCTCACCGCAAACCCGGCGGCCACTGCCGCCGCTGCCCCGTCCGCAATGGGTCCGGCATACATCACCCCGTCGATTCCCATAAAGACCGGAAAAATCAATATAAGCGGCAGAAGGAAGATAACCTGCCTTGTCAGAGACACTACGATGCCAAGCTTAGCTTTCCCGATAGACGTAAAGAACCCTGAAGACATAGGCTGTATCCCGTTAATGAATGTCAGGAGCATAAAGACTTTAAAATACCGCTCCGCAAAATGAAAATATTCTTCCGTACCCGTACCGAAGATACTGACAATCTGCCTTGGGAAAAGCTGAAAGCACAAAAAGAACAGGATTCCTACCATCAGGGATATCTGGAACGCTTTCTTATACGCTTCCCTCACCCTGCCGTAATTTTTCGCCCCGTAATTAAATCCCCACAGCGGCTGGCATCCTTGCGAAGTTCCGATACAGATGGACATAAACACCATATTCACCTTGGAGATAACCCCCACGCATGCCAGCGGGATGTCCGTTCCGTACATCGATGCCGCCCCGTAATGCCTCAGCGTATTGTTCATTGTAATCTGAACCGCCGCCATGGCAATCTGATTGACGCATGCCGCCATCCCCAGAGACACAATCGCCTTAAGAAACTCCGAACGCGGCCTTAGCATCTTGGCCTCCAGATTAAGATGGCAGAATCTTGAAAAATACACTATTACAAGAATACCGGAAACCATCTGCCCAATCACCGTCGCCCATGCCGCTCCCTTGATCCCCCAATGAAACATGAAGATAAATACAGGATCCAGAATGGTATTGATAATTGCCCCAGTAAGCATGCATGCCATAGAATAAGTCGGGCTCCTGTCCGCCCTTATCAGATGGTTTCCCCCGGTGGTAAGAATCAGAAACGGTATCCCAAATGCAGTGATTCCCAGATAATCCTGTGCATAGGGCAGAATGTCCGGCGTCACCCCAAAGATATGTAAAAGTGGGTTTAGAAACAAAATGACGGCAAAAGCTATAATGCTCCCGCAGATTACCAGCATAGAAAGCCCGGTTCCCATAATACGGTTCGCCCGTTCCCGATTCCCCGCGCCCGACTCTAAGTTAAAGTTGGATGAACTGCCAATTCCCAATAAAAGGGCTGTCGCCGTGCAAATGATAGACACCGGGAACGCCACATTGGTAGCCGCATTCCCAAGCATCCCCACTCCCTGCCCGATAAAAATCTGATCCACAATATTGTAGAGCGAGCTTACCAGCATGCTGATGATTGCCGGTATGGCAAATTTCGCGATAAGCCGCCCCACATTCTCATAAGCCAAAGGATTTCCCTCATGCGCTCCTATGTTTCCGGCGCTGTGCTCTGTATTATTTTCCGTCTTCCCATTTCCCATCATCATAATCCTCTTCATAATCCTTGGAAATAATTTCCCAAAAATATATTTAAAACATTTTATTAATTTATGCAAAAAAGCTTTCCGAATACTCGAAAAGCCTTTTTCAAAGAGCGACAGACGGGGTTCGAACCCGCGACCCCGACCTTGGCAAGGTCGTACTCTACCAACTGAGCCACTGTCGCATTTCTTATGTTTGTTCCTCAGAACAATAATTACTATACTACACGACTCCCCGTTTGTCAACAAATATTTTTAATTTTTCTATTTTTTTTATTTTCCCTATTTGGGCACGTTTTCAATCCCCGCCTCACTCAGCCGGTATATCCGGTCACAGACCTCCTCCATATACTTTCTGTCATGGGAAATACTGATGATCGCCCCTGGAAACTCCTTAAGCATCCGGCGTATCACCGGACCGGATAAGGGCGAAAAATTCCGGGTAGGCTCATCCAGTATTAAGACATTTGCGCCGGAAAGGCTCATCTTCAGCAGGAGAACTTTTGCCTTCTGGCCGCCTGAAAGCTCCGAAATCTTATGCCCCATCTCTTCTGCCGTGTATTTTAGCGCGCCCAGATAAGTGCGGACCTTCGTCCGCTCTTCCCGGTTCCCGGACCACGCCAGGAAATCCACGGGCGTCACGGAAAGGTCAAGCAGATCTTCATAATCCTGCGGCATATATTCTGCCCGGATATCTTTCCTTTTCAGAAGTTCTTCCGCAATCCTACGCAAAAGCGTCGTCTTTCCAGCGCCGTTCGCGCCTGTGATGCACACCTTTTCAGAGCCGCGGATCTCAAAGGATATGTCTTTCGCCAGAACCCGCTCCCCATCTGGGGAATAGAGCTCATCCAACGCATAGCGTACCACTGTCTTACCGGCCGGGATTTTACTGCCTTTGCCGCCCAGCTTAAAGTAAATCGCCGTCTCCTCCTCCGGCATCTCCGTCATCTTCTCATCTTCCCTGGCAAACCGGCGCTCCATGGACTTCACCGCATGCATCTTCTTTTTCAGGAGCCTCCCCCCGGCAGGATTCTGCCTTGTGATCGTCTCCTGTGCATAGCCTACGCTTTCATATACACGCCTGTATTTCTCATCTCTTATATGCTTTTCCCTCCTGTCACTCGCCGCCATCTGTTCCTGTTTCTCAAGCCGTTTCCTGCGTTCCCGCATATACTGCTCATACGGCATGCGCGCCACCGTATACCTGCTCTGCGTCTTTTTCTTAATGCGCTCCATATGAATGACCATATTCGCCGTATTCTCAATAAGAGTTTCATCATGGGAAATATAGAGCGCGATTCCCTTCCACCCGATAATCAGCCTTTCCAGCCAGACAAGCGTTTCTACGTCTATGTCATTGGAAGGCTCATCCAGCAGAAGGATTTCCGGTTTCCCCAAAAGGAGCCGCATCATCTGTGCTTTCACCCGCTCCCCGCCGGAGAGCGTATCCATCCGCTGCTCCCGGTAAAAGAAATCGGAAGGCACGCCGAACTTTCCCGACATCCTGCCCATTTCCTTCGGAGTCTGTCCAAAGAACAGATCTTCCTCCATAAAATACTCATAGATGCTTTTTTCTTTATCTTCATCTGAAAGCTCCTGCGGCAAATATCCCATCCTTAAGCCGTGGAAGATGCGCCTGCCCTGAGACTCGCAGTAGTCCTCAATCATCTCAGGACGGAAAATCCACTGCAAAAGCGTAGATTTTCCGTTGCCTTCTTCCCCGATGATCACTGCTTTGTCTCCATCATTCAGCACGCAGTTAAAATCCTCCAGCAAGACCTTCAGATCTTTCTTGTGAGTAATTGTCAAATTTTCTATCTGCAGCATATCTTTATCATCCTCCTGTCCGAAAGGCTTTTTTCATACTAAAAAAGCCTGTTTCGTACCCAAAACAGACTCACGCAAAATAAACCTATATATTTTCCGGAACACGGTCGGAACAAGGCTTGAAAATGCGGATAATCTAATTTGGCGTACGCAAATATGCCTGTATAAAACAGGCTTCTCTCTCTGACTGCACATCCAAATCAAATTATCTGTTAATCATCTTCCCACCATGCACGCTATGTGCCCTTTCTTTTTATTTTCCTCTCTCAGGAGCTTTCCCGCTCTGAAACCAGATATCTCTTCACCGGTTTGTCAGTACGCAGACGCTTAGCATCTGTCTGCTATCTCATAGATCAGACGCTCTGTGTCCTCCCAGCCCAGGCACGGATCCGTAATAGACTTCCCATACACCCGTCCGCTGCCGATGCTCTGGCAGCCTTCCTCCAGATAGCTCTCAATCATAATGCCTTTGATCAGGCTTCTAAGCTCAGGATTATAATTCCTGCTGTGGAGAACTTCGCTGGCAATGCGAACCTGTTCCTTATACTGTTTGTTGGAGTTCGAGTGGTTAACGTCTATGACTGCCGCCGGATTCTTCAGCTCCATCTCCTGATACATGAGGAGCAGCCGCTTAAGATCCTCGTAATGGTAGTTCGGTATGCATGTACCGTACTTATCCACGCCGCCCCGCAGGATTACATGGGCAAGGTCATTCCCCTCCGTCGTCACATCCATCGTCCGATAGATGAAACGGTGCCCGCTCTGCGCCGCCAGTACGGAATTGAGCATAACGGAAAAATCACCACTGGTAGGGTTCTTCATCCCGATTGGGATATCCATGCCGCTTGCGGTCAGGCGGTGCTGCTGGTTTTCCACAGAACGCGCCCCGATAGCCTCATAGGACAATATATCATCAAGATAGCTCCTGTTCTCAGGATACAACATCTCATCTGCTCCTGTCAAGAGTGTTTCTTCCATAACCCGGATATGCATCTTACGGATAGCGATAATTCCGGCCTGAAGATCCGGCGCCCGGTCAGGCTCCGGCTGGTGGAGCATCCCCTTATAACCCGCGCCTGTAGTCCTCGGCTTATTCGTATAGATTCTCGGAATGATCACAAGACGCTCTGAAACCTTTTCATTCACTCTTGCAAGCCGATGCACATACTCACAGACAGCGTCCTCATTGTCTGCTGAACACGGACCGACTATCACAAGAAATTTATCGGATGCCCCGGTAAATACATCACGGATCTCACGGTCTCTTTTTTTCTTTACATCACGGATCTCATCCGTCAGCGGATATTCCTTCTTTAAATCTGCCGGAAGCGGCAGCTCTGAATTTACTGTCATTCCCATATCTGGCTCCTTATCTGTTCACCCCGCCGCATTGCGGCGCAGCCATCCTTCCGGGATATTATAGCATGGGTCATTTTATTCTACAAGAAAAAATCAAATTATGATATACTGATCTGTCACAGACAAGGAACCGTGATCCCCATCCCCGGGAGCAGGAGACCTGCATGCCTTACCTGAAATACGAGACTCTCCTTTTGCGCCCCAAAATCATAGTCTGCCTGGGGCGTATCGCCGCCCAGCGCGTCATTCGCCCGGACTACCGGATCACAAAGGAACACGGAACGTTTATTTTCCGCAAAAATGTATGGCTGACTTCTGTATACCATCCTTCCGCCCTCCTGCGTGACGAGACAAAATTTCCCGAAACCCAGGCCCGACTTTCACGCGATACAAAATAAGCTAAAGGAAATAACGGATTAATGGCTTTTCCGTCCATCTCACACGCAAAGCCATAAATGTGACCGCGTCACAGAAAATATGACAGGAAAATGATATGCTGGCATCAGACAAAGAAAGGAAGGTAATGATTATGTCCGTACTTATTGTAAACAAAAACAACTTTATTGATTCTGTTAAAAATAGCGAAAAACCCGTACTCTTAGATTTTTATGCTGACTGGTGCGGCCCCTGCCGCATGGTATCACCCATAGTAGATGAGATTGCAGAAGAAAACCCCCAGTATCTGGTAGGCAAAATCAATGTAGACAATGAGCGGGAACTGGCGCAAAGTTTTCGGGTGCTAAGCATCCCCACGCTGGTCGTAATGAAAGATGGGAACATCATCCATCAGTCAGCAGGCGCAAAGTCAAAAGGCGAAATCCTCGCTATGTTAAAAAATTAAGACGCAGGGAAAGTTCAGGAAAAGGGTTAATAACGGTAGGTTTCTTTTTACACACTGTCAAAGGTTAAGGTATCAAGCCGATGCTTTAACCTTTGTTCGCTGAAGGGAACCTCTGACATTTTAGAACGGAGTTTCAAACGCTGTAAATCAAATCAGCAACCACCCTAATCTATTGTATAGTATATCACACTACCGGCAAAATTAAAGGCTACCGCCGACAATCCATGTCAGCGATAGCCCTTGATTCTACGCTATAATTTAGAACTTTCCAGCCTTAGCCGCCTCCTCGATGGAAACTGCAACTGCAACAGTCATACCTACCATCGGGTTATTTCCTGCGCCGATAAGCCCCATCATCTCTACATGAGCCGGTACGGAAGAGGATCCTGCAAACTGTGCGTCAGAGTGCATACGTCCAAGTGTATCTGTCATACCGTAGGAAGCCGGTCCAGCCGCCATATTGTCCGGGTGAAGGGTACGTCCCGTACCGCCGCCGGATGCTACGGAGAAATATTTCTTGCCCTGCTCGTTGCACTCTTTCTTGTATGTGCCTGCAACCGGGTGCTGGAAACGTGTCGGGTTAGTTGAGTTGCCTGTGATAGATACGTCTACGCCTTCCTTGTGCATGATGGCAACGCCCTCGCGCACGTCATTAGCACCGTAGCAGTTTACCTTTGCACGGAGTCCCTCAGAGTACGAAGTTCTCTGAACTTCCTTCAGCTCGCCTGTAAAATAGTCATACTCTGTCTCAACATATGTAAATCCGTTAATTCTGGAGATAATCTTTGCCGCATCCTTTCCAAGGCCGTTCAGGATAACGCGCAGAGGTTTCTTACGAACCTTGTTTGCCTTCTCAGCGATACCGATGGCGCCCTCCGCAGCCGCGAATGACTCATGTCCTGCAAGGAATGCGAAACAGTCCGTATCCTCCTCAAGGAGCATCTTTCCGAGGTTGCCGTGTCCAAGTCCGACTTTGCGCTGGTCAGCTACAGAACCCGGGATGCAGAAAGCCTGAAGTCCCTCTCCGATTGCTGCCGCTGCGTCTGCCGCCGTCTTGCAGCCTTTCTTGATCGCGATAGCCGCACCTACAGTGTATGCCCAGCATGCGTTCTCAAAGCAGATTGGCTGGATCCCTTTTACCTGGTTATATACATCAAGCCCGGCATCTTTTGTAATCTTTTCTGCTTCTTCGATAGAAGCGATGCCATAGCTTCCTAATACTTCATTGATTTTATCAATTCTTCTTTCATATGATTCAAATAAAGCCATTTACTTGTCCTCCTTGTTATGAACACTCAGCATATGTATTTTCATGCTTATGTGCGATTATACTGAAACTCCAGATCACTCTTTCCTCGGGTCGATGATCTTTGCTGCGTCTGCTACGCGGCCGTACTGTCCTTTTGCTTTCTCCCATGCATCGTTCGGAGTGTCGCCCGCTTTGATAAAGTCGGTGAACTTTCCAAGGCTTACAAACTGATATCCGATAATCTCATCTTTATCGTCAAGAGCAATACCCGTTACATAGCCCTCTGCCATTTCGAGGTAACGCGGTCCCTTTGCCAATGTTCCGTACATCGTACCAACCTGTGAGCGGAGTCCCTTGCCAAGGTCTTCAAGGCCTGCGCCGATCGGAAGCCCATCCTCTGAAAATGCGCTCTGCGTTCTTCCGTATACAATCTGCAAGAACAGCTCTCTCATCGCTGTGTTGATCGCATCACATACAAGGTCTGTATTAAGAGCCTCCAAGATTGTCTTTCCCGGCAGGATCTCAGATGCCATAGCTGCAGAGTGCGTCATTCCTGAACATCCGATGGTCTCCACAAGAGCTTCCTGAATAATTCCTTCTTTAACGTTCAGTGTCAATTTACATGTTCCCTGCTGAGGAGCACACCAGCCGATACCGTGTGTCAGGCCGGAGATATCTTTCACTTCTTTTGCCTTTACCCATTTTGCCTCTTCCGGAATCGGAGCTGGTCCGTGATTCGCGCCCTGAGCTACCGGACACATCATTTCTACTTCATGTGAATAAATCATTTTAAAACTCCTTTCAACTATGTTGATTTTTTTCTGCGTGTAAAGTTTGTTACTTCTTTAACACCATATGAAAACATTTTCGCATAAATTTAACTATTCGTCAATTGTTACTTTGCTACATTTTTACAGCCGTTTTCAGTCCATTTGCCATATTATTTCCGAATGTCTCCCCGGCACAACCAATCAGCCAAAAAACTTCCAGAACTCCATATCCTTCTGATAAGGCTTTATCTCCTCAAAGGTAAAGGGCGCCGTCACCCACACGTATCCAAGGTCCGCCGGGTCGCCGCTTACATAATTGAGGTCGTAGCCAATCTCTATCCCCTCCTCATCGACAAAGAAATTCACCATATAGTTGCCGTCGATGCTCTCTCCTCCAAGGGTCTTTATCATATCGTCCTCGTCAAGCTCCGCCAGGAAATTCACTTCTCCTGCCTCATCCCGCATGGCCTCCAGCCATTCCTCCGCAAACTTGCCGTCCAGGTTCACGATATCTTTCACCTGATATACCTTTCCGTCCTTAATGCCGATGTTAAGCGTCCTCAGATGCTGGACGCTTTCATCCGGGTCGCCCTCCGCACCCGTTTCCTCAAAGACAATGCTGATAAAGTCATTGCTGGCATAGCATACTTTGTAGGTGACAAGGCTTGCCAGTATCGGGTTTTCAATCCCCAGCATCTTCTCTTTGAATTCCGCCGAAGGATTCTCGTATATCCTGTCTACCGTAGACATGGCGCATTTTTTTATCTCTTCATTTATTTTCGCACCGGTCTGCGCGTCAAGCCCCTGGATGTCCGGATATTTCACATCAAAGCTGATGATCATGGATTTCTTTTCCGTATCGGTAAATGTATAGCTTCCCTCCTCTATCTCATAGGCAAGGTCGTCCGCTATATACGCCGGGATAGAATAGGAGCCGGAAAGATTTGATGGCTGGGAGCTAGAATCTCCCTCCCCGTCATCTCCGTATTTATCCCTCTCATCCCAGAGCGGGCTGTCCGGCGCCATTGGGTCGTCATCCCACTGCTCCGCCTGATTGCCAAAAGGGTTCCTCTCCCTGTTGTATGCAGTCCGCACGATCATGACTCCCGCGATCATAAACACTGTCAGAAGGAGGATTCCCGCTATGATCCCGGCAATGATCAGCCCCGTATTTGCATTTCCTTTTTCCGGCTGCGGATATGATGATGTATACTGCATATCCTGACGATAGAGCACCATTTCCATGGGAACATACCGTATGCCGTTCCTCTCCTGCTCTGCGTCAAGCCGTTTCATTCCCATATGCTCGTATTTATCTGCGGCTCCCGGCGCAGCGTTCACTGTCATCCGGGACATCCCCGGCATCTTTGAAAAATAACTCACCGCCTCTGTAAAGAGCCTCCTCCCGATGCCTTTTCCCTGGCAGCCTTTCTTTACATAGAACAGGCAGATATGCCCCTCCCGTTTTGCCGCAAGGACGCCCTGCATAACGCCGCCTTCAAAAGCGCCGAAATACAGAATCCTTCCGTCAAGCATCTGAGGCAGCATATTCTCATATTTAATAAATCCCTGGAACTCTGCCACCCCCTCCGGCGTATAGGTATGTGCGATATCCTCCGCAAATACCTCCCACACCAGGTGCAGCGCCGGCAAAAGCTCTGGTTTCCGTAACATTCTTACTTCCATATTTTCATCAACTCCTTCTATGATACCATCAATTCTTCCCACAAAATAGTAAGCGCACGCACGACCGCATATTCCCGGTTCTTTGCCCGGTTCCCGGTAAACCGCAATTCCTCCGTGCGCGTCTTCCCATTCACCTGGCAGCCCACATACACAAGCCCTACCGGTTTCTCCTCGGTTCCGCCGCCGGGCCCGGCGATTCCGGTCACGCTGACTGACGCCGACGCCTTTGCAGCCTTCGCAGCCCCCTCAGCCATCTCAGCCGCGGTCCGGGCGCTCACTGCGCCGTATTTCTCCAAAGTCTCATGCTTTACGCCAAGAATCCTTTCTTTTGCCTCGTTAGAATAGGTGATATACCCTTCATTGTAAACCTTTGATGCCCCGGCCACGTTCATGATCCTTCCCGCAAGAAGCCCTGCCGTGCAGGATTCCGCCGTTGTAAGCGTAAGCCCTTTCTCCTCAAGAAGCTCCACCACCGCATCCTCAAGAGCCACTTCCTCGCTGGTTGCAAAAATCTTGTCGCCAAATACCCGGTACATATACCTGATCACAGGCTCTATGAGCCTGTCAGCCTCTTTTTCATCTGCCGCCTTTGCCGTAATCCGAAAATGAACCTCTCCTGTCTTTGCGTAGGGAGCGATCGTAGGATTCGACTGCCCCTCCAGCAGTTCTGACACCATCGTCTCCGCCCTGCTCTCTCCGATGGCACAGATCTTCACCATTTTTGAATAGATTCCCTCCGGCTCAAGGTTTCTGAGGTAGGGCATGATATCCTGCTCAAACATGGGCCGGATCTCATTGGGCGGCCCGGGAAGGAGTATCGCAGTCTTACCGTCCTCCTCGATAATAAGCCCCGGAGCCGTCCCGTTGTGATTGTCCACAATGCGCGCCCCCTCCGGCACCATCGCCTGTTTCCAGTTATTTTCCGTGATATTCTTGCTTTTCATGTTCACAAAATATCCGGCTATGCGCTCCTTAGTATGGGCATCCTCACAGAGCGCTTTCCCAAATACCTTTGCCGTCACTTCCTTCGTCAGGTCATCCTTTGTAGGCCCAAGGCCTCCGCTTAAGATCACAATATCCGACCTTGACAGCGCAAGGCGGATTGTCTCCTCAAGGCGACCTTCATTATCTCCCACCACGCTCTGGTGATAGCAGGAAAGCCCTAAAGCCGCACACTTTTCCGACAGAAAAGCCGCGTTCGTATTCACAATATTTCCAAGCAGGATCTCCGTACCTACGGATATCAGTTCTACAACCACGATCACATACCTCCCTGCGTCAGCACTTCAATATTTTTCGCCACATAATCAACAAGCGACACGACTGTCAGTATTAAAGATGCCCAGATCAGCACATCTCCGACTATTGCAAATGCGCCGCCAAAATCCGCAATCAGCACGATGATCATCGCCATCTGGGATACCGTCTTAAATTTCCCCCAGTAGCTTGCCGCGATGACGATTCCGTTATCGGCCGCCACCAGCCTGAACCCGCTGATGATGAATTCTCTGGCAATGATGATGATCACGATCCACGCCGCCAACTGTCCTGTTGTGATCAGGCAGATCATCGCGGAACAGACCAGAAGCTTATCCGCCAACGGATCCATGAACTTTCCAAAGTTTGTCACCAGATTTCTTGCCCGGGCAATCTTTCCGTCCAACATATCTGTCAGGCTTGCCGCGCAGAAAATCACAAGGGCGATCCATTTATTCGCGGCGCCCCCCGCACCTGTCAGCATAAAAAACACAAAAAACGGCACCATGATGACTCTCAATACAGTCAGTTTATTTGGTAAATTCATCACTCAACTCTCCTATCAAATCATATTCCACCGCTCCGGTCACGGTAACCTTCGCAAAATCCCCGGACATCAGCTCCTTCTCTGTTTTGACAAAAATAAGCCCGTCCACGTTCGGCGCATCCATATAGGTACGGCCCACATACACGTCCTCATCCGCCACTTTCCCTTCGATCATGACAAGAAACTCTCTTCCCGTCATCTCCTCCGCCCGGTCAAAGGCAATCTCCTGCTGAAGCTCCATAAGCTCTGCGCGCCGGTCTTCTTTTACCTCCTCCGGTATCTGCCCAGGAAAGCCCGCCGCCGGCGTATCCTCCTCCGGGGAGTAAGTAAATACCCCCAGCCGTTCAAACTCCATCT
Organism: uncultured Dorea sp.; assembly: GCA_910578455.1. GTDB lineage: Bacteria > Bacillota > Clostridia > Lachnospirales > Lachnospiraceae > MD308. Next base: position 35,677 of record CAJTQA010000016.1, read on the forward strand.
CATCTGCAAATTCCATAAGCGCCTCATGCTGCGCTTTCGTCTCCCCGGGGAAACCTGTAATCAGCGTCGTGCGTAGCACAATGTCCGGAATCTCCCGGCGAAGCTGCCCGATAATAGAAACGAGCTGCTCTCTGGATGTTCTTCGCCCCATTCTCCTAAGGATCTCATCCTCAGAGTGCTGGATGGGAAGATCCAGGTAATGGCAGATCTTCTTTTCTTCTTTTATTACTTTTATAAGTTCGCCGTAAATCTCCTCCGGGTAACAATAGAGAATGCGTATCCAACGAAGGCCGTCTATCTTGCAAAGCTCTCTAAGCAGCAGGTGCAAGGACTTCTCCCCATATAGGTCCCTGCCGTAAACGGTCGTTTCCTGAGCCACTAAAATAAGCTCTTTAACGCCTTGCTCCGCCAGGTCTTTCGCCTCTTCCAAAAGCCTCTCCATCGGCACGCTCCTGTACTCTCCCCGAAGTTTTGGGATGATGCAGTATGTGCAGTGCTTATCGCACCCTTCCGCTATCTTAAGATAGGCGAAATGCCCTCCTGTCGTGACTATTCGCTTTGTATTAACGGCAGGCAGGCTGCCAATGCCGTCAAGCGCTACGAAAGTCTTCCCTGAAAGCGCCTCCTCAATGGCGTCTGCAATCTTCTGGTAGGACGCTGTGCCGAGCACCGCATCCACCTCTGGTATCTCCTCTAAAATCTCCCTCTGGTATCTCTGTGCCAGGCATCCTGTCACAATCAGGGCTCTTAGCCGGCCCTGCTCCTTGAACTGCGCCATCTCAAGAATCGTCCGGATGCTCTCTTCCTTCGCGTCATGGATGAAACAGCAGGTATTGACCACGATAACGTCCGCCTCTTCCTCGCTGTCAACAATCCTATATCCTTTTTCATCCACAAGGCCCAGCATCACTTCCGAGTCCACCAGGTTCTTATCGCACCCCAAAGAAATAAACAATAAATCCATGCCCTTCTCCTTATATCTTGAAAGGCAGATACCTTCCGGCACCTGCCCTGTTTTTATTCAAGCTCCTCTTCGTCTTCCTCTCCGTCTATCTTAATCTTTGCCTGATTCAGCTCATCAATAGCAACAGACAGCGGCTTTTCTGTCTCTTTGCAGTTTACCAGCGGCCGCGAGCCGTCGATAAGCTCCCTTGCCCTCTTCGCCGTCGCCATGACGATTGAGTAGCGGCTGTTCACGACCTTTGTCTCGCCCTCCTCAACATCCTTATTTACTACTTTCATTAAATCTGTGTAAGATGGATGAAGCATATCCTGAATTCTCCTTTCATGCCTTTTATTTCCAGATTTCCTTAAGTTCTTTCCTCATGCCGCTTATCAGTTCCATGTTGCGCGGCATTCTCCTGTGCTCTCCCTGAAGGATGCAGTGCACTTCCTTCACGCACTCCTCAAGCTTGTCATTAATGATAAGATAATCATAGTTTTCCACGCCCTCCGCCTCTTCGCATGCGCGTTTCATGCGGGATTCGATCACTTCCATATCCTCCGTTCCGCGCCCCACAAGGCGTTCCTTCAGTGCTCTCGCGCTTGGCGGCATCACAAACAAAAGTACGGCATCGGGGAACTTCTCCTTGACCTTAAGCGCCCCCTGGATCTCAATCTCCAGGATGACGTCCTTCCCCTCCGCAAACTGCTCCTCCACGTAGGCGCGCGGAGTACCGTAATAATTATCCACGTATCTAGCATACTCTATCAGTTCATCTTTCGCAATCATTTTTTCAAATTCCTGCGTGGATTTAAAGAAATACTCCCTTCCCTCCACCTCGCCTTCGCGCGGTTTTCTGGTGGTGGCAGAGACCGACAATGCATAATTGCCATAGTCCTTCATAAGCTCCTTTATGACCGTGCCTTTTCCGGAGCCCGAAAAACCGGACACAACAATCAGAAACCCTTTTCTGTCCATAGATGCTTTCCTCTCTAAAAATATTATTCGATATTCTGTATCTGTTCCCTGATCTTTTCAATCTCCGTTTTCAGCTCGATCCCTGCATTGGAAATCTCAAGATCGTTGGCCTTTGAAAGAATCGTGTTCGCCTCCCGGTTCATCTCCTGGGCGATAAAATCAAGCTTGCGCCCTATGCCGTTCTCCTCCGAAAGCAGTGTCTCTTTCATATGCTCTACGTGGCTCCTGAGCCTTACGACCTCCTCATCCGTGCAGATCTTGTCCGCAAAGATGACGACCTCCGCCGCAATCCTGTTGTCCTCGATCTGCGTATCTGCCAGAAGCTCCCTGACCTTTGTCGTGAGCTTTTCCCGGTACTCAGCCAGTATCTGCGGGGAGCGTTCCTCGATGTAGCCCACCAGTTTCAGAACCCCGTCCAGCTTTCCCGTCAGGTCGTCCCTAAGGTTCTCCCCCTCGGTCCCCCGCGTCTCGACAAACTGGGCAACTGCTCCGTCCAGCGCCTTCTTAAGTCCTTTCCACAGCTCCTCCTCATCCAGAGCCTGTTCCTCCATAGTAAGGATCTCCGGGTACCTTGACAGGGAGGATACCCGAATGTCATTTTCCAGAGAAAAGGCTTCCGCCATCCTCTTAAAATATGAGAGATACTCCCCCGCCAGGGTTTCATTGTACTTAAGCGTCATCTGGCTTTCGGTCAAATCCTCGTAAGTAATAAAAATGTCTACCTTTCCGCGCTGCACGCTCTTTTTCAGCAGGCTGCGGATTGAAGTTTCAAAAAAATTCAGTTTCTTAGGCATACGGATATTAGTATCCAGATATCGGTGGTTCACGCCCTTCATCTCAACAGTAAATCGTCTGTCTCCTTCCATTACCTCACAGCGTCCGAAGCCCGTCATGCTTTTAATCATACTTAAAAACCCTTCTTTTGTATTATGCTTGTTTATCAGTTTCAGCCACAAATAATCGCATTATAGCCCACGTTTATTATAAGTCATTTGGAATACCCCGTCAACTGTGCTATACTATAAATATTTCATGAACTTATGGAGGATTTTAATATGGCTTTGGATGGAATTACAATAGCAGCCGTCGCCGCGGAACTTGACAGTGCCCTTGCAGGCGGAAGGATCTCCAAGATCGCACAGCCGGAAAACGACGAGCTTTTACTTACAGTCAAATCGCCCCAGGGGCAGAAAAAACTTTATATGTCGGCAAGCGCCTCTCTCCCGTTAATCTACCTGACGGACGAGAGCAAGCAAAGCCCCATGACCGCGCCGGGATTCTGCATGCTGCTCAGAAAGCATATCGGAAACGGGCGCATCACCGGCATTTCCCAGCCGGGCCTCGAGCGCATCATCTGCCTGGACATCGAGCATCTGGACGAGCTTGGCGACCTGTGCCGGAAAAAGCTGATCATCGAAATCATGGGAAAACACAGCAACATCATCTTCTGTGACGACAAGGACACCATCATTGACAGCATCAAGCATGTGCCCGCCCAGATGAGCTCTGTCCGGGAGGTGCTCCCCGGAAGGAAATATTTTATCCCGGACACCATGTCAAAGAAAAATCCCCTCAGCATAGGGGAGCCGGACTTTGCGTGTGCCCTGGCTCAAAAGCCCATGCCTGTCGGGAAGGCTCTCTACACAAGCTTCACAGGCATCAGCCCTGCAGTTGCAGAGGAAATCTGCCACCTGGCCGGGGTAGAGTCCGCCGTGACCGCGAAAGATATATCACCGGACGTCCTTGTGCACCTGTACCGTCAGTTTTCCTACTATATAGAAAATGTGCGCGTCAAGCATTTTGAGCCTGTCATCTACTATGATAACGGCGCTCCGAAAGAGTTCGGCGCGCTGCCCCTGTCTCACTATGACAACTGCAAAAAAGTGACCTACAGCTCCATATCGGAACTGCTTGCCGCTTATTATTCGGCAAAGAATGCACAGACCCGCATCCGTCAGAAAAGCACGGACCTGCGTCATGTGGTGCAGTCTTCCCTGGAGCGCAGCAGGAAAAAGTATGATCTTCAGACGCGCCAGATAAACGACACGAAAAACCGGGATAAATACAAAGTATACGGAGAGCTTATCAACACTTACGGCTACGGGCTTGACCCCGGTTCAAAAGAACTCACCTGCCTGAATTATTATACAAACGAAGAGATCACGATTCCTCTGGATTCCGCAAAAACACCCCAGGAGAACTCTCAGAAATATTTTGCAAAATATAATAAGCAAAAACGGACCTTCGAGGCCCTGAGCAGGCTCATCCAGGAAACTGCCGAGGATATCGAATACCTGGAATCCATCAGCAACGCCCTTGACATTGCCCTGAGCGAGGCCGACTTGCTGCAGATCAAGGAAGAGCTGATGCAAAGCGGCTACATCCGCCGCAGATACAGCAAGAAAAAAGTAAAGCTCACAAGCAAGCCGCTGCACTATATCTCCAGCGACGGCTATCACATGTACGTAGGAAAGAACAACCTTCAAAATGATGAGCTGACTTTCTCTTTTGCCAACGGCAATGACTGGTGGTTCCACGCAAAAAAAACGCCCGGCTCCCATGTCATCGTAAAGACAAACGGAGACGAGCTGCCGGACCGGACATTCGAGGAGGCAGGGCGGCTTGCGGCGTATTATTCCAAAAAGCAGGGAAACGACAAAGTGGAGATTGACTATGTGGAGAAAAAGCATGTTAAAAAGCCGGGCGGCGCAAAGCCCGGGTTCGTCGTATACTACACCAATTATTCCCTTGTAATTGATTCGGACATTTCCGGGATAGAAGAGGCGTAAGCCTTTTCTATCCTTTTTTTCGTCCTCATCTGCACTTCCGCAGATATAAAAGCCCTGTGGCGTCTGCAAGAAACCATCCTACAGGAATCGCCCACCAGATGCCCAGAACCCCTATTGCGGGAACAGGCGCGAGAGCATATGCCAGCAGCACTCTGGTGCCAAGGGAGATCACCGTAAGCACCACCGACATCTCCGGTTTCCCGATGCCCCTGTAGTAGCCGTACAGCAAGAACAAAATCCCAATCCCGCAGTAAAAGCTGCCCTCAATCCGCAGGTACTCTGCACCCACTGCCACGATCTCGTGTTCGCCCGCCCTGACAAAAAGCCCCATGAGCTGCGGTGCAAAGGCAAAGATCACTGCCGATACAGCCAGACAGAAAAGAACCGCAGTCCTTACCGCAGACTTTACGCCCAGACTGACGCGTTTCTTTTCCCCCGCTCCTTTATTCTGTGAGATAAAGAGAGAAAACGCATTGGCAAACTCCTGGGCAGGCATGTAGGCAAAGGAATCGATCTTCACCGCCACCGCAAACGCCGCCATCACCACCGTGCCAAAGCTGTTTACAAGACCCTGTATCATCAGGATCCCAAAATTCATCACGCTCTGCTGCACACTGGAGGCAAGGGAAAACCTCACGATTTCCGGAAGGCGCTCCTTCACCTTTACCATCTCTTTCTTCCCGAAACGGGCAAGAGGCTCCTTCACCCATGCATACACGCCGATGCCGGCTCCTGCTGCCGCCTGGGAAAGTACCGTGGCAAAAGCCGCTCCCTCAATCCCCCAGGGAAATACCGCCACAAACAGGATATCCAGCACGATATTCAAGATAGCTGCAGCTCCCAGGAAAATGAGCGGAACTAGGGAATTTCCCAACGCCCTCAGAAAAAACGCAAAATAATTATATAAAAAGACAAAAAAGATGCCTCCAAAGATAATCCACACGTAATCCTGCATCATCCCTCCCAGGTCAGCCGGGATGCAAAGCAGCCTGAGAATCCAGTCAATCCATAGAAACACCAGGACATTCATCACCGCAGAAACTGCCCCGATAAAGACAAAGGACGCAGCCCCCGCCTCTCTCATCCTGCCATATTCCTTTTTCCCATAATAAAATGCCGTGACAGAACTGCTCCCCATGCACAGCCCGATAAGGACAGAAGTGAGGAACGTCATCAGCGTGTACGCCGCTCCCACAGAGGCAAGCGCCCCGGCTCCCAGGCATTTCCCCACCACCAGCGTATCTGCGATATTATAGCACTGCTGCAAAAGATTTCCTGCAATCATCGGCCCTGCAAACACGAGCATCGTTCCTGTCACATTACCGCTTGTCAATTCTCTATTCATAAGTACCTGCCAGATAGTCTATAAATTGCTGCGCCGTCCTTCCCGACAATCCCCCGTGGTTTAGCTCCCACTTATTGGCCTCCGCCAGAAGCTCGTCTTCCGGCATGGCTATGCGGTTCCTCTCCGCAAGCCGCCTCACGATTTCCTGAAACTCTTTCTTCTCCGGCTTGCCGAAGTAGATACTCACCCCGAACCGCGCCGCCAGCGAGAGCTTTTCCTGCACCGTGTCGTTGCTGTGAAGGTCTTCCTCCCGCTCTTCCTTATCCCGGAAACTCTCCCGTATCAGATGCCTGCGGTTAGATGTGGCATAGATCAGCACATTGTCCGGCTTCCTCTCCAGCCCTCCCTCGATGACTGCCTTCAAGTATTTGTACTCCGTCTCAAATTCCTCGAAAGAGAGGTCGTCCATGTAAATGATAAATTTATAGTTGCGGTTCTTAATCTGGGAGATTACATCGTTTAAGTCCTTAAACTGGTGCCTGTACAGTTCTATCATCCGAAGCCCTCTGTCATAATACTTGTTTAAGACTGCTTTGATCGAAGAGGACTTCCCTGTTCCGGCGTCTCCGAAGAGCAGGCAGTTATTGGCTTTCTTTCCTTTAATAAAAGCCTCCGTATTGTCAGTCAGTTTCTTTTTTGCAGACTCATATCCTACCAGATCGTCAAGACGCACATGGGCAATCTTCGTAATCGGCACAATCTCCGCGCCGCCGTCTCTGTGTTCCACGCGAAATGCCTTGTGAAGGCCCAGCTTTCCCACTCCAAACTCCCTGTAAAACTGCGTCAAGACATCTTTGAACCCTTCTGCGTCCTGGGTCTCGGCCAGGAGCCTGCTCAAATCACAGATGCGGTCCCTGATGCGCTTGTTAAACACTTTCCCGTGTCCTTCCACCCCGCGGTAATCCCTCAGAATTGCAAGGCATTCCCTGCCCATCACCTCGCCCAGAAATGCCATATCATAGTCAAACAGCTCCTTAAATATCCTGAAATCATGAAGAGCCGCATCGTTGATGCTGCCCTCCACGTTCCCTACAATCTCACAGGAAGTGCTGTAGGCATTCTCATGGCTGGCAAGCAGATATGTCAGATATACGTGCCAGAGGTTTCCCACAAATCCATGGCTCACCGCAAGCTCCAAAAGCCTGTTGGCAGTTTCATAGGCAAGAGCTTTCATATTCTCCTGCCTGCATTCAGAAAACGGCTCGTCTCCATATTTTTCAAAGCTGTCAATAAAAGAAGACACATCCTCTAATATCCTGCCGTCCTCCATCCGGCGGTACAGCACAAGTTCATTGATCTTCATCATTCCCAATTCCCTCTCCTGTTAATAATTCCCAAGAATCCTCAGATTCCTGCTCTCTTCCCTCAGCCCCCGGATCGCGTTTTTCACCGCCGGTTCCGCGAGGTTCCCCTCGAAGTCTATGAAAAACCGGTACTCCCAGTTCCGCCCCTCCACGGGCCTTGACTCTATCTTCGTCATGTTCAGGTCGTTGTAGATAAAGTGCGACAGCAGATGGTACAGGGAACCGCTCTCGTGGGGCACCTCAAAAGAAATGCTGATCTTGTCCGCATCCTTCGAAAAAACCTTCTGGTTCGTCACTACGATAAATCTTGTGCAGTTGCCGCTCACGTTGTTGATATCCTCCGCAAGAATCTCAAGCCCGTAAACTTCTGCCGCGTAGGAGCTGCATACCGCCGCCTGCTTTTTATCCCTGTCCTCCAAGACCTTCCTTGCCGCCACTGCCGTATTGGCAACGCTTATCTGCTGCCAGTCCGGATATTCGTCCAGAAACCTTGTGGTCTGCATCAGCGCCTCCGCTTTCGAGTACACCCTCTCGATGTCCGAGAGCTTTGTGCCCGGAAGGCCCGACAGTGTGTGGGTTACCGGAAGGAGCGTCTCCCCCACGATATAGTTTTCAAATTCAACTAGCAGGTCATAGACCTCATTCACCGCGCCCGCAGTGGAATTCTCTATCGGCAGCACAGCATAATCCGCCGCGCCCTCCTCGATAGCCTCCATGGCATCCCGGAATGTCCGCACATGAAAGCTGTTGCACCCGTCTCCAAAATAGCTGTGCATGGCAGCCTGGCTGTAAGCTCCCTCCGTGCCCTGGAACACGACCCTTACATTCTCCCTGTCAACAGCCTGAATCTCAATAAATGGCAGCCGCCCCAGCGCCCCAGCCTCCACAAGTTTCCGGTACTGCAGTTTCCTGCTCATGGACATCAGCTGCTGGTAGAGCTCCTGTATGCCCTTTTTATTGAACTCCGTAGATACCTTTGACGCAACGTCCGCAAGCTTATTTGTCTCCCTCTGCCGGTCAAATACCTTCCGCCCGCTTCCTACCTTGTACTCTCCTACTTCCTCGCAAATCCCCATTCGTTTCTCATAAAGCCTCACAATCTCCCCGTCAACTTCATCAAGCTGCACCCTCAGCTCTTCCAATGTAGCCATCTTTGCATCCTCTCCGTTCTTTCGTGTAATTCCTTCTCCTATAATTGCCTCAGCGGTATTATAATATATTTTCCACATAAAATCCACCTTACTTTGACATACTACCCAAAAGACTTTCAACGAGGAGATTCGCTCTATGCACACAAAATTAGGAACAAACTTTCTCACATGCGGCACTACCGGCTGGTGCATGGAGATCATCTTCACCAGCCTCCGCTGCATCTCGGATAAAAACCGCAAGCTCATCGGCAACACCTCTATCTGGATGTTTCCCATATACGGGATGGCAAGTTTCCTGAAACCGGTATGCAGCCATATGAAGGACAAAAGCCTCCTGAAAAGAGGCAGCGTCTACACACTGTGCATCTTTACCGGGGAGTACCTAACGGGGTCATTCCTGAAACGTTTTGAAGCCTGCCCATGGGATTACAGCCACTGCCCCCTCAACATCAAAGGGCTTATCCGGCTGGACTACGCCCCTCTCTGGTTCGGAGCGGGATTATTATTTGAAAAAATCCTCTGCAGACATTGAAAACCTCCTGTATTTATTATATGATGTATGAGGAATTTGAAAATAAAACAACCTATGAAGTTCAGGAGGTATTTATGAGACATTTAATGAGTCCTATGGACTTTTCCGTGGAAGAACTGGAAAAACTTATGGATCTTGCCGGAGACATTGAGAAAAACCCTGAAAAATACGCCCATGCATGCGCCGGGAAAAAGCTGGCGACCCTCTTTTACGAGCCCAGCACAAGGACAAGGCTGAGCCACGAGGCCGCCATGTTGAATTTAGGCGGAAGCATCATGGGCTTTTCTTCTGCCGACTCCAGCTCCGCGTCAAAAGGGGAGAGCGTGTCCGACACCATCCGCACCATTTCCTGCTATGCAGACATCTGCGCCATGCGCCATCCGAAAGAAGGCGCTCCCATGGTTGCCTGCCGTCATTCTTCCATCCCGGTCATAAATGCAGGCGACGGAGGCCATCAGCACCCAACCCAGACACTGACCGACCTTTTGACCATCCGTTCCCTTAAAGGGCATCTCGGCAACATGACCATCGGCCTTTGCGGGGATTTGAAATTCGGGCGCACCGTCCACTCCCTGATCCATGCGCTGGTAAGATATCCAGGCATCAGGTTCGTGATGATCTCCCCAGAAGAGCTGCGGCTCCCGGGCTATATCCGCTCAGATGTCCTGGACAAAAAGAATGTTCCCTACGAGGAAGTTGTCCGCCTTGAAGACGCGCTGCCAAACCTCGACCTTCTCTACATGACCCGCGTCCAGAAAGAGCGTTTCTTCAACGAGGAAGACTATGTGCGAATGAAAGATTTCTATATCCTGGACGCAAAAAAGATGGAGCTTGCGCCCAAAGACATGTATGTGCTGCACCCCCTTCCCAGGGTAAACGAGATTTCCGTAGATGTGGATTCTGACCCGAGGGCAGCCTATTTCCGGCAGATGCAGTACGGCGTGTACATCCGCATGGCGCTGATCCTCACGCTGCTGGAAATCAATGTGTAAATGATACATGATAATTTGTTATTAAAACAGGAGGACTACATAATGGTAAAGAACACTCTGAATGTAGGAAGCATCGAAGAAGGTTTCGTGTTGGACCATATACAGGCCGGACGCAGCATGGATATCTACAAATATCTCCATCTGGACAAGCTGGACTGCTGCGTCGCGATCATTAAAAACGCAAAAAGCAGCAAGATGGGCAAGAAAGATATCATGAAGATTGAATGTCCTATTGATTTCATGGACCTTGACGTGCTCGGTTTCATCGACCACAACATCACCATCAACATTATAAAAGACGCAAAAATCGTAGACAAGAAATGTCTCCACCTGCCGGGCGAGATCACCAACGTCATCCGCTGCAAGAACCCAAGGTGCATCACTTCTATCGAGCAGGGCTTAGACCAGGTTTTCGTGCTGACAGACGAGGAAAAGCAAATCTACCGCTGCAAATACTGCGAAGAGAAATACGACGGACGGTTAGGACGCAAATAACCGAGTGAAACATAAAAAAACTGCCTTTTTGCAAGGGCAGTTTTTTTATTCCTCTGTTTTCACGAGCAAAACGATAAGCCGGGTTATGTCGTTGGGTAATCATCTATCTAGACCTGCCGTCGCCGGCAGGTTCCAGCGGCCAACCTAAGACGTGACGGGCCGCCACATGGTCTTTTTCCGGCCTTGCTTCGGATGGGGTTTACATATGCCCCCGCTGTTACCAGCGGGGCGGTAGTCTCTTACACTGCCCTTCCACCCTTACTTTCAAAAAGAAAGCGGTACATTTCTGTTGCACTATCCTTGGAGTCGCCTCCACCGGACGTTATCCGGCATCCTGCCCTGTGAAGCCCGGACTTTCCTCACCTGCTGCCTTTCGGCACATGCAGCTGCGATTACCTGTCTTACTCGCAACTTTGGAATTATACCACAAATCTGTTTATATGGCAAATCTGTTTTATAACTGTTTCTGCCTTGCGGACGGGTTTTACGGGCACACGGCATCTTCTATCAGGCTGTTTCCGTCTGCCGCCGAAGTTGCAAGCTGGTCGCACCTTTCATTCTGGGGATGCCCGTCATGCCCTTTCACCCAGATGAACTTTACCTGGTGCTTTTCCTTCGCCGCCAAAAGCCGTTTCCACAGATCCACGTTCTTAACCGGCTCGTTTTTCCCCCGTTTCCAGCCCTTTTTCAGCCACCCGTCAATCCAGTGCTGGTTAAAGGCATCCACCACATATTTGGAATCCGAGTACACATCCGCCTCGCATGGCCTGTTAAGAGCCTCAAGTCCGGCGATCACCGCCATCAGCTCCATCCTGTTATTCGTCGTTTTCTTATATCCCTGAGACAGTTCCTTCGTGTGCAGCTCACCCTTACTGTCCACATACTCCAATACCGTTCCGTATCCGCCCGGCCCGTCCGGGTTCCCGCGGGCAGCTCCGTCTGTATAAATGCTTACTTTCATAGCTCCTCCTCTGCTTTCCTTCCGTCTCCTCTTCCCGGCAGCTCAAACTTCTGCTGCCTTTTCTCAATCTTCACTATCTTATCCCGGTATCCTGCCGACATCTCGTCCTCCAAAAACTTCCGGATAGTCTTATAGCTGCCCCATAGATGCATGGGGAATAGATGCCTTGTGTCCGTATGTTTCATAAAATAGTCCAATCCCCATCCATACGCCTCCCCTAGCCTCGGATCCAGGGGAACGAACGCCAGGTCGATCCGCTCTCCCTCTATCTGCCCAATCTCCCTCTGGTAATTGACGCGCATATTCTCATTGTAGGCCGGGCTTTCTTCCTCCCAGTGCCACCAGTTAAGATCCCCCGCATGATAGATTGAAACGCCCTTAAGACGCACAAAGAACGCTACGCCTACATCCGTAGAGCGCAGCGTCTTTATCTTAAGTTCGTCAACCTGTATCTCTTCCCCGCCCCGCACTTTATGCACGGTTCCTTCAAAGCCTTTTGCACGGATGTCCTTTGAAAGAATATACGTCGCATCGTATTCTTTGGACCATTCAAAAATCTCACGCTGAAAATGGTCTTTATGAAAATGGCTGGAAAACACGTAAAGTTTTTTCCCCGCGGCAGTTTCCGGCAGCCTTCCTTTATAGTAGTCAAACACAAGCACGGCATCCTCAAGCTCCACCGCAAACCCGCTGTGATACAAACAAGTGACCGTCATCCTTACTTTTCTCCTTTAATCACTTCCACCGCATGGGAAATCTCCGGAAGAAGATACTCCAGCGCGGCTTTTACCGCCCCTTCCTTGCCCGGAAGGTTCACAATCAGCACGTCTCCCCTGATTCCCGCCGCACAGCGGTTCAGCATGGAACGTTTTGTCAAAGACATCATGTAAGCCCGCATGGCCTCCGGAATCCCCAGAACCGGACGGTCCACAACATCCATCGTGGCCTCCGGCGTACAGTCCTCCGGCGCGCACCCCGCTCCCCCGGTAGTAAGGATCAGGTCCGCAAGTTTCCCGTCTGCAATCCTCTGCATGATTGTGGACAGCACCTTTATATCATTCGGAACCGCCTTCATAAATACAATCTGGTCTCCGTTCTTTTCCGCGATCTTCTTGATCGCCTGACCGCCTTTATCCTCTTCCTGCTCCCTGTATATCGCTGTACTCGCTGTCAATATCGCTACCCTCATAACGTACCTCCCTCTCAACTTCATTTGTGGCTTTACATAAGATAATACATCTTTTGCACAGATAATGCAACGAAAGCAGCAAGATATCTTTTATTTTTTCTTAAGCCTTAGCACAATGTAGACCGGAAGGGAATTTAAGTTAGACGTCCGGAACATATGCGTAAAATACCCGCTCTCCGGCTTTCCGTCAGAGGTGGCGTTCCGCCCGCCGTCATACCACGTAGGCACTCCCTTGCTGTCAAGCCCGGCAAAAACATTGGTATGCCCTTTGTAAAGGCAGATGTCTCCCGGCTGAAGGCCCGCTTTTACCGCTTTTACGCCTCCTAGCTTTATGATGTCGTAATTCTTTTCAACCATGGCTTTCGTCCTGGCTTTAAGCGACGAACTGCCCTGATAGACGAGCTGCCCTTTTCCGTTGCCGTAAAATGCCATGCCCGGTTCGAGCGTTCCGAAATCCTGCATGCATAAATTAACAAAGTTCGCACAGCTAGTCTGCCTCGGGTTATGATCCCTGGCCTCCGCCAGGCTCTTCTTCATGCCCGGCCCGCTGTAGTAAATCCAGTTTCCGTCTGTCATAATAATATTCGCAATCTTTTTGCAGGAATTTAAGAATCCGTTGGTGTCTCCCTTTGCAAATGTCTTTGTCTGCACGGAGACCGTCACGGTTTTCTTCTTGCTGCCCGATTTCACCGTAATCTTTGCCGTGCCCTTTTTCTTTGCGGTGATAACCCCTTTGCTGGACACGGCCGCAACTTTCTTATTCGAGGAAGAAAACTTCATCTTCTGCTGGGTCGTAAGCGGCGCCATCGAAGTTTTAAGGGTATATTTACCGCCCTTAAGCAGCGTAAGCTTGCTGGTATTGACCGAAACCTTCGTGGTCTTTACCGTACCTTTTTGTACTTTTACTTTTGCGGTCGCTTTCTTCCCGCTTTTCAGCGTAACTGTAAGTTTTGCAGTTCCGCTCTTATTCTTAGCCTTTATCTTGCCTTTCTTATCCACCGTAAAGATCTTTTTGTTGCTGCTCTTGTAGGATTTGACCGAATCTCCTTTCGCCAGCCCGCTGACCTTGAATTTGGTGGTGGACTGCTTTCTCTTAAGCCTGACCGTAGTCATATTAAGCTTTGCCGTAGCTTTCAGTTTGGAGATTGCCGCCGTCTCCGTCTTCTTGCAGACAGAGCAGGTGCGTTTCTTAGACCCCGCCTTAAATACCGTAGCCGCCGCAGCCGTACTCCAAGAGCCCCACTTGTGAGACTTTTCAATAATCTCATAAGGCACTGCCATCTCACCTGTATATTTTCCGGAACCGCTTGCAGCACAGACTTTAAGCTCATACGTTCCCGGCAGCTTGCAGGCGGACGGATATTTTACCGTATAATCCGTATTTGCCGCTAATTTTATCTCTTTTTTAAAAAAGAGCGTTTTCTTATCCTTGTCCACTGTCCTGTAGACCTGATTCTTTGTCGCCGGGTCTGCCTCCAGCTTTTCCGCTTCTTCCTCCGTTATCTCCTTCAAAGAATATACTCCCTCTATCTCCGGCTTTATATTGCTGCCGCTGTAATAAAATCTTCCGTCATAAGGGTCTTCGCTAATCTTGCTGCTGATCTTCTTAAACTCAGCCAGGAAAGCGTATTCATCCGCAAAGGATTTCACGTCCTGGACAGAGACAGACGCAGACGCCGGCAGATTATCCATGCCGGACCCCGCATCCTCGCCGGAAACCTCCTCTGTACCGCCATCGTCTGCTGTAGTTTTTAATTTCTCTCCGCCTTCTGCGCTGTCTTTATTTGAGGCATCACTGCCCTCGGCCTTTTCACCTTCCCCATTCCCGGCAGCGTCGTTTCCATCACTGCCGACCGTTCCGCCGGATTCCTCATCTGCAGGCTCCTGCCCGCCGTCCGGGAATCCCCCGTCCGTCTGTGATTCTTCCGTCTGCACGTCCTGCACGTCGCCTGCCTGTACCTCCGCCGGATTCATATAAGCCAGGCATTCCGCAAACAGGCATGCGCTGATAATAACTGCTGTCGTCCTGCCGGCAAATCTTCTCTTTTTCATACTTCCACCTCTTAATCATTTGTTAGTTACTATTATACCATTTTACATTAAATTAACATTAAATTCCATACCCGGCAGCCCTTGCCAGAGATATTCACCCAAAAGGGACGTAATCTATATCTATTTACATTGACAATTTTCGCATTATACGATATAGTTTTTACTACAAAAAATCTGAAAATGCCTGGGGAGATACGAAAACAGAAAGGAGCTATTACATATGGCAATTAGAATCATCACAGATTCCGCCGCGGATTATTCCGCGCAGGAGATTGAAAAACGGCAGATTGCCTGTATTCCCATGACCGTAACATTCGGAGATACAGAATATCTGGACGGCAGAGATATCACGAAAGAACAGTTTTTTGAACTGCTGACAAACGGTTCGGACTTCCCCCGCACCTCCCAGCCTTCCCCGGCAAGCTTCCTGGAATATTTTGAGGCGGCAAAGGAGGCAGGCGATACCGTAATCGCCGTCCTCGTTTCCAGCGCCCTCAGCGGCACTTTCCAGAATGCCGTGCTGGCAAAAAGCATGGCTGAATATGAAGACATCTTCATTATCGACAGCAAGATTGCCACTCTTGGCATGAGAATCCTTGTGGACCGGGCAGTAAGGATGCGCGACAGGGGCTGCTCCCCGCAGGAGATCGTCACGGAGGTAGAACACCTGAAACCAAGGCTCCGTCTCTTTGCAGGGCTTGACACACTGGAATACCTGGCAAAAGGCGGAAGGCTTTCAAAAACTGCCGCCACACTCGGCAACCTGGCAAATCTAAAGCCGATCATAACCTTTACCCAAGAAGGAAATGTGACTCTCTGCGGCAAACAGATGGGAATCCGCCATGCCTGCAAGCAGACGGCAAAGCTGGTTATGGAAAATGAGCCGGACATGAATGAGCCTATATACCTCCTCTACTCCCATGAGCAGAAAAACTGCGCCGCATTCCACCACGCGCTGCAAAAGAACGGCCTGAAAATCGACACGCCAAAAGTACGCGGAATCGGGCCGATCATTGGAACGCATATCGGAACCAACGCCTTTGGAATCGTCTACGTTGCTAAAGAAACAGATTAATACCTGGTTATTACGCATAAATCCCCGGAATGCAAAAAACATCCGGGGATTTCTCTGTCTTTCCGTCTCTTGTTTTTATCCGTTATGTCCTCATAGCGCCGTCTACAGAAAGGATTTCTCCCGTCACGTAACTTGCCATATCGCTGGCGAGGAACAAGAATGCATTGGCAATGTCCTCCGGCTCTCCCACTCTCCGAAGAGGGATGGCGTTAATCAGCGGCTGAATCATCTTCTCAGGAAGCGCCGCCACCATGTCCGTCTTCGTGATGCCCGGCGCCACTGCGTTTACACGGATTCCGCTCGGCCCAAGCTCCCTTGCCAGAGACCATGTAAGACCGTTTACCGCAGACTTGCTTGTCGGATATGCCACTCCGCTTGGCTGCCCGCAGATGCTTACCATGGAACTCGTATTAAGGATGCAGCCGCCTCCCTGTTCTTTCATGATTTTCACAACAGGCATAACCGAATTCATAATGGCATTGACATTCAGCTGCATGATATTTGAGAAATGCTCTGACGTATACTCATCAACCGGCTTACTGTCTGAAACTCCCGCGTTGTTCACGAGAATGTCAATCCGCCCGTACTTTTCTTTCACTTTCGCAACGGCCTCTTCCACAGAGCCTGCATCTTTAAGGTTCGGATAATCCCCGCTTACTTCCCATTCAGCATTCTCTTCTTTCAGAGACGCAAGCGCCTTTTCTACCGTCTCCGCCCTGGAGCCGAACAGAACCACCTTCGCTCCGTTCTCCAGATATTTTTTAACAATGGAATAGCCGATTCCTCTTGTTCCGCCAGTCACGACGGCAATTTTTCCCTTTAACATCCTGTAACCTCCTTCTAAGCGATGTCTAATACTGGCTTTTAAGGCCGCAGCCTGGAAAGCCATTCATGCTTAATATGAAATTATAGCAGAATATTATGGAATTGTACATAATTTTGTTGATAATTTTATATATTTTAATTAATTATCAGATTTTTATCTTTTCTGCATCATTTCCCCATGCGCTAAACCTATTCTGGGGAGTACAGCTCCAAAGTTTTAAAACATCAAAATTACATTTCCTTAACCTTGAGGCCAAGCTTGCACAATGAATCAAATCTTTTTTGTAATCTTTCGTACTACAGCTATGGGTCAGCTCTTCAACTTTTTTTATTTTACAGGCACGCACAAGTTCATCTTCAAGATTCCTTACCTGCGGAATCAAAATAACGTCTTTAATTGCTGACTGTTTTTTCAGGAAAGATTAAAGCTGTGCAATTTCATACAGCCTGTCCAAATCCGGCACTGAACTGAACAAATCATTTTCTACAGCATGTTTTAATGAATCTGTATTCCGTTTCAAGTAATCTGCCGCATTTACACATTTTATCGGCATTTCAATATCATCTGCATCCTTTTTCAAAAAACTAAATGAATGTTTTGGCAGCTGCATATCCAAGATATCTGTGTTGTGTGTTGTGAAAAAAAGCTGTTTACGTTCTGTCAGCTTATCAATTATAATTGACAGGCAGGCCTTTTCAACATCACTATTTACAAAAGAAAATAATTCATCGCAATAATACAGATCATGCTTATCGCATATCAATGATGCAATGATATATGAAATATCCAGTCCTGCCTTCGTTCCACTTGAAAGCATATCAACATCCGTTATTTTTCCTTCTTTGATGATAACAGACCTGTTATTTAATTTTACCGCATATGTATTGTCAACCTCCTTTACTTTGATGACCTCCCGTATGGCTGGATCTAATGTTTTCAGCGTCTGTTCCAATATGTAAAGGTAATTTTCATCATCTTCTATAGACAGGTATGTTTTATTGATATATGTATCCTCCGGATATGTAAAATACCATCCCTGTGTATCGACATCAAAATAATTCAATTTATAGAAGACCGAATTATCCAGCCTTTTTGCACACATTTCATAATTGTCCTTTTTATTTATACATGTGCCGTAAATACAGATAGACACGTCTTCTTCCCTGTAATCACCCTTTTCTTTTGGATTGATTCGCATGTTAAAACGAAAAAGTTCATTTTCTCCTGCCACAAAATCTATTGTTAATTCCGCAGTCCTTCTCCTATCGCCAATAATTTTAGTGAAACGATTATAATTTCCATCCTTAAAGTAATTAACAAAACGCATCAGCAACTTTCCAAGCGAAGTTTTCCCGGTAGCATTTCCGCCCATAATTATATTTACTTTTTTATAGCGAAAATTAGGATATCCATCAAGATACTCTCCTATAACTGTAGAATTCACTATCTTTTTAGGATAAGACATATTCATATGGAAATTTTGGAAAGCATACAGGTTGTCCACTTTTATATCCATAATTATCATTTGTTTCCTTCTCCCATCTATTAGTTCGTATTTTCCGAAATAATACCCTTGCATTAATTATACCTCATTCCACAAATAATTCAAGCATATTATTATATATTCCCATACAAAATAAAGTAGAACCTGTTTTCAGCCTATCATGAAACTTACCATTAAAAACCTGTCCTCCGTAAAAGCTGCCGCTTTCAAACTTAAAAACACAAAAGGAAGTTATTTCTTTTTTATTGTTTATCTTTCCAATCCATTTCATTTTGTTTAGCCCCATCATTACTTTTTCAAAAGTTTGCAAGGAGTCCGCACACCGAGAACACCGTTTTATAAAATTTTACTTCTAATATACTTCTTCTATAATACCCCCATCCTGTATGCTTTTGTCAATCTCAAAACTATATTTTCATACCTACATTCATTCTGTCTGAATTATTTTTTCAGTTGATATTTTTTCTTTTTATGAAAAACATCAGGACATATACGGATCATACGAACCATATATGCCCTGTTTAGGACTATCTATTATTTCTCTTTTTAGATATGTTCCTAGATGATGATGCACACCATCCCTCCATTGCTGTCATTTACAATCTTCTGCATCGTATCCTGCAGTTTCCCCTGGCTCTCATCGTTGATTGAGAGCATCTTGCTCCGCATGCCGTCCATCACCAGGTCTTCCACTGACTTTCCGAAGATATTCGTACCCCAGATGCCTTCTTCCGTATCGCTCATAGTCTTGATATAGTCTATCAGATCCTGCGCCTGCTGCTCGTTTCCCACGATAGGCGCGATTTCCGTCTCAATGTTGGCACGGATCAGGTGTATGGAGGGCGCCTGGGAATGTATCTTCACCCCGTACTTGTTGCCCTGCTTGATGATTGTGGGCGCGTCCAGCGTAATCTCTTCTTTCTTCGGGCTCACCATGCCGTAGCCTTTGATGCGGACTGATGCAAAAGCGTCCTTCACATCCTCATACTCTTCTTTTAGCTCTGACAGATTCTTCATAGCGGCAATAAGCTCATACTGCCCGGCTATCGTCATGCCCGTAAGCTCGCTTAACATCTGGTAGTAGAACTTCTCCGCAACGCCGATGCGTACCTTTACGCACCCGTTGTCCATGCCTACATGGTCTACCTTCATCTCGTCTATGTACGGGCTTTCCGGCATCTTAAGCCCCGCTGTGGCATCCCTCACCTCATTCATCTGCTCCATTACGGTACGGATATGCCCCAGGATATCCTGCTTGATGGCATGGTCTCTCGGCAGCATCTCCACCCACTTCGGGATGAAAAACTGGATTTCCGAAACCGGGAACTCAAACATAACCTCTTCCAATATTCTATGGATATCATCCCCTTTTAGCTGCTCACAGTTGACGGGAAGAGCTTTCACCCCGTACTCCTGCTCGATCTCCTCTGCCGTTCTCCCTGCCTCTTCCCCGTAGGGTTTTACGGAGTTCACCAGCACGATAAACGGTTTCCCGATGGCCTTAAGCTCCCGGATAGTCTGGCTTTCCGCCTCGTGGTACTGCTCCCTTTCTATCTCTCCAATGCTGCCGTCTGTCGTCACCACGATACCGATAGTTGCATGGTCATGTATGACCTTCCTCGTTCCAATGCCTGCCGCTTTCGTAAACGGAATCTCATAATCAAACCAGGGCGTCTTTACCATCCGCTCCTCGCTCCCCTCCACATGGCCAGAGGCTCCTTCCACCATATAGCCTACGCAGTCTATCAGCCGCACCTTTACTTCCACGTCATCCGCCAGCTTGATCTGCGCCGCCTCTTTCGGCACAAACTTCGGCTCTGTCGTCATGATTGTCCGGCCTGACGCAGACTGGGGCAGTTCATCCCTCGTGCGTTCCTTCCCGTGCTCATCCTCCATATGCGGGAGTACCAGCACATCCATGAACCGTTTGATAAATGTAGATTTACCAGTCCTTACCGGCCCCACCACCCCTATGTATATTTCACCGTTTGTCCGTGCCTCAATATCCTTGTATAATTGAAACGTATTCATACTAATACCCCCTTGCTGTGCTGATAACAGTGTATGCAAGAGGGTATTTCTTTTAGAACATTATTTGTTTATTTCTCTTTCCACGGCAACGCCTGGTGCTCCGCCTTAGAGTCTCTCAGCATCAGCTCGTCCACTGCCTCCCTCGGATCCTTGCCCTCGAAAAGCACTTCATTTACCTTGTTTACGATAGGAAGCGCCACATCATACTTCTTTCCAAGTTTCACAGCCGCTTTTGTAGAGTACACGCCCTCTACCACCATCTGAACCTCGTCCATGGCTTCCTGCATAGATTTTCCCTGCCCCATAAGGTATCCTGCTTTCCGGTTCCGGCTGTGGACGCTGGCGCAGGTGACGATCAAGTCGCCGATTCCCGTAAGTCCGGTAAAGCTTTCAACCGCGCCTCCCATCTTCACGCCCAGCTTTGCTATCTCCGCAATTCCTCTTGTAATCAGCGCAGCTTTTGTATTATCTCCGTAACCCATGCCGTCCGCGATTCCCGCTGCCAGAGCAATGACATTCTTAAGTGACCCTCCAAGCTCCATCCCCAGCCTGTCCGGACTTACATAGACGCGGAATACCTTGTTCATGAACATCTTCTGGAGATACTCTGCCGTCTTCTCCGTCTTCGCTCCGATAACTACTGCTGTGGGAAGGCCTCTTCCCACTTCCTCCGCATGGCTTGGCCCGGAGAGCACTGCCACGTCGGCCTGCGGAATCTCCTGCTCAATCTGCTGGGAGAGAGTCATGAGCGTGCTCTCCTCGATTCCTTTTGCAACGTCTACGATAATTTGCCCTTCAGCAACATATTCTTTCATGCTCCTTGCCGTATTTCTCGTAAACGGAGACGGCACTGCCAGCACAAGGAAGTCTTTGTCTTTAACCGCTTTCCCCATATCGCAGGTGAAGATCATATCATCCGGTATCTTCACTCCCGGAAGCTTCGACTTATGCTCCCTCTCCTCAGAAAGCATCTTTACCTCTTCCTCGCTGATGGACCATACCGTCACCCGATGCCCGTTGCTGTGAAGAAGGAGCGCCAGCGCAGTTCCCCAGCTTCCTGCACCCATAATTCCTACATTTGCCATTTTAAATACCTCCCGACATTTATATTATTTTTTATTTGCTTTTCCGATGCTCAGCTTATTTTCCGTTCCGTTTAAGAGCCGTCCGATATTCGCCCTGTGCTTATAAAAAGCCAATATCATAAGGAATGCCGCTATCGCATACGTCTCGTACAGATAATTTGCCTCCATCCCAAACGTGCCGGACTGACCCAGATAGACAATCTCAATCAGATAGACGATAACGACCACCAAAGATCCTACCGACACATATTTTGTAGCCGCCACAAGCCCCACAAACACAAACAGGCAGATCAGTACCATCCACCATGGGGTCGTGCTCAAGAGAAGGCCTGCCGTCGCCGCAATGCCTTTTCCCCCCTTAAACCCCAGATAAAACGGATAGTTGTGCCCCAGCACTGCTCCCATGCCTGCATACATGGAAAGGAGGGGCAGGATATCTCCGCAGCTGTTCCGGTAAATTGCCTGAACAGTAAGGACTGCAAACACACACTTGAAAGCATCTCCGAGAAGCGTTGCCACTCCCGCCTTCCATCCAAGCGTCCTCAATGCGTTCGTGGTACCCGCATTGCCGCTTCCCTGGCTGCGGATATCGATATTGTGGGCCTTCCCGTATATATATCCCGTCTGGAAGAGGCCAAAAGCATAGCCAATCAATACACAGATTATACGTTCCATACTTACCTTTCCTTTTCCTTTCTCTCCCGAATAAAGAATTTGAGAGAAGTTCCCCGAAATCCGAAAGCCTCCCGTATCTTGTTCTCAAGATATCTTATATAAGAGAAATGCATCAGCTCCCTGTCATTTACAAAAATGACAAATGTCGGCGGTTTTACGGATACCTGCGTGGCATAATATATCTTAAGCCTCTTTCCCTTATCCGACGGCGGCTGCTGCATGGCTACCGCTTCCATAACAATCTCATTGAGCACGCCTGTAGCTACCCGAAGAGTCTGGTTTTCAATAACCATGTCAATCATGTCGTACAGTTTCACAAGCCGCTGCCCTGTCTGTGCCGACACATACATAATCTCCGCATACGGCATGTAAGACAGGACTCTCCTGACTTCATCCTCGTATTTTTTCATGGTTCTGTCATCTTTTTCAATCGCATCCCACTTATTGACGACTATGATGACGCCCTTACCCCTTTCATGGGCAATCCCGGCAATTTTTGCATCCTGCTCCGTCACGCCCTCCGCCGCATCGATTACCACCAGCACTACGTCTGAACGCTCTACCGCCGTGACGGTGCGGATGATGCTGTAGCGCTCCAGCTCTTCCTTTATCCTGCTCTTCCTCCGCAGACCTGCGGTGTCAATAAACACATATTCCCTTCCGCCGTGGACAATCTCCGTGTCAATAGCGTCTCTCGTTGTGCCCGCAATATCAGACACGATTACCCGCTGCTCCCCTAAAAGCTTGTTAATAATCGAAGATTTCCCTACATTGGGCTTTCCTACAATGGCAATCCTGGGGCGCTCGTCCTCTTCCTCCTCCCCGGATTTTTCCGGAAAATGGGATATCACCTCATCAAGCATATCCCCCAGGCCCAGGCGCGACGCCGCAGACACCGGAACCGGCTCGCCGATGCCAAGATTGTAAAACTCATAGACATCCGGCATGAATTTCTCAAAGCTGTCAACCTTATTCACCACCAGGACGACAGGCTTTGCGGAGCGCCTGAGCATATCCGCCACCTTTGAGTCCGCGTCCACAAGCCCCTGGCGCACATCCGTGATAAAGATGATCACATCCGCCGTATCGATGGCAATCTGAGCCTGCTCCCGCATCTGAGACAGGATGATATCCTTGCTCTCCGGCTCAATCCCGCCTGTGTCAATCATTGTAAAATCCCTGTCAAGCCACGACACATCCGCATAGATGCGATCCCTCGTCACCCCCGGCGTGTCCTTGACAATAGATATCTTTTGTCCTGCCAGTGCATTAAAAAGGGTAGATTTCCCTACATTGGGCCTCCCTACTATCGCTACTACTGGTTTACTCATAATTTATCTCCTGTTCTGATAATCCTGTCCTGCAACTGCATCTATAAAATCTCGTCCGCTTGATTTTACAATATCTGTGTCCACTTGTAAAGCTTCATTCAGTTCTGCCAGCGTAATATCGTCTAAAAAAACCGTTTCCCCGCTGCGAAACATATTGCACGGCAAAAGAAGCCTTCCGCCAAGAGGTTTTCCTTTAAGCTGGCTTATCAGGTCCCTCCCTGTAATCAGGCCGGACACCGTAATAAGCTCACCGAAAAAGTCGTTCCGGATGCAGTATACATGAATCGTCGTACCTGTATATTTCTCCATAAGGCGTTCTGCAAATCTTTCAATATACGGATGCGCCAGCTTTCCGGTAGCAATGGAAACCTCCCGGGGCATATCATCCCCGGAAACCTCCTGGTATGCCTCCTCGAACTCATCTACAAGGAGGCGCAGCATCCCCACGCCGTTTTCCAACTGCAGATAGCCGTCATAAGTATCCCTCTGGGGAATTTCCTCTTCCGCTAAGATGTACCATTCATCCCCGCCGTGGATAAAATGTGTTCCGCGCTCTCTGTACAGCCTGTCCTGCCATTCATGTATGACAGACAGCACCTCCCGCGCATCCTCCTTCGTAAAAGGCTCCAGGGGATAAAGACCCTCCCTGTACTTCGTAAGACCCACCGGAACTACCGACACGCTCTCAAGATACGGGATGTAACGCGACATATCCCGGATGCTCCTTACAAGTTCTTCCCCGTCATTCACGCCCTTGCAAAGAACAATCTGCCCGTTCATCCGGATGCCTCCTTCATAGAGCTTTTCCGCTTTTCCAAGCGCCTCGCCCGCAAACCTGTTGTGCAGCATCCTGCACCGCAGCTCCGGATTCGTCGTATGGAAAGATATATTGATAGGCTCCAGATGATATTGGATAATCCGGTCAATGTCATGGTCGCTCATATTCGTCAGCGTGACATAATTTCCCTGCAAAAAAGAAAGCCTTGAATCATCATCTTTAAAATACAGAGTTTCCCTCATCCCCTCCGGCATCTGGTCGATAAAGCAGAACATGCACTTGTTTCGGCAGGAGCGGTACTCGTCCATCAGCCCTTGCTCAAACTCTATCCCAAGGTCTTCTTCATAATCCTTTTCTATCTCCAGCTCCCACTCTTCCCCATCCGGCTTTCTTATGAGAAGGGTGAGATACTCGTCATTCACATAAAAATGATAATCAAACACGTCCTCAATGTCTTTGCCGTTGACTGACAGCAGGCAGTCTCCCTGCTCCAGCTCCAGCTCTGCGGCGATGCTCCCCGGCAGCACGCTCTTTATAATATGCTCATGTTTCATAACAGCCTCAATTCTTTTCCTGATCTGATGTCGCAGATAATTCACTTCTGCAGTATTAGTATAACCCATATAGGAAAAATAGTCCAATCAAAACATTGACCTTTCTATAGATTTAATGATATAACATAAGAGGAAAGAAAAGTTACAGTTCATTTTTAATTCAGGAGAAAAGAGTGAAAAATAAAGTGTATTTTTGGATGCACTTGTATAAG
>CAJTQA010000017.1 GCA_910578455.1 uncultured Dorea sp.
AATATGCTGTATTAAGTTTTGCGTGGCTTAGCTGAACTTAATCAGCAGACACTAAGTAAACTCTGTCATCCATTATCTAAACGCCCAAAACTTATTTATAAAAAAATTCAAAGGCACACTGAACAAAAGGTTAAAAACCGGAGCCACATACTCCGACACACCAAGCACCTGCACCCACAATATCAGAAGTACACTGTTCAAAAACAATCCTGTAAATGAGTATGCCGCAAATGTCTTCAACAGCGTCTTCCAGAGAATCCTTTTACTTCCGGAATCTTGCATAAATACGACTTTATTATTCCAGTAAAATGACCACAGCACACTCAAGGCAAACCCGATTAACTGTGCAGCCAGATAGTCATAATTATCCAGTAGCGCAAATGACTGGAAAAAGAATAGCATGATAACATATACGCAATATGAAATAAGCGTATTGCTGATTCCAACAATTCCAAATTTTACAAACTGGACAAACACTGTCTGTATTTCTTCTGTGCACTCTTTCCGGCACAGCTTACATACTAACCTAAGACAGAAACACACAATTTCTTCAATAATTTTCCACATAAGTACAAACTCTTTCTTATTCAAAAAAACTTTCAATCTGAGAGTCCATACATGCGCTTATATCTTCCCCATCCAGATAAGCTTTTGTCCATTCAATAATCTTTTCCACAGCCATGTCCACATTCCACCTAGGTTTCCAACCAAATACAGTTTTTAATTTTGAACAATCAAGCTTTAAAAAGTTTGCCTCGTGAGGTCCGCCGTCGCATTTATTTTCCCAGGAAATATTTTCACCCATAGTCTTATTCCATTTTTTACAAAACAATGTGACCAGTTCCCCTGTCGTCCAGCAATCTGCGTCATCTGGCCCTACGTTATAGCTGCCCGCCAGCTCCCTTTTCTCATATTGCGCCTGAGCAATCAAAAGATATGCTGCCAAAGGCTCGAGGACATGCTGGTATGGTCTGGTTGAATATGGATTCCGCACAATGATATCCCTGTTATCCTGCGCGGCGCGGATACAGTCCGGGATAATCCTGTCATTTGCAAAATCCCCTCCCCCAATCACATTTCCTGCCCGAACTGTCGTGATTGCGATATCACGTTCTTTAAAAAAGGAGTTTTTAAAACTATCCGTTACCAGTTCAGAACAGGATTTAGAATTGGAATATGGGTCATATCCGTTCAGCTCTTCGTCTTCGCGGTAACCCCACATCCATTCTTTGTTCCGGTACACCTTATCCGTTGTAACATTGACAAAAGACTTGACCGAATCAGACATCCGGACACACTCAAGGACATTAACCGTTCCCATGACATTTACATCATAAGTATATACAGGGTCTTTATAAGAATCCCTGACAATCGGCTGCGCTGCCATATGAATGACAATTTCCGGCTTTGCATCATCAAATACGCTTTTTAGCTTTTCCAGCTCCCGGACATCCCCACTAATAGAAGACATATGAGAGGCAAGTCCGCATAACTCAAAAAGGCTGGGATTCGTTGGAGGATTCAGGGCATAGCCTGTCACCTTTGCACTTGCATTTATCAGCATCTTGCACAGCCATGTTCCTTTAAATCCGTTATGTCCGGTAACTAAAACAGATTTATTTTTATAAAATGATAAATTCACTTTCTGTCCTCCCAATAATCTCACTCTCTTTATTGTCTGAATTCTTTTTCTATGCAGCTCTTAATCGAGCCCCCCCCCATTGATTTTTCTGAAAAATTAAGTCTTTCTTCCTCAATTACAAGCGGGCGGTTCATTAACCTTATATTTATACTAAGAATATATTCCCCCATCAGACCAATAAAAATAAGCTGAATAGCTCCCAAAAGAAACATTCCAATCAAAACTGGAGCCATACCTGCCGTAAATCTATCCCAATATAGTAATTTCAGTATGAGGTAAACAATTGCCACAATAACACTTAAACCTGCACAAAAAATTCCGACAAAAGTTGCTAATCGAAGTCCTATCTTCGTGTAAGATGTAAAGCTTAACATTGCGGCATCATATAAAGAATAAAAACGATAATGACTCTTTCCTGTTCTTCGCTTTTGCTGCTGGTATGGTATAATCTTAATATTATAACCTAATTCTGCTACAAGCCCCCTCAAAAATGGAGTAGGGTCTCTTAATTCCGCTAATATCTTCAAAAAATCATGATCATAGAGGCCAAATCCTGTAAAATGTTCTATCTGTTCAACAGAAGAATATCTCTTAATCAGCTTATAATAACAACTGCGGAAAAAATACATAATCTTGCTTTCCTTACTGGATGTCTTCTGCCCAATTACAATCTTATTCCCTCTTTCCCACTCATGGACAAATTGATGAACCATCTCAATCGGATCCTGAAAATCCGCACATAAAAGAATCGCGCAATCTCCTGTAGCCTGTAATAGTCCATAATAAGGGGAATTGAATGGTCCAAAATTTTTAGCATTAAAAATTGCTTTTATCTTGGAATTCTTTTCACAAATCTTTCTCAGCAAAAAACGTGTATTATCTGTGGAATCATTATCTATAAAAATAATCTCGTAATCGTATTCTGGAAGATGAGTTCCAAATTCATCTATCAATGCCTCTGACAATGGTTCTACATTGCCTTCTTCATTATATGTCGGTATTACTATACTGATTGTCTTCATTTCTTCCTACTTTCTTTTCTCAGATCCTCAAGAATCTGTTCAATCCCCGTCTTAAAAGGAACCTGTGGTTTCCATCCCAGTTCACTCTTCATCCTGCTAATATCCGGCCATATCGATACCATTCCAGTTTCAGGATATGGAACAGCCCCAAAATGAAGTTCACTCTCTGTTTTCGTTATCTCAGCCATTTCCATGACGTATGATTTTAAGGTCCTGACATCTCCACTTCCCAAATTATAAGCTCCGCTTTCACATGGCTGAGTGCAAAGTTTCCATACTCCATCAATAGCATCTGCAAGATAAAGGTAGTCCCACATCTGTACTCCCGCAGAAAGCCGACAGGGCATATTCTTAAGCATTGCTGTCAGCGTACTCATTATCATAGTACCAGAATAATCTCCCGGACCATATAAGCTGAAAAACCTTGGCTCCACAAGTTCCGCCTTATATTCAGAACAAGCATTTCTTACAGATTCATAAAGATTAAGTTTCGCAATTCCATATTCTGTATTGGGACAACATGGTGTTTTTTCTGATATTACACCGTCATGATGACCATACTCCGCCTGGGAACCAGCCGTTACAATCCGCTTACATCCTGTCTCCAGCATAGAGATTATCCCGTCCATAGTATTTTTATAGTTGCCCTGCTGAAGTTTTCGGTCCATTCTTGTTGAGCCTCTTGTGCCATCCCATGACAGATTTATCATACAGTCGCATGTTCCAATCAGGCTGCCCAGCTTTTTATATTGTTCCATAGGCAAAAACTCATATGAAACATTGGAGATTTCCTCTGTCCGTGCAGCAGAACGAACCACCAAAACTACCTGATTGCCGTCTTTTGCGGCTTTTCTCGCCAGTGCTTTTCCTATGAAACTATTGCCTCCTGTAATTACTATTTTCATTTTATTATTCCCCGCACTGCGTCTGCAATCTTTCCGGCACTTATGCCATACTGTTCACACAGATAATCATGGTCACCAACAATACTGGCAAAGCAATTTTGCAGTCCCAGCCTGTGTAAGACCGCTTTCCTGTCCGGGTAGCCGCTGATAACCTCCGCCACAGCACCTCCGAGCCCACCTGTTACATTATGCTCTTCTACTGTAAAAACAAAATCATATGAATCAATAATTTCTTTTAAAGATGCCGTATCCAGAGGACTAACGCATGGAGAACTATATATGTCAGCGATAATGTTTTCGGATTCCAATATTTCGGCAGCTGATATGACGTTTTTTAAAACTGGACCGCATGAAATCAGTGCGGCTTTTCCGTTACCGGATGTCAGGCGGTACATTTTGTCAAGCTTATAGTCTGTCTTGTCATACAACTTTGGCTCTCTGTTTTTGGCCAATCTTATATAACACGGTCCGTCTGTATTTATAACATATTCCGCCGCAGCCGCAGCCTCTTCCGGGTCGGAGGGTACAAGAACTTTCATTCCCGGGATTGTACGCATCATGGCAATGTCTTCTGTGGCATGATGGCTCATCCCCAATTGCCCATACGAGAATCCGCCTCCAACCGAGACAATCTTTACATTGGCATTATGATAACAGATATCATTCCTTATTTGCTCTATGCAGCGAAGAGTTGAGAAATTTCCAATGGAATATGTGATAACAATATTTCCTTCCAGAGCTAATCCTCCCGCTACAGACGCCATCGCCTGTTCGCTTATGCCAACGTTAAAATAACGTGATGGATATAAGTCTCTGAACCCTTCTAGCACGCTGTAACCAAGATCAGCCGTTACCACCATTATCTTTTTATTATTCTGAGCCATCTCCGTTATCTTATTTATAAATGTGTTCCTCATGGCCGGCATGCCTCCAACTCTTTTATCGCTTTTTCGTAAAACTCACCTTGCGGATCTCTGTAATGCCATAGCAGATTGTTTTCCATAAAAGAAATCCCTTTGCCTTTGACAGTATTTGCAATAATGCACTTTGGTTTGCCCGTGGATGATATTGCAAATGCACGTCTAAGCTGTTCGTGGTTATTTCCGTCCCCTACTTCTGTAACAGACCACCCAAAACTTTCCCATTTAGATGCCATCGGAGCTGTTGGCATGATATCCTCGCAGTATCCCATCGCCTGCATTCCATTGCGGTCTACAATTACCGTAAAATTATCAAGCTTAAATCTGCTTGCGATCATTGCCATCTCCCATACAGAACCTTCATTGCATTCCCCGTCTCCAACAAGCGTGTACACATGGTGGAGCTTATCTGCTGATTTTGCCGCCATTGCCATTCCACATGCCATCACACAGCCATGCCCAAGACTTCCTGTTGAAATTTCCACTCCGGGTACATTCTTATGCGAGATATGTCCCGAGAGATTTGATCCGTTCTGATAATAAGTAGAAAGCCACTTTACCGGAAAAAAGCCCATTTCCGCCAAAACAGAGTAAACCGCCACCCCAGCATGTCCTTTACTCATGACAAACCTGTCACGGTCATCACTATCAGGACTCTCTGGATTGATATTCAGCACCTCCGTATAAAGTACCGCAAGGATATCCGCGGCAGACAAAGCCGCGCCAATATGCGAGGCATGGCTTTCGTGTACCATGTCAACCGAATGTTTTCTTATTTTCCATGCTAATTCTTCACTGTTCATATCCCAATTCCCATACACTCATATATTTCTTTCAGCCTGTCATCCATGCTGAGCTTATTATTCACATATTCGCCACTGTAATATGATATTGCATTTTTAATTAAGAGGATTAGCGTTAAAATTCCTGCTGCGATTTCAGGCGACAGACCAGCAACTTCAAAAATTCCTGGTTCATTGTAAAATTTCCTGTGATTGAAAAACGTCAGCCAGTAAAGATAATCATAGCCTTCTATTCCCCAAAATGCGTCCTCCCAATCCAGAAGAATTTTCTCATCTTTAGAATTTATCATAATATTTTTATCTGCAAGGTCTCCATGGCATACAATTCTTGGTGAAACAGCCAAATATGATTCAAGACAGATTAACAGCGACTCTGCTATTTTTATAATACTGGCAGAATAAAACCCCATTTTATCTAAAGCATACAGTGACTTTTTCGCCTCAAACAACAACTCTGAAATATCATACATTCCTTTCCCGTCAAATTTTAATATATCATTTCTGCTATATTGTCCAATGAGCTCTATGATATCTGCTTTTGACATTCCACATCCTGGTTTTAAAGAATCCATCAGCAGAAACAGCAATTCCGTATTATTTCCAACCGAAACATGCAGACATTCCAAAAATATCTTCTCATGATAAATGGATTTTAACATCTGATATTCTTTATATAAAGCATTTCTATACGCAATATCTGAAAGATGTGTTTTTACAAATATTTGCGATTGTTTCAACCCATCACATAAAAATGTAATTCCTAACGTACCTCCACTGATATCCTCTAAGAAAATATCTTCTTTCCCAAAATATTTGGTAAAATGATATTTTGCTGTCTGCCTTTGCCTGTCAAGATCCGGCAAAACAGGATTATCCCTGAAAAATCTTAATTTATTAAGCATAATATTTTGAAAGATATGGTACCTTATCATACCCAAAATGTTTTGCCAGAGCTATTGTTCCACAGGCAATCTGATGTTTTTCCGCATCTGAAAGCTCGTCTATCATAGATGCATTATACTCTTCCGTACTCTTTAGCACTGTACCCCACGGTGCGATATTGTCTTTTATCTCCTGCCCGTTCCAGCTTGGATAAAGCATCGCCTCATGAAAATCTACACCTATAAATTCTGCAACTTGCCTCATAAAAGTCTCTTTATCCGCCACCTCATCTTCATAGCGGAATATCCTTACATTCTCCGGGTACATCTTGGCAAACATTTCTACTGTTGAGTGATAAATATTCCACGTTATAAGATATTTGCTTAATGGCTGAGGGAAAGGACGTCTCTTCGTATCTCTGTATGCTGAAAATGGATTTCTGACAATATGCATAATCTTAACATCAGGAAAATCTTTAATAATACGTTCTGCGTCTATCCCGATAGCCGGTGAATATCCTACATATGTCATTGAATCATCAGTCGCTGTATAGTAATTCTCCCATGCATCAAATGTAGACCTGAAAAATGCCTCTATCACATCCCTGCGACGATAATAATCCTGTTCGCCTAACCTTTTAATAAATGCCTCTTTTCTTTTTGTCTCATCTAACTGGAGGTCCGCATCCCGGAATTTAGATCCATTTCTTTTCCGCAGGAAAGTCTTCATCTCTTCATCCATAATCTCTTCATATAATTCTGCCGGTGTCATACCTTCTGGGAATTGCGGATAACGGTATTGTACACGCTCAACAGATGCCAAGAAATCTTTGTAGTCACGATTCCCAAGCTGTGATTCAAATGGATATACCAAAAGATTTGGATGCCCGTCCAAATGCCTGTGCGTTACATTGCCCCCATGTTCAAACCCCGCTGATATCATTACAAAATTAAATTTACTCATCTCTTTTCTCCTCTCTCATTTTCAATTTATTTACCATTTTTTCCATGCAGCATTTCCAGATTCCCACAATGTTTCAAGAATTTTCTTCTCACGCTCAGTATCCATGCATTGCCAAAATCCCTGATGCATGTAAGACATCAACTGGCCTTCCGCCGCCAGCTGCTGAAGTGGTTCTTTTTCAAAAATAACACTGTCGCCGCCTTTTAAATAATCAAATATTTTGTTATTTAACACCATATATCCAGCATTTATCGGTTTACTGTCACGAACATTTTTTTCTCTGAAAGAACGAACAGCATTATCGCCGCCAATATCCAGAATCCCTTTCTGCTCTTCCCGCATAACTGCAGTTAATGTCGCAATTTTACCATGTTTTTTATGGAACTTCAATAATTTCCCTATATCCACATCACAGACCCCGTCACCATAAGTCATCATAAACATATCTTCTTCAATATATGGTTGAATACGGCTTAACCGTCCGCCTGTCATCGTATCATATCCCGTATCCACCACCGTAACTTTCCACGGCTCAGAATATTTATTATGCACAATGACTTTATTACCCTGTGTAAAATCAAACGTGATATCTGATGTGTGGAGAAAATAATCTGCGAACCATTCTTTTATTACATGCTGCTTATACCCAGCACAAACAATAAACTCATTAAAACCATAGAATGAATATTCTTTCATAATATGCCAGAGAATAGGCATACCTCCGATTTCTATCATAGGTTTGGGAATTAATTCAGTTTCCCTTGAAATCCTGGTGCCAAACCCACCAGCCAGTAATACAACTTTCATAAGCTTTCTCCATACTAAACTAATTGATTATCTTTGTCACCCTATGCCATACTTATTACGTGCCTTTAAGTTTTATTTTATATTTGCTCCACGGCGAAATATTAATATAATGATACTTTTCATCGTTCTCATGAGCTTTTATATATTTTTTTATATATTCGATACTTTCCTTCCCTCCAGATATTTGATCAATGACAAGTTGTTCTGCATTTTCATTTCCATAATAGATTATTTTTCTAATATCACCGGTAGATGTATCAAGATAAAATCCTGGGTTCTGGCATGTATAACAATTATCTTCTGGATGAACATCCACTACTCTGCAATAAAAAGTTGCATAATAGGGATTATAAAGTGATGGGATATTATCCATTATCCATTTTGTCGTTAAGTTTGGTTTCGATAAACATAACGCATTTTCATGATTCACCCACATCAATACTACTGATGATAATACAACAAAGCTGTAAACGCACGTTCTAATCTTGGTAGTCTTAAAAAAGTCAATTCCGATTGTACTTAAATATATTAGAATAATAGGATATGTCCACATAACATATCTGGCACACAATATCATCCCGCTATTTATATGATAATGCAGAGATATTAAGGATATCGAACCAATCAGAAATAGTAACCAAACTAAGCTTTTATACCCCCCCCCTTGTATCTCAAAACAGAAATAATTGTAATTATCAGAAAGACCCATATTCCCATTGTAAATGATGGAAACCCAATTGAAAAGTCAAAAAGATACGTCTTTATACGCTCTAGCCACCATGTATAATCCATAAATTTTGTAAAAATCATCTCTTTTAGATAAATTTTCTGCAATATAGGATACACTAGCGCTGGAGTGAAACAAAGCGCATACTGCAATGTTACTTTCCAATGATTGATAATAAGTGCTTTAAAATTACTTTCTGATTTAATTATTTTCACTAGATATTCTATAATCATTACGATTGCTACAGCTAATATACCTGTATTCATCATTCCCGCAATAGAAATAACTGCTGCACTGATGTTCCTCTTTTGGTTTGCATACATGACCATACCGATTGTAACAAGAGCAAACATGCATGATTCATAACTTATTAAACTGTTATAATAATATATAGGTGACAATATAAACATAATTAATGCAAACATTCTATGCAAACCAGATGTTTTTAATCGACATGCAACCATATATAATGCAACTGCTATCAGTATAGAATTTGTTAGTAGAAAACATCTATCTTGATTTATGCTTAATATCTGTAACACTACTTTTACCGGTAGGCATAAAAAAGAATATACAGGAAAATAAAATGGCATCCATTTATCAGATGTGACCTTAATTAATTTGTTTGCCCTCAAATCATCATAATTATAAACACCATCATATAAAATGGGAAAATCTTCTCTTGCCTGAACTATATCTGACTCATTCGGAAAAAATGATCCTCGATACTGCAAAGATATTATTGGCAATGCCACCGAATCAAATTCTGCTACCCATCCCGTTTCACTGTCATCGTACCACATGGGGCCCCAAAGGGATCTTATAAATAATATAAGTACAAACACAAATAAAAATATTTTTATTAAAATCTCCTCTTTTTTTTCTAGTTTCAGATACATCCCTTTCATCCTCTCAGAACATAAATCTCTTTGACATTTCCATTGCCTTTTCTTCATTTTTCAATTCATATAATAAAATCCGAAACATTTTTAACTCAGTCTCACTTTGCAACTTATAATTATAATCAACAAATTGATTAAATCCCCAATGCTCATCTTCTATGCTTAAAATCTCATCCCTGCCAAAATCAATATATATAATTTTGGTTGGAACAGACTCAGTCAAATTAAAATAATCATACATAATTTCTGGGTTATTTACATCATAGCTATATTGCATAGCGTCGTATGCAGAAGATGTACACGCCTTTCCATTACTCATCAAATACCCAAAAGATGACCAGTCCATAAAAAGTACATTATCATCCTTTTCTGTTATTTCTTTAACATAGTCTTCCAATTCAGTTACAGCCAAAGCACGCTCCCTTGTTGTATATAGACCTTTCCATACACCACTTTCTATTCTTGCTGCCAGATTATTTATTGCCTCATCACGATAAACAAAACAAAATGATAACTTAATCATCAATAAAGATAAAATAATCACGGCCGCTCTAAACGAAACCTTGACTTGAATGGATTCCATATTTCGAGAAAAAACACTTACAACCGAGAGAATCAACGGGATATATAGCCAATATTCTCTTGTACCAAAACCATATACATTTCCGAAAGATGAAAAAACGAACACCAAACTATATAGAATATTAATAAAAGCAAATAAGCTTATCTGTTTTCTTCGAGCGGACTTTGGCAAAAATAAGTGTAGAACTATAGGTTCAAACCATCCCCAATATGTCAATACCTTAAAATTATTTGTGAATAAATATTGTAAAGTGCCCAAAAGTAAAAATACTAATAATAATATATACAAAAATTTTTCATATACCTTATCTGTTTTCAATAGTCGCTTTGAAATGTAAGCGATAATCGAGCATAAAATAAATATCTTCAAATAGGAAAAAATTTCCATGAAATTTGTTTTTGTAAAGAGATCGCTTTCTATTTTGAAATAAGCAGAATCATTCAGCCAATATTGTAATCCATTTATAAATTTGAAACAACCAACTCTAAAGCAAATCCATCCTATTACAAGAGTAGCCGTTATAAATCCCCCCAATATATATCCTTGTAATTTTTTCCACTCCTTTTTATAGCAAAGATAAAAAAATAAAATAACACACGGCAAGATTATATATGGAGTTCCTATAACCGCTCTGGCAATTATTATTCCACTCACAACCCCGCTTATAAACTTTTGTCTGACTTGTGACGTTGTAAAATCATTAAAAAAAATAATACATGCCGGCCAAAGATATATTAATCCTATAGTATTATAATTTATTGCAAAACATTGCCCTGGTGTAATAAAAAGAAATGGCAACAATGTAATAAATGGAATTTTATCTTTATCCTTATGCTTATTATAGAACAAAAACGTACTTATTATTACTATCACCAACCAGATAATATATTCTATCCTTGAAAACAAAAAAATCCCTTCCGTATCTCCTTGAAACATTGTATAGATTTTTGTTAAAAATGCCAAAGGAATGGTAAATCCAGGGACTTGACTCCAATTATCTGCATATGGCACAGCACCTTTAGAAACAAGATAAGGCTCTGCAACATACCAGCTTTGATCCGTAAAATCAATCCCATACAATGATCTATGGATTAACAACGCAATACCAATACTGATTAAAACTATATCAAATATTAAATAAAGAAAATTTTTATTATTAAATATCGCTTTTTTCCTGTAAAAATCATACATAAAACAAAATATCCTTTTAATAATTATTCCGACTGCATTTTCTTCTTATCAAAAAAATACACATTTTAATTCCCTACTACTCCACACAAAATGCAGGAAAACCATAATCAAAGTTTTAGATAGCTGTCCTAGAACCGTACCAATGCAAAAACCAATCATGCCATAAAAATTCCACAAAATTAACGCCATAACAAAATACACTGCTACACTTGCCATACCAATGATGACTTGCCACTTCATATCATAGAACTTTAATATGAATGGATTTAAAAACGAATTCAATGTCTGAATTGCAATTGCTATCGTAGTAATGGGCAAATATATCATTACCTCATCTTTCCACTGAGGAAATAAAATATTAATAACAGGATAACTGATTACCATCGTAATTCCATAGCCTATAACTGCAAGTATCACACCTACTATTAATATTTTTGAAAATATTTTTTTCTGGCCATTACTCCATTTTGAAATGTAACTTAGAATCACCCCTGTCACAGGACCGGAAATCATACTTATAATTTTCCCAAGTATTGTCGCTGTGTAGTAGATAGATACAATATGTCCCCCCATAAGAGGATACAATACCATTTTGTCAGCATAAGTCATCAAATTTCCACTAAATGTAGCTAATGTATATATTCCTGCATCTTTGCTAACATTTTTGTATATACGAGTTCTTACAAAAGATTCCTTTAGCATTCCAGTTTTTAATATTGTAAAGATTGTATTAAGCAAAAATCCAAACAAAAAAATGAACTGCCAAACACGAGTAAAATAAAAAAATATTAAACCAAAAACAAAACCAAAACATTGCAATATTCCATTAATCAAAATCGAAATATAATCTAGCTTTATTCTAAAACCCACTTCACAATAAGCTTTCAATAATATCAACATTGAAATTATTAGACTGAAAACAATATATATAATATTGAATTTTTTAATATAGAATACAGTTCCAATGAATATTACAATAAAATTAATTATCATAAAATCCCTTAAAAGAAAGGGAAAATCACCTTTTAATCCTTCTTTTTCATACTCAGTATTCCGTAATAATCTTATGTTATTTAATACATTTCCCAGAGAGTTTGATATTACAATCCACAACGAATATAGCGTTATCATCAGACCATATTCCTCTGAGGAAATGTGACTAGCCAAATACGGGTAAATTATTAACTGTAGAACGGCGATAGGTGCACCTGATGCACTTATGTTTAAACACATATCAAAGATTATTTTCCACCTTGTTTTGCTCATTTATATTTCCTTCTGTTTGAATTTTTAACATGTCATAATAATTATTTTTTGAAATAAGAATACTATTTAAAACAATAAACATACCTAACATCAACCAGAATAAATCATCACCTGGTAACCCATATGTCGATCCTAATACAAAATTACCCGCAAAAAGAATATATAAACTCAAGAATAGTGTTCCATATACTTTATCCTTGAATATATATTTTATCAAATATACTATCATAGTAAGCGCTAAAAACAAAAGACTTATAATTTTAATTAATCCACCCTCTAAGAATTCAGTAAAAAAAAGATTATGCGGATGCATCCAGTGCAGCTGAGGTTTATCTAGGTGATAAAGCTCAAGTAATTTTTGTACATTTTGATCTTGAGCATTGTCGTATATTTCCCACGCATATCCATTTCCGCCTCCACACAAAATTTCTTTTCTGTCAAATTTTTTAATAGAATCAATTGCAACTGCCCATATATCTTTTCTAGAAGCTAATCCTTCTGTAGTATTCACAGAATCATAGCGGAGGGAAAGTTTGGTTTCATTGTCAATGTCTATATAACTTTCTTCACCTAACTTCCCATTCGGAAATAAAATATGTTTCAATTTCACATATTCTCTTTGTATTTTCAATGGCATTGTCCGATAAAAATAAGTATAGCTTTCAAATGCTGGTACACATATATTTAAACTCAAAATCAAGACTAATACAGAAAAACAATGAATAAAAATACTCCTTTTGTAATATTGATTATTCAACTTTGCTTTATTCTTTAAATAAAATGATATATACTTAAATGTCAAAAAAATTATAAAAATAAATATCATTACAGGTACTAAAACAACAGCTCTCCGTGAACCAGATAAATATGTTAAATTACAAGCTAACATAAAGATTATAGCATACACTCTTTTTTTTCTTGTTGAATAAGAGTGATACATTTGATAAAAATAA
Source organism: uncultured Dorea sp. (assembly GCA_910578455.1). Taxonomy (GTDB): domain Bacteria; phylum Bacillota; class Clostridia; order Lachnospirales; family Lachnospiraceae; genus MD308. The sequence goes on from CAJTQA010000017.1 coordinate 13,567, forward strand.
TAAACCGCAAATACTAAACAAAAAAGCATATATTTAGCAAAAGTATTATAATCATCTGTTAAACTTATCCTATAGTAATACGGTACAAATCCTAAATGCCATCTGATAATAGCTGTTATTGTTGCTAATACAATCACCGCACTTATACATTTAATAATTCGCTCCGTATTTTTTTGCATTTCATTACTTTCTTTATCATATACACACAAAAACAGACTGACAATGAGAAAAAGAGTACGTATAAAATATAAATATTTCATAAACGAATACTGAAGATTATTGGCCCATATCAAAGTCACAATATCATAAACGATGTAGAAAATAATTGCAATTAATAATATTTTATTTGAATTCCAATAATGAAAAAACAATTCTAAAACTTCTTTACGAAGTTTAAAAATAAGAAATATATCCAGAATTAATAACATCAAAAAAGGAATATGATTAATTATAAGTTTATATTTTCTATCAACAAACCATATGGGACAAAAAGTCAAATACGTATATGAAAAAATAGTTATTTGTAAAATAATGATTTTTAAGTTTTTAATATTTTTCATTTAAGAGTTCCTTCTATCATACTTCTTTAGCAAATGAAAGTATAATTGTATTAATTTCTTCCCTTCCGAGTTCCAATTATATTTTTTTAGCACTAATTCATGCGCTAACTTAGTTTTTTTATATGTTTCTGAATAATTTTCTGAAATATGCTTTATCAACTCAGAAATAGCAATTTCGTTGTTAGGATCAACTAAATATGCAAAATTTTCTTTTTTCATAAGTTGTATATTATATTTAGAATCAGACATAATTATCGGCAACCCAACCTGCATGTATTCATACACCTTGGTTGCCAAGTTTTCCACAGTAGCATATTGTCCAACTTTTAATAAAGTGGCTGCACCAATATCTGATTCTTGATATATTCCTGTTATATCTGTATAGTTACAAAAACCTCTATATTCTACACAATTAGACTCTTTCATCCCCATTATTTCCTGCATATATTCTTGAGATGAAAAATTCCCAGCTAAAATAAGTTTTGCACCCGCTAAATAACATGCCTTAACTAATTTAGTAATTCCGCGCTCTTTACTCAAACTACCTGTATAACATACTTTTATCATTTCTTTATCTTGAATTTCTTTATGTTCTATATATCTTCTTCTATCATCTAAAATAGGGTAATTTCCAACTATTGTAGTCTTTTTACACCTTTTACTAAATGGATTTTCTCCATTAACTGTAGTGGTGAAAATAACTGCATCAATTCTCTTTACTACATAATTTTCAAATAATTTATACAGGATAGATACAATTTTTCTCAAAAAAAGAGGCAGATAATCTTTTTTTTCTATTTGCTCTGAATAATTTTCATGACTGTCAAAAATAACAATGCTGCCTTTTTTTTTCAATTTTTTGGCATACAGTAACAATTCAGGATCATGCAAATGATAAATATCTGCATTTAAACATTTTGCCTTTCGATAAACTTTGTTAGAAATATTAACTATACGTTGTAAACGTCCTTTTGTATTGTCACCAACGCCTATAACTTTAACTCCATATTCTTTTCGACTTTTCCCTTGGGCAACTAAAAAGACTTCAAACCGTTTATTTTCGGATAATGTTCTGCATTCTTTTTGAAATATACGCCCATCATTGCTAGAATGTGCACTAGTAATATGACATACTCTTATCCTTTTTTCATTCATACATATCTACTCCCTAAATATATAATAACCTAAAATTCACCTCTCATATCAACACTAGAAAATACATCTAACGGCAATTTCACAGGCTGTCCCGTCTTCTGGCTCTTATATATAGACAGGATCATCTCTAATGCATTCCTGCCCGCCACTGCATCTACATATGGTTTCCTGTCATTTTTAATCGCATCCATCACATCTGCAAATAAGCTTGTATGCCCATTGCCGTACACATTGCTTGTAGCCTCTTCCAATCCTTTATTCTTAGCATCTTCCTCTGTCTCATCCGCAAAATCCCAGACATCAATATTATTCGTAGAAGTTCCGCCAATCTTGACCGTACCGTTTTCACCAAAAATATACAGCGTCTCCTCCAGATTCTTCGGATAAACATTTGTAGTACCTTCGATTGTACCAATTGCGCCATTTTTAAACTTAACAACCGCCATTCCTATATCTTCTGCCTCCAGATAATCATGGAACTGCTGTCTCGTCGCACCATACACCTCTTCTACTTCATCGCCCATCATCCAGCGAAGAAGGTCGATTCCATGAATACACTGGTTCATAAGCGCGCCACCGTCCTGCGCCCATGTCCCGCGCCATGATGCCTGATCATAATATCCATGATTCCGATTCCAGCGCACATGGATAGAACCGTGTGAAATCTTTCCAAACCTTCCTCCCTCAATTGCCCTTCTCAATTCCTGGACAGCTACATTAAAACGGTTCTGATGGCATGCGGATACTTTGACATTCTTCTTTTCCGACAATTCAATGATTTTATTTGCATCATCTATACTCATCGCCATAGGCTTTTCAATAATGACATGCACTCCCTTGTCAATACAATATAATGCGATCTCCGCATGGTTTCCGCTTTCCGTAGCAATGCTGACCAAGTCAGGTGTCTCCTTTTCAAGAAGTTCCTTATAGTCCGTATAGCGATGAATGGACGCATCTTGTTTCAACTCATGCTTTTCCAAAATCTCTTCCATTTTTTCCGGAAGGACATCACACACACCTACAATCTCCAGATGATTGTTTACCGCTGCTTTCATATGGTTTGTAGAAATTCTTCCACATCCGATCAATGCATATTTCATAACAAAACCCTCTCTTTACTAAATCTCTTCTAATCTTTCATTGTTTAAATGATACTTGCGCCCGCATGCCTCACATACAAATCCATCTTTCAACCTCTCGCCGCACTCACAGACCCAGCCGATCTGCTTTGCTGGAACTCCGGCAACAAGTGCATGGTCCGGAACATCTTTTGTCACGACAGCACCGGCCGCAACCATTGACCATCTGCCAAGGTCATGCCCGCATACGACCGTCGCATTGGCCCCTACTGTAGCCCCGGTATGAAGAACCGTTTTTTTATACCCGGCAGAACCTTTCGGGTACTTTGCCCTTGGCGTCAGATCATTTGTAAACACCATGGACGGACCGCAGAACACATAATCCTCAAGCTCCACGCCTTCATAAAGGGATACATTGTTCTGTACTTTGCAGCCGTTGCCAATCTTTACATTATTGCTTACGTTGACATTTTGCCCGAAAGAACAATTATCACCGATTCTGACTCCAGACTGTATATGTGAAAAATGCCATATCTTAGTTCCAGTTCCTATTTGAACATCTTCATCAACTATACTTGTTTCATGCAAAAAGAACATCTACAATAACACCTCAACTCTTTTACATTATATATTATCATATAAAGCTTTAGCCGGCACACCTGCTACGACTTTATTTTTTTCTGTTGTTTTAGTGACAACAGCTCCCATACCTACCATCGTATTTTCCGCAATTATAATCTGATTTCGCACGATTCCTCCCATACCAATATAAGAATCTTTTTCTATACAGCAACTTCCTCCCAGCACAGAACCCGCAATGAGCATGCTGTTTTCTGCTATAAAAACATTATGTCCTATATGACATAAATTGTCAATTTTTACATTATTACTTATTATCGTATCATCCATTGTTCCTCTGTCGATACATGTATTTGCGCCAATCTCAACATCTTCACCTATGATAACGCCCCCAAAATGAGGTACTTTTTTGTTGAGACCATCTTCTTGATAATATCCAAAACCATCCGTTCCAATTACAACTCCTGAATGGATAATAGTATTTTTACCAATTTTACATGGTGCGTCAATAGAAACATTGTTTTCAATCCTAACACCTTCTGCAATTTCTACCTCCTGATGGATATAACAATGATGTCCTATAAAAACATTTTTTCCAATCTGTACTGTTTCAACGACAGAATCTTCTGATATGCCTGTCTTATAATCTATTTTAAAAAAATGAGAAAGGATTTTAAAAAATACAGCTTTAGGATTATCAACAACAATATAATTCTGCCTTTTGTTAACTAATTTTTCATCCCCAACAACAAATAAAATTCCTTCATAATTCACTAAACTTTCTTCAATTTGTGGCATAATGTTTGATTTAGACTTAATCCAGGTAATTGAGTTATTCTGTAAATTATTCAACGAACAATAATTCCGAACTTCTACTTGTTCATTTCCAAAAAAGGTCATTTTATATTTATTGTTTTTTAGAAAATTTAAAATTGTTGCAATTTGCATAATATTTCTTCCTCCACAATAACTTCATCCAAATTTTTAAAATTATTGTCCAACGATTTATATGTCTGATATATATTTATCTTAAATAATTCATGTAATCTCTTAACCATACCTTCATCATCATTTGAATACCAGATGGGATGAGTTAAAATATGTAATGCTGGAAATTGCTTTTTACTTACAATTTCCTCAACATTTTCTCGCCAATGCATTCTAGAATCTGATACATATTTGAATTTTTCGTTGCAAAATTTTTTGCCATAACTATTAATAAGCTCAGGAAACTTCATATCAGCATTCAAAACAATTTTCGATGGTCTATGCATCGATACTGTTTTTATTTTATAACCTATCACCTCGCTCAAAATGCTGGCTTCATTTTTTACGGCAAATTCAATTTCTTTAATTCTTTCATCATCATCCTTACAGTCTTCCAATTGTTTTTTGTATCTTTGCTCGTCAAAATGAATTCCTATTTCATGTCCCATACTTAGTATATTAGAAATAGATTTCAAATTCCTTTCAGAAAATACATTATAAAAATCTGAAGTAAGTAGGACATAATATGTGCTCTTAATCATTTCATGCATTTCTAATTCAGCAAATTTTTCAGCCACTTGCAAATTCATATCTACATCATGTCTCAAAATACATGGTCTTTCAAAATCTTCATAGTCTTCATAATTAGCTAACTCATAACCATTTTTTTTTATTAAATAAATTAATTTTTTATAACTGTCAAAGGAAAATTGCATAACCAAACCTCCAAAAACTACATAGAATAAACGATAAATAATATTATTCTAATCACGTCCCACGATAAAAACATAATTAGTTGTAGCCGTTCCGCCAATATTAAGCATCATTCCATTTCTAGGCAATCTGGTTTCATCCAATAAAACCTGATAATTCCCAGCCTTTCCACTAACCTGTTTGAAGATATCTAAAAACATACGGCAACCACTGGCCCCAACCGGATGTCCGCACCCAATTAAACCTCCGCTGGGATTTATCGGTTTATCTCCATAAAAAGCGATTCGTCCATTTTCTATTGCCTCATATTCATGTCCTGGTTTAGTAATACCAAAAGAAGAAATCGCAACATATTCTGATGAGGTGAAACAATCATGAGTTTCAAAAACATCAATATCTTCAACAGACAAATTAGAACGTCTATAAGCATCCAAAACTGCCTGCCTTGTCCATGGAAGAATATATTCATTTTCAGCACTCTCTGTTATCTTACTATCAAAAAGCATTGGTGCAGTTCTGTGCCCGTAACCTTTTACAATCGGTATATCCGTCACATCAAGTCCTATTTCCTTTACTAACTTTTCACTAGCCAAAAATACAACAGCGGCACCATCTGTCACTTGCGAACAATCAGATATAGATAATCTCTCACCTATCAAACTGTTTGTCTCTGTATCCCTGTGGCATGCCTGCTCATAATCCATAAACCATTTTCTTGTTTGAGCTTTGGGATTTCTTTTTGCATTTTCATAATTAATCTCAGATATTTTAGCTAAAGAGTTCATATATCTTGTTTCATCAAGTCTATATTTCTTTATCGTCTCACCCGCAAGTTTTCCAAATAGTTTAGGAAAAGGAAACGAAACATCTTTCCCTTCTTTTTCGTAATACGCAGCCCGTCCGAGAATATCTCCGCATACTTTTGAATCCACGGTTTTCATTAATTCCCATCCGACAACCATTGCCAAGTCATAATCACCCGTTTTTATCTTTGTAATAGCAGCATCCAACGCAACCGAACTACTTGCACATGCTGCCTCATATCGTGCAGATGGCACTCCGTAAAATGCAGGACTAACTTCTGTTAGCAACGCACCCAAATGTCCTTGATTAATATAATTCTCCGCAATAAAATTTCCTACGAAACAGGCAACTCTATTTTCTGAATTCAACTTTCTAATATCTGCATAACTAACGTGTATCTCATCCAATGCATCCTGAATAACTTCCGAAAGAAGTGCTATCACATTTTTGCCTTCTTTCGTCCAATTTCTCTCAAAATCCGTTTGAGCTCCGCCTAAAACATATACCTTATCCATCTTTCCTCCCAGTTCTTATTATTTTTTTGCCCGCAAAAACCTTCTATAGTCATAATTAGATTTTTCAATTCTTCTGGATAAATGATTCCAATCAATCTGATCTATCATATTCTTCCTTAACCGCTCTCTACATAGTCCCAGAAAACTTTCAACACCACCAAAGGCTTCTAATAACGCAAGCGGCGGACACCAATTAAACCCAGTTGCCATTACATCATCTGCTGCATGAATATCATACCCGACCAATTCTGTAGCTACCAATGAATAGACGATATACTTTAAAAGAAACTCACAACATATTTCTGCTTCAATAGATCTATTTTTTGTCAATACATCAAAAGCTTTTCCATAATTTCCTACTTTTAAATCTCCAATCATCTCTTCAACAAACGGGAAAATATATTTTATCGTTTCCCTATATTCCCCATGTTCGATATCATATACTTGACGTATCTTAAATCCACTATCATGAATAATTGTTCTATATAACCCTTCTTTCGTTTTGCGTCCCAGTTTACCACTCTTAACCAACCCATTTACAAACTCTGGCAAGACAAATGTATCATGTGCACAATCACTTGTGTTTTCATATAAATTATCCACAATAGCTTTATGCACATCTAAACCTACAAAATTTGCAGTAACTAATGGTGACATAGCCCGGCCAGTAAAGGGGCCTAAAATAGCATCAATATAATCAATCCCTCCATTGAACTTATATTTTTCTGCATACTGTAACGCTTCATTAATAAACTGAAATCCAATTCTGTTTCCTAAAAATGCAGGAGAATCCTTCACTTCAACTACCGTTCGCCTAAGAATCGTTGTCGCATATTCTTTAAGAGATTCAAATGAACTCCTGTCTGTATATTCGGTGGGAACTAATTCACAAAGTGTCATATTATACGGTGGATTAAAAAAATGCATTCCTACAATATTAGAACGTTTTTTTTCAGGATATAACTCTGCAAGTTTTGTAATAGAAAGTCCTGATGTTCCAGAACAAATATATTTTCTGGCATCATTTTTATCGGCTTTTCTCAAAACATCAGAAATTTTTGTATGAATATCTATTTTAACATCCCAATCTTCTTTACACGCCTCAAATATTAATTCCGATTTATTAACACATTCCTCCAATTCATCAAAATCAACAGGAATCATTTTATTAACAATACTTTCAGCTCGCACAGAATGATATGCCTTATTTTTAGATAAAATTGATTTTTGCTTGGTTCTGCTAACAAGATATACCTCTGCATTACCAAACGAAGCAAATATCGCCGCAATATTCTGTCCCATGGTTCCATTAGCACCAATAACAGTCACTTTATCAATTTTTTGCATAAACTTCCTCCAATTACAATACATCTATATTATCTCTATTTATAATATTTTTCATTACATTTTTTGTATCAAAAATTGCTTTTGCACTCTTTTGTATCATATCATAATCAATATTCGTATGTGCTGCTGTTATAACAATCAAGTCATAAGATGAAATTATTTTCGAATTAATTTCCTTAATTCCTTCTTTTACAACCCCGTTTTCACGATACACTGGAATGTATGGATCAAAATATTCCACATTAGTTCCTTCCTCCTCCAGTTCCTCTATCACCCTAAGAGCCGGACTCTCCCTATAATCATCAATATCCTGCTTATATGCCACTCCTAGCACAAGTACTTTAGAACCATACAACGATTTTTTAAAACGGTTAAGAATTTTTCCGGCACGCTCTACGCAATATTCTGGCATCTTGTCATTAATCATCATAGATGCCTCAATCATAGATGTATGGAATCCATACTCTCTTGCTTTCCATGACAGATAATACGGGTCAAGTGGAATACAATGTCCTCCAAGGCCCGGCCCCGGATAAAATGCCTGAAAACCATATGGTTTCGTCTTAGCTGCATCCACAACTTCCCACAAATTAATATTCATCTTATGGCACAGAATCGCCAATTCATTAATCAGGCCAATATTAATATTCCGGTAAGTATTTTCGAGAATCTTTTCCATCTCTGCAATCGCCGGAGACGATACCTCATGTATATCACTGTCAAGCACAGCACGGTACATAGCTGCGATTACTTCTGTAGCATCCTTTCCAATAGCACCTACTACTTTCGGCGTATTTTTAGTCTTAAACACTGCGTTGCCCGGGTCTACACGTTCCGGAGAGAATCCCAGATAGAAATCTTCCCCGCATTTTAATCCGGAACCTTCTTCCAAAAGAGGTTTGATCAGCTCCTCTGTTGTTCCCGGATAAGTTGTAGACTCCAGAACTACCATCGTATCCTTTGTAAGATATTTTGATATCTCAATGGTAGAATTCTTTACATAACTGATATCCGGCTGCTGATGCTTATCCAAAGGGGTAGGAACACAGATTGCTATAAAATCCACATCCCTTATAAAACTGAAATCTGTCGTAGCAGATAACATTCCGCTATCTACAAGCACTTTTAAATCATCATCAATCACATCTCCAATATAATTATGACCCTCATTAACAAGTTTTACTTTTTCATCCTGAACATCAAAACCTGTTGTTTTAAAACCTGCCTTAGCCTTTTCAACAGCAAGCGGAAGTCCTACATACCCCAATCCTACAACGCCTACTCTGATTTCTTTCGATTGGATTTTTTGCATTAATTTTTCTTTCATACTCATAATATCAGCTCCTTCTCTATCACTCTTCTACACTTTCTAATACTCTTAAAAATCTTTCACTCAATGATTTATAATTAAAATAATCCAGTACAGCTTTTTTTCCGCGTTTCCCCATTGCTCTTTGTTCCGCAATATCCATATTTTTAATCTTTTGAATCGCCTGTATAATATTTTCTACACTGCCTGGATCAACACAAACACCGCAGTTATAATCATTAATATACGAACGTTTCAAGGGCAAAGCACAAATACTGGGTTTCCCTGCTCTCATGGAATCAAACATTTTATTTAAACATACTCCAAAGCGATATAACGGAGATGGTGTGCCGCAATAAAAAACACAATCGAAGTATTCACACAACTTTGGAATTTCCAGTTTCACTACTGGCGGCAAAAAGATTGTATTTTCAATCTTTTCTGCCCTTACTCGGCCCATCAGTCTAGCTTTCTCAGCCCCATCTCCAACAAGCACAAACTTTATATTCTTATCAGTGCATGCTTTAGCAGTATCTATCATTACATCCAAAGCATTAGATAACGCATGCCCCCCAAAATACCCTACGATAAAATCCCCATTATCTTTCAATTGCTGTAATATATCTGCATGTTGGGCTGATAGTTTTTGAGGATTATCCCATTCTTCTTCAACAATCCCATTAGGAATGCACACAAACTTCCCTTTTTTTAATCCATGCCGTCTCATATATTTCTCAGCATACGGCAACAATGAAACTACTTTATCGGAATGTTTGTAAGCGCTGTCCTCACCTATCTGCATAGCAACGACAAAGGGATGTTTCCTTGACATTCCACCAATCTCATATAAAGTTGACGGCCACATATCATGAACTTCATGGATAAGTCTTATTTTCTTTCTCGACACTCTTCTGATCTTCTGCCCTACAAACGTATCAAGGGGATACGTAGAAGAGGTAATCACTGCATCCGGCTTAAACTTCTTCGTGATCTTCTTCGCATTTATCCACAATTTCCCAACAAACTGAGCCATAGTTATCGCACGCTTGGCGCCATTACCTTCATATTGGATCGTCTTGATCCAATGATAATGGATGCCGTCAATGACTTCTTCCTGAAAATCGTGTTTTACTTTCGGATTCACCCGCCGCAGATGCGAATATGAGGCAGCAAATATATCTACCCTGTGCCCCTTTTTCACCCATTCCCTTGCAAAATAGTACGGCCTGAACTCCATCCCCATCTCCGGGGAACCCGCATAATGATTGATCAATACAATGTTCATAAATTATCCTCTTATCTATTTTAAAACCGCGATCACCGTAAGCGCCATAGTTGCCAGATCCCTGAATATGCTATATTTTTCCAGCTCTTTCAGATTATATTCCATCTTAGCCGGCATGACCTGTTCTATATACACTTTATCTGCATCCTCCGCATCCGCCAGCAATCTGTCCTCATCCTTATATTCAATACTCGTCCGTGACGTTATCCCCGCCGGCAAAAGCAATGTTGCCAGCATCTTCCGGTCATAACACTTTACATACTTGGGAACTTCCGGCCTTGTTCCGACAAAAGTCATATCTCCCAGAAATACATTAAATAACTGAGGCAATTCATCCAGACGAACCTTACGCAGCAAATTCCCCACCTTCGTAATCCTCGCATCTCCCTGAACGGTCACCTGAGTTCCCACCCTGTCCGCATGGTCGACCATCGTGCGGAATTTAAAAATCTTGAATTTCCTTCCATACGCCGTAATCCGTACTTGCCGGTAAAACACCGGGCCTTTGGAATCTCTCTTGATCATAACGGCAATCACAAGGAACACCGGCAACAGTCCTGCGATCATCGCTGCTGACAGGCAAAGGTCAAATATTCTTTTTATCCGCAGCTGGCGTCTTTTCTTATATAAGACATCGTAATAATATCTCACTTCCGGATTCCGCATCTTCGGCGGCAACTTTTCCCATGCTCTCATAGCTCTTTCCTTTATATAGAATCTCTCAAAGTGTCAATCACATATGCGACTTCCTCATCGGTCAGCCGTGTATGCAAAGGCAACGTGATCTCATTCTCGAACATCGCATACGCGTTCGGGAAATCCTTGATATCATAGCCCATATTTTTATATGCAGTAAGCATTGGCAACGGCTTATAATGCACATTCGCAGCCACACCCTTCTCCGCCATCCTTATGATAATATCATTACATTCCTGACGATTTTTCCCTGTCACACGCATCAAATACAGATGACCGCTGGAAGTAAAGTCCTCTCCGTAATGCTGTAAAACAGTGACCGGCAACTCTGAAAGCCCCTTATCATACTGTCCGATAATTTCCTTTCTCCTCGCCAGCAATCCCGGATATCTCTTTAACTGTCCAAGCCCGACAGCCGCCATGATATCCGTCATATTACACTTGTAATACGGGGCAACTATATCGTACTCCCACGCACCAAGCTGGGTTTTCGCCAAAGCATCTTTCGACTGTCCGTGCAGAGAGAACAGCATTAACTGCTTGTAGAGCTTTTCACTGTCAATCCCTGCAATCTCATTCCATACAAGCGCGCCGCCCTCTGCAGTGGTAAGGTTTTTCACTGCGTGGAAAGAAAAACTGGTAAAATCCGCAGCCTGGCCGCAGCGCACTCCATGCCGGACAGCTCCCAACGCATGCGCCCCGTCTGCAACAATCGCAATTCTTCCTATGCTTTCCTGCAATTTATTGGATGGTTTAAAAATACTCTTTTTTCTTAAAGCAATCTCCTTTATCCTGTCATAATCACACATAACACCAGCAATATCTACCGGTATGATCGCTTTCGTATTCTCATTAACAGCGTCTTCTAACTGCTGCATGTCCATCTCATAGGAGTCAGGGGCAACGTCAACTAATACCACCTTTGCCCCCACATGTGCGATAACGCTGGCAGATGCCGAATATGTGTAAGCAGATGTGATCACCTCGTCTCCTGCCCCGATACCTAGCAGACGCAGCGACATCTCCAGACATGCCGTTGCCGAATTAAGGCATACTGCCCTCTTTACACCGCAGAATTCAGCAATCTGTTTCTCAAACTCCTTCGTCCTAGGCCCAGTAGTAATCCAACCGCTCCTCAGAGCCTTAACAACCTCTTCAATCTCCTCTTCGCCGATATCCGGCGGGCTAAATGGTATATTCATAATAATGATTACTCCTCTTGATTATTTTTCCTTTTATATGTGGTGCATACTTCCGCTATCGCTTTCTGTATCTCATCCCCATTCGTCTTGCTCAACTGAACCAGCTCCTCCAACTGTTCAAAGAAATGCTCCTCATCCATCGCGATGGGATGCCCCACAAATATCTTCTCATTCGCAGTCTTCGTAAGTCCTTCTTCATCCATCAAAAGCTCTTCATACAACTTCTCGCCCGGCCTGAGTCCGCTTATCTCGATCAGGATATCCTGATTCGGCTTATACCCTTTCATCCGTATAAGATTCTCTGCCAGCTCATAGATCTTAACCGGTTTCCCCATATCCAGCACAAAGATTTCCCCGCCCTTTGCAAACAGGCTCGCCTGCAGCACCAGAGATACCGCCTCCGGTATCGTCATGAAAAACCGGGTGATCTCCTTGTGGGTCACCGTCACCGGCCCGCCCTCTTCAATCTGTTTCAGGAACAGCGGGATCACCGATCCATTGCTCCCCAGCACATTCCCGAACCGAACCGCCGCATACCTCGTATACTCTGACTTCTTCGCATAACTCTGGATGATCATCTCACAGATACGCTTTGTAGCCCCCATTACATTCGTCGGGCGCACCGCCTTATCCGTAGAGATCAGCGTGAAGTTTTCTGCCTTGTAAAGATCAGCCAGTTTCGCCATATTAAATGTTCCAAGGCAGTTATTCTTGATCGCCTCATTCGGAGAATCCTCCATGAGCGGCACATGCTTATGAGCCGCCGCATGATAGATGATCTGGGGCTTATAATCTTTGAACATCTTTTCCAGCCTGTCGTAATCCCTGACCGAGCCGATCAGCGTAATGATCTGCAACTCCGGGTAATGACGCTCCAATTCCATCTGAATCTCGTAAGCATTGTTCTCATAGATATCAAATATGATCAATCTGGCAGGATTATACTTTACAATCTGACGGCACAGCTCCGAACCGATTGAGCCGCCTCCACCGGTAACTAGCACTGTCTTACCTCCCAGAAAAGTGCCGATTCCAGCCTGATTGACCTTCACCGGGTCTCTGCCGAGCAAATCCTCATACCGCACCTCGCGTACCATATCAGACAAGGATTCGGTAAATCCTGCAGCAATTGCCGGAAGTATCTTAACTTTTGCATTCGTCTCATGACAAACTTCAAGAATTTCTTTTACCACCTTAGATGTAGCTGACGGAATTGCAATGATGATCTCGTCTATCTTATATCTTTTCACTACAGTCGGGATGTCCTCCCTCGTACCGACGATTGGAACATTCCGCAGATATTTTCCTTTTTTATTCACATTATCATCTATGATACATATGATCACTCTCGGTCCATGGGTGATACGCTGTGTCTCCTGTATCAGGATAGACGCAGCAGAACCGCCGCCAATCAGCAGCGTCCTTTTTTTCGATTTATTGTCTGATTTCCCCGGAAATAATTGCTTTTGAATCCGTTTCCCAAAACGGAGGCCTAAGAATAATAAAAACAACAATGCCGCATCAAATACATAGAAACTCCTCGGCATCGGTATCTGAAGAAACGTATGGTACAGGACAAATATGGTTTCTATGCAAACCGTAGCTTTAATAATAGACATACTCTCTTCTATAGACGCATATGTCCACACCCTGTTATACAGCTTAAAAAACCGCATAACCAAGATAGCAATCACCACATCCAGCGGAAGGCAGCGTATAGCAGGCTCCAGATATTGTGCCGGTATCGTCTCAAAATTGAACCTTAACGCCAACGCCAATAATGCACTGAATATTACAATCAGTGCATCCATTACCCCTATTAAAATCGCTCTTCTCTTTCCGCTTCCTATCATATGAAAATAAACCTTTCTTTTTTCTTATGTAGTTATTATTGTCATGCTTAACCTATTATATCGCTATTATTAAAAAAAGTCTATCTTTATCTCCTTATATTCCCTTTTTCTTCCATAATTTACATGACGAAAGCTCGGGGCATGCCGGCTCAAGACGGCTTTACAGCCCAAGCAGCCTCTCCGCATTCCCCCCAAGCACGTCCTCCCGCTCTTCCTCCGTCACCGGCATCTCTTTCATTATATCCACAAATCTCTTCTGCCCGGCCCACGGGCTGTCCGTGGCAAAGAGCACCTTATCGCTCCCGTGATTCCTAAGAATCCGCAAAAACTGCTCCTGCTCAATATAATCGAAAATCACCGCCGTGTCAAGGTACACGTCTTTTCCCACCAGGTACCTCTCCACCTCATCCCACTGCCGGTTTCCTCCAAGGTGCGCCAGCACCAGCTTTTCCGGAGCCACATCTTCGATAAGCTCCGCCGACATCTGAGGCGTGCAGTGGATATCCTCCGGGCACAGCGGGTCCTGCCCTGCGTGCACGCTGATGATAAGCCCAAGCTCCGAGGCATAGGACACGATCCGCTTATAGCGGATATCGTTAAAATACACGCCTTGGTAGTCCGGGTGGAGCTTAATGCCTTTGATGCCCATGGCATTTATTTCCCTCAGCTCTTCTTTATAATTCTCAGACGCGGGATGGATGCTTCCAAAGGATATGATCTTCCCTTTCTGGAAATGTGCCGCGTATTCGTTGATAGTATAGAACTGTGAAGCTTTCGTGGCAATCGGCAGCACGACAGAGCAGTCGATCCCCGCCTCCTGCGCGGAGCGGAAAAGCCCGTCGTGGGTGCCGTCCGTCTCCGGCGGATTTTCTACCAGTTTCGCAAGTTTTTCGACTGTTCGGGCGGCAATCGCATCCGGAAACATATGGGTGTGGAAATCGATAATCATCTCTAAGACTCTCCCTTCATCTTATCGTAACAATATCCGATGATATCCCTTCTGGTAACAATCCCGATAAAGCATTTCTGGTCGTCTACCACCGGCACGAAGTTCTGCTCCATGGCTCGTCCGATCAGGTCCTCCATCTTTGCATTGCTGGTGACGTACTGGTAATCGTTGCGGCGGTGGATCTTCATTACGTTGATCCCTTCCGTCTCCTTTATGCTGACAAGGTTCTTCGTCTTCAGCCCCCACAGCAGGTCCCCTTCCGTGATAGAGCCTTTGTACCTCCCCTCCCTGTCAAGGATCGGGATGCAGGAATACTTGTGGTATTCCATGATTTCCAGCGCCTGCCGCACGGTATGGTAATCATATATGTATGCTACTTCGCTTTTCGGTTTCAGAAAAAATAAGATATTCATCGCGGTATATCCCCCTATAACTGAGTTGTAACAAATATATCGTAAATAGCCTTAATTGCTTCTTCGAAATCGTGGTTGCGGACTCCGATGATGATATTTAGCTCGCTGGAGCCCTGGTCTATCATCTTCACATTGACATTTGCATGTGACAGGGCGGAAAAGATGCGCCCCGACGTGCCCCTTGTAGCTTTCATGCCCCGCCCTACCACGGCGATCAGGGCAATGTCAGATTCCAGCTCCAAAAGATCCGGCTCTACCGCCCGGTGGATGCCTGCCAGCACCTTCTGCTCCTTCTCCTGGAATTCGTCCTGATGGACGATAATGGTCATAGTGTCAATTCCGGAAGGCATATGCTCGATGGAAACATTGTTCTTTTCAAATACTTCCAGCACACTTTTGCAGAATCCGACTTCCGAATTCATCATAGCCTTCTCCACAGTCACCGACGCAAAATCCTTCTTTCCCGTCACTCCCGTGATGATGAATCTCGGTTTCTGGCAGGTAGCCTCCACGATAAGGGTGCCCTTGTCCTCCGGCTGGTTCGTGTTGCGGATGTTGATGGGAATCCCTGCCTTTTTCACCGGGAAGATGGCATCCTCATGCAGCACGGTCGCCCCCATGTAGGACAGCTCCCTCAGCTCCCGGTAGGTGATGACCTCGATAGACCTTGCGTTCGGTATGATCCTTGGGTCTGCGATAAGGAAACCTGACACATCCGTCCAGTTTTCATAGGTATCAGCCTGGACGGCCCTCGCCACCAGGGAGCCTGTGATGTCAGAGCCTCCTCTCGAAAACGTGACGATCTTTCCTCCCTCCGCCGCACCGTAAAATCCTGGGATCACTGCCTTCTCCGTATGCTTAAGGCGCTCCGCCAAGATCTCATTGGTCTTTTCCGCATCAAATTCTTTATTTTCGCCAAAGCGGATCACTTCCGCCGCGTCGATAAACTCGTACCCCAGATAGGCTGCCATAATAATCCCGTTTAAGTATTCTCCCCGGGATGCCGCATAGTCCCTGCCCGCTTTTTTTGTGAAATTCTCCCGGATTGTCCGGAACTCTCCCTCCAGCGAAAGATCCAGTTTCAGCCCGTCTATAATTTCCTGATACCTCTCCTTGATTTTTTCAAGGAGCTCTTCAAAGTCGTGCTCGCTGTCGTCGTGCAGTATCGCCTGCTTATAGCACTGATACAATAAATCCGTCACCTTTATGTCGTCGGGATTCCTTTTTCCGGGCGCGGACGGCACCACATACCGCCTGGCGCTGTCATTGCGGATGATAGAGCCGGCTTTCCGGAACTGCTCCGCGCTGGCGAGGGAACTTCCTCCAAACTTAACAACCTTCTTCATCTTACAAGTAATCCTCCGTTTTCACTTAATTCCTTCTTCTTTCCTTCTTTTTTCTTTCTAAAGCCCAATCTTTTATATATTACAACTTTTTTCAAGGAACTGCAACGGAATTTCTACATGAAATAAAAACGCAGTTATGCCGGCCTTTCGTGCACCCTCCACATTTTCCTCCCGGTCGTCAAAGAAAACGCACTTTCCGGCAGAAAGCCCGTAGTTCGTGAGCAGGATTTTATATATCTTATCTTCTGGTTTCATGCATTTTTCTTTCCATGAAAAGACGCCCCCGTCAAAATCCTCCAGGAAATCAAGCTGCGCCTTTGACTGGCGGTACATCTCCTGGGAATAATTTGACAGGAAATAAAGTTTCTTCCCCTGCTCTTTCAGCCTCTTAACCCACGGCTTTGTGAACCCGAAAGGAATGATGGTCTTTCCAAAGTCCTCAAAAGTGTGGCGGATTTCTTTTTCATACGCCGGGTCGTTTTCTATAAACAAGCCAAGCCATTCTTCCGTCGTTACGAGCCCTGAGTCCCCCGCGTCCCAGTCCTCGTTCCGGAACATGGCATTTTCCACATGCTCGCAGGTTTCCCTGTCAAAACCGAGGGAGAGCACATAGTTCTCCCATTCAAACGCAACCAGCACATTTCCAAGGTCAAAGATCACTGCCTCGGCTTGCTCCACCGCATTAAAAATCTCATCATAAATCCTGTCTTTTGATTTTTCCTCCATTTTTCCATTCTCCTCCTGCCCCGTATAGCCTCATCCCAATTCCTGTGCATGCCGGCGCCTACACCGTCACATCCGCGACTTCCGCATTCGCCGCCCGTCTCAGGTCTTGCGGCGACAGCTTAAGCTGCATCCCAATCTTCCCGCCGCTGACATACAGAAAAGGAAGGTCCTGCGCCGAGCTGTCAATAACCGTTGGATACTGCTTTTTCATCCCAATGGCCGTGCAGCCTCCCCTCACATAGCCTGTCACTTTCGTAAGATCCTTTAAAGGCAGCATGGACAGCGACTTCTCCCCCACCGCCCGGGCAGCTTTCTTAAAATCTATCTCTTTTTCTACAGGGATCACGAACACATAACATTCGCCGCTTTTCCCTGCCGTCACCAGAGTCTTGTACACCAGGCGGCGCTCATAGCCCAGCATGTCCGCCGCCTGGATGCCGTCCGCAAACTCATCGCACTCGTAAGTCTCATACTCGTAGGCAATTTTCTGCCTGTCCAGCATCCGCATGGCATTTGTCTTAATCTCTTTCTTACCCATGGCGCTCCCTCACTTTATCTCTCTTCCAAGGCTTTCAAGCGTCACAAGCCCGATGCCTTTCACATGGGCGCACCCGGCATCCGCCGCCTTTTCGCTCTTCGCATACATGTCTGTCCGGTGGACATGGAAAGGTACATTTTCCGGCTCCTTGCCTGCGAACTGGAAGAATTCCTCCATGACAAGGTCCGGTTTTAAATTGTTCTCGCTGCCTGCGGCCAGAAACAGCCGTACCGCCCCTTGCGTAACTTCCATCTCATAGATCATGGCCTTGATATCCACTTCTTTTTCGCTGCGCTTTGTCTTTTTCATCACCATGATCTCATCCCGGGCAAGAAACTCTTCTGCCAATTTTCCCCACTCCGCAGGAATGCTCTTTTTCTTTTCCGCAGATTTCCCGGACTCAAGCAGAGTAACCTCATACTCGGCAGCAGCCGTAATGGTCATGCCGCTGTATTTTTTCTCCTCCGGTATCTCCACAAAGCTCACAACTTCTATCCCCTCCGCCATTACCTCATTCATCTGCCTGACGGCGCGTTCTGACGCGATAGGCTCTGTCAGCTCAATGTCAAGATACTCCCCGTCGCTGGTGACTCCCACTCCCAGCGGCTGGGCGAAGGACATGATCATGTGCGGGCTGTACCCGCCCGTAAAAGCGATGGGAATCTGCGCCCGCCGCATCACCTTCTGGAAACAGCGCATCACATCCAGATGGCCGATAAACCGCAGACATCCGTATTTTCGGAATTTAATTCTTGCCTTCATAGCAGACACCTCCCCCAAGTTTCGCCGCACCGCACCCGGAACACTGCTCCCGGCAGTTCGGCGTCACTTCTCCTTTCATGGCGCGCTCCCACTCCCGCCTTAAGAAGTCTTTCGTCACGCCGATATCGATAAAATCCCATGGGAAAAGCTCGTCTTCTTTCCGCTCCCTCTCATTGTAGAAAGCCATGTCAGCGCCTGTATTTTCAAAGGCCCTGAGCCATTTCCCATAGTCAAAGCACTCTGTCCAGGCATCGTAAATACACCCCAGGCGGTACGCCTCCAGAAGAACTTTCCCGGCTTTCCGGTCTCCTCTGGCGAAGACTCCCTCCAAAACCGTTATCTCTGCATCATGCCAGTTGTACTTTAAGCTCTTCCGGTTCAGCTGGTCGTTAAATGCATGTTTCACGATAGCCGCCCGGGAGATATACTCGTCATTGCCGTACATCCTGGCCCACTGGAACGGGGTGAATGGTTTCGGTATGAAAAAGGAAGTGCTTGTGGTTATCTGGCATTTCCCGTTGCGTTTCTCTTTCGGGATTTCGTAATACCTTCTGGCCACCTTATCCGCCAGTTCCGGAATCGCCCGCATATCTTCCTCCGTCTCCGTGGGAAGGCCCAGCATGAAATAAAGCTTCACCTTATTCCAGCCTCCCTCAAAAGCCTGTCCGGCACCTTCTAGGATCTCTTCTTCCGTAAGCCCTTTGTTGATCACATTCCGCATGCGCTGAGACCCCGCCTCCGGCGCGAAAGTCAGGCTGCTCTTTCTTACATCCTGCACCCGCTCCATCACGTCCAGCGAAAATGCGTCAATCCGAAGAGAAGGGAGAGAGATATTGATGCCTTTCCCCTTAAACTCTTCCAGCAGGAAATTCACCAGCTCCTTCAGCTGGCTGTAGTCGCTGGAGCTTAAAGAGCTTAGGGATATCTCCTCATGCCCTGTATTTTTCAGCATCTGGCATGCATATTCCTTTAATTTCTCCACATCCCGCTCTCTGGTGGGGCGGTAAAGCATCCCCGCCTGGCAGAACCTGCATCCGCGGATGCACCCGCGCTGAACCTCAAGCACCACCCGGTCCTGTGTCACCTTTATAAATGGAACTACCGGTTTCTGCGGATAGTAAGTCTCTGTAAGGTCAGAGACCATCTGCTTTTTTATCGCCTTCGGCGCATGGGGATTATTGGGGGTGAAAGAGGAAAGTGTTCCGTCGTCGTTATAAGACACGTCATAGAACGCCGGAATGTAAATCCCCTCTATTTCCGCCGCTTTCTCAAAGAAGTCCTGTTTAGTACCGCCATTATTTTTATTCTCTTTATACAGGTCAAGGAGTTCCCGGTAGGCCGTCTCGCCCTCCCCAATATAGAACATGTCAAAAAACTCCGCAAGCGGTTCCGGGTTGTAGGCACACGGGCCTCCGCCGATAACGATAGGATCTTCCTCCGTACGCTTTGCAGCTCTCAGGGGAATTCCAGCAAGATCAAGCACCTGCAAAACATTGGTATAACACATTTCATACTGGAGCGTAATCCCTAGGAAGTCAAAGCCTTTCACCGCGTCCTGGGATTCCAGGGCAAACAGAGGGATATTTTCCTCACGCATGATCCGGTCCAGATCCGTCCAAGGGGAATAGACCCGCTCGCACCACACATCCTCCCAGCGGTTGAACATGTCGTAAAGGATCTGGATGCCAAGATGTGACATGCCAATCTCGTAGACGTCCGGAAAGCACATGGCAAAACGGATATCGATGCTTTCAGGGTCTTTCATGACACTGTTGGCTTCCCCGCCGATGTAGCGCGCAGGTTTCTCGATCTCTAGTAATATTTCATCATTTAAGGCTAGTTTTCTCATAGGTTTCCTTCCTGTTTCCGGCTTTTCAAAGCGAAAAAATCTATTTTCCATGTTGTTTCAATCTACACCATTATATACATTTCAGGCGGGAACTTCAAGCAAATATCTTTACGATCTCATAGCGCCGATAATTTTAACATTTTTTACAGAATTCACAATTATTATCTTATCCTGTGTTTTATGTATGTCGATATATAAATTGGAGTAATGTGGCTGCGGCAGGCAACCGCCATTCGTCAGAACCTGCAGCCGCAAAAACAAAAGGAATAAGGAGACCAAGAACATGATTAACTACATAAGGAATTTAAGAATCAGGCTAAAGCTTTATATTCTTGTAGGAGTTGCCCTCATCGGCATGCTCATCATCGGAGGAATGTCTTTCCTTTTAATGGGCAGGCTCAATGAAAAGACAACTGACATCTCGACAAGCTGGCTGCCCAGCATAGATGCCACAAGAAATATGGCCAACAAGCTCTCAAACATACGTCTCAATGAATTGGGATACCTTACCGCTATTACTGACGACGTAGCGGATATGAGCCTGCAGTACCTTCAGAGCGAAAAAGAGGAAATGGCAGAGCTTTTAGAGAAATACAAGAGCCTGATAGATGAAGAAGAACAGTCCTTTTACGACAATGCGCTCAGCCTCTGGTCGCAGTATGATAAGGCGGATGAAGAGCTGATGGCGCTGGCCAAGAAAGGGCAGGTAAAAGAAGCGCGCGCCATCCTTGAAGGCGAGTGTACGGAACTTTACAATTCCTTAAACAGCGCCTTTAACGAGATTATCTCCTACAACACAAAAGGCAGCGAAGAAGAGACCGCAAGCAGCGTTTCTCTTTATAAGACAGCTGTCTTCATTATGGCGGCGATCATTATCGCTATAATCATCATCGGTGTATTTTTCTCATTTGTCATCATCCGCCTCATAAAGCTGCCTGTTTCTGAAATAGAAATGGCTGCCACGAAGATGGCGGAGGGCGACTTAGACATTGAGATATCCTACTCTTCTAAAGATGAGCTGGGTATTCTTTCTGAACAGATGAGAAAACTGATCCGCAAGCTCCAGGTCATCATTGATGATGAGAACAAATTCCTTGCCAAGATGGCGGAGGGTGACTTTACCGTAGATTCTATCTGCCCGGAGGCGTATACAGGCGGATTCTATCCTCTGCTCGTCTCTTTCCGCTCCATTGCGGACAGGCTTAACGATACGCTGTCACAGATCAGCCAGAGCTCTTCCCAGGTTGCCAACGGTTCCGAGCAGGTATCAAGCGGGGCGCAGTCACTTTCCCAGGGCGCGACTGAACAGGCAAGCTCCGTAGAGCAGCTCGCGGCCACGATCAGTGAGATTTCCGACAAAGTTAAGCAAAATGCGGAAAGCGCAGGACAGGCTAACAACATGGCTGACACAGTCAGTGCCGAAATGAACACGAGCAACCAGAAGATGCAGCACATGATCGATGCCATGTCAGACATCAGCAATTGTTCAAATGAAATCAGCAAGATCATTAAGACCATCGAAGATATCGCGTTCCAGACAAATATCCTCTCCCTCAACGCTGCCGTAGAGGCTGCGCGCGCAGGAGCTGCCGGGAAGGGATTTGCCGTTGTGGCTGATGAAGTCCGCAATCTGGCGAGCAAGAGCGCGGAAGCATCCAAGAACACAGCGGCGCTGATTGAGAATTCCCTGAAAGCCGTGGAAAACGGAACTCACATTGCCGATGAGACAGCCAAATCGCTGGTGCAGGCTGTAGATAAGGTAAGCGAGATGACGGTTATCATCAGCCAGATTTCAGAAGCAAGCAGCAACCAGGCAGACTCTATTTCCCAGATCACCACGGGAATCGACCAGATCTCAAGCGTTGTGCAGATAAACTCTGCCACCGCACAGGAAAGCGCGGCTGCAAGCCAGGAACTGTCAGGCCAGTCACAGCTTATGAAAGACCTCATTGGAAAATTCAAATTAAAAGAATACCAGGCAGGAATGTAATTGCATTTTCAAAGAGAGTTGCCGTCAAGGCGGCTCTCTGTTTTTATGCCGCCGATTAAAGCGCTCCCGGTCACAGATTCTTCCACACTTCTGCAACATCAAGATCCGTCGTGATCTCTTTCACGATGCGCTCGCTGCTTACATGGAACACTTCCTGTTTCTTCATATCCATGGTCACGAATGCGGCAAACAGCATCAGGCACAGAAATGCCCTGGCGCCAAAAGTGCCGGCGCTTTCTCCACTCTCCCCGCTGTAAAGCTTATTGTAGGAACTCCGGTATCTCGGATGGATTGCCGGAGGGCTTAAGTAATCGCTGTACCGCTCTCTCGTCTGCTGCAAAAGCTCCCTTCTGCGTTTTTCCGAATCATTTCTGTCAACCATAAAAAAATTCCCCCATTTACATATTTGATCTGCCTAATCAACTATATGCAAACGGGGGAAGATTTAGTATCTCCGTATTATCTGTCTGCCAGCTCCTTTATGATGTCCTCCCAGCTGATATCCCTCTCCACCATCAGCACCATGGCATGGTAAAGGAAATCGGACATCTCGTACTTAACCTCCTCTGGATTGGGATTCTTGGCGGCAATTACAAGTTCTGTCGCCTCCTCGCCGATCTTTTTCAGGATCTTGTCCAATCCTTTGTCAAAAAGATAGTTGGTGTAAGACCCTTCCTTCGGGTAAGCCTTTCGGTCCAGGATTGTCTGGTATACCTTCTCAAACACCTGCAGCGGGTTGCTCTCGTCAAAATCCGTACCCGCAAGATGTTTGAAAAAGCAGGTGGGGCTGCCCGTATGGCATGCCGGGCCTATCTGTTCCACCTTTGCAAGCAGCGTGTCGTTGTCACAGTCTATCGTCAGTGATTTTACATATTGATAGTGTCCGCTTGTCTCGCCCTTTACCCAGAGGGTCTCGCGGCTTCTGCTGTAATAGGTCATCCTCCCGGTTTTCACAGTATAGTCGAACGCCTCCTTGTTCATATACGCCAGCATCAGCACTTCCCGGGTCTTATAATTCTGCACGACCACCGGAATAAGCCCTGCATTGTCAACCTTGAACTGGGAAAATTCCAAAATGCTCTCAAAGGAAGTCATCTTAATTCCCTCCCCGCCGCATCTGCTCTTGAATTCATTAAAGTCCATGCCCGTCTGGCTCACATACTTTCCGGAAAGCCCCCTGACCCCAGGGCTTTTTAATATTTTGAAAAGCTCCGGCTCCTCCATAGTGTCCGTTATGATCACACACGGGATGTCCGTCACATTCATCACAGAATTAAGGTCAAGCCTGTGCATAAAGATAATCTCGCTGCAGTGCTTCCCGATAGGCCTTTGGTGCTTGAACAGCGAATCAAAATCATTCAGGGACACCGCCACCTTTTCTTTCCCAAAACGAAGAGCCGCCTCTTCCAGCATCTTTGTGCTGTCCTGCTTAGAAAAATTAATGATCGCCCTCTTGGCTCCCGAATAGAGGATCTTTTTCACATCCTCCTGCCGCCTTACATTTCCGCCTGCCACCATGGGAATCCGGATGACGCGGTTAATCCGGCGCATCAAATCGATGGCCTCCTCATGCCCCTCATCAGAGTCAGACAGGTCAAATACGATCAGCTCATCCGCCCCGTTGTCGCTGTATGCCTTAGCCAGCTCTATCACATCCTCAGAAATCACCTTGTCATCATGAAACCAGCGAACCGCTTTTCCGTTGGCAATGAAAATACAGGGTATCAACCGCTTATAACTCATCGTCTGTTCCTCCTTCAATGTTTTCTTAAAGTTTCCCTTTTGTCGTCCACGCCTCATCAATCCTCGGCTCGCCTGCCGTTGCCTCGTCAAGCGCTTTCCCGAACGCCTTAAAAAGCGCCTCCGCCATATGGTGGTTATTCTCCCCATCCATAATCTTCAAGTGGATATTCATCATGGCGCTGTATGACACTGCGTAAAAAAATTCCCGGATCATCTCCGTGTCAAGCTCCCCGAGCCTTGGCACGGTAAAATCCGCGTCAAACTTAAGGTACGGCCTTCCCGACAGGTCTACCGCACACAGCGCCAGCGTCTCGTCCATAGGGAGCAGCATGTGCCCGTACCTCTTAATCCCGGCTTTGTCTCCGAGAGCGCTCAAGATTGCCTGCCCAAGCACGATGCCCGTATCCTCAGCCGTGTGGTGGCAGTCTACGCCCAGGTCTCCCTCCGCCCTTACTTCCAGGTCAAAAAGTCCGTGCCTTGCAAAGCCGTCCAGCATATGGTCAAAAAAGCCAATCCCGGTATGGATCTTATTTTTCCCGGTTCCGTCAAGATTTATCGTTACGGATATATCCGTCTCTTTCGTCATCCTCCTGCATGTTCCTGTCCGTCTCCTCATCTGCCCGCACCTCCTTCAAATCTGACCTTGACCGAGTTCGCATGAGCCGTAAGCCCCTCCGACTCCGCAAAATATTCGATGTCTCTGTGGATCTTTTCCAGCGCATCCCTTGAGTAGGAGATGATGCTTGATTTTTTGATAAAATCGTCGACAGAAAGGGGGGAGAAAAACTTCGCCGTTCCGTTGGTTGGCAGCACATGGTTCGGCCCCGCAAAATAATCCCCCAGAGGCTCGCTTGAGTGCTCCCCGATAAAGATAGCTCCCGCGTTGCGGATCTTCATCATCACGTCATATGGATCCGCCGTCTGGATCTCCAGATGCTCTGACGCAATCTCGTTGGCCGCCTCAATTGCCTCGTCCATGGTGTCTGTCACAAGGATGTACCCGTAATTGTCCAGCGACTTCCGGATAATGTCCGCCCTTGAAAGCTCCTTTAAAAATCTGTCCGTTTCTTCCGATACTTTCCCGGCAAGCTCCCGGCTGGTAGTAAGAAGGATTGCCGATGCCAGCTCGTCATGCTCTGCCTGGGAGAGGAGATCCGCCGCCACATAGCGGGGATTTGCCGTCTCGTCTGCGATTACCAGGATTTCACTTGGACCCGCCACGGCGTCTATGCTGACATGGCCGTACACCGCCTTTTTCGCCAGCGCCACGTAGATGTTCCCCGGCCCTACGATCTTGTCCACCTTAGGGATGCTTTCCGTGCCGAACGCCAGCGCAGCCACCGCCTGCGCTCCGCCTGCCTTGTAAATGGCATCCGCCCCCGCCTCATTGGCTGCCACAAGGGTAGTAGGCGCGGCTTTCCCGTCCGTTCCCGGGGGCGTCACCATGACGATCTCATCCACGCCCGCCGTTTTTGCCGGGATAATATTCATAAGCACAGAGGAAGGATAAGCTGCTTTCCCTCCCGGAACATACACGCCCACACGTCTTAACGGGGTAATTTTCTGCCCCAGCATCGTTCCGTCCGGCTTGCTGTCAAACCAGCTGTTTTGCCTCTGTTTTTCATGGTATGCCCGTATATTCCCGATAGCCCGCCGGATGACCTCCACAAAGTCCTCGTCCACCATGCTGTACGCCTCTTCTATCTCTTCTTCCGTCACCCGGACGTTTGACGCGTCAATTGCTGCCCCGTCAAACTTTCTTGTGTACGCGAAAAGGCTCTCATCCCCCCGGCTCTTTACTTGCAGAAGAATCTCGTTTACCCCTTTTTCATACTCTTCGTACTGGCTCGGGCTGCGCCTTAAGAGATCCTCCAGGAGGCTCTTTTTCGTATCTTTATCTAAATGCTGTATCCTCATCTTCCAACCATCTCCTCTAAAATCTTTTCAGAGCTACAGAACCTGCGTCCGCAGTTTCATAAGAAGCTTGCGGACGCGCTCGCTCTCCATACGCATGCTCACCGGGTTGACGATCATCCTGGCAGATAAGGGGCATACCTCCTCCAGCACCTCAAGCCCATTTTCCCGCAGGGTAGATCCGGTCTCCACAATATCGACGATCACTTCCGAAAGCCCCACAATGGGCGCAAGCTCAATAGAGCCGTTGAGCTTGATGATCTCCACCGTCTGGTGTTTCGTATTGTAAAAATAGTCCTTCGCAATATTCGGGTACTTGGTCGCCACGCGTATCAGCTCATGGTTTGCAAGGCTCTCCGCCGCATCCCTGTAGCCGCACACGCACATCCGGCATCTCCCGTACCCAAGGTCAAGCACCTCATGGACTTTGCGCCCTTCCTCCAGAATCGTATCTTTTCCCACGACTCCCACGTCCGCCGCCCCGTACTCCACATAAGTCGGAACATCCGGCCCCTTTGCCAGGAAAAACTTAAGTTTCAGCTCCTCGTTAATGAAGATCAGCTTTCTGGAATCCCTGTCCTTCATCTCCTCGCAGGTTATCCCCACTTTCTCAAACAGCTCCATCGTCTGTTTGGCCAGACGCCCTTTCCCAAGGGCAAATGTCAGATATCTCATACCGCTACCGTCCTTATACACGATTGATTACTTTATGCTCGCCGCTCACCAGGTTGATCATCGTTATCTCGCCGCCCTTTTTCATATAGATAAGGTTTCCCGCATAATATTTCTTCCCGTACTCAATATACTCTTCAAGAATCTTTTTCTTATCCTTCTTTATCAGCTCGACATTCTTTGCCTTCCCCCGGAAATCCTTCGCAAGGGCAATCGCCTCCGCCGCTTTCCCCTCGTCATAGAGAAGCAGCGTGTTCTTGCGGGTAAATACGATGCGCTGTCTCTGCCGGTTCATGGCGTTCATAAGCTCGTCCACCACGATTGCAAACCCGATAGACGGCGATTCCTTCCCAAACTTCTCTAAAAGCGCGTCATATCTGCCGCCCTTTACGATAGCATCTCCCGTACCGAAAGTATATCCCCGGAAGATGATCCCCGTATAATATCCATAGGTTCCGCCGGTCATGCTCAGATCGAAGGTGAGGAATTTCTCCATCCCGTAAACCTTGAGCACATTGTATATCCGCTCCAGACGCTTGACCGCAAGGACGCCCGATGAATTCGGCGCTATCTCTTTCGCTTTCTTAAGCACCTCCAGGCCTCCCGTCAGCTCGCTCAGGGCGGCGAACGCCTCCCTGGAGCTTCTCTTCACCTGGATCTTGTCAAGGTAATCCTCCACCCCGAAATAATTCCGGTTGTTGATGAGCTTAATGACCCTCTCCCGGGCATCCTCGTCAAGATTCGCATCCTCGATAAGGCTGCGGAAATAATCCACATTTCCCACATTGACCTGGAACTCTTTAAGCCCTACGGACATAAGCGATTCTGTCACAAGGGCCAGCATCTC
Organism: uncultured Dorea sp.; assembly: GCA_910578455.1. Classification (GTDB taxonomy): domain Bacteria; phylum Bacillota; class Clostridia; order Lachnospirales; family Lachnospiraceae; genus MD308. The sequence continues at coordinate 41,404 of CAJTQA010000017.1, forward strand.
CGCATCCGCCTCCACGGAACCGTCCCCGATAAGCTCCACCCCCATCTGGGTCACTTCCCTGAGCCGCCCCTGATAGCTGGAATGATTGATAAACGTATTGCCCGTATAGCAGAGCCTTATGGGAATCTGCTCCTCCCCGAAGAGGGTGGCGGCTGCCCTGGCTACCGACGGCGTGATATCCGGGCGCAGAGCCAGAGTGTTCCCCTCCTTGTCAAAGAACTTATAGAGGTCCTTTGAGGGCACTGTGCCGATTTCCTTGCGGAACACATCGAAATATTCAAACATGGGAGTCTGGATATCGTGGTATCCGTACAGGCGGAACGTCTTAAGGATCCTCTCCTCCAAAGCCCGTTTCTTCCCGCACTCAACATTGTATATGTCCCTGACCCCCTCTGGGGTATGCAGTAATTTCTTCATATTTTCCCTCCGCTTTACCGTGCTGCCATAATAAAACATCATTATATACTCAAAATCTCTATTTTGCAAGGTCATCCCGCAGTTCCAGATCCATATTCAAAGGCTCCAGGTAAGGAACATAGCATCCGCCTTTCAAATCAAAGAAAAAACGCATATCCAGCTCCTCCAGCCGGAAACTCTTCCTTCCGCCCTCCTGCGCCCTCTTCCAAAATTTAAGAATCTCCTCAAAACGCATGTAGTAAAGGCTGTTCCTGCCGGAATAATAGATGAGAAGAAACGATATGCCTCCCTGCCTCTCATACTCTCCCATAAATTTCATCTGGTGTTCATGGACGTTATGCAGAGGGAATGTATCCGCCACGCACTCCTTCGCGTCAAAGCAGACCGGAATCCCCTGCACTGCGCCGATATAGTCGACAGTGCTGCGCTGCTCAAAATAGGCCAGCGTAATCTGCCGATGCTCCTTATCCATCTTCACCGGGGTAATAGGGGTGGGAATCTTCTGGATCAGCGCCAGGCCCTTTTCCCGGTACCGCTCGTTCGTGCGGTTCACCATATCCTCTAATGCAGAACCTCTAAGGCCTCTCGAATTCCATGTTGCCATGACGTCTCCTCAATAATCTTCCAAAATAACGCCGGGACCGGCGCGGTGATATTTTTTTCTGAAAGCCCCAAAAGCGCTCCTCCAAGCTTTGGCATCCGCAGCTCATAGGCGTGGAGCAGCTGGTCTTTAACTGCGTATTTCTTTCGGAAAACCTCATTGAATCCCCGGTCGCCGTACTTGTAATCCCCCAGCACGGGATGCCCCTCCGATGCCAGATGGGCGCGTATCTGGTGCGTGCGCCCGGTGATCAGGTGCACCTTTAAAAGCGTCATCCGGCTGCTCTGGGCTAAAGGAATATATTCTGTCTCAATAGGCAGCCAGTCTTCCCCTTCCTTTTCTTCCGATACCCTCACCTTATGGGCCTTCATATCCCGTTTCAGGAATCCCCTGATATATGCCGTCTCCTCAAGCTCCCCTCTCACGATGCACAAGTAATATTTCCCCATGCCCCGCTCCCTGAAAAGCTCCGAAAGAGCCTGGAGACCCGCAAGGCTCTTGCCCGCCGCTATGATTCCGCTTGTGTTGCGGTCCAGCCGGTTGCAGACCGAAGGGCGGAACGTCCTGAGCTCTCCCTCTGCCAGCTGACCGTTCTCAAGCAAGTATGCCGTCACATACTCTACCATGGATATGTCGCCGGAGGCGGCCTTCTGGGAAAGCACCCCTGAGGGCTTATTGACAAGCAGCACATGGCTGTCCTCGTAAAGGATATCCGGCGCAATCCGGTGGCAAAGCTCCTCCTGGCTTAAGCCTGCGCTCACTTTCTTTAACGGTGCGCCGCCTGAAAACTTTTCAACCGTCTCTTCCGACAAAAACAGCTTCACCCTGTCTCCGGCAGCCAGTTTTTCCCGACCGTCCGCCTTCTTTCCGTTCAGCACGATATTCTTTTTCCGGAGCATCTTATAGAGGAAGCTGTCCGGCGCCTCTTTTAAATATTTCTTTAAATATTTATCAAATCTCTGTCCCGCCTCGTTGGCGTTTATTTCTAGTTCTTTCATATCTATATGGATGTCGTCAGGATCAGCTGGCGAATCTTTCTCTCTCTCCTTCTGTCCCCGGACTGCTCGACGGTCATGACATTGTTCATGCCCTCCGCCCTGGCAAGAAATGCCGTGTAATCATGAAATACCTTCACCGTAATCTTTTCCAGACGGTTATTGTGAAGCATTTCTTTCAGGTATCTTGACACCTTTACATCGTCTGTCTTCTCATTGCCCGTATAGCCGCATACCGTATGGTCCGAGATGACAAGGACGTCCACCGGCATCACCTTGTCGTTGCCGGTGATGACAAGGTCATACACCTTCGTAAGGAGCGGCGCCTTCTCCTCGATCTCCCTGTATTTTTCCGGCTCAATGCTCTTATAAGGCATCATGGTGATAAATTCCACCAGCATCTTCGCCGCCGGAAGGCAGCCTACCACAGCCAGCACGGTGAAGAAATTCATCCTGTTCCCGGTCTTTACATATCCCAGGACTACCAATGCGATGACAATGGCAAACTCTGCCGCCGCCCCTATAAAAAACTTTATCTTCCGGGCTTTCACATACCCCGGTTCTCCTTTCTGGATCTTCATAGCCACTCTCCTGCTCCCTCTCTGTTACTTTTTTCTGTGGATGTTCCGGATTGTTTTCTTCGGTTTCCCCTTCTTCTTCTCCCGGACATCCGTCTCTTTCCCTCTTGGCCGTATCAGGCAGTGCTTCCCGTACCCTACAAGGTCCATCCTCCCGGCTTTTTTTAGCGCCTCCAGCACAAGACCGTAGTTTTTCGGGTCGCGGTACTGGATCAGCGCCCGCTGCATCGCCTTTTCACGTGGGTCTGCCGGCACATACACGCTGGAGGAGTCTCTCGGATCAATCCCCGTGTAGTACATGCATGTGGAAAGCGTGGAGGGCGTAGGATAAAAATCCTGCACCTGTTCTGGCATATGCCCGGTATCCCTCAGATACTCCGCCAGGGCCACCGCATCCTCAAGCCTGGAGCCCGGGTGGGAGGACATCAGGTACGGCACAAGGTACTGGTCTTTTTTAAGCTTTTTATTTATCTGACCGTATTTTTTTACAAATGCCTGGTATACACTGTTATCCGGCTTTCCCATCCTCCTGAGCACCCGGTCGGAGATGTGCTCCGGCGCGACTTTGAGCTGCCCGCTTACATGGTACATGCACAGCTCCTCAAAAAACGTGCCGTCCGGGTCTGCCATCAGATAGTCAAATCGGATCCCGGAGCGGATAAACACCTTCCTCACGCCGGGCAGCTCCCTCAATTTTCTCAGGAGGCGCACATAATCGGCGTGGTCTACCGTAAGATTCCTGCACGGCTTTGGGAACAGGCACTGCCTGTTGCTGCAAACGCCCTTTTCCAGCTGTTTTTTGCAGGACGGATGCCGGAAGTTCGCCGTCGGGCCGCCCACGTCGTGGATGTACCCTTTAAAGTCTTTATCTTCCGTAAGCACCCTCGCTTCTTTCACCAGCGATTCATGGCTCCTTGTCTGGACAATCCTGCCCTGATGGAACGTCAGCGCGCAGAAACTGCACCCTCCAAAGCACCCCCGGTTGCTCGTCAGGCTGAATTTTACCTCCGAGAGAGCCGGCACGCCGCCTGACTTCTTATAGGAGGGGTGGCATTCCCGCATGTAGGGATACCCGTACACCTCATCCATCTCCCTCTCGCCAAGAGGCTTTGCCGGGGGGTTCTGCACGACGAAAAGATGCCCCCCGTACGGCTCGGCAAGCCGTTTCCCGGAAAACGGGTCCGTATTGCAATACTGCGTGTAGAAACTGGACGCATAGCTCTTCTTGTCTGTCCTTACCGTCTCAAAATCCGGCAGCAGGGCTGTCTCATACCCCTCGTCCAGTTCTTTCGTCCTGTACACGGTTCCGGCGATAAACGTAATATCCTTAACGTCGATGCCTGCATCCAACGCCTCCGCGATCTCAACGATAGAGCGTTCCCCCATCCCGTAGGAGATAAGGTCTGCGCCGGAGTCCAGAAGAACCGAGCGTTTCACCTTCCCCGACCAGTAATCATAGTGCGCCATCCGGCGTAAGCTTGCCTCGATCCCGCCGAGGACCACCGGTGTCTTTTTGTAGGTCCTGCGTATGAGGTTGCCATACACCGTCACAGCATAGTCCGGCCTCTTCCCCGTCAGCCCGCCGGGCGTATAGGCATCCGTGCTCCTGCGTTTTTTCGACACGGTGTAATGGTTGACCATGGAATCCATATTGCCGCTGGAGACAAGGAACCCAAGCCTCGGCTCTCCAAATTCCGTTATGCTCCTGTCATCCTTCCAGTCCGGCTGGGCAAGGATGCCGACGCGGTATCCGTGCGCCTCAAGCGTCCGCATGATCACCGCCGGCCCGAAGGAAGGGTGGTCTACATAGGCGTCCCCGGACACATAGACGAAGTCCGGCCTGTCCCAGCCCCGCTCCAGCATCTCCTTCCTGGAGGCGGGCAAAAATCCGTTGGTCATTTTAAAAGCACCTCATACGTTCCGTTTTTGATGTCTCTGTAATCCTGTATGTAGTAATCCGCAAGCTCCCTCTTATCTCCCGCCTGCTTTTTCGAAAAATCATCCTCTATGGCACAGACCTTCATCCCCGCATTCTTCCCGGCAAGAATTCCCATGGGCACATCCTCAAAGGCAAGGCATCTTGAAGGCTTGGCATTCAGGTCAGATGCCGCCAGCAGGTAAACATCCGGCGCCGGTTTCCCTTTCTGCACCTCACACGCGCTCCGCACCGTGTCAAAAAGCTCTGAGAGTCCGAGCGCTTTCAGCGTATCCTCCACCAGCTCTTTCGTATTGCTGGTGGCAATCCCCAGTTTCTTCCCCTGTGAGCGGAGAGCCTTTAAGAAATCCGTGATCCCTTCCTTCGGCGGCACTTCCGTCATATATTTCCTGTATGCCATCCGCGTCCACTCTTCCATGATCTCATCTCTTGTAAGGGGGAGGCTCGGAAAGATGTCTACAAAATACTGCGCCACCTCCGAATAGCTCATGCCCTCCATTCCCTCGTGGAAACTCTCCGGCTGGGTGAGATTGTATTTCCGGAAATATTCTCTGTCAATTGCCGTCCACACCCACATGGAATCCACCAGGGTTCCGTCAAAGTCAAAGATACACGCGTCAATATCCTTCAGTAAGTTCATCATAAGCTTTCCAACTCCTCCTCTGTAAGCTCCCGGTACTCCCCGGGGCGCAAAGACCGGTCCAGCGTCAGTGTTCCCATGCTCTCCCGGCGCAGGTAAAGCACCTCTTTTCCAACCGCCAGGAACATCCGTTTCACCTGATGGTATTTCCCTTCCTGGATGGTCAGGCAGATTTCCGATAAGCCTTTCTCTTCATCCGCGCATAAAATATCAAGCCTTCCGGGCTTTGTCCACTCCTGTTTCTCCTCCGTGCCGATATTCACGCCTTTTAAAAACAGCTCCCTGTCCTCCTGCGTCACAATCCCGCGGATCCTGGCATAATAACGCTTGTCAACGTGCCGCCCCGGCGACAGCAGACGGTGGGCGAGCCCGCCGTCATTGGTGATAAGCAAGAGCCCTTCCGTGTCCTTGTCAAGCCTTCCCACTGGAAACAGGTCTTTCCTTTTTCTTCCCTCTATCAGCTCGATCACCGTCTTACACGCATCTTCCGTAGCAGACACTACGCCCGCCGGCTTATTGAGCATATAATATTCATAGCGGCAGTAACTGATCTCCCTGCCGTCAAGCGTCACTCTCTGCGAGGTCTCGTCTACTTTATATTCCGGCTTTGACACGGCCGTTTCATCTACCCGGACTCTGCCCTGGCGGATGATCCGTTTCACTTCCTGCCTCGTTCCCCCGCCCATGTCGGCCAGGAACTTATCTAATCTCATCATCAGCACAGTCTCCATCCCGGAAGGTATTTATTCTTAATCATTCCTCCGGCAAGCTTTCCCCATCCCAGCGGATAGGAGTCCACGCACACCAGGTGCCATCCTGCCGCATCCTGCCCGGCAAGGTCGCAAACCTCCAGCGTCTCGCCTTTCAAGTACCGAAACACCCGCTCGTCCTGTGACGAGAAGTCAATGGTCTTCCTGCACTCGTCCTTTTTCAGGTACATGGCAAGAGCCTGGCTGGGCTCGAAACGCTTCTTTTTAAGCTCTCCCAGGAGAAGCCCGGTGCGTAAGAAACGCATCCCGCGCATATCCGGCAGGCCCTCCGGCATATAGTAAGCCTTCTCCCCCCGGATATCGATCCGGCTCTTCTCAAACAGAACATCCAGCTCTCCGAAGAATGCAGCCAGTTCCTCCGGCAGCCTGCCCTTTCCAGCAGCCGTTTCCCGGAAGGAAACTGCCCCCGCCGCGCCGGATCCGCCCTTATCTTCGCCTTTCTTCAGCAGCGCGACATAATGCCCCTCGCCTTTCATCCTGTGGGGGAAGATGCGGACGGTGTCCTTAAGCCTTTCATCCCCGCTCTCCGAAACTTCCGGCATCCCTTCTGCAAATCCTTCATATGCCTCCACCGGCAGCACAGTAAACTCCGGGAAATGTTCCAGGAGATGCTCGATCACCTGCTCATTCTCCCTGCCGTCAAAGGTGCAGGTGGAATAGAGAAGGAGCCCTCCTGGACGCAGCATCTCCGCCGCCTGGAGGACGAGCCCTTTCTGGATAGGGCTGAAAAATTCCGGCCCGTGCTCCTCCCACGCCTTCGCCATCTTTTTATCCTTCCGAAACATCCCCTCGCCCGAGCAGGGCGCATCTATCAGAATCTTGTCAAAATATTCCGAGAAATGTTTTTTTAGCCTTCCAGGCTCCTCGCTTAACACGATCACATTCCCGATGCCGAACACTTCAATATTTTTTAACAGCCCCTTCGCCCGGGAGCTGCTCAGGTCATTGGCGGCGAGAACCCCATCCCTGCCAAGCTTTGCGCCCAGCTCCGTAGCTTTCCCTCCAGGTGCGGCGCACAGATCGAGCACCCTCTCCCCCGGCAGGACCGGAAGGCGGCTGGCAGGCGTCATGGCGCTTGGCTCCTGCAGATAGTAAAGCCCCGCATGGTAGTACGGATGCTTTGACGGAAAGACCGTATCTCCGTCATAATAAAAGCCGTTCTCAACCCACGGGATAGGGCGGATCTCAAAGGGGCAGATCCGTTCAAACTCCGAGACCGATATCTTCCCGGTATTCACCCTCAGCCCGTAATAACGCGGTTCCTCATAACAGGCAATATAATCAGGAAATTCGTCTTTCAGAAGTTCCCTCATCTTCTCTTCAAATAATGGCGGCAGTTTCATGCCAATCCTCCGTCCGTCGTATATTATCGCATGTTTTAAACCCTTGAAATGTAAGTATATCATATTCCGAAACATATCTCCAGTATAACGGATAATTATTTTAAAACACGCTCTAGGAGTACGCGTATTTTAATTTATTGTTTTCCAGGAATTTAAGGAGATGATAAGGATTGACGCTGACCTCACTGCCATCCTCATAAAAATAGATTCCCACATGAAGGTGCACGTCGAATTTCCCCGTCGTTCCCTCCTCCCCGTACCCGGAATCTCCCATGTAGCCAAGCAGCTCTCCCGCCTTTACCTCCATCCCCTCCTCAATATTCGCATATGAGTCCAGATGGGCGTAATAATAATAGGTTCCGGCCTCGGTGGTGATCCCGATCCGATAGCCCCCTTTTTCCAGCCATCCAAGGTTTGTGATCACCCCGTCCGTCATGCTGACCACCGGATACAGCCCCCTCTTGTTTTCAGACGCCATAATATCCGTGCCCTCATGCCCGCGCTTTCCTGCATAGTTCCTCTCGCACATCCACCCGTCGATATAGGAAGTCTCAAGGGAGGAGTCAAGCGTCGATACGGGAACCGGGAAATAAACCGCCTCATTTTCCACCTGCCTCAAATATTTCCTGCACTGCTTTGACATCTGCGTTTCTTCTGCACGCATCGGCTCCGAAAAAAACTCCGCCCGGAATTCCTCGTCGGAAACTTTTTTTCGGCTCTCGCGGTTCTCCTCCCCCAGCTCCCTCATGCGCCCTGTTCCTAGCACTGTAAAAAGCGCCAGAAGGAAGATGGCCGCCACCATTTTTTTATAATAATCCCAAGACCTGTAATGCATGATTTCCCTGTAATGCCGCCCTGCGGCAATCTCTTTTTTGCACTATATGAAAAAGGACATGCCTCTTATTCACGGAGGCAAGTCCTTTTCCACTTTCGAGTTCTCGATATGATTATTTTAATGCGGACAATATATTTTTCAAATAATTCCATGTGCGCTCTGTTGACGCAATGTCAAGCCTCTCGTCAAAAGAATGCACATCTCTTATGTTAGGTCCTATAGATACGCAGTCAAGATCCGGTTTCTTCCCGATGAACATACCGCATTCCAGCCCTGCGTGAATCGCGAATACGACAGGCGCCTTCCCGTACATGTCCGTATAGATGTCTTCCATCACTTTCCTAAGTTCTGAATCCGGGTCGTACTGCCATGCCGGATATTGGCTGATGATCTTTGTATTTGCCCCTAATGCTTTGGCCAATTCCTCAACCTGGATCCTCACCATCTGTTTCTGGCTCTCCACGGAGCTTCGAATCATGTGCCCTGTCCGGACAAGATCTTCTTCTGTCTGGACATAGCCGATATTCAGGGAAGTCTCCACAAGATTCTCAAGCTTGCGGCTGTAGCTCTGTACCCCGTTCGGCACGATCAGAAGGTATGAGAGCACCCTGTCCGTGCCTGCGCGGTCGCATGCGCTTTCGGTTACGCCTGCCTGGATATCCGCCGATACAGTATAATTAGGCTCGTCGCCCATCAGTTCATTATCCCAGACAGCTTTCATCTCAGCCGCTATCTCGGCCGCTTTCCCTCCGTCTCCTTCCGGAACAAGGATCTTAGCCGTATTCTCCATTGAAATAACGTTGTCCTTTGCCCCGCCTTCTATAGAGACAAGATAGAATTGCGTTACTTCCGAGACGCGTTTCAGAAGCCTTCCCATCAGCTTATGGGCATTTCCGCGCTGTTTATGTATCTCCATTCCGGAGTGTCCTCCTAAAAGGTGCCTGATCTCAAATGTCACGAGATCCCCTTTCCTCTCTTCCCGTCCTACCGGGAATTCTGCAACAAACGCAATGCCTCCTGCACATCCCGTAGTCAGGATTCCTTCCACTTCCGCATCGATATTGATCAGTTTCTTTCCTTTTAAAACAGACAGATCAATATTGGTAGCCCCGCCCATGCCAGTCTCTTCATCAGCGGTAAAAATCGCCTCAATCGGCGGATGCGGGATATCGTCGCTGTCAAGCAGCGCCATGATCATAGCCACCGCAATGCCATTGTCCGCGCCAAGGCTTGTTCCCCTTGCCCCTATAAGTCCGTCCTCCACGAACAGATCCAGCGGATCCGTCTTAAAATCGTGGGCACAGCCCGGCACTTTCTCGCACACCATGTCCAGATGCCCCTGTAAGATCACAGGCTCGCTGTCTTCATACCCGGGAGTCGCGCCTTTGCGGATGATGATATTATCTACCTTGTCCTGAACCACTTCCAGATTCCGCTCCTCGGCAAATGCTTTGCAATAATCGCTGATTCGTTTGATGTCGAATGTCTCGTGTGGGATTTTGCAGAGCTCCTCAAAAAAATGAAATACTTTTTGAGGCTCAAGATTTTCTAATACTGCCATGTTTGTTTCCTCTCCTTTTTGACTTTTGCTACAACCATTATAGTACATAATTCATAAAAAACAAACTATTTCCATAGAATATTTTAAGATTTTATCTAAAAGAGGCTTCTCTGATGTCAAAACAACGCTCCCTGCAGCAATATATGCTCCCTGCAGCAGTCATAATGCTGTTCACAGCCATGCTTTTCTTCCCCAGTCAAGTCCTTCGGGGGGCAAGCTTTGGCCTTCTTTTATGGTTCAATACCGTTCTGCCCACCCTTTTCCCATTCATCCTCATATGCAACCTGCTGATCAGCACATCAGCCATCGATATGCTCCTGCATTTCATCAGCCCTCTGTTCTGCCGTTTCTTCAGAGTCTCGCCCTACGGCGCCTTCGCCGTCCTCGCCGGTTTCTTGTGCGGATACCCGATGGGCGCTAAAGTGACCGCCGACCTGTACCGCCAGGATATGATCGGGAAAGATGAAACCGCCTACCTCCTTGCCTTCTGCAATAACACAAGCCCCATGTTCATACTGAGTTTCCTTGTGATGCAGAATTTGAAAGATGACCGGCTGAAACTTCCCGTCCTGGGAATCCTCACCCTGTCCCCGGTAATTATCAGTTTCCTCCACCCGGCGGGAAAAGTCCGGGCACAGGCATCTCCTCCGGGAACCGTTCCGTTCCGCTCAAAAAAGATGCCATTCTCCGATGCCCTTGATTTTTCTGTCTCCAATGCCCTGGATTCCATAGCAAAAGTAGGGGCATACATTATGATGTTTGCCGTTTTCACGGAGCTTTTCCTTATGCTCCCCCTGGGCGGCTCCACCTTTTGCCTTCTCCTTGCGGCAAGCCTTGAAGTCACCAACGGCATCACCATGCTGTGCGGCTCGTCCTTAAGCCGGACATCCGTCTTCATCCTATGCCTGGCCGAGACTTCTTTCGGAGGGCTGTGCGCGGCAGCCCAGACTGCCTCCATGATACGAGGAACCGGCATCCCCGTCTCCTCGTATTTATTAAAAAAACTGGCCACCGCCCTGGTAGCCAGCCTGCTTGCCTGCCTCTATCTGAGCCTGGCCGGATTATAAGAGCGGACCCTCGTCAAAATCAAAGGAGGGCTCTTCCATCCCCATGTTTCCTCCGTCATACCCCGTATCGACGTTTCTCACCGGCTGCTCCGGAACCTCCAGCTCCGCACGGTTATTATGAACCATGTCATAACACTCCTGCAAAGAATTCACCAACCCGTCATACTTGGTCGTATAGCTGTCCAGCGTATGGCCGATGATGCTCTCCGCATTGGAAAGGAGGTCGTCCGTATACTGAATCGCCCCGATACGGATATCATTGGCATCATTGGCCGCATTGTCAAGAATCTGCTGTGCCTGCTCGGTAGCGGCAGTGACAATCTCATTAGCCTGAGAATATGCCTGCTGCATGATCTCATGCTCGCTCACCAGCTCGTTTGTATGGATCTGCGCCTCCTCGATCATGCCGTCCGCCTTTGCCTGGGCATCTGCCAGGATCGCGTCCTTGTTGGCGATGATCTTCTGATACCTCTTGATCTCATCCGGGGTCTTCATACGCAGCTCCCGAAGGAGCTCGTCAATCTGGTCTTTATTCACAATAATCTTGGAAGTAGACAGCGGCTGGAATTTACAGCTATCAATATACTCCTCGATCTCTTCAATAATCTGTTCAATACGGCTGCTCATTGGTGTACACTCTCCTTTTTTATTAATTTATCCTGTATCATACGCTTAACGTTCTCCGGCACAAACTGGGAAATGTCTCCCCCGAAATACGCCACTTCCTTTACGACCGTGGAACTCAGGTACGCATATTCAAGGCTCGTCGTAAGAAATACCGTCTCCACCTTCGGCGAAAGCTTGTGGTTCGTCTGCGCCATCTTAAGCTCATTTTCAAAATCTGTGATGGCCCTCAGACCCCTTATGACCATCCCTGCGTCCATCTTTTCCGCAAAATCTATCAAAAGCCCCTCAAAGGGAACTACCTTTACATTCGACAGGTTTCCCGTGGCTTCCTCTAACATTTTAACACGTTCTTCCGCGGAAAACAACGGGGTTTTTGCGTTATTGCTGAGCACCCCCACAATTAATTCATCCGCAAGAGCAGATGCACGTATAATAATGTCCATATGCCCATAAGTAACCGGGTCAAAGCTGCCCGGATAGATTGCTCTTATCATCGTCTCTCTCCTGTCCGCTCCCAAGGCCGCCGTCTTTACGCCGATGCGTCCGTACGCTTTAGGAATACATGCTTGTTCGTCTTATAACACTTGTTCTTTATAATAGAATAGCCAAGTTTTTCCGCATCGTCAAATGCCGTATCAAGGGATGCCTCTATAATGATCACTCCGTCCTCCGCAAGAAGAGACGAATCCGCCAGAAAGGCAAGCGCCTTTTTCTCCAGCTCCTTCCCGTATGGAGGATCCATATAGATATAGTCAAAGCTCTCGCGCCCCGAAAGGCGCGCCAGGGCATCCAGCGCATCCGCCTGCATCGTCTCCGCCTGTGCCGAAAGCTTTGTATGGGCAAGGTTCTCCCGCACACAGGCACACGCCTTAGGGTTCTTCTCCACAAATACCGCCCTTTTCGCCCCGCGGCTGAGCGCCTCGATCCCGATACCGCCGCTGCCTGCAAACAGATCTAAAAATGAGCAGCCAAAAAGACCGTCCGCGATCATATTAAAAAGAGTCTCTTTGATGCGGTCGGTGGTAGGCCTTGTCTCTAGCCCTTCCAAAGTCTTCAGTCTCAGCCTTCTGGCAGTGCCGGCAATCACGCGCATGATAAACCTTCCCCTCATTTTCATCTCTGTATTTATAATATTTCCCGTACATTATAAATACAGAGAGAGAAAATGTCAAATGCTATTGAAGATTTTTATTTTTGAATACATTTCTTGTGCCCAGAGCAACCGCCAGCGACAAGGCGCCGGAAAGCAGCACGACAGCGTATTCAATCCCTTTGCATGCCTCAAATAATACACCGTACAGCGCGTTTCCCAAAGGCTGAGCGCACATGCTTACGGCAAGAATAACGGCGATCACCTTCCCAATCATATTCTGCGGAGTTTCTGTCTGGATAAAGGATAGCATCTCCACGGTAAAGACTGTGGAAAATACCATGACGGCAAAGCAGCATGCCGTTATGACAATATAATTTACCATTCCGGATGAAGACAATGCCAGCGACACGCCCATAGGGAACACGCACGCCGCGGAGGATACTACAAGGTTTCCCGCCTTTCGGACTTCTAACCTCCCCGCAAAGACCCCCGCCCCGATGCCGCCTAAAAGCCCTCCTGCCGCCAGCGCCCCTTCTGCAAAGCCATAGAGCCGATTCGCCTGGGCCGTTCCAAGATTCAGCACTTCTGTTATGAGATAAGGCAGCGCTACAATGATCATTGCCGACAGAAACAGATTGATCCCGCAGACGGCAAGGAGAACTCTCCCGATCACCGGTTTCTCTTTCCTTATAAACCGGATGCTCTCCCCAAAATCCGTTTTCACCGTCCTCCATATGCTGCCGCCCGCCTCCTGCCTCTGAAACGGTATATGTATGAAGATTTCCATGACAGCCGACAGCACGAAACATACAATGCATACTTTAAGCACCGGCTTTATTCCGTATGCGCTGTATAGGATTCCGCCGATCACAGGCCCTGTCAGGGAAGAAAACGAGCTCACCGTATTGATCACTGAATTTGCCGCCATAAAATGCTCCTGCCCCACCAGCGCCGGAATGCTCGCCTGCACCGACGGCTGATATGCGCCGGCAATCCCATACAAAAGCATCATCGTAACCGTAACAGGCACGGCAAGGTTCCTGGCGTCCATGCAAAAAGAGAATATTAAGATAACCACCGCCGTAAAGAAATCAAGAGTCACCATGATATTTCTTTTGTTCACCCGGTCCGCCACAATCCCTCCGACAGGCGACAGCAGGATGGACGGGATAAAAGCACATGCCATAACCGTGCCGTAAAGCGCCGACGAACCGGTCAGGTTCAGCAAGTACAGCGGCAGCGCAAACCGGACGGCGGCATTTCCGAACAAAGATATGATCTGTCCGACGACGACCAGCGTGAAATCTTTTGAAAACAATTTTTTCTCCATTTTTAACCTCCAGCTTTAAACAGATTATTTTAAGTACCAAACGTCGGTATGTATATAGGCCAAATTTTATCTGCCCTCTTCCAGGGCAGATATCATGCCTCTAAGCCTTATTTTTGCTCTTCTGATAGATTGATGTCAGTTTCTCAAGCCTTCCCAGCAGCTCACTGTCTGCCACATCCAGCCCAAAGCTCTCCATCATCTGGCAAAACACCATGTATTTCCGGTAGGTTTCCTCCTCGGAGCTGTTAAAGATCATAGGGTTCATCCAGATATTTGCCACAAGCAAAATCAGCTCCGCCAACTGCTCCGGATAATCTGTCTCAATAGATCCGTCCGCAATCCCCTGCCGGATGATCGGCAAAATGTAATCCGGCACCACATTCTCTATCGTATCATGCATAATGCTGAAAAGAAGTTTCGGATTATTATGGAAATCCGGCGCCACCGTAAAAATGTCGTCCTGCACCGGACGTTTTATGGATTCCTTGAAAATAGCTTTCAGCTTTTCCTTTCCGTTCAGGCCTTTACGGTCGCGGATCTCCTTAAGCATCCGGTTCGACCCGGCCGTCATTCTGTCCATGACCGCCATTAAAATATCTTCTTTCGATTTAAAATGGTGATAGATCGCGCCCTTGCTCATTCCGCCCAGGTTGTCAATGATATCCTGGATGGAAGTATGCTCGTATCCCTTTTCCATGAACTGGCGGAAAGCGACCGATACGATTAAATTGACCGTTTCCTCCGGGTGCTTATTTCTTGCCACTATCCGTTCACCTCCAAAACCGACCTTTGGTATGTTTATATACTATCATACCGTTGGTCGGTTTGTCAACTTATTCCTGCAATGCCGCCATATTCCCGTCTACTCCTCTGTGCCGGTATCTACAAGCGCAATACTTGAGTCCCCTTTTTTTGCCTGCTCTAAGACAGCCGCCTCAAGTTTCTGGAAGGAGCCGTAGGAGGAAGTCGCCCCGCTGAGCGCATCGATTTCATCCTCGCCCTGCCCCTCTAAGAGCTGCCCGGCGTAATAGCGCGTATATTCATTCGGATAAGTGCCGTTGGAGTGCAGCATCGTCTGCATATATGCATTATCCCAGCTCTTGATAAAACCGCTGGCATTCTCCGCGTTATACTCTACGGAGACAATACGGCCTCCCTTCACAATAATCGTGACATACTCTTTCCATCCGAAATGGTATTCTGAAGCCTGGGCAGTATAGTAGCCGTCCTGCAGGCCTTCCGTCTTGCCGCACCCGGCAAGCAGAAACACCAAAAGCAAGGGCAGCAATGTGCGAATTATCCGTCTCATCTGTCACTCTCCCCTTTCAGCACAAAATTTTTCACCTGAGCCTGGAGCTTTTCCGCCTCATCCGCCAGCAATCTGCTGGACTCTTCTGTTCCTTCCGCGTTCTGCAGGTTCCGGTCGGCAATCGCGGTGATGCCCCCAATCCGCTCTTCCATGGAAATCAGGGCGCTCTCCTGCCCTTCCACCGCAGTCACGAGCTGGTCTGTGATGCTGCTTATCTGGGCTGAAACATCGGATATGGCCGCCAGGGAGCTTGCCGTCTCCTCATTCAGGTTCACGCCGGTGCGGATGATCGCAATCGTATTTCCGATCATCTCCGTGGCGCTTTTGGCCGCCTCTGCGCTCTTGAACGCCAGATTCTGAACTTCGTTGGCTACTACGGCAAATCCGCTTCCGGCGCTTCCGGCCCTCGCCGCCTCCACGGATGCATTGAGCGCCAGGATATTTGTCTGGAACGAGATGTCCTCAATGGCTTTGGCAATCTTCGTTATCTCATGGGCATTGGTGCTGATATCCTTCATCGCGCCGGAAAGCGCGGACATCTGCGTATTGGCCCTGCCGATGCACTGGGTGATCTCTTCTGTCTTGCTGCGGGTCTCGCTGCTGCTCTTTGTGACGTCCGAGAGCCGTTCCTTTACCTTGGACACTTCTCCCACCAGAGCCTCTGCAGACTCGTTCTGCTCAAGGGATGCCTGGTGGAGCTGGCCGGACTGGCCGCTGAGTTCCTCCGCCATCTCGGCCAGCCTGACGGCTGCCGAACGGAATCCTGAAATCGTCTCATTCATGGACTGGATAATAGAGGTCAGGCTGTCGCGGATCAGCGTAAAATCCCCCTTATAGTCCATCTGCGGTTCTACGCCCAGATTGCCGTCTGCAATCCGGGTGAGCACCTGCCGGATATCCGATATGTACTGGTTGACACTCTCCACCGTATCATTGAGCGTCTGCGCCATCACGCCAAGCTCATCCCCGGAGTGTACGGCGGCAACCTCTGTATGCAGATCTCCGTCGGAGAAAGAAACCATACGGTCTGTAACGCTCCTTACCGGCCGGGAGATCGACATCGCCAGCTTAAGAACCAGCAGGATAGAAATCACCAAGACGGCAAAGGTACATAATACTGCCACAAGAAGCGCCCTGTTGATCAGGTTATTGTAATCCGCTTTCGGCACCTGGATCACCAGCGACCACTGCGTGCCGCGGATCGGTGAAAATGCTACCAGCATCTTTTTTCCGCCGACAGGAAATTCGGTTGATCCGGTCTCTCCGGTAATCGCCCGGCTTATGGCCTCCTCGTTTCCGTCACTGACCTGAGCCAGCGTCTTCTGTTCAAGAACCAGAGACTGATCCGGATGGCCGGTGATGAGACCTTCCCGGTTCGCCATGTATGCCATGCCGTTTTTCCCCAAATTGATGCTGCTAATGATATCGTCGATGGCATCATATTTGTAAACTCCTACGACATACATGGAAGTCTCTCCGTTTTCCTTCACCGGCATACCCATAGTAACGCCAAGTTTGCCCTGGAAAATTGTAGCAGGGTCAGTAGTCAGATTATCCGTCTCCTTAAGGAGACCGAAAAAACTGTCATCAAGGCTCTCTGGCGCGCCGTCAATTCCCTGCAGGAATTTCCCGTCAAGGTCATAGAGGGCAATCGTATACAGCTCATAGATCTCGGCGGCCTCTTCCAGAACAGCGCTGCGCTCCTTTCTGGCCGCTCCGGCATCGGCGCCCTGGCCTCCTCCTGTCATCCGGTAATCGCCGGCGATCGTCATCATCCGATCCGCCAGAAGGTGGATATTTGCCTCCACGGATTTAGCGGACTGACGCACCATAGGCTGCAGGCTGTCCAGCAGGATGCTGTTTGCCAATGACTGCATGGAGAATGCCATGATCACGCAGCAGATCACCACCAGCACCAAAATATTAAGGATCGTGTTTTTCAAAATCCGTCCATTCAGGCTCCGCCTTCTTCCTTTATCCAAAACGGAGCCTTTTTGCTTTTCTGTCATTTCACACATCTTCCTTTCTATTGATTATTAACGAAAAAATCCACACAAAAGCATAACAGCATCTGAAATTGCTGCCGTATTTTCCAATGTGTGGTAATTATCCTTAGTATAGCACAACTGTTTGCCACATTACAACAGTTTCATGTTTTTCCGGAGATTTTCTTTTGACACTGCCCCGAAAAATGCTATAATCAAACAATCAGAAATATTTTGGAAAATTCATCCCCTTTTCTGTCACAAAGCCGACGGTATCTTGTCTAATTAAACAGGAGGTAAAAGAGTGAAAAATAAAGTGTATTTTTGGATGCACTTGTATAAGGGTTCATAAAACCCCATTTTTTACAAATATAGAAAACGGAATCATGTTAGTTATCGCTGCGTTTTACTAACTTAGAACTATCATAACCAAGGGTTTCAAGGTAAGTAAAAACATTGTTCTCATTTAAAACAACACGCTCCACATGATTTTGGGGGTCCATCAATTCCTCGTAATCAGTAGGAGTGAAAGGCTTCTTTTCAGAAACCATGTGGTAAATACAAACCATCATCATTCTTGCAATGGCAATGATTGCTTTCTTGTG
>CAJTQA010000018.1 GCA_910578455.1 uncultured Dorea sp.
GTTCCTGTACTCATTCAGATGGAAGATAGAAGTCAGCTATTACGAACAGAAAACCTTCTGGTCACTATGCAGCTATATGGTGCGCAGCCGGAAAGGGATTGAAATGCTGGTTAATCTGATCAACATAGCTTATTGTGCGATGAAACTGCTGCCATATCAGGATGAAGCATTTTCAAAGTACCGTAGGGAAAGCGCACAGGATTTCAGGTTTGTGCTCAGCGAGCGGATCAGGCAGGAGGTATTTTTTGCCACTTTCGTGAAAAAGAGCGAAAGTATAATAAAATCATCTGCCCTTATGAGAGCCTTAAAATACCTTGTTCAGCAAAAGGAGCGCTATTTATAATAGTTGTAAAGTGGTGTTAATATAATAAAATTGGCAAATAACGGGGCGCATCTCTCACGATACGCCCCGTCTGGATTAGATTCCTTTTCCTTCGGCGGATTGGCCTGCCCATCTGTCGGCAAGCTCCTCTTCAAATTCATCTTCCCGTTTCTTCATATTATGACGATGCCATACAAAGACAACTACCATAACGAGCAGCACGATCAATGCCGGCAAATCCCACGCGCACAATCCAAAGAAACTATGTGAAAACATATATTCTAACATATTCTTTCCTCCATCTCTTTCTGCTTTTTGATATTATGCCGCTTTACTGCCATGCTCTATATCAAAGTCAGCTATCTCTCTCCTGGCCTCAAAAATCTTTTTCTGATGCTTCTTCATGTTCTTTGTGTAGAACAGCTCCACAATCAATGCCAACAGCATAATCAGGAAATGTAAGATACAGCATTTATGATTATGAGGACCTGCTGCCAACGGCACTTCTCCGTCATCTACCTGCTGCAGCGGTTCAACACCTACTTCCGGCTGAGCTGTAAGCGGTACCTGTGGATCATCTACCTGAGTCAGCGGTGTTACTACCGGGGTCAGCGCTGCCTGTGGGGCTGCTGCCGGTGCCGGAGTCGTCGGCGCTGGCGCTGGCGTTGGTTCCGGAGTTACTGCATCCGGCGTTGTTTCTGCCGGAGTTGGAGTTATCGGTGCCGGCGTTGGATCGGGTGTTGGCGTTGGATCGGGTGTTGGCGTTGGTATCGGAGTCGGAATTTCAGATTCCCCAACAAGTCTCCACTCTGCTGTAATTGTGATATTTCCATCTGCATCACGCACAGGCTCACCCCATCCGGTAAATTCATAACCCTCACGCTCTGGATCTGCTGGATATAATGCGTCCAGCTCTTCTTTGCCAATATTCTTATCAACTGTTTTCCGGTCTATCGGAGTCTCTGTATAGCCATCAAGCCATGTCACCGTTACTGTGTCTGGAACATCCGGCGTTTCGATAACTTCTACAACAGCCGTTCCTTCCGGGTCTTTCTCGTCTCCTGGCTTGTTGTCGCTGGTTGCCGTTGCCGTATTGGAAATCTTCGTTCCTGCCGCAACACTGTCCTTTACTTTCGCACGGATCGTCAGCTTTGTGCTCTCTCCCGCTTTGACTGTTCCGATGTCGTAAACGCCTCCCGATGGCTGTTCTTTACTTTCCGCCCCATCCAGGATCCAGCTCTCAAATGTCAGGTTGCTGTCAAGCACATCTGTTACTTTTACATTTTCCGCATCAGCTTTTCCCTTATTCTCAACACTGATTGTATACTCAACAGTTTCCCCTGCCTTTACTTTATCCGTGTTTGCCGTTTTTGTTACGGACAGATCAGGCTTTAACTCGCTCCACTGTGCTGTGATTGTGAGATTTCCGTTACCATCATCCTCAGGCTCGCTCCATCCGGTAAACTTATATCCGTCACGCGTTGGATCCGCCGGATATAATTTGGACAGATCTTCCGAATCGATTCCTTTATCAACTATTACTGTTTTAATCGGTGTATCGGTGTAGCCATCTTTCCACGTTACAGTAATCTGTTCGGGATTTTTAGGCTCTACCGTAGTGACTACCTCATTGCTGGATATCGGATCAGGCGTTTCGTCGCTCTTAACACTTGCTGTGTTTTTAATTTCTCCTGCCTCGGATGCTTTTGCTGTAATTGTCAACATTGCCTTGCCACCGGCAGCTATGCTCGGGATTGTCACAGAACCATTATAATTATCTATAACTTTCCCATCCAATTTTGCAGCAATATCAGTCAGACCTTCCGGAAGGTTGTCGGCAACAACTACATTTGTAGCAGCCGCATCGCCCTTATTCTCAACCGTAATTACATAGGTCAATGTATCTCCCACCTGGACTTTCCCCGTTGGAGACACCGCCTTAGCAATCTCTAACTCAGGTTTCTTAACCTCAATAGGATGATACGTATTTGTAATCGTCCTTGTTCCTCCGCTAAACATTGCATTTAGATTAAATGTTATCACATTCCCATTTACAGTTCCCGATGAAACCGTTGCAGTATATGTGTAATTCATCACATTTCCGGATTCTACAAGCGTCACTTCATTTGTTGCTCCCATATTGTAATAATATGGAACCTGCCAGGTTATTGTTTTTCCGGAAACAGTTCCACTTATGAGGCTCAGTGTGCCAGTCGTGCTGTTATCCCCGGCCTTAACGGTATAATGAATAGAAAAATTACCCGGAATCTGGTCAATGCCTTCAAACTTCTTTGTTAACGTAAACGTTCTATTGGGCTCTGCTTTATCTTTTTTGAAATAAAGCAAAAGTTGTGTTCCGCTGCCTTCCAGTATTGCAGAAACTACGTTCCCCTGATTCCCTTCATCAAACGTATAACCAGGTATGATTTTATCTTGTGATGTCGCACTTACTGTTGCACCTACAGTACCAACTCTGGATTCGGGAGTCTTTATTTGCTCTCCATCAACATCATACCAATAAACAGTATAATTTGCTGACTTCTGCTTTTCCCATACAGCGTAAAGCGTCGTAGTTCCGGTGACTGTAATATTTCCACCGCCATAATAGCTTGGGCTTGTTGCCGTACTCGATGTTGACCACCCCAAAAAGTTGTATCCTCTGCGGTATGGCTGTGCAGTAGAAATCGTAAAGTTATAAGATGACGCTGTACTTGTCGCACTCTGCTCTGTAGGAGCTCCCGAACCGCCATTAGCACTATATTTCAAAGTAAAGGTTTTCGAGTTTTCAAAAAAGAGAAACAACGTCTCGTTTGCCTTATAGGGTGCACTGCCAGTGATATTGTAATGCACTGATGCATAATTGCTGTTCGGGCAAAGCCCTGGCGTATAGGTTGAAGGCACGGTCGTATATGCATTCCAATTATAACCTTTATATCCTGAAAATCCAGACAGGTTTGCTAAAGTCCGAAGGTTCGTAGAATGATTATATCCACTGTGGCCTGTGCTCTGCATGCATTTAGTTGTTAACAATTTTTCATCCACCGCCTGGCCATTTACAACCTTTACAACTTTCACTGTAAATTTCTCACCGCTAATCAAAGCTGTTGTCTCAGCGCCTCCGGCAATACTATCAGAAATTGTCATTAAAGCTGCAAGAGCCTCTGGCACATCTTCATAGTCCTCAAGCCCTGCGCCCTGCACTGCCTCATAAGCATCCATAGCCGCCTGACCGAGCCTGTTGGCTTCTTCAGCGTTTTTCCCGGTCACATCGCCAAGTGCAGCCAGTTTCTCAACAGCGTCCAGGAATTTTTTCACTACTTCCGGCACTTCTTTCTTCTCAGAAGTTTCTGCCTGAACTGCTTTCGGAACGCTCTTATACTGAACCACTATCTCTGTGTCTTTCTTCACATTTCTGACAGCATATCCTGTCTCGCCACTCTTTTCCGCATTAGCCCCGTTTGCTTTCACGCTTTCAACGTCAAATCCTTCCTTAGCCGTTACGCTGAATTTGAAGTCTTTGCCCTCTTCCACGTCTTTTTTGTAGCTGGCTGCGTTTACGGAACTTCCGGCAACAGTGATGACTCCGGCATCGGAATTGTTTACCTTGAACCTGACTGTGTATTTCTCAGCCTTTTCCTTGGCATCATCCTTATTGTCCTCTTTCGCCTCTTCTTTTGATGGGGAATCAGCTTTCGGCTCCTCTGCCTTGTTTTCGTCCGTCTTTGCGTCCGCGGATTCACTGCCGTTATCTTTTACTTCTGTCTCAGCTTTTGACGGCTCTGAATCCTTCTTTGCTTCTTCAGCCTTCTCAGGCTCTTCCGGCTTCGTCTCCTTCGCCGGTTTTTTATCATCCGCCTTATTTTCTTCTTTCTTTGGCGTTTCCTTCTTCTCCGGCTCCTGCTTTTTCTCTTCCTTTTCAGGCTTATCAGCAGTTTCCTTCGAAACCTCTCCCTCGCTGGATTCGGTATTGGCATTCTCCTGTGCATTTACAACGCTTAAATCGCTGACAAACGTGGTGAACACCAATGCAAACGCCAAAAGGAATGCCAATCCCCTCCTTCCTCTTTTTCTTGCTTTCATAAGCACTTTCTCCTTTTCAGATTTTGCACCTAATATTACGTTACATTTATATAGACTGAATTTAGCCGCGGAATTGCTCAGTTTTTGTAAAAATAATAAATATTATTTCTGGTGCAATAGAACGGGGATAACTATAAATTCAATGCCGGTTATCAGCAACCAGGCTGATAACCGGCATTTTGCCAGACGCGCGTCTGTCCTAAACCTTATTAACTTGTCTCCAGCATCTTCCTGAGCCCCTTATATCCCCTGCTTAAGTACCGGGTCACGCTGCTTATGCTGCAGTTCATATGGCATGCTATGTCATTCAGGCTCATGTTCGCCAGCCATTTCAGCACGATAGCATTCCTCTCCTTCACCGGAAGTTTTTTCAGCGCTTTTTCCAACTCTTCATGTGCTGCCATTATCATCATAGCCTCCTCCGGGTTGCCTGACGCATGGTTGTCTATCACTGTTTCCAGCCCCTGCTCCCCCGACACGATCTGCTGCTTTCTCTTTATCGTCATGTCATAGCATATCCGAAAGTTGATCTGCCGCAGCCATGTGAAGAAATACTTGGGCTCTTTCAGGTTTCCAATGTTCTTAAGCGCCAATATGTACACTTCCTGCAATACATCCTGCGCGTAATCATCATCCCTCATATATTTTCTGGAAAATGCATATTCTGTCTCATATGTCATCGTATATAGTTCCGCAAATGCATTGCTGTCATTTTTCTGCGCGCGCTTTACCAGCTCTGTTATATAAGCCCGGTCTTCTTCACTGACATTTCCCATACTTTTCCACCAGCCATATCTTATTTACCCATGAGCAAACCAGACCTACAAATATTTAAACGGAATCCACCTGACTTTTTTATCCGGCAGCTCCCTCATAAGGGAAACCATCCGCTCCGCCTCGGAAAATTCTGCATCGTCAGATTCTTCGAGCCACCCGCCCGAATCCATCATTATATACGGAGCACGAATCGCCAGCTGTTTCAATATATATCCCGCTTTCCGTCCTGTGTCCTCCACCTGCAGCCTGATCCGGCAGCGCCGGCAGTCATAAAGAACCACTTCTCCGCCGGCATCCTCCGTTATATCTGTAAATTCAAGTCTGTACACTTCTCTTGTCTCTTTATTTTCATCCTCTATATATGCCATAATAATTGCATCATACGGCATTTGGAACTCCCGGTTCATTACATCCGTCATCCTGACAGAATCCTTCTCAAACTGGATATCTTTAAGCCGCCTTACGTCCGTTGCCGGATGCCGCCCTTTTCCTGCCGTGGTAGACATGTTCTGTTCCCCCTGGTTTTCCACTCTTTTCAGGTTTTAAAGCTGTGAAAATTTCTCAATAGAACCCATATTGAGATTTTGACAGGAAAACAGCGTAAATTACAGGTTTTGCGAGGAATCGCAGGACGGCTTATGACGGCTTATCCCTTTTTTCCGGTCAAATGTGCTGAAACAGGCGTTATCCGTTCTATATTCAGCCGTTTTGTCTCCGGCGTGCAGTGGGCATAATGGCGTAGTGTAATCTGGGGAGAAGAGTGTCCTAGGAATTCACTTAAAACTTCATATTGAATCCCATTTTCCAGGCATCGGGTAGCGAACGTATGGCGGAGAGTGTGCATGTGGACTCCGATTAAATCCAGCTTTTTGCAAAGCCGTGCGATTTTCTGCTGCATCGTGCGGGGATCGCGGCATTCCGTTTTTGTTCCCTTAAAAAGGAAATCTTTGGGAGCGCCGTTCTCTGCGATTTTCTTTTCCATCAAGATGGCAGATAAAAATGCCGGAAGGGGAATATCCCTGACAGAAAATTCGGATTTCGGCACGCCCAGCACAAGTTTTGTGCTGCTGATTTCAGTTCCGAGGGGAACGCGGTGCACCGCATGGCGGATATGCAGGATGCCGTTTTCAAAATCCACATCCTCCCACCGGAGCGCACAAAGCTCTCCCACCCTGAGCCCCATATAAAGACAGAGCAGGTATTCTGGCTCATTGTTTGAGAAAATCTCTTCTTCTAATTTTCTCTGCTCTGTTTGTGTAAGGACGCGGGGAGACTTGCATCTTGATTTTGGAAGCCTGATATTCTGATAAGGAGTGCATCGGAGCAGGCCTTTTTCGGCTGCCGCCCCAAACATGCTTTTCAGGAGACGGCATATTCCGTGGAGGGTTGACGGAGCCAGTGTTTCTGACAGTGAATCTGCAAGATGCTGAACTTGCAGCGGTGTGATGTCTGCGATTGCCATTCCTCCCATATGCGGGCAGATGTGGTTGTCAAGATTGCGTCGGTATCCGGCATATGTCTCCGGCCTCACATGAGGACGGATTTCAGCCTCAAGCCAGTAATCCGCCCAGTCACAGAGCTTTATGCTCCCGTATGCAATAGGCAGGCAGTCTGGTTTGCGGTACAACTCGGATTTTATGACAATGAGCCTTTTCTTTACTTCGCTGTATTGTTTCCCATAGATGAATCCGAACCTGGGCCTTCCGTCCGGCTTGCGCCCTTTGATATACCTGCCTTCCCAACGTCCGTCTTTCCGATGATAAATGTTTTCCCCTTTTCTTGGCATAGTACCTCCTTCTTTACATAGACGGCTTATCTGACGGCTTAAAATATCTTTCCCTGAAAGCAAAGAAAATCAGGCATTTTAATTCCTCAGTATTTCCGTCCGATTGACAAATAGGTTGATAAATGGTAACATCTTTGTAAATACATAAAGCAATAATAAAGATTTCATAATATGGGTTCTATTACGAAACAATATAAATTTTTGTCAGCACTCCCCGGCTCTGCCGGGGAATACCTTAACCCCAAAATTTCGTTCTTTAAAATCATCAACACATCCCACTCCGCATATAAATATTAAAAACCTTTCGAGGGCCGTTATGTCTATTTCAAAAAAACGATCAGCAATCATTGCCGCCCTGTTTGCCGCCGCCCTGTTTACTGCGGTTTTTGGCATCCGGCATTTTAACCAAAGTGAAAACAAGCGCTTTGAACAGTACACCCACGAGCTCTTCTGCCAGGAAGTCTCAGGCAACACGATTTCCCTTCACTATACTCTGAAAAATCCTGCCGATTACGGCATCGAAAATGTTCCCGTATCTCTCGGCACCTGTACGTCTGATTCCGACGCCATGTGCGCCTCCATCGAAAATGCCCTTGCTCTTCTGCATTCTTTTAACCGAAACAAGCTGTCGGCCGAAAACCAGCTGACTTATGACGTCCTGGGCGACTACTATGCCTCAGCTTTTGACCTGGCTCCCTATTCCTTATATGAAGAACCGCTCTCCCCTCTCACAGGCACACAGTCTCAGCTCCCCGTTATTTTGTCGGAATATCAGTTCCACAGCATTTCCGATGTCGACACATACCTGAAACTGCTAAAGAAAGTTCCCGGCTATTTCCGCTCAATCCTGGCGTTCGAAAAAGCCCGTGCCGACAGCGGCATCTTCATGTCAGAAAGCGCTCTTGACAGTTTGATAGAAGAATGCCAGGCTTTCGTCGGCCTCGGAGACGAGAACTATCTCTGCTCCTCTTTTAACGAGAGGCTGGAGTCTCTAAATGCAGAGCTGAAAGACGGAGAAAAGATCAATTTAAAAACATATAAAAAGAAACATTTAAAATACATAAAAAAATATGTTTTTCCCGCTTATAATGAATTATCGGCAGGACTTGACTCACTCCGCGGCGACTGCAGCGGAAAAATCCCTGCCGGAGGCCTTTGCACCCTGCCGGACGGACGGCGCTACTATGAATCCCTTGCCGCCAGCGAGACTGGTTCTTCCCGCAGCATCCCGAAGCTTCAGGAACTTACCCGCCGCCAGATTCTCACCGACCTCGGCGACATGCAGGCAGCGCTTTCCAAGACAGGAGTTCCCGCCAAGGATGCAAAGTCCGCCGACACCTCATCCTCGGATCTTTTTTCTTCGCAGGGCGTTATCTTAGAGGACTCCAATCCGGTTTCCATCCTTACGCTCCTTGAAGAAAAGATGGAAGGTTCCTTTCCCGCTCCTCCCGAGGCAGACGTACAGATAAAATACGTTCAGAAATCTCTGGAGGAATATTTAAGTCCTGCATTTTACATGATACCCGCCATAGACAACGTGCAGGACAACGTCATCTACATCAACGCAGGGCACATCCCTGACGACCTGTCCCTGTTCACGACATTGGCGCACGAAGGCTACCCCGGGCATCTCTATCAGAACGTCTATTATATGAGCCAGGATCCCGACCCTATCCGGTGCCTGTTAGGATATGGCGGCTATACAGAAGGCTGGGCGACTTACAGCGAAATGATGTCCTATTATTTTGCCCCGATACCAAAAGAAAATGCTGCCGTCATGCAGAAAAACACATCCATCCTTCTGGGGCTTTACGCCCTTGCAGACATGGGAATCCATTACGACGGCTGGACGCTTGCCGATACAACTGAATTTTTCAGCGATTATGGTATTTCCAACGCCGACACTGTCCGAGGCATATACGACCTCATTATTTCGGATCCGGCAAATTACCTGAAATATTACATCGGATATCTGGAGTTCTTAGAGCTTAAGAAATATGCACTGAAAATATGGGGAGAAGACTTCTCCCAGGAACGTTTCCACAAGATCATATTAGAGACAGGGCCTGCGCCGTTTAAAATACTTCGCGCACAAATGTAGTACCCCGCAGCTCAAGAAAAGCATCCGGCTCAAACAGCAAAAAGGCTATGGATGAATTCCGCCATAGCCTCCTGCATTTCTCACATCGCCCCGGCCAGCACCGCGCTTGCCACAAGTCCCGCGAAGGTTGCGAGCATCGCCCCGGCCAGCGTGTACCTTGTCTTTGTAACCTTCGCCGTCATAAAATACACGCTCATGGTGTAGAATATTGTCTCCGTGCACGCCATGCTGATGGATGCCACAAGCCCAATGTACGAATCCGTTCCGTACTCTTTATAGGCATCAAGGAGCAGCCCTGTCGCCGCTGAGGATGAGAACATCTTTACTACTGTAAGCGGCACAAGCTCGCTGGGAAATCCGACATACTTCATTGCCCCTCCGATAAGCGCCGACAGATAATCTAAAAATCCTGACGCCCTCAATATCCCCACTGCCACCATAAGCCCGATCAGCGTGGGCATGATCTTAATCACGGTGAAAAACCCGCTTTTTGCTCCCTTGATAAAGGAATCGTACACATTCACCTTCATCAGCACGCCATAGCTCACTATAAGGAAAATCACCATCGGCACGATAAGGTCTGCGATGTACAGCAACATTTTCACATAACCGCCTCATTTCCGCATAAAATCTATTCTCCATTATATGACCCGCGCTATCTGTTTATTTCACCAGTTTGTCTCCGGCAGGTTGAAAATATGCATCCGGCATTTTATACTGTTATCAACAATAATTTTCGTATTTATTTTTCAAAGAAATGGTGATGACAAAGCAATGAAACATTTTTCAAGCGAAGAAAAAGATTTCGGTACAGGGAGCGTCGCGGCAAACATCCTGCGGCTGGCAATCCCCATGACCCTGGCGCAGTTGATCAATGTACTCTACAACGTAGTGGACCGCGCCTACATCGGCCATATCCCCGGCACATCCACAGATGCCCTCACCGGTGTCGGCCTGGCGCTGCCGGTCATTACGGTCATCACGGCCTTTGCCAATCTGTTCGGCATGGGCGGAGCGCCGTTATTTTCTATTGCAAGAGGCGCGGATGAGCCGGAAAAGGCGGAAAAGATCATGGGCAACTCCTTTTCCATGCTGCTTATTTCGGGAATCATCCTGTCTGCCGCCTGTTACATATTCCGCAGGCCGCTGTTATACCTGTTCGGGGCAAGCGCCGCCACATACCCCTATGCAGAATCTTACATCACGCTGTATCTTCTCGGCACCCTGTTTGTCATGATAAGCCTTGGCATGAATAACTTTATCAACGCCCAGGGGTTCGGGATCACCGGAATGCTCACCGTATCTATCGGCGCGGTTCTCAATCTCCTTTTAGACCCGCTTTTCATCTTTGTCTTTCATATGGGAGTGCAGGGCGCGGCTCTGGCAACTATTGTCTCTCAGGGGATCTCTGCCCTGTGGGTGCTGCGTTTCCTGCTGGGGGCGAAGGCGCTTATCAGGCTGAGCGCGAAAAGCATGACGCTTTCCTTTCCACTCATAAAGGAGATAACTGCGCTGGGCCTTTCCGGATTTGTCATGGCTGTCACCAACGGTTCCGTCCAGATTATCTGCAATGCCACGCTGCAGCGATACGGCGGCGACCTCTATGTCGGGATCATGACGGTGGTCAATTCTGTCCGGGAGGTTGTCACCATCCCGGTAACTGGACTTTCCAGCGGGGCGCAGCCTGTCATGAGCTTTAATTACGGGGCGAAAAAATATGGCAGGGTAAAATCCGCCATCAGGCTGACTACTATATTTTCCATCATATTTACCTTTATTATGTGGGCGCTCATCTTTTTCTTCCCGCATCTTTTTATCCGGCCATTCAGCAGCGAGCCGGAGCTTTTGCAGGAGGGCATTCCCGCTATGCACCTGTACTTTTTCGGAATCTTTTTAATGGCGCTGCAATTTTCCGGGCAGTCTGCATTTGTGGCCCTGGGGAAGTCAAAGCAGGCGGTATTCTTTTCGCTGCTGCGTAAGGCGGTCATCGTCATTCCCCTTACCCTGAGCCTCCCGGCTGTCGGCGGTCTTGGTACGGACGGAGTGTTCCTGGCAGAGCCAATCTCCAATCTCATCGGCGGCGGCGCATGCTTTACGACGATGATGCTCACCCTATGGCGGCGCCTGGAAGACGAAAAAGAATAAGCTGCAGGGCGGCGGCATATCTTAGTTTAAAGAATCAAATAAAAATTTAGGGGAATCTTATGCTGAATTACTTATGGGCCGGAATGATACTTGCGGGAATAATATTCGCGTCATTCACCGGGCGGATGCCGGACATTACCAATGCCGCACTGGACTCCTCGAAGGAGGCGGTGGCTCTGTGCATCACGATGATGGGGGTGATGTCCTTCTGGGTGGGGCTTATGGAGATCGCGGCGAAAGCAGGGATTATCGAGAATGCCTCAAAGAAAATCCGCCCCCTGATTCGGTTTCTCTTTCCAAACCTGCCGGGCGGCCACCCTGCGGAAGAACATATCACCACAAACATCATAGCAAATGTGCTGGGGCTTGGGTGGGCGGCAACGCCTGCCGGGCTGAAAGCGATGGATGAGCTTTCCAAGCTGGAGGATGACAGGAGGCGGGGAAAGCTTCCGGGGCCGGCGAGAAAGAAGGGAATTGCCAGTAATGAGATGTGTACGTTTCTGATTATCAATATTTCCTCCTTACAGTTGATTCCGGTGAATGTGATCGCTTACCGGAGCCAGTACGGGAGCGTGAATCCGGCGGGAATCGTAGGGGCAGGGATTGCGGCGACGGCGGTGAGTACATTGGTGGCGGTGGTGTATTGCAAGGTAATGGATAGGAAGCGGGGAACGTAGAATTCCCTGCTTTCTTTAAAAAATTCCCCTTTATAGGAAATCAGTATAATTACAAAAATATCGGAAATAATAGTTGAAATAACACAAAAAAGTATATATAATAACATAATAAAAACGTAAATAACGTGGAAAAAAGGGGAAGGACATGAAAATCTTAAAACTATCCATAAAAGGTTTACAAAATTTAAAAAATACTTTAGATGTGGACTTCGTTGCACAACAAAGAGTAGACAATGATGCCAGAGAACAAATGTTCAATGTGTTTTCTAATGTTTATACAAGTCCAACATTATCTTTTATTGGAATTAATGCATCTGGTAAGACAACAATCCTAAAATTGATTTCTTTTGCTATAGGATTATTAAATAATGAACCTATTAATAGTATTTCCTCTAAAAAATTTTTGGACGACTTAGATAGTAAACAAAATATGATTTTTACTGCTTATTTTTATCATAATGGCATTGTATATAAATTGGAAACAATAGTAGGAAGAAAAAGAAATGCTATTGATGGCAATACAAAATTTGTAATTATAGATGAAACATTATGGGAAAAAGAAATTCATAAGATAAAAACGAAAAAAAGACTTTATGATTTTAATGATGCCCAAGTAAAAATCCGAAGAAATAAAAATGAACAGTATCTAATAGAAGATGTTAGTATTATAGTTGCTTTAAATAAAGAACAAGACACGAATTTTTCCTTATATGATATGTCAGATTTCACAGATCATAATATGTTGAATTTTTTAGGCCAGTATCCGAAAGAAATATTAACTTTTTTGGATCCTAGCATCGAAACCCTTAGCTGTGAACCAACTGAAAAAAAAGTTGATATCAGATTGAAATTTTATGAAAAAGAAGAGCTAACGTTAAATAGTCCGTTAGCACTTAACAGATATCTTTCTTCAGGTACAATAAAAGGTCTGAGTGTATTTATGGGGGCAGTATTTTCATTTTTGGAAGGGGGATATTTGATTGTAGATGAATTAGAAAATCATTTTAACAAAGAAATTGTTTCAACATTAATACGATTTTTCATGGATAAAAAAGTCAATAAAAAAGGGGCAACTCTGATTTTTTCAACTCATTATTCAGAATTGCTAGATGAATTTGAAAGGAACGACAGTATTTATATTACAAAAAACAAAGATGGGATTACTGCCGAAAAACTTTCTGGTATTTTGAAAAGAAATGATATTAAAAAAAGTGAGATATACGATAGTGATTTTCTTGAGGGAACCGTACCTGCTTATGAATCTTATATTGCTCTGAAAAAAGCGCTAATATCATTAAGATAGGAGGCTTTAAAATGGCAAAATATTTAGCATGTATATGCGAAGGCGGTGCCGAACACGCGATATTAGATTTATTACTGGACAACCATAGCTTAATTTTTGAGAGAGAAGATCTAATTGAAGAAGAAGTGTTAAAATGCCGACGAGGAAGAGATTTTGAAGAAAAGTACCTAAAGAAAGGCTTTTCCGAAAAAATAACAGTTTATCGAATTTTAGATTCAAGAAATGAAAATTTTAAGCTACGCAAAGCATATGAAAAGAAGGTAGATGTTATAAATGTAGTTACAGCTCCTGAAATTGAAATGCTTATAATATGTAATGAAGACAGATACAAAGATTTTAAAAATTCAGGAGAGAAACCAAGTACATATTGTAAGCGTGCTTTGAAATATAGCAAAGTAAAAAGTTATGATTTTATTTATGAATATTTTTCTGATATAAATATCTTAATAAATGCGTTGCATGAATATAGACGGATATCAAAAATTCGTAGAAAAGAAATGACCTTATGGGATCTATTAAAACAAAAATAATAAATTTTTCAACCTACTCATCTACTGGTTAAAAAATATGTAACCATCAAATTTTTTAGTCTTAGCTTGACACAACCGTACCGCAGCCAGTACGGGAGCGTGAACCCTGCGGCAATCGTGGGGACGGGAATTGCCGCGACGGCGGTAAGCACGCTGGTGGCAGTGATATATTGTAAGATGATGGATGGAAAGCGGGGCGGATAAGCCTCTCCGTTTTTCATCCATTTTGTATATCCAAAGTTTCTTTTATAATGATTTATCGTGTACAAAATCTTTCGAACAGGGTATAATACGAATAGAAAATGGATTAAAATCTGACTGGGGGCAAGGCTATGGCAATTAAAACGATTGAAATTTTAAATGTAATGGTATTTAAGCGTCATTTGAGAAAGAATAATGCTGCTTTTAAGTCTATAGAAGAAGGGGATTCATTTAATGATGGATTTAAGATGGAATTTTGTGATGGGATAAATGTTCTGATCGGAGAAAACGGAGTTGGAAAGACAACCATTCTAAAAATGATCTATGCCGCAACACAATGGTCAATTAAGCAGACAGATCAGGGAAAAACAAAAAAATTAGTACAATTTTTTTCAAACAGCCTGAAAAATAGCGATGCTTTAAAAAATGCAGAAAATAAAGAAGATTATTGTTATTATAAAGTATCAGACGGAACACATAGTTTTGAAGACAGCCTTTCCCATAAAGGTATATTCAATTACGATCAATGGCTCGGATTAGATATACAATCTGTCTTTATCCCTACGACAGAAATGTTGTCTCATGCAAAGGGATTCCTGGCTATGAACCAGAAATATAATATGCCATTTGATGGAACACAGATAGATATTATTGTAAATGCTTCTTTACCAGAGACGCGGGTAATCCCACTTGCCATGAGTAAAATCCTTGATAGACTCAGCGCTGTAATTGATGGAACTGTTATTTTGGAAAATGATTCTTTTTATGTATTAAAAAGAGATGGTCAGAAAGTTGATTTTTCCTTGGAAGCAGAAGGATTGCGTAAATTAGGCTTGCTTTGGAAATTAATACGGAATGGTCTTTTGGAAAAAGGATCAATCCTTTTGTGGGATGAACCAGAAGCGAATCTAAATCCAGAATTATATTCCCTTGTCGCGGAGATTTTGTTGGAATTACAGGAAAATGGAGTTCAGATTTTTGTAGCAACACATAGTTATAATTTTGCAAAATATTTAGAAATCCGCCGTACGAATAACGAGCAGGTGATGTTTCATAATCTTTATAGGAGCCAAAATGTATTTTCGAATGAAATGCAAAAGACATTCCCCGGGATGGATGATAGCAGTGAAACAATATATAGTCAATCAGCAGACAGAATGGACAAGATTAAATATAATCACATTATGACCGCGGATAATAAACTGCTTGATGAAGTATATGAACTATGAGGAAATGACAGTGAAGAACTTGTTTATTGAAGAAAATGGCTCATACAGCATTGATTGTAAGGCTGCTGTATGGGCAACGGATAAAATGCATGAAGATTATCATAATGCAGGAATACACATTAATGATGTGGATTTTTTGATTGAAAATTCTACGCATATTCTCATGGTAGAATATAAGAATGCTTGTATTGCAGGCGCAAAGAATCCTGAAGCATTTCATCCTATGGAAGATAAGAAAATATCAATCATAACACGTAAATTTTATGATTCTTTACATTATCTGAGATTATTGGATAAAAACAAACCGGTTTGGTACATATATATTCTTGAATATCCCAATGGAGATGTAACTACCAGAAAAAGACTGCGGAACAGATTAAAAATGGAACTTCCCTTTTCTCTTCAGGAGAATATTGGAAATGGGAAAAGATTGATAGATCGCGTAGATGTTCTTTCCATAGATGAATGGAACGCTGACAGTCAGTGTGGAAATTTTCCAGTTAAACGAGTATTAGGATAGGCTGATTTGTTTTAAAAAATCAAAAATTTTCTTTAAATTAACGAATAATTCCATGCATCAAGAAAATATTCAAAAAATTCGTGTCATTAACTTGACACAAGGGGGCTAAAGGCGATGGATGAGCTTTCAAAGCTGGCGGATGACAGGAGACAGGGGAGACTTCCAGGACCGGCAAGAAAGAAGGGAATTGCCAGTAATGAGATGTGTACGTTTCTGATTATCAATATTTCCTCCTTACAGTTGATTCCGATAAATGTAATCGCGTACCAGAGCCAGTACGGGAGCGTGAACCCTGCGGCAATCGTGGAGCCGGGGATTGCGGCGACGGCGGTAAGCACGGCAGTGGCGGTGGTGTATTGTAAATTAGAAGATTAAGAAGCGGAGAGTTTGAGGACTCTCCGCTTTATTCAATAGTTATAATCCAATATTTTATCGGATATATATAAGAAAATGCCTAGGAAAAACAAGGTATAGTATATATAAAATCATAATATTATTGGATTATACATTTCGATTGACACACACAAATTACAAATGTATAATAGGATAAAATATTGGAAAGGACTAATTGCATGAATTACCAAAAAATTATTGATGACTTTATAACAGAATATCCAGATTATAAAAGTGATGTAATGAATTTTACCGAATATCTGGAAATACACTGGGGAAATTCTTTGTCGGGAGAACCTCTCCGTATTTTACTTAAAGGTATAGACGTTGAATTTATATTACAGAGCCTGATTTATAATGTGGAAGATATACAGCGATATAAGAGCAAGACAAAGGCTAAACGGTATGCCACCGTGGTAGGATTGTTTTTTAACTACATCCGAAAGACTACAGATATTGCAAACTCTGAATTATATGATGCAATTTCGTTCAACCGCCTGCGGGAAAACTCATATATGAAACGAATGATGGCATATATTGAGAAATGTGATTTGCTTGCGGGTATAGTCGAGCAGGAACCGTTGACGTTTATGCAAGCCGAAGAACTTTTGGCATGGTCAAATGAACAGCTTGAAGATACGGAATGGGGAGGGGCTACGGATCTTAAAAAGGCAATGGCGGCTATTGGAATAAAGATGATGATGCTTTATGGAATCACATATCGTGAATTAAGAAAAATCAAATGGGAGAATTTCGATGAATATTATGGTTTTATTACAGTAAATGGCTTTGAACTTCGTTTGCCGCCCAAATTGTCAAGGCAGTTACAGCAAGTGCAGAGATTTGTTTTTCAAAATAAATCAAAGAGCAATGAGGACTTGCTTTTTATGGATGGGAATGGAGAACCGTGGGGGGAGATAACATCTTCTTCTGGAATTCCCGACTATTTAGGGACTCTGATAGAAGTTACAAGTGTAACCAGCATTGTCAAGTATGGAATAGGACAACTTCTCAAAGCTGGGTTAAGTGATTCTGTTATTAAAAAAATAACAGGTGCAAGTGATAAACTGATTCAAGGGTGTCTCTTGACAGAGGATGATGAACTCAAAAAGATTATAAATAATAAAATTGTTATGGCAGAGTTATATTATGAGTTTTGAAGAAGATAAAGCAGACAAGGAGAAATAAATCTGTGGATGAAAATAAAGGTGAAGTTTTAATCTATCAGTCAGAAGACGGATTAACCAATGTCGAAGTAACTGTACGGGATGAAACTGTTTGGCTTTCCCAACAACAAATGTCAGAGCTGTTTCAAACGTCGAGAACAAATGTTGTAGAACATATAAGACATATTTTTGCAGAAGGAGAATTAGACGAAGTCTCAACCTGTCGGAATTCCCGACAGGTTCGGCAGGAGGGAACAAGGCAGGTTACAAGAGAGATACCATATTATAATCTGGATATGATTATATCCTTGGGATATAGAATAAAGTCTCTTATAGCAACGAGATTCAGAAAATGGGCGACAGAACGTTTAAAGGAATACATGCTTAAGGGCTTTACGATAGATGACAAACGCCTTAAAGGCAATGGTGGCGGGAATTATTGGAAAGAGCTTTTAGATCGTATTCGTGATATTCGTTCTTCGGAAAAAGTGCTTTATCGTCAGGTTCTGGATTTATATTCCACAAGTGTAGATTATGACCCCCATAGTGAGGAGTCGATTCGTTTTTTCAAAATAGTACAAAAAAGGAAGATGAACTAAAGATACTAAATAATTTGGTATCTGGTTATTTTGATTTGGCGGAAATTAATGCGATTGAACATCGCCCAATGTACATGAATGATTATGTTGAATTTCTCCGGTTGAGGATGCTTACCTAAAAACAGTAAAAATGGCTGCTAAGGCAGTAAAACAGGCTGGCAGAAAAAACAAATACTGATGGACAATAATGATGTTAGCAGGAATTATCGCACCAGCAATTGTGGCGACGGCGGTAAGTACAGGGGTGGCAATAATTTATTGCAAGGCGAGAGGAAGGAGATAAATCCTTTGTTTGCTTTATAAATTAATACTAAATGATAGTAGTTCGTGATGCTGCAGAATTGGGGCTAAGGCGGTTTGCTTGTTAGAAAGAGAACCTTTTTTACATAGTAGAGATGGTAAAATTTGTGGCGTCACTTGGCTTGCAGGTATATATACTAACGGAGTTGTTTTGGACGCGCAGAATCATCGGACATCTATTGGTAAAGATGTATTAGAAACAGTTTCAAAAGATGTGACAAAGCTGATATTCAATTTGGGGCAGCAACATCGTAAACATATGATGTAATTATGGGGCTAACTCTCCGTTTTTTTATTTCATATCTATAACATTTTTGAAATATATGGTATAATTTAATGTATAACTAAATTTACAGCAGGATGGAGAACAAGATGAAAAAGAAGAGAAAAGGAACCCGAAAGACCACTTTATTCCTTTCTATTATATTAGTTTTTTGTATATTGGGAACTATTGTTTTCTCTGTAGCAAAGAAGATATCTGAAGAAATGGCCACGTCTGCTATTCACAACCTAAATGCCAGCCTCGATTTGATTCAAAACACTATTGAGGCAATTTTAGTTAAAGAAACAGAGTTTCAACTGCTGATTGCCCAGGAGATTGCATCGGCAGAAGACCCTTATGAATTTATCCGTTCTTATGAGAGCAACCGCACGATGGTTAAGCTTTCGCTTATACCGACCGGGAAAACCGAAGGGATC
Source organism: uncultured Dorea sp. (assembly GCA_910578455.1). GTDB lineage: Bacteria > Bacillota > Clostridia > Lachnospirales > Lachnospiraceae > MD308. The sequence continues at coordinate 18,829 of CAJTQA010000018.1, forward strand.
TCCAGCTCAGGAGATGCCTTTACAGAGCAGGGCCTTGACTTTTCATTTAAAAAGACAGTAAATAAACTCCCCCTTTCCCAATCGTACCTCAACAGCATGGGAACATGGGCATACACTATGAAATGCCCTGTCACAAAGGACGGGAAAGAAATTGCCACTCTCTATGTGGAGTATACTTTTGACTCTTTCGAAGATGCTCTGCCGGACGGTTTTTATAACAACCACGCTCAGCTCTACATCATGGATACAAAGAGCCAGCGGCTTGTATTGAAACCTACAGGCATGGGCGAACGGGATGCCGGGCATCTGAACCTTGCCGATTTTTATCGGGCAAACAATATCCTTGAAGAAGACATCCAAAAAACCGTTTCCACAAGCATTGAAAATGGAGACAATGTTATGTTCTACCATGACATACGAAACAAAAACTCCCTTATCTACATGTGGGCGGCAAACGACGGGGCCATTTACCTTATCGGGTATGTGCCCATTGAGGCGATTCAACAAGAGGGGCGTTCAGTAAGCCAAAATATATTTATCGTTGCAGTCATTATGCTGACGGCGTTCGTTCTCTGCTGCATTCTGTATTATTTCAGCAAAAAAGAAGATGATAAGCTCCGCAAAGAGCGGGAGCTTGAAAGGGAGGTTCATAACAAGCAGCTTGCCGAAGCGTTGCAGGCCGCCCAGATTGCAAGTAAATCCAAGACTACATTCCTTTCAAATATGTCCCATGACATCCGCACTCCTATGAACGCAATTCTCGGGTTCACTACGCTGCTGGACAAAGATGCGGATAATCCGGCAAAAGTAAGGGATTACACGAAAAAAATCACTTCATCCGGCCAGCATCTTTTAAGCCTCATCAATGACGTGCTTGATGTGTCCAAAATTGAAAGCGGTAAAGTCGTGCTGACTATTGGGGAATTTACCCTGAACAGCCTAGTATCCTCTGTAGATGCCATCATCAGGCCCATGGCAAAAGAAAAGGCGCAGAACTTTTATGTGTCCGTGACAGATATCAAACATGAATACCTGATAGGCGACGAGACGAGAATTAACCAGATTCTCATCAATCTCCTCTCAAATGCAGTAAAATATACTCCGGAATGCGGCAGCATCTGGTTTCGGATTATCGGCCTTGAGCAGCGTTCCAGCCAGTTTGAACATATTTGCATTGAAGTTGAGGACGATGGATACGGCATGACGCCTGAATATTTGGAGACGATATTTGACGCATTTACCCGGGCAGAAAACAGTACCACCAATAAAGTCCAAGGCACGGGCCTTGGCATGGCAATTACCAAAAACATCGTAGAACTAATGGGCGGAACGATCAGCGTTTCCAGCGAAGTCGGCAAAGGCAGCCTGTTCAGGGTTGACCTGGAGCTACGCATTCCAAGCGGGCAATCCGACGAGCAGTTCTGGGCAAACAGCGGATATTCCCGAATTCTTGCGGTGGATGATGACATCGAAATCTGCAAGAGCATCCAGACTCTTATGAAAGATACAGGCATCCCTATTGATATCGCCCTCTCCGGCCGGGAAGCTCTCCGTCTTGCCGCGTATTCCTGTGACAAAGGCAGCGGCTACAGCGTGATACTCCTGGACTGGAAGATGCCGGGAATGGACGGGGTAGAGACGGCAAGGGAGCTTCGGAATATCATCCCGGAATCTGTTCCCATTATGTTCCTGACCGCCTACGATGGGGATGAAGTGCAGGAAGAGGCTTACTCCATGGAAAACGTGGGGTTCCTTGCAAAGCCTTTCTTTGTATCTGCATTTAAAGAGGCGCTCCTCAAGATGAAGGAAGAACGTGCCAGCGAAAAGGCTCTGCCCAAAGCTGACGAAAGCAACTGCCTTTCCGGCCTCCATTTCCTTGTCGCCGAGGACAATGAAATCAACGCCGAGATTCTATCAGAGCTCCTGAACATCGAAGGGGCCGTCTGTGAAATCGTAGAAAACGGACAGCTTGCCCTGGAGCGGTTTTCCTGCGCTGACGCGGAAGAATATGACGCCATCCTGATGGATGTCCAGATGCCGATCATGAACGGTTACGTGGCCACCAGGAAAATCCGCGCACTGGAGCGGACAGACGCAAAGACCATACCGATCATAGCCATGACAGCTAACGCCTTTGCGGAGGATGTCAAAGATGCCCTGGATGCGGGAATGAACGTACACATCGCAAAGCCAATTGACATGGAGTTATTAAAAAAGACAGTAAAGCAATATGTTCTTAACAAGCAAAATCAGATTTCATCAGAAAGGAGCCAGACATGAAGTATAACATAGAAAGCATCCTTCAGAGAGCAACCGCAGCTTCGCTCGCAGCCGTTATGACACTCGGCTTAGCATCTTGCAGCCCAAAGCCAAGCACCATTGAAAACCTAGTTGAAAACGATACCGCAAAAAAGAAAATCGTTAACCTTTTCGGGCCCATGGAGAAATCTAAGCCAAACGCCACCAACACTGCAAGAACCGCCTTTGACCAAACAATAGGATTAGCGGAAAAAGAGCTTGCCCTGACCGTCGAATACAGAACCTATACGGCAGAAAACTATCAGGAAAAGACATATGACGATGTAGTCCTGGACCGGGTACGCAGCAATATGGATGATTTCTATCTGATGAATCCGGACACTATACAGATTTTAGGCTCGGAAGGCAGGCTAGCGGATCTGTCCGGGCTTGAAACTGCAAAAAATCTCAGGGATGTCGTAAAAGCAGCTAACACGATTGACGGGAAACTGGTTGCCATCCCCCAGGAAATCGCTGCTTACGGCCTGTTTGTCAATAAGGATATGTTTGATAAATATAGGCTGACGCTCCCTAATACGCCGGAAGAGTTCATGGAGTGCTGCAGGGTGTTTAAGGAAAACGGCATCGAGACCCCCATCGGCGCAAATCGCTGGTGGCTGGAAAATTTTGTCCTCACGCTGGCCTACGCCGACTTATATAACGGCGGCAACACGGAGGCTGAAATCGATGCCCTCAACAAGGGAGCTGCTAAGTACAGCGATTATATGCGTCCTGGATTTGAATTTTTAAAAGAGCTGATTGATAAAGGGTATATTGATGCAAAGACTGCTTATACTTATGAAGCCATAGAAGGAGAAGGGCCTGACTTTCTGGCTCAGAAGACGCCTATCGTAATGGCTTACTGGGGAGCCGCAAACGCTGAAACTGCCTACGGAAATCCTGATTTCAACATGCAGGTTATCGGGTTCCCAAGCAAACTGGGGCAGATGCCCGTTATAACAATAACCGGATATGGCGTCTGCACAGGCTCAGAACACGCTGACGATGCACTAGATGTCCTGGATATCATCCTGTCCGACGAAGCGCTGCAATTGTACGCGGAGACAAACCAGGTCATCTCCCCATCCAAAAACGTGGAAGTCGAGTGCATTCCGGCATTAACGCCGCTAAGCAACCGGGTAAAAGATAATGTCTACGTCCTCGGCTCCAACGCCAGCATGAATGTGGAGCAATGGGGGAATACATGCCTGATCGTGCGGGAACTTCTGAACGGAGCTACTGTAGATGAGTGTATGGCAATGTTTGATAAGTTACAGGAAAAAGCAATGGCAAAATAATATAGATGATGGCACTTGACTGTTTTTACGCCCATCTAGTATAATTACACTGATTATATTAAGGCTTTGATAATTCGGCTTGCCGGATTGCAGGCTATGGAAGAGAGGAAGTTACTGTGAGACAATTTTTTGGAATGAGCCAGAACGGCAATTTGAAGGAAGCCGTTCGCGGACTGAGCAATCCTCAATTTCTCATGCTGATGTCCAATAGCAGTCAGTTTGAGAAACATGTAAAAGAACTGGACGCCCTTTACCCCGGCGTACCGAGCATCGGCTGCATCGGTATGAGCTACGATTCAAGGGTCGTGGAAAACGGCGTAGGCGTAACCGCCTTTTTAGACGGTGTAAATGCCGTGGCAAATGTGCTGGAGCAGGTATCTGTCATGCCGGTAAAATATATCAAGCGGCTTGAGCAGGATCTAAAAACCGTCAATGCATCGGAGCGTGATACCATATGCATTGATTTCTGCTCGGGCAATGATGCCTGCGTACTGACTACCATACACACAGCATTGCGCCATAAAAATGTTTCCCTTATAGGAGGCACGGGTGATGGCGGAAAAATATCTGCCAATGGGAAAGTTTATACGGATGCCGTTGCTTACGCTCTCGTAAAAAATCAGCGCGGCAAGGTAAAAGCTTACAAAGAAAACATTTACCACCGAATGCCGCAGCACAGGTTTATCGCGGCCGGAACCGATAAGGCAAACTACATACTTGGAACATTAAATGCAAGGCCGGCAAAGCAGGTCTATCAGGAAATCCTTCAGATCCCTGAACAGCAAATACAGACCCAGACTTTCAAAAATCCCTTTGGAAAAATCAATGGGGACGATACTTGCATCATTTCCATCAAAGAAGTTTCCGGAAACGCCCTTGCATGTTTCAGGCAGGTCAATGACTCAGACGTTCTGACGCTGCTGGAGCTTGGCGATTTTAGAAACACCGTAAAAAACACGATTGAGATGATACGCAGCGATTTCCCTAAGCGCTCTGCTGTATTTTCGGTAAACTGCCTGTTCCGGTATAAGCTTTTTACAGAAAACAACTACATGAATGAGTATCTGAAAGATATGGGAACGCTGGGCAGCCACACAGGTCTTGTCGGATATGGAGAGCACTATAACAACCAGTTTGTCAACCAGTCCATGACATGCGTAGTATTCGAGTAAAAGGGGGGAAGGCACATGCTGTTTCAAAATCACAAACATGAAGAAATAAAGCCAACGCAAAAAGACTTATATCCTGTTCTCTACGTGATGAACAGTTTAAAAGAATATCATACGAAATTGGTTCGGAAAGAAGTCGACTCCCTGTCAGAACTTAGCATGGTAGACTCATCTTTCAGCAATGTACTTGCCGATGCAGATGACTTCCGTGATAAATTGCAGGAATTCGGAGAAAACTTTTTAAGTATCAATCTGGCATCAGAGCAATTTGCCAAAGTACGGGATGAAATCACCCAGAAAGTAAACATGGCGCAGAATGAAGTGGAAACACTTAAAGGAAGCTCTCTCGAAGTAGATTCCCACTTTGGTGAGATGGGAATTACTTTCGAAGATTTACGGGCGGCTGTGGACGAGATCAAGCAGCATATGAGCAAAATCGTCGCCATTGCCAACCAGACAGATATCCTTGCCATCAATGCCTCCATTGAGGCTGCGCGCGCAGGGGAGGCCGGAAAAGGTTTTGCCGTAGTTGCCACTGAAGTCAAAAAGCTTGCCGGCGAGATTAAAAATCTTGCATCAGAAGTTGATTCTGGCATCCAGGATGTAGAGCGAGAGGCAAACAACCTGAACTCCCGCATCGACAGTTCCCGTGAATCTCTGAGCAGAAGCCTTGAAAAGGTCGATGAAACCCACAGCATGTTTGATCAGATTACCCAGGCCGCGGATGGCACCACCACTGTACAGAACCGCATTACAGAAGTCATTGACGATTCGCAGACAGCATTGGTTGCGCTTAACGGATTTTTCGATGAAATCAAAGAGCAGTATCAGGATGTCACGGCTCATATTGCAAAAGCCAGCAGCCTTGGAACTACAAAAAGCGCTATGTTTGAAGACATCGACAATCTGATGGCTCAGATACCGCCAATCATAAATGAATAGCTTTAAAGATCCTGTCGGGCAGATGCCTGACAGGATTTTTTATTTTTTATAAATTTTTTCATAATGCTTGCATTTTTTTACTCCTGGGTATAATATAAATATATCATGATGTAGTTTTAAAAACTACATATTGTATTTTTATATTCCAGGAGGTGGTTTTATGTCAACTACAATAAAACATTATATAAAAGATCCCGGCAGTGCAATAACTCATTTTATCGGCATGCTCATGGCAATCTTCGCTGCGGTTCCGCTTATTATAAAAGCCGCGCATGAACCCGGCCGCATTTATCTTATTTCTATTATCATATATGCGGCAAGCCTGATTTTATTATATGCGGCGAGCACCACCTATCACACATTTAATAAATCAGAAAAAATCAATACTCTATTAAAAAAGATTGACCACATGATGATCAGCGTGCTGATTGCTGGGAGCTACACTCCTATCTGCCTGCTGGTCCTGGGAGGGAAAACCGGTTTCATCCTCCTTGCAATTGTATGGGGAATCGCCATTGTGGGCATCCTGATTAAAGCATTTTGGGTTTACTGTCCGAAGTGGGTATCATCGGCTCTCTACATCGGCATGGGATGGACCTGCGTGCTTGCCTTCACACAAATACTAAACTCCATGTCTGCCGCCGCATTTGGATGGCTGTTGGCAGGCGGTGTCATTTACACCGCAGGGGGCGTTATCTATGCCCTCAAGCTGCCGATTTTCAACCTCAGACATGAGAATTTCGGCAGCCATGAGATTTTCCATTTATTTGTCATGGGCGGGAGCACCTGTCATTTTATCGTCATGTATGCATTCGTTTTGTAGAAACTGCCATTACAAAAAAGGGAAACTTTCCGCCGCTCACGAAGTTTCCCCTTTTTTTGAGGCTATGAGCGTAGCCTTCTCATCCCGCGTCATTCGTTTGATCGCCCACTCCCGGCTCATCGCCTCCTCCTTCGTGGCAAATTCTTCATAATACGCTAATTTCACAGGCCTCCTGCTTTTTGTATATTTCGCGCCCTTTCCGCTGTTATGGGCGGCAAGCCGCCTGTCTACGTCCGTCGTCCATCCCGTGTAGAATGTTCCGTCTCTGCACTCTAAAATATATGTATAATTCCTGTCTGACATCTGTTTCTCCTGTCTGTACGCACTTTTGAGGCAAGACACGTCCCTCTCTTCACACAGACATGCCCTGCCCCAAATCCATCCTCTGTTATTCCACCAGATAATCCATGGGATTTACCGATTCCCCGTCCTTACGCATCTCGAAGTACACGTTTGCACCCTCAACGCTGTAATAGATTGTCGGTTCGCCCACATATCCAAGCACCGTCTTGCTGTCTACATAATCTCCGGTCTTTACCCTTACATCGTCAAGCTGGCCGTAAAACAGCTCATACCCGCTGCCGATATCCACGTTTACCGTCGTTCCTGTCTCTGCCGTCTTATCAATAGACTTCACGATGCCCGGTGCAGACGATATCACCTGATCGCCCTTCTCTCCGGAAATCACCAGAGCCGGATTGTACTTAAACTGATCAAGCGTTGAAAAGTACACGGTCTTGTCCATGCTGTAGTTCATAAGGAGCGTTCCCTCTACAGGCCAGAGCAGCTTACTGCCATTTGCAAAATTCAGCGATTCGCTGTTTCCTGCTGTCTGTTCTGTCTGCTCCTGCTCCTCTGCCTCTTTCTCTTCTTCGCTGTCCTGCTCAGCCTCTTTCATCTCCTGCTCTTCCCTGGCTTGCCTTGCGGCTTCCTCTGCCTGTTTTGCAAGCACGTCTTCCTCTTTTTCGTTAAAGATCTTGTCCGTGTTTGCTGCTTCTGATTCTTCTTTATTCTTCTGTTCCTGTTCCCGCGCCTGTGCCAGCTCAAATTCCCGCTGCGTTTCTCTGTAGTCTTTAAATGTATATGTTCCTACAACTGCTATCGCCGCCACAAAGCACAGCACCGCTGCCACTGCAGCACCTCTTCTTTTCTTCTTCGGCTTAAATCTCGGAGTTTGCCTTGGATTCTGCCTTTCATTCATTATAATCACCACCTCTGACAATTATTTTTGCCAGATAACAGTGGTCTTATTCCAATAAACTCAATTTATTAAAATGTTACGATATCCGTCGCCTCTTTTACCTCTGCATTTTCAAAAAAGTATTCAAGTATCTCCTGATAACTGCGTCCTTTTTTTGCCATCCTGTCCGCCGTATTCTGGCTCATTCCCAGTCCATGTCCGACCCCTCTTGTAGTAATACGCAGTTTTCCATTGTATTTCTGAAGGGTGAAACAGCTGGAGGCCAGATGGTAGTTTGCCCTGAATTCTTCTCCGCTCACCTCTTCCTTTCCTACCCGCACACGCAGTACATACCCTGCCGTATCACATTCCAGTACTTCCGCGTCCATATCCTCAAAAGTCACTGTCTGTATCTGCTCCTCTTCCTCAATATCCCATGGGCATTCTATAATCTTAAGATAAGGATATTTTTCCCCAAGCACTTCTTTCCCGTCTCTTGTGCTTCCGTTACTCAGCCGGAAAAACGGTGTCCTTGCAAGTTTTCCTTCATACATGAGCACTTGGCCTTCTGTATCCCGCCAGGCATTCCTTAACCTTGAGAAATACCGTGAATACCGCGTCACTCCCCATGTCTCCTCCATCTGTTTCTGCGTCCAGAACTCGTCCTTAAGCACGGCTGAACTGCCTTCCTCCTCAATCTTTCGGAAAATATCTGTCCTCACCAGAACCGCCTGTGCCTTTAACGCCTCTTTTTCATAATCAGGCGGGATCTCCCTCGCCATAATGCCGATGCAGTAATCCTCTATCGGAAGTTCAATCGTCTTATCCTCCCCGTCTTCACCTTCCGCCTTCACCTTTATATACATCTGGTCCACATGAGAAGAAGACACCATGCTTGGCCCATTTATAAACACCGTAACCACATAAGGAAGCAATACGATAATAATCAGATAACACCCAAATTGTTTTAACTTCTGCCGCATAAAAAGCCCTCCCATACACTGTATGGGAGGAGCCTGTTGTTTATGCATGGATTTTATATATCTACCTGAATTTTATCTAGTTTCCAGATATCCTTCACATATTCCTCAATCGTCCTGTCTGATGAGAACTTTCCGCAGCAAGCTGTATTAAGGAGCGCCATCTTCGCCCATCCTTCACGGTCTTTATATGCTGCTTCCACTTCTTCCTGCGCCTTGGCATAAGAGCGGAAATCCTTCAGGATAAAGTACATATCCGCCCTGTCATTTCCTTTTCTCTTAAGCAGGCTGTTATAGAGATCCCTGTACCTTTCCGTATTTCCCTCGGCATAGGTTCCGTCTACGAGCTGATTTACTACACGGCGCACTTCTTCGTCATTGTTAAATACTTCATATGGATCATACCCGCCGTTTTTCTCATAATCCATGACCTCATCTGAGCTGAGCCCGAAGATAAACGCATTCTCCCGTCCTACTTCTTCCACGATCTCAACATTTGCTCCATCCATCGTGCCGATGGTCGGCGCGCCGTTCAGCATAAACTTCATATTTCCGGTACCAGAAGCCTCCTTGGATGCGGTAGAGATCTGCTCGCTGACATCTGCAGCCGCAAAGATCCACTCTGCATTTGACACGCGGTAATCCTCAATGAACACAACTTTTATCTTTCCGTTGATGCTGCGGTCATTATTTACCGTGTCCGCCACCGAGTTGATCAGCTTGATGATCTCTTTTGCACGGATATAGCCCGCCGATGCCTTTGCCCCAAAGATAAATGTCCTTGGATAAAAGCTCATCTCAGGATGCTCTTTAATCTTGTTGTACAGGTACATTACATGCAGGATATTAAGGAGCTGCCGTTTATACTCATGAAGCCTCTTTACTTGTACATCGAAGATTGACTCCGGGTCAACCTCTATCCCGTTGTGCTCCAGGATGTATGCCGCCAGCCGCTCTTTGTTCTTGTGCTTAATCTCCATAAACTCTTTCAGCGACGCGTCATCGTCAGCATATTTCTTAAGCCCGCTCACAAGCGACAGATCCATCGCCCAGTTCGCTGTTCCAAGTTTTTTTGTCACCCAATCTGCAAGGAGCGGATTGCCGTGCATCAGGAATCTTCTCTGCGTGATGCCGTTCGTCTTATTATTAAACTTCTGCGGCATCATCTCATAAAAGTCCGCCAGCTCACGTTTCTTCAGGATCTCAGTATGAAGCCTTGCAACTCCGTTTACAGAATAGCCTGCAACAATCGCAAGATGCGCCATCTTAACCTGGCCGTCCCGCAGGATTCCCATCTTCTTTACTTTCTCCTCATTGCCCGGGTACATCTCGCGTACCTGGATAATGAAACGCCTGTCAATCTCCTGGATAATCTGATAAACTCTCGGAAGCAGTTTGGAGAAGAGGTCTATCGGCCACTTTTCAAGAGCCTCAGCCATAATCGTATGGTTTGTATACGCACAGGCCTTTGTCGTAACTTCCCACGCCTCATTCCACTCCAGATTGTAATCATCCAGAAGTATTCTCATAAGCTCTGCTACCGCCACCGTCGGATGCGTATCGTTCATCTGGAAGACGGCTTTTTCATGCAGTTTCCTGATATCATCATGGTTTCTCATATATTTAGCAACCGCCGCCTGAAGGCTTGCAGATACAAAGAAATACTGCTGTTTCAGACGCAGCTCTTTTCCCGCATAGTGGTTATCATTCGGATACAGCACCTCTACGATATTCTTTGCCAGATTCTGCTGCTCAACGGCTTTGTGGTAATCTCCCCTGTCAAATGACTCCAGCTGGAAATCCACAATCGGCTCTGCATCCCAGATCCGAAGCGTATTTACCTGATTATTATTATATCCCACAATCGGGTAGTCATACGGAACTGCCAGGACCGACTCGTAGTTTTCCTGTTTAAACAGCGTCTTGCCTGTCTTATCGTCATATTCCACGCGGATATTTCCGCCAAAGCGGATTTCTTTCGCATACTCGGGCCTGCGGAGTTCAAACGGGTTGCCGTATTTTAACCAGTTATCCGGCGCTTCCACCTGATAGCCATCCTTAATCTTCTGCTTGAACATCCCGTAACGATACCGAATTCCGCAGCCGTAAGCCGCATATCCCAGCGATGCCAGAGAATCAAGGAAACATGCTGCAAGCCGCCCAAGGCCTCCGTTACCAAGAGCCGGATCCGGCTCCTGATCCTCAATGGCATTGAGGTCAATTCCAAGCTCATCGAGCGCCTCTTTCACCTCTTTATAAGCTGTCATATTGATGAGGTTGTTTCCAAGAGCCCGCCCCATCAAAAACTCCATGGACATATAGTACACAATCTTCGGGTCATCCTTATCAAACTGTCTCTGCGTCGCGATCCAATTGTCAATAATCGCCTCTTTTACCGCATAAGACACCGCCTGAAACTGCTCCTGCGGATTTGCCTCATCTAATTCCTTCCTGAACAGTCTTCTGACATTCTCCTGCACGTCTCTTTTAAACGTAGTTTTGTTAAATCTCTCATTCATTTGTCTATACCCTTTCCACACCCAGCGTAACTTTTTCACCGTTGATCTTCCACTCCTTTACATATCCTGCCGGAGCCTTTTTCTCTACGGAAACCGCCAGCGTTTCATCCCCGACCGCTGTCTGATTGTCTGCAAATATCTTCTCTGCCTTTTCGGTTCCTTCATAAGTGACGGCAATCTTATCCATCACCTCAAAGTCAGCCTCTTTCCGCATCGTCTGAATCTTGCTGATAATCTCGCGGACAAAGCCTTCTTCCAGAAGTTCTTCTGAAAGGTTCGTATCCAAAACAACCGTGGCTCCATTATCATTTTCAGAGACATATCCCTCCGTCTGTGCTGACTCAATCAGCAAGTCTTCCCGGAACAATGTTATCTCCTGTCCGCCTACGTCAAGCTTAAGGGAATCTGTTTCATTTAATTCATCCATCGCTTTGTTTCCGTCGATTTCACTGAGCGCTGCCTTAATTCCACCTAACATTTTACCATATTTTGGCCCGACTGTCTTTAGCTGCGGCTTAAAAGAATAAGAGGTAAAATCACGTACTTCTTGTGTAAATGTTACAGTTTTCACATTCAGCTCATCCGCCACGATATCCCTGTAAAATTCCGGCAGCTCAAAATCAGCTTTCACATACATCTGCCCAATGGGCTGGCGGTTTTTGATATTGGCTGTGTTCCTGCATGCCCGGCCCATGACAACCAGCTTCAAGACATTCTTCATGTTTGCCTCAAGCTCTTTGTCAATACATTCCTCCGATACCTCCGGGAACCCGCACAGATGGATACTCTCAGGCGCTTTCTCGTCGATGCTTCTTACAAGATTCTGATAGATATCCTCAGCCATAAACGGAATCAATGGCGCAGCCGTCTTACAGCACTCTACAAGTGCCGTATATAGCGTCATGTAAGCATTGATCTTGTCCTGCTCCATGCCTTTCGCCCAGAAACGCTCACGGCTTCTCCTTACATACCAGTTGCTCATGTCATCTACAAAATCCTGCAGCGCCCTGGCAGCTTCCGGAATCCGGTAATTCCCCAGATGCCCGTCCACATCTTTAATCAGGGTATTCAGTTTGGAAAGAAGCCATTTATCCATCACAGACAGTTTGTCATACTCCAAAGAATACTTTGTAGCGTCAAAACTGTCGATATTCGCATATAGCACGAAAAACGCATATGTGTTCCAAAGCGTTCCCATGAACTTGCGCTGCCCTTCCACCACTGCTTTTCCGTGGAAGCGGTTCGGCAGCCACGGCGCGCTGTTCACATAAAAATACCAGCGGATTGCATCGGCTCCATATTTTTCCAACGCGTCAAAGGGGTCTACCGCATTCCCTTTGGATTTGCTCATCTTCTGGCCTTTTTCATCCTGGACATGCCCCAGGACAATAACATTCTTATACGGCGCTTTGTTAAAAATAAGTGTTGAGATTGCAAGCAGCGAGTAAAACCATCCCCGGGTCTGGTCTACCGCCTCGGAGATAAAGTCTGCCGGAAATTGCTGCTCGAACAGCTCCTCATTTTCAAACGGATAATGATGCTGTGCAAATGGCATCGCCCCAGAGTCAAACCAGCAGTCAATAACCTCCGGAACACGGTGCATCTCTTTCCCGCACTTCGGGCAGCGAATCGTCACCTCGTCAATATACGGGCGGTGAAGCTCTATATCCTCCGGGCAATTCGCAGACATGGATCTCAACTCCTCGATACTGCCGACAGAATGCTGATGGCCGCATTCGCACTCCCAGATATTTAACGGAGTTCCCCAGTAACGGTTCCGGCTGATGCCCCAGTCCTGGACGTTCTCCAGCCAATCCCCAAACCGGCCCTTTCCGATGCTCTCCGGAATCCAATTAATTGTATTGTTATTTGCGATCAGGTCTTCCTTTACGTCCGTCATCTTTATAAACCAAGACTCACGCGCATAATAGATCAGCGGCGTATCGCACCTCCAGCAGTGAGGGTAGCTGTGCTCAAAGTTCGGCGCATCAAAGAGAAGACCCCGTTTCTCAAGATCTTTAAGGACTTCCGGGTCGGCTTTCTTCACAAAAAGCCCTGCAAACGGCGTTGACTCAGCCATATTTCCCTTTTCATCCACAAGCTGTACAAACGGCATGTCATACTTACGGCAAACCTTTGCGTCATCCTCACCAAACGCCGGCGCGATATGGACAACTCCCGTACCGTCTGTCAACGTTACATAATCGTCGCAAGTTACATAAAATGCTTTCTTATGCTGGTTCGCTATACCGTCAGCCGCACACTGGTAAAGCGGCTCATATTCCTTATACTCCAGCTCCTTGCCCGTATAAGTCTCAAGTACTTCATAGGCAGCCTCCCCGTCTTTTGCCAGCGGGGAAAGAACCGCGTCAAGAAGCGCCTCGGCCATGTAATAAGTATAGCCGTCAATACATTTTACTTTTGCGTATGTCTCTTTCGGATTCACGCAAAGACCCAGGTTCGAAGGCAGCGTCCACGGCGTAGTCGTCCAAGCCAGAAGATACGCATCTTCCCCTGCTGCCTTAAACCGGACAATTGCCGAACGTTCCTTCACATCCTTATACCCTTGCGCCACTTCCTGAGCCGAAAGCGGGGTTCCGCAGCGGGGGCAGTAAGGAACAATTTTAAAGCCTTTATAGAGAAGCCCTTTATCCCATATCTTTTTGAGCGCCCACCACTCAGACTCAATATAATCATTATGATACGTTACATATGGGTTGTCCATATCCGCCCAGAAACCGACGGTTCCTGAAAAGTCCTCCCACATGCCTTTATATTTCCAGACACTTTCCTTGCATTTGTCTATAAATGGCTCCAGCCCATACTCTTCAATCTGTTCCTTTCCGTCGAGCCCCAGCGCCTTCTCAACTTCCAGTTCCACCGGAAGGCCATGGGTATCCCAGCCGGCCTTTCTCGGCACCTGATATCCCTTCATTGTGCGGTACCTCGGAATCATGTCCTTGATAACACGCGTCAGCACATGCCCGATGTGGGGCTTTCCGTTGGCCGTCGGCGGCCCGTCGTAAAACGTGTAGATATCATTCCCGTCCTTTTCTTTCATGCTTTTTTCAAAAATCTGGTTTTCATTCCAAAATTTCAGGACATTCTTTTCCCTGTCTACAAAATTCAGGTCTGTAGAAACTTTCTTATACATTGTACTCCTCCTTCTTAAAGTGCAAAAAAGCTTCCGACCTGTACAGGACGGAAGCTGTGCTTACGTTTATAAACCACCCAGACATACTATCATATGTTCTCCACGATAACGGCGGAGATCCGGCAATCCTTACTCAGACATATGCTTTTCTGGAATTGCAGCTCAGAAGTGATATTCTGCTATCTCTTACTCGCGCCGGGCTCGCACCGCCCCCGGTTCGCTGTGCCTTTCGGATATAGCCTACTGTCTTCGTCAAAGCTTTTTCTTCTGCCGTTTATTATAGGAAAATTCCTCTCATTCGTCAAGATGTTTTTTTACACGTCCTCTTCTTCAATGTACAGTCCGTCCCAGTCTCCCCATTTTGCCCTTTTCCGTCGGTTGAGAAAGCGCTTGACCGGAGTCCACATGTTCTGCGTCTCCTCCATGATCATCTGCCCGTGGTGCTGTTTCCTGATCCAGTCATGCTGCTCTGTGTCATAGTCTGTTTCTTCCTCTTCATTATATATCTCATTTGCATATATTCCGTATCCGCATTCTCCTTTCTCCTCTTTTTCTCCCTTTTGCCCGTCGCCTTCCCCATCTTTCAGGCATTCCTTTACAATCTTTTCCAGGCTGTAGTTTTCCGCCATTGTTTCTTTATGAAGAATAAATACCATACGGACGCATTCCCTGTCCTCATAATCTGCCTGTTTCACAAAATATTCCGTCAGCTTATGAAACTCTTCCCACAGGTCTTTCCTGGAGCATGGATAATAACAGAAATAATACTTTTCTTCCTCGTAAAATATATATTCCTGCTCCAACAGGATGCAGTGGATATTGAGCAGATATTTTTCCGTCTCCCTTATTACGGACAGAAACTGCCTTAAAAACAATTTCAAATCGTCTGCACAGATCTTCGTCCTCTCAAACATCGCCTGCAGAGAAATCTTCCCGCTTACGTTATAATCATAGCAGGATGTTCCGTCAATTCCCCTTCCCTTAACCGCAAGCAGGCCCTCCGGCTGATTTTCACACAGCATCCTCATCTGGTAATCCTCAGAGTATACTGCCTCTTCCTCAATTGTGATTTTTCGTTCCATTTCCTTTTCCTATCTCCTTAAGTCTCCTTAAATTGCGGATGTATTCTTCCGGTTCCGTAACAGCTGCCTTTTTCATGACAGATACAGCAAATCTTCCTTTACGGGCGGATGCCGTCACACAGATATCCTTCTTTCCTATAGCAATCTCCGCGCTGCTGCCTGCAAAAAGGATGCACTTACGCCCGACGCGCTCCCGAAATAATTCTTTCAGCTCACTGTCTGCTATTTTATCCTTTTCCCGCATTTTCGTGCTTCCGACAACTGCCGTTTCATATGCCGCTCCCGCAAGTATGTTTTTATCGTGGAAATAAAACGTCGCAAATATACAGGACATAATCAGCATTAACAGTATCGGCATTAAAAAGGACATCTCCACTGTCATGCTGCCCCTCAGCCATTTATTACCGTGCCGCATGCCGCCCCTCCTATCATCCATAGTGCATATCCGATTGTCAAAAAAGGATAAAACGGCAAGGCACATTTTCTCGACATCCTCTTCCCTGCCAGCAAGACCGCTGCACTAATCGCCAGCAGAAAAAATGCTCCGCTGAGAACCTCCAGAAGACTCCACACTCCAAGATACATCCCCAGCACAAAAATCCCTAAGCTATCCCCGTACCCTATCCCTTCTTTTGTTACTTTGCTCATAAAAATAAACAGGACTCCCACTGCTGCCCCAGCGGCAAGAACCAGTATATCCACCTCCCGGCAGACAGCATGATATCCCACTGCCCCAGCGGCAAGAATAAGCAGCGCTTTTACCGGTACCTTTCGGCTGGCAATATCCAATACAGACATTCCTGCCAGTATTCCAAAGCAGATCATCCGACTTATCTCCACTCTCTTCAACCTCCTTTACCTCCCGCATTTAGAACATGCCCGCTTTCCCGCCGCCTCTGACAAATTCACCGCATACACCGTCCTTTTGAGGCCGCTGCAAGACACGGAGCTGTGATATCTGTCTCCGGTGTCCGTTATATATACGCCTCCGGATGATTTTCCGCCGCATCGTTCACATGCATGGTATTTCCCTCCGTTTTTGTTCCGAAGATTCCCGACCTCTGCAGCTCCCGCCATTCGGACAGACAAGTCCAAATGCGTACAATGATAATCTTTATGATACACGATTCCCGTCTCTGTCAGATACACAATCCCCTCCTTTTCCCCGCCAAATCCCGCCTTTTCATACCCGGTCCACGTCTTGACCCTGATGGTTTCTTCAAATGACAGCAGCGGAATACGGAAAAACGGCACAGGAATCCTTACTTTATACCTGGCAGACAATTCCCCAATGCCGGTTACAGGCGATACTGACGAGCCGCTGCAATCTATTCCGCTGCTGCCGCCAGCCACAATACTGCGGCTTAAGCGGTCCGGCCCAATGGCGCTCACTACGTCTGATTTTATCTTAAACGGCATAACTGCTTTAGACCCATACACCTCCTGAACACATATTTTTCCCGCATACTGAAGCCCTGCGCGCACCGATGTCTGCACCGCCATAATCTCCATTAAATACAAAAGGCTAACTGCCGCAAAGAAAAATATCGGAACTGCCATCGAAACCTCCACGGTAATGCCTGCTTTTAAGGAGGTGAAGGCAGATGCTCTCCTGGAGCAATATAAAATGGTATCTTTTGAGGGGAAAATACCTGTAAACATCGAACGAATCTTTCTCCTTTCCTTACAGATTTTATTTGGGATGATTTTTTTTAAGAGAATCACAATTTTCCAAAAGAGCATCTGTCTTCACCTCCTTCGCCTAACTTTTTTATTAACTAGTCAACGGTAACCAAAATACGTCTGAAATTTATATGTTATGCCCCGGCGGAACTGTACCGTGCTTTTTATCTCCATCCTGCTGATACAGTAATCTGCCCTGTAAAATGTCTTCCCATAAACCTTTTTCATATTCTGCTCTATCAGATCCAGGGCTCGCATCCCTGCTTTTTCCGGTTTTTCAAGAAATAGCAGTATCCTTAAATACTCCTTGTACAAAAGTCCTTCCGACAAATCTTTTCCATCGTTCACTTCACCGCTTTCTCCGAGTTTCATAAGCCCTGAGAGAGACAGCTGCCAACTCTTTTCTGTTTTTGCCAGGGGAATCCTTCCGCCTTTTAAAAGCGAGCGCAAGTCCATGACTGACTCACCGAAAGCCCACGCCAGAAGTATCATCTGTGCCGCAGCCTGTTCAAGAACCGGTACTGCCGCCAGGGTACACAATGTTAAAGCAAGTGCCTCTGCCTCCGCCCGTTTCGGCGAACTCCCCTGCAAAAAAAGGTAATTCGAGGCAAACCGCATCATAAGCAGCTTTTTTGCCACAGCCTCCAGATTCTCTCTATCGCTCTCTTTTCCCGCACAGATATACTCCAGCTCGTAATCCAGTGTCCTTTTCGGCTCTCTGTCCGCAGCCATGGAAAAGTGATCCAACAGATACTCCCCAAACAGCAGCGCTGACATTGCCCCCGGACTTTCCGCGACATCCGAAAAATCTCCGTAACCCTTATTCCGTTTTCTTCCGGAAGGGCATTCCGTCAGATTGATCTCCTTATCTGACACGGCCGCGCCCTCCGGCATAATCAGCTCCAACAGCGGTTTTTCTCTTAGCTTTGATGCCTGTGCAATCGGATTGTCCTTTTGCGGCAGCGAGCTGCCGCTCTCCTCAAGGAGGCTTTCAAATTCCTCCGACTGCTGTCTGCTTTCTTTCTCATAATCCTCTGACCTCTCTTCCTGCATCTTCCATGCATCCGTCTGCGAAACTTTATCTCTTACATTGCTTATACCGTATTTATGCTCCATAAAGCATACTGTCTGCTCATAAAATGCCTGCGCCCCGTTATCCGTCAAAAACTGTATTCTGGAAATACCGTTGTCCATGCCGCCTGCACCAAAATAATCCAGGCGGTTCTTCACTAGCTGTTCATCATATGCCCCCGACTCATAAGTTCCTTCAAGGGCGAAAATGTCATATTCCTCCAAAAGCTCTTTCTGATACTCGGCAAAAACCGATTCTACAGCCCTGTTTACATCTGTCCTCCGGTAATTTTTCGCCATTTCTATAGACGCGCTTTCCATAATGCCGCCGGTAAAGCTTACGAGCAGAATAAAGATAAGGCTTAAAAATGCCGTTACTTCCGCCCTCTCCATGTCGTCAGATCCCCGAGCTTTCACTTGTTATCTTTTCAAAGATACTCTGTACCAGACTGGTAAGCTGAGACTTGAATATGATCACAAGGCCGATGAGCACCACAAGAATCAGGATCACTTCTACTACCCCCACGCCGGCTTCTTCTTTCAGAATCTCATTTACCCGTTTCTTTATATACAATATTCTCCACATATAGCTTTCCTCCTTCTTTTTTCTGTCTTCCTTACATCTGAACAGACATAAATGCAGGTACGATCACAATGACAAGCACTACTGCAAGCATCAGGAACATAG
The DNA here is from genome assembly GCA_910578455.1 of uncultured Dorea sp. Taxonomy (GTDB): domain Bacteria; phylum Bacillota; class Clostridia; order Lachnospirales; family Lachnospiraceae; genus MD308. The sequence continues at coordinate 37,716 of CAJTQA010000018.1, forward strand.
GCGCGAGCAGCTTTGTTCCTGCCTCCTCGCCAAGCCTTTTCGCCCTTGCTTTCCTCTCCTCAAAGGACTGCACTGCCTCCATCTGCAATATTTCTCTTACTCCCTTTGTTCCCCTGCGGATATTCTGAGACAGCATCGCGCCCAGTTTTATATATTCCTGCAGGCCGCACCGTCTGCCGAATCTTTCATAGCTCTCTGCCTCTGTAATCCCACTGGACATTTCATTGCATGCCTGCCTCATCTCTTCATAAGCATAACGCATTCCCCAATCCTCTTTTTCAGTTTCATAGTCCGCAGTAATCTTTTTCCACGCCCGCTTTACGGTCATTCCTGCTCCCAGCAGAAGGGTCAGTTTCATAATGATTCCCGGATAGTCCTGCCGCATCTGGTCTTTTCTTTTGGAAACTTCCTTTTCCTGGTTCTGCTTTTCCAATGCTATAAGCAGTATTCCTATCAGCGCAGACATCGCCATCAGCACCGCCCCGCGGCTCTCCATGGAAGAAAAAAACAGGATGCTCCTTCCCCCGGCCTCCCGGGGCAGGATGAGTTCTTTTTCCGTCTGGGTCTCTCTGTCCGCCTCAACTACTGCCCTCTCAATGTTTTGCAGCAGCTCCTCCTTCTTATCCAGCGTTTTCGGAAATACCACTGCCGCCTGCTCGTAAAGCATCTGCTCTTTGGGATTCTGGGTATAAGTAAGGACAGCTTTCAGAGTTATAAGCGTTCCTTCCGGTGCCAGCTCGTCCTGGTTAATTTCGCCGCATACATTCATAACATCATAACGGTCATGTTCCCATGATATCTCTACCGGGAACCCCGGAACAGATCCGGCCAGTTCCATGTCTTCCTCTATATGGTCAAAGCTCTCATTTTTCCCTAATACCACTTTATCCAGCTGAACCGTACATCTTTTAAACATACTTTTTAACTCATCACCGGAATATGCCTGCTCAGATACTTTCACTGATATCTTTTCCCTTTTTCCCCGCTCTGCCGCGACATCAAGCTCTTTTATCTTCTCTCCGCCCCCATAAGGATTTCTGGCAAGTCCGCTTTCAACAGGTGTCCGTGTATTTACAAAATCCACAACCAGAAGTACCAGCCCGAAACAAAAGGTAGCAAGAACTGCTGCCAGCATCACACCTCGATTTCTACCATCCCCGCACCAAGTGCGTAGGCGGCCATATAGATTCCAAGGCATACGCTCATCACCCCCATTCCAATTACATTGCCGTAAAGGCATCCCATGAACTCCGGGAAACTGAGCGTCATGTATGCGATGATCGCATACGGGATTACCGACATTACCCGAAACTCATACCGCTTTGCCGCAAGCATCGTATCAATCTCCCGTTTTACATCAATCTTATCTCCTATCTTGTTTGCAGTATTTTTTATAATCTCCATCATATCGCCGCCGTTTCTCTTTGCCGCTGCAAATACGTTCGCAAAGCTACGGACATCCTCCAGCCGGACTCTTCCTGCAAGCTCTTCAAAGACTTCTTCTGCCGGTATCCGAAGACGGATCTGCTGTACCATATATGCAAATTCTTTGCATATCATCTCTTCCTCCTCGTACATGCGGAGCAGTTCCCTGTAAGTTTCCTTCACAGCATTTTCCACGGAATATCCGGCGCGCAGCGACGCTGCCATGCTCTGTATCCCTTCCTTAAACTGCACGAGAAATTCGCTTTTCCTCTTCTCCATGCACTCCTTCTCCAAGCTGCGGTAATAGAACGCTCCCATCGGCAGGAGAACGACCGCCGCCCACCCGGAGCGGTAATACAGCCATGCCGTCACAAGCGTCACCCCGGCAGATATGCTGCACATCTGTATCTTTTTCCCCGGTTTTACAGCCTGCTGCCAGTAACTTTCCCGTGTGCGAAAGCTCATGAGCCTTTTTCCAAATTCCCTGAATCTTTCCATCCTTTTCTCCTGTTTCTTCAAAAATATAGATTGGCTGCAGCAAGATTTCCCCATCCTGATATCCTGTAACTTCCGTCACTTCCAACACTTTTCTGCTTTTATCCCTCAGCCTCCCGAGATGCACGAGGATGTCGATGCCCGATGCAATCTGCCTGCGGATTGCCGGGAGCGGAAGATCCATTCCCATAAGCACCATCGTCTCCAATCGGCTCAGCATATCTTTCGGACTGTTCGCGTGTCCGGTGCTTAAGCTGCCGTCATGGCCTGTGTTTAAAGCCTGCAGCATATCCAGCGCCTCAGCAGATCGCACCTCCCCAACAATGATGCGGGTCGGCCTCATACGGAGCGCTGACTTGATCAGATCCCGGATTGTAATCTCCCCGGAGCCTTCTGAATTGGCATTCCTTGCCTCCAGGCTTACCAGATTGGAGATTCCTTCTATCTTTAATTCCGCATTATCCTCTATCGTTATGATTCTCTCGTCTTCGGGAATATACCGTGACAGCGCGTTCAGGAACGTTGTCTTTCCAGATCCGGTTCCGCCGCTTATAAAGATATTGTATCCTGATATCACAAGCGTCGATAAAAACGCTGCGACTTCCTCATTGACTGAATTCCATTCGATAAGCCGTGCCATCGTAATAGATTCCTTTGGAAATTTTCGAATTGTTACTATAGGGCCGTTCAGCGCCACCGGCGCGAGAATCACATTCACACGCGACCCGTCAGGCAGCCTTGCATCCACAATGGGCGATGCCTCATTTACGATCCTGTTTGAGCCTGCTACAATCTGCTGAATGACATCTTCAAGTTTCTCCTTTGACAGAAAACGTTTCTCCGACTGATACAGCTTCCCTTTCTTCTCGTAGAAAATGTTATGCGTGCCGTTGATCATAATCTCTGTAATGTCCTCATCCTCCACAAACTCCTGCAAAAGATCCAGCTTGCGGAATGCATTGAACAGCTCTATGCCAAATGATGTCCTGTCGCCCAGGGAAATATATTCCCTCTCCCCGGCTTCTCTCAGCACCCGGTGTATGATCTGCGTTAATTCTTCATCCTCTACCTCCCTTGTCATATCCAGTTCTTCCAGGATCCTCTCATGCAGCTGCTGCACATCTATCATGACGTTCCTCCTTTGCGGAAAATCTTTTTCAGCACGTCCACATGCCCTAAAAGGCTCGCCTCATGTTCAAACTGACGCAGTTTTGCCTGAGAATATCTGTCCTCCGTTACAGGCATATGTATTTCGGTACAGCATTTCAATATGTGATATAATCCCGGGATCCCTTCATCAATATCCAGAATCAGCGTTTCATAAATGCTCTGCTCCAATATCTTACGAAACAGCCCTGCCCACTCCGTGCCGCTTACCTCTTTTACATCTTCCGAAACCGGCATCGGCTGTATATAATCCAGATTGCCCCTGTGGCAGACCAGCGTCGTAAGTATCAGTCCCACATTCCCTTTTTCCTGCCGGGCATAATATAAGACATCCGTAAGGGTCTGGGCATTTCCTCCAAAGCGCTCCCCGGCCCCTGAAAATATTTCCAGGTTGAGATATAATACGTTTTCTGACTCCGCCATCTTTTCACCAAGGCTAAGAGCATATTCCGTCTTTCCAATCCGGTGCACGGGAGAAAACACCCCGATTATCTTTCTTTTTCCTGCTCCCGCCATGTTCCGCGGCATCTCTTCTTCCTCAAACAGATCTGAGCATTTCTGAATGATTTCCCGCAAGAGCGCCTCGCCGGACTGATACTTATAAAGTACCGGATATCCAAGAGACTCTGCCCCTTTGCCAGTTCCCAGCACGAATACCCTTTTTGCCTGCAATTTTTCCTGCATCTTTTTCACATGCTCTGCCGCCGATACCAGAATGTCTGCCTGGAAAGTCCTTCCCAGGGAATTCGCATGCTCCAGGCTGCTGCACACATGAACCTGAAACCGAAATTCCTTCTTCTGCATAAAAAATTCCGCCAATGCTTTTGCATACTCTTCTTCTGTATCGCACACTATAAGATTCTTGTTTTTCACATACTGCCACCTCCGCTCTCTCTGCTTTACAATACTTGCTTTTTCCTGTGAATTGTCACCGAAATGGTTTGAATTCTCCGAATGAATTTGAAACTATCAATAGAATAACAATCAGATACAAGTCCTCAACTGAACTTGTGAGACCGATTATAGACTGTCCTTTCCGTTCTGTCCACCCTTTTTTTCAAAAAGACAAATCTTTGTGAATACTAACCAATTTTTGATGATAAATTTCATAAATAATTTTTTCAGGTATTTTTTCTTGACGCGGGCTAAAAGAGTCTTATATCATAATGTTAAGCCAACCGTTCATTTCATATTGCAATCAGTTTTCGGAAAGGAATGCCTATGAAATTTAATTATTTATCCGCAGAACAGTTACTAAAAGGCCATATCATGCGCCCCGGCCCAGATACAATCGACGTCTGCATCGCCCCATGGGATGCTCTTTCTTTTTCCCCGCGGGAACTTTCGGTTCTCTCGGATGCTGAGCAGGAAAGAGGACGCGCCCTCCGTCAAGAAACGGACAGACAAGCTTTTTTTGCCGGGAAGATTCTGCTGCGCCGTGCCCTAAGCTCTTATTTGAATTGTGCTCCGGAAATATTATCTTTTAAAACCGGCCCTCACGGAAAGCCTTACCTTTTTTCTCCCTCCGGAACTATTTCCGGTTTCCGTCCGGATATATTTTTTAATCTTTCTCATTCCGGCAGCTACATCGCCATAGCCTTTTCTTCCGCCGCCCCTATTGGCATCGACATTGAAAAAGTACGAAAGAACCTTCGCGCAGAATCCCTTGTGCGGCGTTTTTTTCACCCCGATGAATATGCACAATTTCAAAATATGCCGGAAGATACCCGTCAGGAATTTATATTTCGCAGATGGACCGTCCGGGAAGCTTTCCTTAAAGGGCTTGGCGACGGGCTTTCCATCTCCCCTGGATCTTTTCTTGTATCCGGGCTGGACAGCGGATTCTGCATAAAAAAAAGCCAGAAAGATTACTCTTCCTGGCATATCAGCCCCATTCCTGCTCCTGACGGCTATTACTGCAGCATTGCATATCAACCCGACCTTCAGATGCCCCCAGTATAGAACGCTATACCGTATAAAAGTGCTACTCCCGGCGTTCCAAAAACTCCTGATGCCGTGAAGGTAACGGGGTTCAGCCCCACCTGCTGCGAAACGCCTCTTGAGGCAAGAAACTGATTGATAAAGAAAATCAAAGCCATTCCCACTACTGCACGAATTAAAAACTGGACGATATAAGAAGTTTTCTGCTCCAAACGAAACTCTCCCCCGCTTTTCTTTTGTTCCAGTATATTCCGTGCATCCACGCAATATGACAATCCATCTTACAAATCAATGCTTATCTTCCGGTTTGTCTTATGATATTCATGGTAATTCACCCCGGCAGCATCGAACATCCGCATCGATGCTTTTACGGAAGGGGTATCCTCGTATTTGTTGGAGCCGTAGATTACTTCTTTGATTCCGCTCTGGATGATTGCCTTAGCGCACTCATTGCACGGAAACAGCGATACGTACAGTTTTGCTCCTTCCAGGCTCCCGCCCCTGTAATTTAAGATTGCGTTCAGCTCACTGTGTACTGTATAGACGTACTTCATCTCTAACGGATCTTCTCCCTCTCTCGCCCAGGGAAAATTATCATCCGAGCATCCCATAGGCAGGCCGTTATAACCCATAGATAATATCTTGTTGTCCTGGCTCACAATGCAGCATCCGACCTGTGTGTTCGGATCTTTTGATCGCATCCCTGAAAGCAGCGCAACGCCCATGAAATACTCATCCCAGCTGATATAATCTAACCTTTTGCCTTCCATAAGCTCTCCTCCCATTATTTTGTTCCAAAGATACGGTCTCCCGCATCTCCAAGCCCCGGGACAATATATTTATGCTCATTAAGCCCCTCATCCAGCACTCCGACGTACAGATCCACATCCGGATGCTCTGCCTTCATTCGTTCAATGCCCTCCGGCGCCGCAACGATGCACAAGAACCGAATATTCTTTACTCCTTTTTCTTTTAAAAGCTGTATTGCAGCCACGCTGGATCCCCCCGTTGCAAGCATGGGATCGACTACAAATACTTCCCTCTCACTGCAGTCTGCCGGCAATTTGCAGTAATATTCTACCGGCTCATATGTCTCCGGATTTCGGTAAAGGCCGATATGCCCTACCTTTGCCGCCGGAATCATGCGTAACATCCCGTCAACCATCCCTAAGCCCGCACGCAGGATCGGAACAATGGCCATTTTCTTTCCGCTAAGTTCCTTTCCTGTCATCTCACAGATGGGTGTCTTTATCCTTACATCTTTCAGTTTCAGGTTCCTGGTTGCCTCATAACACATAAGCGCCGCAATCTCGCTCACAATCTCCCGAAACTCTTTAGATCCCGTCTCCTCTCTTCTGATATACGTAATCTTGTGCTGTATCAGCGGATGTTCCATAATGTGTACTTTTGACATGTAATTTTCCTCCTTTATTCCACGCCTTCAAAAAGCCGGCGTTATGTATGTATGACATGGTGACCTGCCGCCTTCAAAAGCCTGTTCATGACCGCGCTGCCGATCCCGTCTCCTGAGAAAGACTCGCTGAAAATGTATTCCACGTCCTCCCCGTCGAATTCCCGCAGTATCGCATAAAGTCGGCTGGCGACCGTCGCCTCATCCTGCCTTGTGCCGATGCATTTCACAAGCCCGCAGTCATATCTCCCCACCGTCTCCTCTGTACCTATAATGCCGACCCTGCTGCCCTCTTCTTCCTTTTCGCGCGAAAGCCGGTTGATTTCCCTGATTACCTGTTCCGTCTGCCCTTCTACAACGCTAAGTTTCGCTTTAGGCGCATAATGCCGATATTTCATCCCCGGCGCTTTAGGAGCTTCCTTGCTGTCAGCGCCGAGCAGCGCTTTATCTTCTGCCACTTCTCCCAAAATCCCTTCCAGCATCTCTTTTGTCACCGCTCCCGGACGCAATATCATGGGCGGCGTGACAGTGAGATCAAGAATCGTAGATTCCACGCCGATCTCTACCGATCCTCCGTCCACAATCATGTCTATCTTCCCCTCAAGATCCTCCCTGACATGCTCTGCCATAGTTGGGCTTGGCCTGCCGGAAGTATTCGCGCTTGGCGCCGCGATATAACCGCCTCCTGCGTCAATTACCGCCCTTGCCGTCTCATGATCCGGCATCCGCACGGCAACAGTATCAAGCCCCCCTGTCGTTCCGTACGGCACACATTCCGCTTTATTAAAAATCATGGTAATGGGACCCGGCCAGAACGCGCCTGCAAGAGCATGGGCCTGTTCCGGGATATCGGAAACAATTCTGCCAAGGGCATCCATATGCGCGATATGGATAATCAGCGGATTATCAGAAGGCCTTCCCTTTGCGGCATAAATCTTTTCTGCCGCCCTGGCGTTCAGCGCATCCGCGCCCAGCCCATATACCGTTTCCGTCGGAAACGCCACAAGGCCGCCTTCCTTTAATATCTTTCCTGCCTCCCTGACGGCATCATTATCAAGTTTAACATTTGTTATCTTCTTTATCCGTGTCTTCATGCATTTATTATACTACACTCTGAAAGCTCCTACAAGCTAAGATGTCTCTGATTTTCCCTGGCGGATAAATTCGAGGATTCCCTGACAGATTGCCTCGGCGACTTTATCCTGATATTCTTCAAGGCTCAGATTTGCCGCCTCCTCCGGATTTGAGAGGAATCCGCACTCAACAATAATCGTCGGAACTTGCGTACGCCTTAGCAGATAATATGTATTATTTGCTTTTGGCTGCCTTGTATTCCCTGCGTCAAGGGAAAGCAGCGCATTCTGCATGATCCCCGCCGCCTCTTCCCCTTCCTTTGATCCGGAATAATAGAATACCTGCGCTCCGCGGACAGAGGAATCCTGATAGCTGTTCTGGTGGATGCTGACTGCAATCTGCGGAGTCTCCTTATTGATAAGCTCCACCCTTTTCTTCATATCTGCCGCCTTTGATGCGGAACTGTCTTCCGGCATCATCATTCTGTCTTCCTCTCTCGTCATGATGACTTCTACTTTTTTCTTTTTCAGCAGAGCTTCTGTCTTTTTGGCAATCTCAAGATTAATCTCCTTTTCAATGACATCTCCGACACCTACCTTTCCAGGATCCGAACCCCCGTGCCCCGCATCGATCACCACCGTATTTTTCCTCACGGAAATCTTATCTGATGCTACCTGGCGCGTCAGGTTCTGATTCAGCACAGCCAGCCCTAAAACAGTAAGAATCAATACCGCCAATTCTATTTTCTTACGCAAAAAAATACCTCCATACAGTCTATGTTAGTTCAATATATGACTGATGGAGGTATTTTATATTTAATTTACATACTGCTGAATCAAAGGCCAGACGTCCGAAGTCTCCTGGCCCAGCGCCCATGCGGCGCTGCCTGCAAGCTTGTACTCCTTCATGAGCTTAAGCTTAGGCTCCAGGGACTTTACATCTTCAAGCCAGATCTTATAAGTGGTATCGCCGTCTGTCCACGTCGCAAAGTTCTGCTGTGTTTCCTCATCCCAGGTAATCTCTGCCCCGGCCTCCGAAACCTTTTCCTTTGCCCTTGCCATTCCATAGGACTCGCTCTTTACTTCCGTTGAATACTGCTCGGCTTCCGTTCCCTTGTCTTTCGCCAGCTGCTCCTGCGTTTTCGGTTTTTCACGCCACAGCCTGGTAAAGAACGGAATTCCATTGATAACTTTCTCAGCCGGCACTTCTTTAAGCGTCTCCTCAATACCTTCTTTGACGAAGTTATACGAAGCCACGGAACCTGCCACCGGAGAACCTCCGAAGTGTTCGTCGTATCCCATGATAATTACATAATCAGCAAACACTCCCTGTTCCTTACGGTTATATTGCTTGTTGTAATCCTTCGGCACATAATTGTCCACCGACAGTACCAATGCGCTCTGGCGGCACTTTATTGACAGTTCACGGATAAACTGTATATAGTGCTCCCCGCATTCTTCTGAAACTTTTTCAAAATCTACATTGATACCCGCAATATTTGTCTGCAAAGCATCTGCCATTAATTGATTGATGAGTTTTTCGCGCTTGGACGTGGAGCTTAACAGCTCATACGTCTCTTTCTGGGAATTAATCCCGCCGTCAAAATCTCTCACCGTCGCCCACACATCTACCTTGAGCTGTCGTGCTTTCTCTACATAATCTGAAGAAGAGATCGATTCCAGATCACCATCCGTATTCTTCACATGATACCAGGTGGGCGCAATAGTCGTAAGACCCTTTGTCTCTGCTATCTTATCAAGCACATTATTATTCGCTTCCCGATTGGTCACGTTGTGCCATACCAGGTTAATCGTGTGGTCTTCGGATATACTCGTATATTCCGGTTCATCAAACTCCCTGGTGATTTTCTTCTTCTCTGTCTTCTTCAGCGCACTCTTTTGCACGTAACCGATGTATCCGTCTTTTGTCCGGACTTTCTCCCAGTTCTCTTCTTCCTCAAGAACAAATACCTCGTCCTTTTTCTCAATCTCTGTCAAAATAGGGCTTTTTACTCCGCCGCGGTAACGGACTTTTGCGTCTTTTTTCACCGCTGCAATACTTTTTTCTCCCCATTCGGTCGTAATTGATACTCTTCCCGGATCATCATAGACTTCATAGTCGATATTTACATACTTCTGAATGAAATCAAGTGCTATATATGCTGTGCTGCCTTCTGTTTTTAAGATGACATAGTCTTCATTGTTCTTATCATTTGACACCATATAGTCTTTACTGCCAACTTCGACAGACACAATATCTTTTGGCAGCGTGTAAAGGAGCTTGCTCTCATTGGGATCCCAGTAAAAGCGGTTGCTGATATAGTCTCTTACTGTCTCATACTGCACATAGGCTTTGCTTTCTGAAATCATTCCGTGCGGTTCAAGTATCTCATTATTTACTATAATCGCAAGCTGGCCTTTCTGTTCTATTCCATAATATTTTTTCAAATCTGCCTTTTCCTTGGAAGGACTGTATTTCTTCCACAAAAACGCACCCGCCACTGCTGCAATTACCAGTATAATAAAAAGACTTACTTTTAATATGAGCATTCTTTTCCTTCTTCTTTTCGCCTGCTGTCTGCTGACCGGCCTTCTTGGACCTGAAGGACGGCGCCGCCTGTTTCTTGCAGGACGTTCAGACTCATCCAAACTCCTGCGTCTCGGCATCGGTCCGGTCTCCTCTATATTCCTGCGTCTTGGCGCTGATCCAGGTTCATCCGAGCTCCTGCGTCTTGGCGCTGATCCGGTCTTCTCCGGCATCCTGCGCCTTGGCACCGGCCCGGTCTCCTCTGAAACCCTGCGCCTCGGTGTCAGCCCGTCACCCTCCGTCATTCTTCTTCTGGGCAGCGCTCCGGTATTGCCCGGCATTCTTCTCCTTACTGTCTCTTCACCGTCCTGCGAAACTCTCTTTCCGCTTTCCTGTTCAGATACTCTCCTGCCAGGTCTCTGCCCGGACACCCTTCTTCTGGATGCCGGATCCTGTGACGGTTTCGGATTCCCAAAATTGCCCGGCGTCGGCTTGTTCGAATTTGTGCGGCCTATTTTCTCATTATCTTCCATGCTGCACCTCCTGTTCGAACCTATTATAACAACTATTGCGTCCTACGTCATTAATTATTTCGACATTTTTCTTATAAACATATTTTTAGCATACTCCGAGGGGTCTTTACACTCTTTTTACTCTTCCACGTCGGTAAAGCACAGCTCCTTGATATCACCCTTTTCATTCATGACATAGTCGCGCATAAAAATTACGTTATCCCGAAGGACATGCGCCTGCACGACCTGCATGGGGCTTGCCGCCAGTCCGTTCAGTGAAATTCCAACTCCTTTCTTCTCATAACCTGTCAGCTCCGCAAAGAGTTCCCGAACATCCTGTTTCTCGTACCCACTCATATTTTCCTCCTTCTCAATGCTGCTGCAATGATAACCGCGTCCGTTCCTGCATATAATAAAGCCAGAAGAAAAGTGCTGTGATACATTTTCTAATGTACTATATTTCCAGAATAAATAGTTCCGCATTGTCCTGTTAAATGTTTTTGTATTGTTGCTAATTTGTGATACTTGTGTCGAAATGACACGTTTGATTACTTAAAATGACTTTTTGTTACTGCTGATTGTTAAATTGATAATTCATTAAGATTTTACATTGAGAAAAAGTAAATTCGTAAAAGTCTCCCTCCTTTGTTCTAGGAACGCAGTTATCAGGGAAAACTATTTTCTGGTATCGTTATTATATCGGAAAGGATTTTGAAACGCAAGTACTTTTTTATTTTATATTAATTTTATTGAACATTCCATATTCCCTATGCTATACTAAACTAGGAAGGAAGTGATAGATATGAAAATTGAGAAGATTAACAACAATCAAATACGCTGCACTCTCACACGCGCCGATTTGGCCGAACGCCAGCTGCACCTGAGCGAATTGGCATACGGTACTGAAAAGGCTAGATCACTTTTCCATGACATGATGCAACAGGCAGCTTACGAATTCGGTTTTGAGGCAGATGATATCCCCTTGATGATCGAGGCAATTCCTGCGTCTTCCGATTCAATTGTGCTGATAATTACCAAAGTAGAGGATCCAGATGAGCTGGATACCAGGTTTTCAAAGTTCGCACCTTCCCCTTCGGGAGATATGGGGCCAAGCGAGCATGAAAGCGCTGATAAGCTCGAAGGCGCCGAAACTCTGTTAGACCTTCTTGGAAAGGTGAAAGAAAAAATTGAGGAAGTAAAGCAGGCAACAGACGAGCAGCAAAAAAAAGATGACAACACGGTAAATGTCCGGCTGTTTTCATTTGCAACTATGGATCATCTTCTGCAAGCATCGCAGATGATCGGCAATACGTACCTTGATTTTAACTCTCTTTACAAAGACAATACAGAAAACTTATATTTTCTTGCTGTTATGCAGAATGAGCATTCCGTCAATGACTTTAACCGGGTCTGCAACATGCTCACAGAGTTTGGTACCCTGGAGAGATCTTCCGGCGCCAGCCTTGCCTTCCTTGAAGAACATTGTGAATTGCTCATCTCCAACAATGCCATGCAGCAGCTGGCGACAATTTAATCAGGAAATAAAAAATGTTTCGGAAAACCAGATTTCCGAAACATTTTTTCTTATTCGCCTAATGCCGCCGTAAGTGTAGCATTGAGTTTTGCAACGAGTAAATCCGGATCCACCCCATGTCCCATCGCTCCCTGCTCAATAGATTCCATCTGGGAGTGTGGACATCCTATACAGCCCATACCTGCTTCCATAAGGTCTTCCACGATCTTTGGACACTTTTCATAATATGTTCCGAGCAGCTCTCCAAAAGTCATATCTTTAGAAACATATGCCATGCATGACACCTCCTTTGTAGTTCAGTATTATTCATTATATCTGCTTTTATCCATTGTGTAAACATTTTCACACAATTTATTCTTAATATTCGACTACTCAAAAGTCAATGATTTTTTTCATTTTTCCCATCCAAAACACATTTTTATGATAACTACACAAAACACTCGTTCTTTTTTTAGCATTAAATAATCCACCATATTACTGCATTTTTATGTGGATAATGTGGATAAATTCCAAAAAGCATCTATTTTTCCACCTTTTTTAAGGATTTCAGTGTGGATAACTTGGATAAGTCTCCACTTCCTATTTTTACATTTTTTTACACTTTTGTACAATTTGTATATCTGCTTTTTTGCACATGAAAATCCCGGCAGACTGGCTGCCGGGACATCCGTTAAAATATATTTTTTTATAAAACTCTTCTTACCGTGACAATGTTGGCATAAGTGGCGGACAATACCCCGATGCCTTTTGAACTGTTAATTGCGTTCACAATTTTACCATTTCCCATATAGATGCCTACGTGACCGCTGTAACAAACAATATCTCCCGGAATGGCGTCGCTGTAGCTCACTCCCTTTCCGGATCCCCTCATTGCCCCGGACGTCCTTGGAAGGTTTACGCCGAAATGTTTATACACCGACTGCACAAATCCTGAGCAGTCCGCACCGTTTGTCAGGCTTGTTCCTCCCCACACATACGGATTTCCGATAAACTGGCATGCGTAATCCACAACAGCTTGTCCTGATCCAGCCTTCTCTTTTGCCTCTTCCTCTTCCTTCTTTTTCTTTTCTTCAGCTTCTTTTTCAAGCCGCTTTTCTTCATCCTCTTTTGACTCTGCAAACTCAAAGAACTGCTCCAGCTCGTTCTCAGCCGCATCTGCCCCGGCAGTTTCCGCCGCAGGTTCATTTGATGCTAAACTCTCTTTTTCAGGCTTTTCTTTTTCAGGTTCCTTTTTTTCGGATTTCTTCTCTTTACTTTTTTTTATAATTTCCTGCGCTGTTTCCTCAGCTTTTTTTCCTACAGTAATATATTTCGAATATACATATCCGGTCACTTTTCCAGACCGGACTTTCGTCCATTCTCCCACCGGCCCCATGATCTGAGCCGCATCATTCGGGTATAGTTTTCCTACCCAGTCGCACCTCGTTGTCGGCTCGCTTCTTATATAAAGAAACGTCTCCACATCGGCAAATGCCATATCTAAATACTTACCCTTTTTTCCAGGCACCAGATAATTCTCTATCGTGATATCTTTTTCTGACGCAATGCAGCTGTCAAGTACCTCCTCGATTCCTATACGCGGCTCTTTATCTTGTGTATCCGCCCCGTGCGCCGTAATCGGACACATCATGGCAGCCCCTGAAAAAGTAACTAAGAACAATCCCTTTCTAAGATTTGAATACATAAATAACCTCCTTATGTTTTCTTATCTTTTGTAATTGTTACAGAATTGTTACATACGTTACGAACATAATTATATCATGCAATTTACCGATGTCAAGCGTAAAACACAAGTTTTCATCGACATATTATTCCAATTTATCCAGTTATTCTCTATATTTTTCTCTTCTATTTGTTACAAATTGTTACATCATAAAACTTATCGTTGACAAATATATTTTTTCGCTTTATACTAATTTTAATAACTGTTATTATTATTATTTGAAAGGGTTGCATGTATGGCTACATTAAAATACAGCAGGCAGCGTGCCTCTATCAGAGAATATCTTATTCATACGAATGAGCATCCGACTGCCGACACCGTATATCTTCATGTAAGAAACGAATTTCCCAATATCAGCCTGGGAACCGTATACCGCAATCTCAACCTCCTGGCAGATATGGGCGAGGCATTAAAGATTACCACCCCAAACGGGGGAGACCGTTTCGACGGGCGCACGGATCCGCATTACCATGTGACATGTACCTGCTGCGGTAATGTCTTTGACCTGGAGCTGCCTTTGGAGCACCGGCTTAAGATCAATTGTCTCGCTAACGAGCATTATGACGGGCAGATAGACTCCCATTCCATTACTTTTACCGGAACATGTCCTCACTGCCTGAAAAAAAATTAATTTAACGATTGACAATCAGTCACAACTATGTTATCTTGATATTAGTAACTATTACTGATATTAAAAATTATATTCAATAAAAAAGGAGATTTAAAATTATGAAAAAATTTGTATGCAGCGTTTGCGGTTATGTTCATGAAGGAGATTCAGCACCGGAGAAATGTCCACAGTGCGGCGTTGGCGCGGACAAGTTCACAGAGCAGTCAGAAGGCTTAAGCTGGGCGGCTGAGCATGTTGTAGGGGTAGCTCAGGGCGTTAGCGAAGATATTATTGAAGATTTAAGAGCTAACTTTAACGGAGAGTGCTCTGAAGTAGGAATGTACCTTGCTATGGCAAGAGTTGCTCACAGAGAGGGATATCCGGAGATTGGATTATACTGGGAGAAAGCTGCTTATGAAGAGGCTGAGCACGCTGCGAAGTTCGCAGAGCTTTTAGGCGAAGTCGTAACAGACAGCACAAAGAAAAACCTTGAGATGAGAGTTGCAGCTGAGAACGGCGCTACAGCAGGAAAGTTTGACCTTGCTAAGAGAGCAAAAGCTGCTAATCTTGACGCAATCCATGACACAGTTCATGAGATGGCAAGAGACGAGGCTAGACACGGCAAGGCATTCGAGGGACTTCTTAAGAGATACTTTGGCTAATATATAACGCCTCATAAAATTTTTGAGGATAGATGGCTGAGCCGTCTATCCTCTTTTTGTTAAAATATTTATTCAATTTCCTCCGGAGCAATCTTCCGTTTCTTAAGTTTTAAATAAACTACTTCCCGGAACAGCGCATACAGTACAGATACTATCGGGATAAATATCAGCATCCCCACAACTCCCATAAGGCGTCCTCCTACGCTGACTGCTGCCAGCACCCAGATTGACGGGAGGCCTACAGAATTCCCCACAACATGGGGATAGATAAGGTTTCCCTCTATCTGTTGCAGCACCAGGAACAGAACGACAAAAATCAATGCTTTCAACGGGTCAACCATAAATATCAGGAACGCCCCTACAACGCAGCCGATAAATGCCCCAAAAATCGGTATCAGCGCTGTAAATGCAATTACAATTCCGATAAGCAGCGCATAGGGCAGCCTTAATACCGCCATGGAAACCATGAACATGCCCCCAAGGATCAGCGCCTCCATGCATTGACCGGTAAGAAAATGCGAGAACGTCTGATACGTCAGCGTAAGTACCTCCAATGCTGCCTCCGCCCTTCCCCGGCGGACAAATGCAAACAATACTTTTTTAGACTGCCTCCGCAGTTTTTCTTTTTGTATCAGAATGTAGATAGAAAATGCAAACGCTATAAAAAACGTAGCAAGACCGTTTATAATGCTTTTTGCCGCTGATATCGTCGAATCAAGTACATTCCCTGCGCCGTTCCTGAAAAAATCAAGTCCAGTATCCATGATTTTATTCCAGTCAAATTCAATATTATTGATAGCCTCCATAATCTCCTTATTGCCATGGAAGATCATCTGAGCCCACTGCTGTACCTGCGGAATAAATGCCTGGATGTTCCTCCCCAGGTTGGAAAAAGTATTCCCCAGCTGTGGGATAAGCACAAACATTACAAGCCCGATCACCGCGATGACAGAGAACAGGACAATCAGCATGCTGACAGGCCGCGCCAGCTTTTTCATTGTTTTGCTCTTTTCCAGGCGTTCCTCCGGAAACAGATTCCTCTGTACAAAATTCATTGGAACATTCAGCACAAATGCAATTGCCCCGCCCAGAATGAACGGGAAGATCACTCCCCACACAAAGGATAATATTTCAAGCGATGCCTCATACTTCCATAAGCATACGACGACAACCGCCGTAAACAGAATCAGGCCGCGAAGTTTTCTTATATTTTCTTTTGTCAGCTCCATAACATCCCTCCATTAAAAGTCTCTTTTTATTAGCATTCCCATTTACCAGAATTACAGACAGCCGTTTTCATCAGAAGATGACCGTAAGCACTGGGGCCTTCTCTCCCTCGCTGATATTCGGATATCCGGTAAACAAGTACCCTTCTCCATCTAAGGAGTCATTATATCCGATATCGCTCCTCAGCTCTCCATAATATACAGGGGGTTGTTCCCTTGTCTCCTCGTTTCCGTCACGATACTCTGTAACCATTACCTGATATCCAGAATCAGGTATTCCATACGCCTCTTTATCAATGATCAGGCAGTAGTCATCCCTTAGCTCTTTTATGCCTGTCATACTAAAACTTACTGACTTCTGCCCTTTTGCCTCCGATATTCCCATGGATTCCGGCGCCTTTACCACCTTAAGGCGCCCTGTCAGATCTGTTTCTCCTGACAAATCGGAATAATCAAACTCAATCCCCTCGGGCATCTCCGGCATATCTATCCCGCCCGGCATTCCTTCACGGCTGCGTAACCGATTCTCAATACCCCAGACCCCTTCGGCCATATCAACAAGTTTTCCGGAATACATTCCATTTTCCACTTCCAAATATTCCTGTCCATAAGGAGGAAGGCACACGTACCATCCAGTCATCAGGGCGGGAGATATAGGCGGGTACATCCCCAACTGGTAAATCGTGCTCTTTACCACAATGCCTCCTTCTTCCCAATTGCCCTGTTTCATCCTCTCCTCAAAAAGTTTTCCAGGCAGCACAATGCCGCATATCTGCATTTCATAATCGGCCGCACATTGGCCCAGCGATGCAGTAAACTCTTCATCTTCCTTATCTTCCCTAATCTCAATCCTCTGTTTTATCGTCTTTATGTCCTTATGGGGAAGGTAGTAGTCAGCTTTCCCGTTCTTCGCATCGAAATTACCGCCCACTGCAGCATCCAACCCTGTTACGGTCTCCCGCGCCTTTGCCTCGCGATTCATAAAATCACTGACGCTGCCTTCATATTTCTCATGAAAATACCCGTCCTTTATGCATTCTCCGCTTCCGCCGGCAGAATTCCAGTATAGTTTCCCATCCGTCCTCCCGGTTCTCTCATTTACATCCGCCTCAAGAGCCTGCCTGATCTCGCCGGACTGTACCCGGTCAAAACAGAGAAGATTCTCCGTTTCTCCTTTCTTTCCCAGCACATAGGCGACAGCTTCATACCCCTCTTTCTCTGTTATCTTAAAAGAAACCACCTCTGTGCTGCTTACATCACAGCTTTCAACCTCTATATCTTCTGCAGCATACACTTCTTTACCGTATTTTTCATTCAGCTGCCGTAATGCCATCTCCTTCATTTCCGCCTTTTGAGTACTCTCTCCAGATGTCATGAATATATACGCCGCAAGGACGACGATTACTATCGCCACACCCATAAGCATTTCTTTTAAGATCTCTTTTATCCCTTTCTTCCTGCGTGCCGCTTTTTTTTCTAGCTTCGGTACTTTCTGGTATATGCAATTGACAATGGCATTTGCCAGGGATGCCTTGTTAAACTCCATAGAGTTTTGGTAAATCTCCTTGCGCTTAATCATCGTAGCGGCAATAACCTTTGCCGCGTTATCGGGAATATGATTCCCTTGAACTGCCTCAAAAAGCATTAAAAGTTCGTCTGACTCAACCCCGGGAAGAAACTCCATAGCAAAAAAATGTTTCCACTCGCTCACGGCAACAGCCATAGGCGCCTTGATGAGTTCGTCCAGACGTTTTGCCAATGCATGGGCTTTTTCTGACTTCTTTTCCATCCATTTTGCATGGGCGTCTTCAAACATCTCGCCGTAGCCGCTTTCCGGCCTGACATCCTCCCCGTGCCCTGTATCAGGCTCTTCCTGGAGATCTTCTTCATATTCAGGCTCTTCTTCTCTATATTCTGTTTCAGTTTCTTCCTGTTTGCCGCTGAAACCGCTGCCTCTCATCACTGTTCCCTGAGCATATTCCATAGCTTCCTGAAACGCATCATGAATTCTCGACCACTCTTCTGGATGTTCCTCTGGATGATATTGTTTTACAAGTGCGGAATATGCCTTTTTTATTGCTTTTTTGTCCTTTGTGACTTTAATACCTAATGTGTCAAATGCCCCTCGTACCATATATCACATTCCTCCTGTGTTTCTTCTTCCTCTTCGCCTTCTTCCTGATACCAGGAATCTACGTCATCCGGTTCCCAGCTTATCCCCGCTTCATCCAGATAATTCTCCACATTCTGGAAAAACTTTTTGATTCCGCTTTTAAATTTCTCAACCTTATACACATCTTGTTCCACATATAAAAGATGTTGGAAGTAATCCAGCCGTTTCCCGACTTCCTCCCTGATCATTCCCGTTGTCTGTGCAAAAAGGCGTTCCCCCCATGCCAGAATCATCTGATTCGACTCCTGGCCTGCCGGGCTTAGTTTCATCTTCTCCAGTTCTTTCACGCGTTTTTCCATCTCTTCAGGAGATATGCTGCCTGCTCCTGTGGTAATTACCTGCCGCGTTTTTTCCCCTGTGGAGTCCACTGTAACGTCCACAATTAATATCCCGTTTATATCATAAGTATAGCATACCGTTATCGTTTCTTTCCCTTTCGGAGCCAGCGGAACGCCCATCATTATTGTTCCGAGGTGTATATTATTAGCCGCATAATATTCCTCCCCCTGGTACACATTAACCGACACATTTTTCTGGTAGTCCTTAACCGTCTGAAATCTCTCTGTCCGGCTGCAGGGAAGAACGCTGTTCCTCTCAATAATAGCGCTCATAAGCAAGTGTTTTGCATCCCTCTCATTAAAGATTCCCGTTCCCAGCGTAAACGGGCAGATATCCGTCAGCAGCAAATCCTTAATGTCTTCCTTGCGCTCCTTGATACCCGCATATGTTCCCGCTCCTAATGCTACCATGTAATCCGGGTTCATTGCCAGAATCCTGCACTCAGACAGCAAATGCCGCAGATATTGCTTTACTGCCGGCATCTTGCAGGAGCCGCCCACCAACACTGTCTTTGAGACTTCCAGCATGTCTTTCTTGCCGTCATTCACCACCTTCTTTACAGGAACTGACATCCTCTGAAACAATGGCATAGATATCTCAATCAGTTTCTTATTGTTAAGCTCCATCTGCCCTCTGAATTCCCCGTCTGTAACTTGCATGGTCACATCTTTCTTTTCGGACAGCACGCACTTTGCACGGCAGGCGCTATCCAGGATGACACCCCGCCGCTGAGGAGACAGGGAATCAAAATCCAGATCATTCTCTTTGCAAAACTGTCTGGCAATTTCCTCGTCAAAGTCGCTTCCCCCGAGGCGGTTATCACCGCTCACCGCTATAATCTCAATAATGTTATCAAAACAATCCACCAGAGATACATCCAGCGTTCCTCCGCCAAAGTCAAATACCAGAAAAGTCTCATCTTCTTCCTGTGCCTGGCCGCGGCAGGCTAAAGCCGCCGCTGATGGCTCATTGATAATTCTTTCCACCTTAAGCCCCGCCAACTCTCCGGCATTTTTCGTCGCCTTCCTCGCCATGTCATTAAAATAGGCCGGAACGCTGATTACCGCCTCTTCTATCGGCTCCCCAAGATACCTTTCCGCATCTTCCTTAAGCCGTCTCAGCACAAATGCAGACAGCTCCTCCGGATGGTATTTCTTCCCGCCAATCTTATATGTTTTATCCGTTCCCATAAACCTCTTAAAAAGGCTCACTGACCTATCCGGATGGGATATAAGCCTCTCCTTCGCTGTCTTCCCTACATACACAATACCCTCTTCTCCCAAACTAACCACGCTCGGCGTTAAATATTCCCCGAAAGAATTTGGGATAAGACAGCTTTTACCTTCTTCCCATACCGCCGCAAGGCTGTTTGTCGTTCCCAGATCAATTCCTATAATCTTTCCCATGCCGCACCCTCCCTGTCACAAATCGGCCTCTGTCTATATAAACCATTTTAATCAATGAGCTATTTTGTTTCAATAAAAATATCCGAGGAAATTAATCCTCGGATATCCATAAAGCAATGAGCGTGCGGGGATTCGAACCCCGGACAACTTGATTAAAAGTCAAGTGCTCTACCACCTGAGCTACACGCCCAACTTGCTTGTCCTATAACTAAGACAAATGCCCAGAGCCGGAATCGAACCAGCGACACGAGGATTTTCAGTCCTCTGCTCTACCAACTGAGCTATCTGGGCTTCTTGCTTACACATGTGATTATTATGTGTGACTTGCGGGGGCAGGATTTGAACCTACGACCTTCGGGTTATGAGCCCGACGAGCTTCCAGACTGCTCCACCCCGCGATAAAATTAATGAAACTGATGTTTCAAGTGGGCGGAGAAGGATTCGAACCTTCGAAAGCGTAGCTAACAG
>CAJTQA010000019.1 GCA_910578455.1 uncultured Dorea sp.
ATTACTGGATTTGTAGCCACTTTTCACTTTCACAAGTGTCAAACTCGGGATTATAACTTTATCTTAACAGGCATTATTTCCCTTTTCAAGGCAATTCGTGCTTATTTTATTGCAAATAATGCTCTATTGCGCTATCATAAACGTATACCGTTTTCACAAAGGAGTTCCTATGGATATCTACGAAAAAAAAGGCTATTTAAACAGCGAATTCCGCCTGTTCCACTTAACAGGCAAAGAATCCCTCGAAATCAAAACCCACTACCATGACTTCGACAAGATCACCATCTTCCTGAAAGGCAGGGTCTCCTACATCATCGAAGGCAAAAACTATGAGCTGAAACCTTATGACATCGTTCTTGTAAAGCACAACGACATGCACCGCCTTGTTGTCGATAATTCCCAGGTTTATGACCGGATTATCGTCTACATCTCCCCGAACTTTACCAATGCATATAAGACCGACGACTATGACTTAAATTACTGCTTTCAGAAAGCCCGGGCAGAACACTCCAATGTGCTGCGTATCCCATCCCTGGAAAAAAGCTCCCTGTTCTCCTCCATCGTGCGGCTGGAGCACTCCTTTTCCGACAATGGGTACGCCGCCGGGCTGTACCGCCAAGTGCTTTTTTTAGAATTCATGGTCCATTTAAACAGGGCTGCATTTAAAAACCGCCTGGAATTCCTTGACACCGAAAGCAACTCCAAGGTTGCCGAAATCTTACAGTATATCAACGACAATCTGACGGAAGACCTGAGCATCGGCCATATCGCGGACACATTTTTCATCAGCAAATACTATATGATGCGCCAGTTTAAACAGGAAACCGGATATACGCTGGGAAACTACATCTCCCGCAAACGTCTCCTGCTGGCAAAAGAGCTTATCCTGTCCGGCACCGCCCCAGCACAGGCATGCTTTGACTGCGGCTACAGAGATTACTCCACCTTCTCAAGAGCCTACCGCCGCCTGTTCTCGGAATCACCCGGCGCCGCGTCCTCCCCGTGACGCGCCGGGACGTCTGACGGCGCTGCCTTTCCCCAGATGTCTGCCGGAACATATCCCCTCACGAAGATGCCGTCCTCCCGGTAATCTTCCTCTATAAGCTCCCCGTACTTGCGGATAAGCTGTATCTTTGCCGTGTCTCTGTAATCATACACACACTCCACCGCAATTTTTTGCTCTCTTAAAACAGCCTCCAGCGCCTCCAAAAGCTCCGAAAGCCCTTCCCCTGTCTTTGCAGATGCCTTTACCGTACAGTCTGCCTGAAAATCTCGCAGAATCTCTTCTCCGGAAATCCGGTCCTGCTTGTTAAATACCGTTACCACCGGCTTTCTGCCCACCTCAAGGCTCCTGAGCGTCTCATACACCGTATGCATCTGCTCATCCATCTGCTGGTTGGACGCATCTACTACATGGAGTATGACGTCCGCGTACTTCGCCTCCTCCAGCGTGCTCTTAAAAGCCTCCACTAGATGGTGCGGCAGCTTCCGGATAAACCCGACCGTATCTGTCAGAAGAACCTCCTGCCCTCCCGGCAGTTTTAAGTTTCTGGTGGTAGGGTCCAAAGTGGCAAACAGCTTGTCCTCCATAAGAATCTGCGCCCCTGTAAGCTTGTTGAGCAGCGTTGATTTTCCTGCGTTTGTATACCCCACGATAGCCACTACCGGAATCCAGCTTTTCCTTCTCTGTCCGCGGGCAACCTCCCGGTGACACTTTATCCCCTTAAGCTCCCGGTTAAGCTGTGCGATCCGGTTCTTGATAAGCCGCCGGTCCATCTCAAGCTTTTTCTCCCCGGGGCCTCTTGTGCCAATTCCCCCGCCAAGCCTTGAGAGCGCCGTTCCAAACCCGGTAAGCCTCGTCTGCCTGTACTTAAGCTGCGCCAGCTCCACCTGTATCTTGCCCTCGCTGGTAGCCGCCCTCGCAGCAAAGATATCAAGGATCAGGAGCGTCCGGTCCATCACCTTCACGTCCAGCATATCCTGCAAGTTCTTCATCTGCACAGGCGACAGCTCGTCGTCACAGACCACGCCTGTGCCTGACGTCTCCCACAGGAGATCCTTAAGCTCCTCTATCTTTCCCTTCCCAAGGTATGTTGCCGGGTGCGCCTGCTCCCTGCTCTGGATGATCCTCCCCACCGTCTCCGCTCCCGCAGTCTGTGCAAGCTCGGAAAGCTCATCCAGAAGATGCCCTGTATCTTCCATGCTAAAAGTACATACCCCAGCCACAACTATCCGTTCTGTCTCTTCCTTTAAATCATACATCACGCTATCTTGTCTCCCAGAACTGCGCCTCTTTTACTGCGCTCTCATCGTCTGGATAATCCGCCACGTATTCTTTCAGAAGAGTCCGTGCCGTATCCATATCTCCAAGTTTCTCATAAGCGGCAATGCTGTTAAAACGCATCTCCTGTTTCACCTCATCGCTGATCTTTTCATCCTTAAGCGCCTGTTCAAAATACTCAATTGCTTTTTCTGGATTATCAGTTTTCAGCTCACAGCTCCCAAGAAAATGATACAGCGTGCCTGTCTTCGCGCCGCCCTCTTTCAGCACGTTTTCAAATGCAGCCTTTGCCCCTTCATAGTCCTCCGTCTCCCACAGGGAAATCCCAAGCCCTCTGTAGGAATCTGCTTTGCTCCGATTCTGGTCGGCCGCTTCTTGAAACTGCCTTGCCGCCTCCTCAAATTGCCCTTCCTTCAATGCCTCCACCCCGTCTTCGTATGGATCTGCCATGCATCCTGACAGAGCAGCCGCAAGGAAAAAGACGGCAGCAAGGCATTTCACTCTTTTCTTCATCCTATTTATCCCCTTATCTAAACTGTATATTTTGCTGTCCATGCAGCATTCATGATTGACGCGATCATAACTCCTACCTCTGCGAGAATCGCCTCCCACATCCCGAAATATCCGATTCCTGCCATCAAAAGGACCATTGCCTTGATTCCCATAGCAAACATGATATTCTGGTTCACAACTTTAACCGTCTCTTTCGCTATGCGTATAACATCCTTAAGCTTTGTAAGCTCCCCGTTAATAAGGACTACATCCGCCGCCTCGACAGCTGCCGCTGACGCAAGCTCTCCCACGGCAACGCCCACATCCGCTCTTGCAAGAACAGGTGCGTCATTGATTCCGTCACCCACAAAAACCAGCTTTTCCGAGCTGTCCTGGACGAACAGGAATTCCTCCAGCTGCTCGACCTTCTCCAACGGCATCAGGTCCGAATATGCATAATCCATGTCCAATTCTTCCGCCGTTTCCCTCCCTGCGTCCTCCGAATCCCCGGTAAGCATGACCAAAACCCCGTTGCACCTGTTTTTCAGGTAATCCAGCGTGTCATAGGCGTCTTCCCTGATCTCATCCGAAATGACAATATGGCCCACATATGTATTTCCGATCGCCACATACACGACGGAGCCTGACGTATCCGGCTCTTCAATCTCAACCTTTTCTTTTTCCATCAGCCGCCAGTTCCCCACATGGACCCTCTGGCCCTCATAGGTGGCGCTGACCCCGTACCCGGGAGTCTCCCTCACCCTGTATACCTTGTCCTTGTTGATTGCGCCTGTATACGCCTCAAAAAGAGACTGCGCGATAGGATGGTTTGAATAGCACTCCACATGAGCGGCTATCTTAAGCAGGTCTCTTTCCAGCATTCCCACCGCCTTTACCCTCTTCACTTCAAACACGCCCTGCGTCAGCGTTCCAGTCTTGTCAAATACAAAAATATCTGATTTTGCCAGATCCTCCAGATAATTTCCTCCTTTGACCAGGATGCCATGCTTTGCCGCACAGGCAATGCCGCCGAGAAACGCGATCGGCACGGACATGACGATCGCGCCGGGGGATGCCACTACCATAAAGATAAGCCCCCTGTATATCCATGTGTTCCAGTTCCCGTAAGAAAACGACAGCGGCGGATATACCATGATAAATGCAGACAGCAAAAGCATCGCCGCCGTATACACCCTGGAAAACCTTGACACAAAAGTCTCGCTTTCAGCCTTTCTGTTCTGGGCTTCATCCACCATGTTCATGATTTTGGAAACGGTAGAATCTTCGTATACTTTCACGACCCTAGCCTCAATCACGCCGCTTAAGTTGATGCAGCCGCTGTAAATCCGGTCCCCCGGCCTTGCCCACTGGGGCGCTGCCTCTCCGGTAAGCGCTTTTGTGTCAATGGTGGTGGCTCCATGCAGCACCAGCGCGTCCACCGGAATCCGCTCTCCCGGCTTAATGACAATGATATGGCTCAGCATCAGCTCCCCGGGGTCTACCTGCACTTCCCCGTCCGCCGTCTTCAGCGTCGCATAGGCGGGCCTGATATTGGTCATCTCCGCGATTGAGCGCTTTGCGCTGTCAGATGCAAACGTCTCAAATATCACGCCCAGCTCAAACAAAAGCATGACAAGAACGCCCTCGATATACCTTCCGATACCGAAAGCCCCCACCGTAGCCAGAATGATAAAAGTATATTCTGTAAATACCCTCTTCTGCATAAGCTTATCGCTCTGTTTCCGAAACGTATCAAAGCCGATAAACAGATAGGCTGTAAAGAACAGAAAGAACTTCACCCAATCTGTCACAGTCATCTGCTGGGTCAGGATAACCCCGCATATATAAATTACTGCACCTATTCCATAAATCATACTCGTTCTCTTTAACTGCGCCGTCATAATACTTCCCTTTTTATATATATATTCAAACTTACTCCTGAATATGCTCCATTCCCTGACTGATAATTGCCTGAATATGTCTGTCGGCCAGAGAATAGTACACCGTCTTGCCCTCCCTGCGGTTCTTTACCAGCTTCATCTGCTTCAGCACCCGCAGCTGATGGGAGATCGCCGACTGCGTCATGCCTAAAAGCTCTGCCAGGTCGCAGACGCACATCTCCGATTCAAGCAGGACGCACAGTATCTTCACTCTCGTAGCATCCCCGAACACCTTGTAGAAATCAGCAAGCCCGTACATTAGCTCTTCCGCAGGCATCCGCCTCTTCACCTTCTGTATCATATCTTCATGAACGCATGTCACATCACAGCATTCCACTTCCGTATTCCCCATATGTCTCCTTTCATCCTGCCCCGCGGCAGAAAAATATCTAATGATAATTATGCCAAATGGTCAAATCTATTTCAACCATCTGGCATAAAGTTAATAAAATCGTAAATAAATTTTATCTTTTATAAAGTACCCGTATAGAATTAAGCACGCACAGCATGGCGACACCGGTGTCTGCAAATACCGCCATCCACATATTGGCAAAGCCTGCAAATCCTAAGAGCATGACAAGCATTTTGACCGCCAGTGCAAATACCACGTTCTGCACTGCCGCCCGGCCAGTGCTTTTCGCAATCCGGATAGAATCCGGGATTGCCTGGACCTGGGATGTCATAAACACCACGTCCGCCGCCTCAATCGCCGCGTCTGCGCCGCTCCCCATGGCGGCTCCCACATCTGCACCCGCCAGCACCGGCGCGTCATTGATTCCGTCTCCCACATACATGACCGCTCCATGGGACTTCCTAATGCTTTTTAATGCTTCCAGCTTATTTTCCGGAAGGAGCTGTGCGTGAACTTCGTCGATTTCCGTCTCTTCCGCAACTGCCCTGGCAGCCCCCGGGGCATCCCCGGTAAGCATGGCAGTGAAGAGCCCTTCTTTCTTCATCTCTCTGACTGCCGCACATGAGTCCTCTTTTACCGCATCATCAATGATAAGATATCCCTCAAGCCTTCCGTCTGCCGCAACCAGCACGGCAGTGCCACTTTCCTTACCCGCATATGCCCCATAGTCTACCCCGTTCATCTCCATCAGGGAAACATTTCCGCATAGGACCGTTCCTTCCGGGAATTCGGCGCAGATGCCTTTCCCTGATATTTCCCGTATCTCTTTCGGCTCTTTCAGGCTAAGGTTCTGTTCCTTTGCCTCCTTTATGATACTTTGCCCAATCGGATGCGTAGAGGAAATCTCACAGTCCGCGGCTATTGTAAGGAGCTGTTTTTCTGTCAGGCGGTTTACGGATACTATCTTTTGGACTGCAAAGTCTCCTTTTGTAATCGTACCCGTTTTATCCATGGCCACTGCCCGGACACCTTTCAATGCCTCAATCGCAAGGCCGCCCTTAAAAAGAATTCCCTTTTTGGAGCCCGCCCCGATTCCGGAGAAAAACGCCAGCGGAACGCTCAGCACCAGAGCGCAGGGGCAGCTGATGACAAGAAATGTTATCGCCGTGTAGATCCAGTGGTTCCAGTCTCCGGTCATCAAAGACGGCACAACCGCGGTAACTATGGCAGCCGCCACCACAGCCGGCGTGTATATCCTGGCAAACCGGGTGATAAACTTATCGATCCTCGGCTTACTCGCCGCCGCATTTTCCACAGAATCCAGGATTCTTGTAACCATGGATTCTCCCAGCTCCTTCTCCACCTTTACTTTTAAGACTCCTTGCTCATTGACGCACCCGGAAATCACTTCCGATCCAGGACACGCCCTTACCGGAACCGGCTCTCCCGTAACCGGAGATGTGTCAATCCTGCTCTCCCCTTCCAATACAATACCGTCAAGCGGCACGCGGTCCCCGGGTCTGATAACGATTGTGTCTCCGCATTTTGCCTCTGCCGCCGGTATCTCTACAGTTTCCCCTTCTTTTACAGCATACACCACCTCGGGGCGCAGATCCACGGCATCCATGATCTGGGAACGGCTTCTTTCCACTGCCACATCCTCAAAGAATTCGCCCACCCGGTAAAAAAGCATAACGCCTACCGCCTCTGCGAAATCCCCGATTACGAACGCGGCAAGCGTCGCCACGCTCATAAGGAAATTCTCATCGAACACACGCCCGTTCTTTAAGTTCTTCAACGCCTTCCATACGATCTCAAATCCCAATACCGCATAAGCCGTGATAAAAAGCACTGCTCCTGCCATTGTGCTAAGGCTCCCTGCATGCTCCGCCACAATCCCCGCTGCAAAAAGAACAGCTCCTGAACCGATTCCCAGCACATCCTGCCTGTGCTCTGCAAAAAAGCTTTTTCTTACTTTCTTCACCGCCGGTTCCTGCATTTTCGCATCCTGCGGAACTACTTTTACATCCGGCTCAATCGACGCACAGATCTTCTGCAGTTCGGGAAGGAGCGCTCTCTCTGTAACCGAGCCGACTGTCAGTTTCTTTGTCGCAAAAGTGATCACTGCCGCCTCCACTCCAGGAAGGGAACTGATTTTTTTCTCCATCTTTGCGGCGCAGTTGGCGCATCCCAGGTTCTCCAATATGTATACCTGTTTCACCGCACCCTCCGGGAACTGTCCTGTTTCATGTGCAATGTCTAGGCCATGATGATGCTCATGCCCGCAGCCGCATTCCTCTTCATGATGATGTCCATGGTCATGGTGCTCATGCCTGCAGCCGCACTCTTCTCCATGATAATGTTTATGCTCATGGAGGTCTTCCTGATTTTGCAATACCTGTTCTCTCATAGTGATACTCTCCTGATTCATTACTATATATGAACAATTATTCATATGTTCATGTATAGTAAATCATAGAATTACCACTTTGTCAATCCCTGTTAAAAATTATTATCCTCTATCTCCTCTGCCTCCTCCTGCGTAATCATCCCGCGCCGCTCCATGCTCTTCAGCACATGCGACACTCTCTTCTCCGCCAGTTTTTTGTTGACATCCGGCGAATACTCCGACGGAAGATTTGGAATCCCTGCCAGCATGGCACATTCATAATCCGTAAGCTCAGAAGGCTCCTTTCCGAAATATCCTGCCGATGCCTC
This sequence comes from uncultured Dorea sp., assembly GCA_910578455.1. Taxonomy (GTDB): domain Bacteria; phylum Bacillota; class Clostridia; order Lachnospirales; family Lachnospiraceae; genus MD308. The sequence goes on from CAJTQA010000019.1 coordinate 7,784, forward strand.
ACGTATCCCTTTATATCCGCTGCCAAAATCAACGATGTTGGCATACAGCTCAAAAATCTCATCTTTCGTGTATTTTGACTCCATCTCAAGCGTTGCAAATGCCTCTGCCGCTTTGCGCTCCATCTTTTTTTCTTTTGTGAACATCAGGTTCTTCACAAGCTGCTGGGTGATGGTGCTGCCGCCTTCCTCAAAAGACCACGCCTTTATGTCCGTCCAGGCTGCCCTTGCAATCGAAATCACGTCAATCCCCCCATGTTTCCGAAACCTGTGATCCTCCACGGACACCGCGGCATTTACATAAAACTCCGGGAGCTCGGAATATACGGCATAGTCCTCATCCTCCCGGGCATCCCTGACCCTCTCGTCCAGCGTCCTTTCTTCTGCCGCCTGACGGTAAAGCATGTACCCTTTCGCCCCATAAAATGCAGCCGTTCCCAATGCTATGCACAGAACGGCTGTCAGCAGGACTATAACTGTTTTTTTGATAACGCGTACCTTTTTCTCTGTATTTTTCATAAGTATTTCCCTTCCGGTACCTTTACTTAATCCTCAATCTGCCAATCCACCGGCTCCGCGCCATGTGCCGCAAGAAAATCGTTTGCCTGGCTGAAAGGCCTGCTGCCGAAAAATCCCCGGTATGCTGAGAGCGGACTAGGATGAGGCGCTTTCAGTATCAGATGGTTCGGGTTTGTCAGCATCTTTTCCTTCCTCTGCGCCGGAGTCCCCCACAGGATAAACACGATCGGCCTGTCCTGGCTGTTGAGCGCCATGATGGCGGCATCTGTAAATTCCTCCCAGCCAATCCCCCTGTGTGAATTGGCCTGATGCGCCCGCACGGTAAGAACGGTGTTGAGCATGAGCACTCCCTGCTCGGCCCATTTTGTAAGGTAGCCGTGGCTTGGTATCGTACACCCAAGGTCATCATGCAGCTCCTGATAGATATTTACAAGAGAGGGCGGAATATCAACCCCCTTTTTTACGGAAAAGCAAAGACCGTGGGCTTGCCCGTGATTGTGGTACGGATCCTGCCCGAAGATTACAACCTTCACTTTATGTAACGGAGTAAGGTGGAATGCATTGAAAATATCATCCGCAGGAGGAAAGATCAATTTTGTCTTATACTCCTCGCTCACTGTCTTGAATAATTGTTTATAATACGGTTTTCTGAATTCATCTTTCAGGGCATCCAGCCAATCATTATTAATTGCCGCCATAATACATTCTCCTCACTTGTATTTTTCAATCATGCTTACATTATAGTTTCGATCTTTCCTTTTATCAAGTCCCGGCTCCTTTAAAGCCTCACCGGCACTCCCTGCCGCCGCAGATACTCTTTTACTTCCTTAATCTCAAGCTCCTTATAGTGGAACAGGGATGCCGCCAGCGCCGCGTCTGCCTTTGCGTCCGTAAGCGCCTCGTAAAAATGCTGCGGCGTGCCTGCGCCTCCCGATGCGATGACCGGAACAGAGACCGCCTCGGCAATAGTTCTTGTAAGCTCCGTGTCATACCCCGCCTTTGTTCCGTCGCAGTCCATGCTGGTGAGCAGGATTTCTCCCGCTCCGAGCCTTTCGGCACGTTTCGCCCATTCCACCGCGTCAATGCCCACATCGATGCGCCCGCCGTTTTTATAGATATTCCAGCCGCTGCCGTCCGCCCGCCGTTTTGCGTCGATCGCCACCACGACGCACTGGCTGCCGAACTTGTCCGCTGCATCCGATATAAGCTCCGGCGTATTAATGGCAGAAGAATTAATGGAAATCTTGTCCGCCCCTTCTCTTAAAAGGGCGCGGAAGTCATCCACTGTGCGGATTCCTCCCCCCACGGTAAACGGGATGAACACCGTCTCCGCAACTCTTCGCACCATGTCCGCCACAGTATTCCTGCCGTCGGAAGATGCCGTGATATCCAGAAACACCAGCTCGTCAGCACCCGCCTTATCATACGCTTTCCCAATCTCCACCGGGTCCCCGGCATCCTTAAGGTTCACGAAGTTCACTCCCTTTACCACCCGTCCGTCTTTTACGTCCAGGCATGGGATAATCCTTTTTGTATGCATTTATCTTCCTCCACAAGTAATTTCTCTCAAATCACCCGTCTGTTCCTCTCCGGGCATACTTACAGTTCCACAAAATTCTTCAATATCTGAATCCCTACGTCGCCGCTCTTTTCCGGATGAAACTGACAGGCAAACACGTTTCCCTTCTCAACCGACGCATGGATATGCGCGCCGTAATCCGCCGATGCCGTAACAATGCCCTCATCCGCCGCTTTCAGGTAATAGGAATGTACAAAATAGACATACGGCTCCTCCGGAACTCCTGAAAACAGCCTGCCCCTGCGGGGAAATGTAAGGGAATTCCAGCCCATATGGGGAATCTTAAGCTCCGGGCGCTCCGGGATCCTCAGAACCTCCCCCTCCAATATTCCAAGCCCGGAGACTCCCGGAGACTCGTCACTCCTCTCAAACAAAAGCTGCAGCCCCAGGCATATCCCGAGAAACGGCATCTGTTTCTCCGCTACCTCATGAATCACGCCCTCCAATCCGTACTGCCGGATCTTCCCCATGGCATCGCCAAAGGAGCCGACTCCCGGCAAGATGACCTTGTCCGCCCCAAGGATTACGTCTCTGTCTCTTGTGACGGCCGTCTCCTGTCCGAGATACAGCATCGCCTTTTCTACGCTTCTTATATTGCCCGCATCATAATCAATAATTGCTATCATCCTTTTTCATCCCTTTCTCCCGCCGCATTACTTCACATCCAGCTCAAACCAGAACTCTACCCCGTTGTCATAATTGATGACCCCGTACTTCTGCCGGAAAGACTCCATGATGGCCTTCACGATAGAAAGGCCGATTCCGTTTCCTCCGTATTCCCTCGTATGCGCCTTGTCCACTTTATAAAATTTATCCCAGATTCTTCCAACGTCCTCCTCCGGAATCGCAGTTCCGGTATTAAACACCGTAACTCTCGCCTTATCCTGCAATATCTTTATCTTCACTTCAATGATCTTCTCAAGGCTCACATGGTGGAATGCATTGCTCACATAGTTTCTCACCACCTGCTCGACCTTATATTCGTCCGCCCACACATACACTGGCGTTTCCTGCCTGAATATCACCTCCACGCCGTCCTGCTGCGCCAAGATATCCATACTCTGTAGGATGCCCCGGACAAGCTCCGTCAGGTCAAACCTCTCAAACTTCATCTTCTCGTCGCCGAACTCCAGCTGATTTAACTCCAAAAGGCTCCTGACCATCTGATTCATCTTCGCCGCCTCGTCCATGATAACGTCACAGTAAAATTCCCTGCTCTCCGCATCATCCTTCACGCCCTCCTTTAATCCTTCCGCGTACCCCTGTATCAGGGCGATAGGCGTCTTAAGCTCGTGGGAGACATTCCCCAGGAAATCATTCCGCATCTGTTCAAGTTTCTCCTTCTGCTCAATATCCTTGAGCAGCCTATTATTTGCGCTCTTAAGCTCCGATATGGCGCTTTCCAGCCTCTCGGACATCCTGTTGAAATTGTCGCCCAGATTCCCGATCTCATTGGAACCGCCGCTTGTATACTTGGCATTAAAATCAAGATTCGCCATGCGCTCAGACAGCGCTGCCAGCTCCAGGATCGGTGCCGTCAGCCTCTTCGAAAAATACCAGATAAACAGTATGCATACCGCCACTGCCGCACACCCGATATAGATTAAAAACCGGTTGGAAATCTCCGCACTTTCCTTAATGCTCTCAATCGGGCTGCGGATGAGAAAGACGCTCCCGTCATCAAAGGTTCCCCACATCTCGATATACTCTTCCTTATTCCAGGGATTCCGGCTCCGGGCAATTTCGTATTCCTCCGTACTTTCCAGTACTTTGCCTGTCTTTTGCGCCTGGTTGAGCATGTACCCTGCCAGCTGCCGTTTCAGCATATCCATGTCATTTACATTCGTAAACATGCGTGAATACGTCTCATCCACAATCAGGTACGACAGATTGTTGTTTTCAGCAATCTGCCATATTTCCTCCAGTTCTTCCTGAGTTTCTATGGAGCCGCTCTCCATGGCGCCTTTAAGCCTTGCGTACATCTTTATAAACGCGTCTTCCTTCTGGCTTACGTAGTAAGGCTCAAGGAAATTCATATTAATGAACAGGAGCGCAAAAAGAAGGCATCCCGTAAGCCCGACAAATATAGCGATCATCTGGCTTTTTATCGAATATTTCATACCTATGCCACCTCAAACTTATATCCCATCCCCCAGATTGTCTTGATATAATTCCCCTTCTCCCCCATCTTGCTCCGAAGCTTTTTCACATGGGTGTCTATTGTCCTGGCATCTCCAAAATAGTCATAGTTCCATACGTTATTTAATATTTTCTCCCTGGAAAGGGCGATTCCCTGATTCTCAACAAAATATGAGAGAAGCTCAAACTCCTTAAAGCTCAGTTCTATCCCCTTACCGTCTATGGTCACCTGATGGGCCGCCTTGTCAATCACGATCCCGCCCACATCCGATACTTCATCCGTGTTTAAGACATTGCTCCTGCGAAGGACAGCCTCCGCCCTCGCTACCAGTATCTTCGGGCTGAAAGGCTTGGAAATGTACTCATCCACCCCAAGCTCAAATCCCTGCAGCTCATCCCTCTCTTCCGAACGGGCCGTCAGCATGATAACCGGAACCTTAGAAAACTGCCGTACCTCCCGGCACACCTGCCAGCCGTCCATCTTCGGCATCATCACGTCAAGGATGATAAGCGCGATATCTTTATCTTCGTAAAAAAGCTCCATCGCCCGCATCCCGTCTTCCGCCTCAAGCACTGAAAAGCCTTCCCTTTCAAGGAAATCACGCACCAGCTTTCTCATTCTTGCCTCATCATCTACTACAAGAACCTTTACCTTGTCCATATCCCGACCTCCGAATCTTCTTTTTCTGCCTGCATGTCTTCTTATTTCTCTATAGTATACCGCAAAATTATGTCTTCTTTGTGAAAGCTTTCAATAATAAAAAATCGCCTGAATCCGGTTTTCCCCCGGAGCTTCAAGCGATTTTCAATGGACCTGGCGGGAATTGAACCCGCGTCCGAAAGCCCATCCATCAGAGCATCTCCCATCACAGTCATTATATTAACATTCCCTCTGCCGGCCACCTAATGACAGGTTGCCGGTTTCAGTAGCTTCATAAGTTCTTCCATTCCCTCAAAGCTTTGGGAACGAAGTGCTCCGCCTTGATGAAGCCGGTGTCTTAAGCAGCGGATGACCTAAGGCCGACTGCCGCCTTTAATTAGGCAGCGTACGCTAATTCTGTATTGTCTGCGTTTATATTTAACTGGAACTTTTAACGTAGTGTCCCGCTACGGATGGCTTCTCCAACTTCCAAACCCCCGTCGAAACCAGTACAAGCCCTGACTGTATCATCATAATGACTGGTTTGCAGACTGTTTTTCGATTAGGTAGTTTCATTATAAATGATTGCGGCTTATTTTGTCAACCGGGTAAAAAAATAAGGCCGGAATAAGGTTCTCTTTCCTTATCCCGGCCTTAGCCGACAGCTTTAATTATTCTACGACTACGCCTTTTTGCAGCATCACATTTGCATACAGCGCAGATTCGCCTGTAGCGATTATTGCATACGCCGTTTTTGCCTCTTCATAAAATGCAAAACGCTCGATATTGCCGATGGCGTCCGCACCACGCCCGTCATACTTTGCAACAATCTCCTTGTATGTGTCCCAGATCGGAGTCTCCACATTGTCGCCCGGCATGACTTCCATAAGGTTCATAGGCTTTTCCACATAGGTGTCAAGAGGGAATACTTTCAGGATTGCCTCTAAAATCTCCGGCACCCCATGTCCGTCACAGCGGATGACAATTGCATTCTTCCCCATAGATTCTGCCGGGAAGTTGCCGTCGGAGATGACAAGCCTGTCGCTGTGCCCCATCTCGCACAGCACCTTCAAAAGCTCCGGCGATAATATTTTCGGAATTCCTTTTAACATATCTTATCTCCTTATTTGTACAGCGGGCCGTATACCGCGCATGCCCTGTAATCCTGTCCTTCTTTGTCTGCCCCGAATGCATTCCATGCCGCCGGCCTGAAGATATCCTCCTCCGGTACATTGTGCATGCAGACCGGAATCCTGAGCATAGACGCCATCGTGATAATGTCGGCGCCGATGTGTCCGTAGGAGATTGCCCCATGGTTTGCGCCCCAGTTATTCATTACGTCATAAGCAGTCTTGAACGCGCCTTTGCCTGTGCATCTCGGCGCGAACCATGTACACGGCCATGTGTAGTCCGTCCTCTTCCACAGCGCGTCAGATACCTCGAAGGGGAGCTTGATCGTCCAGCCTTCTGCAATCTGGAGAACCGGCCCTAAGCCCCTTACCAGGTTCAGGCGGATCATCGTACAAGGCATCTGCGTATCTGTAAGGAAACGGGAAGAATATCCGCCTCCGCGGAAATATCCGTTATCTGCCGCATTCCATGTAGTAGCCTTCATGATGGCATCCTGATCCTCAGGCGTTACATTGTACCACTCTTTCATCACGCCGTTGCCGTCAGCGTCCTTTGCCTCGCCGCAGGCATCAAGGCAGGCAGCGCCGGAGTTAATAAGGTGGATAAATCCGTCCGCCTCTTTTGCCTTTCCTTCAATCTCATATCCGGTCACTCTCTTAACCGCGTCGCCGCTCCAGTAAGTACGAACGTCTGCGAAAATCTGCGGGCGGTTTGTGAGCTGTTTCATAAACAGCATGCCAAGGCCGTTAAGCACGTCGTTCTCTGTCGCCAGGATGTACGGCTCTCTTGCCCCGTTCCAGTCAAAGGAGCTGTTAAGGATCGCCTCTGCAAAGTCTCCGTTCGGATAGAAGTCAGTCCACTGCCTCTGGCCCTGGAATCCGGCCGCCAGCGCATTGTGGCCAACCATCTCTTCCTCACACCCTTCCGGAAGGTTCTTATTGCCGCCCATAAGGTCTTTGATGATGACCGCCATCTTTACGACGAACTCAAACTGCTCTTCTTTTTCTTTTTCAGACTTCTGTAATTCCTCAGGATTCTTGTCAAATCCGATGTTGCATTTCTCCTTTGCCCATGCAAGAGCTTTCTTGAATTCTGCCTCATCGTAAACACCCTCGGTCATGCGGCGGATAATCTCCACCTCGTCAACAGATTCCACTCTCATGCCAAGATAGGATTCCATAAAATCAGAATCAATGATAGAGCCGCCGATACCCATACAGATAGAACCAATCTGTAAGTAAGAAGTTCCTCTCATGGATGCTGCTGCAACTGCTGCACGAGCGAATCTCAGCAATTTTTCCTTAACATCTGCCGGAATCTCTGAATCGTCCGCATCCTGAACATCATGCCCGTAGATGCCGAATGCCGGAAGACCTTTCTGTGCATGGGTTGCGAGCACAGATGCAAGATATACGGCGCCCGGTCTCTCTGTGGCATTCAGCCCCCATACGCCCTTGATCGTATTGGGGTCCATATCCATTGTCTCAGAGCCGTAGCACCAGCATGGAGTCACGGTAAGCGTGATATCCACGCCCTCTCTTTTGAACTTTTCAGCACATGCAGCCGTCTCAGCCACACGCCCGATGGTCGTGTCAGCGATGACAACCTTCACCGGCTCACCATTTGAATACCGGATATTTTCCTCAAACAGCTTTTTCGCCGCATGAGCCATCCCCATCGTCTGATCTTCCAGAGATTCACGAACCTTAAGAGCTCCTCTTCTTCCGTCAATTGTAGGGCGGATGCCGATTACCGGCTGTCCTCCGATTAACCTGTTTTCTGCCATTTCATTGTCCTCCTTTATGATTGAATAATAGTTTTAAATTTTTCATATGCAGCATCCCATTTTTCCTGATCTGCAGGTAGGTACTCATATGTCTGTTCCGATTTTTCAATAATGCTGCGCGCCTCTTTCACATCCCTGATTTCTCCAAGGGCCATAAGCTGAACCGCGATGTTTCCAAGGGCAGTAGCCTCCACCGGGCCTGCCAGCACCTTGCGTCCGCTGGCGCTCGCCGTCATCTGGCACAAAAGCCTGCTCTGTATCCCTCCCCCGATCATATTGATCACGGAAAAATGCTTTCCTGTGCACGCCTCAATCTGCTCCAGCGTGTAGCGGTATTTTAACGCCAGGCTCTGGTTGATGCAGCACATGATGTCTCCGATCGTCTCCGGCTCCGGCTGCCCGGTCCGCCTGCAAAACTCACGGATTCTTTTCGGAATGTTGCCCGCTGTGTTAAACTCCGGGGAATCCGGGTCAATAAAGCATACAAACGGCTCTGCCTTCCGGGCCATCTGCTCCAATTCCCCAAACCCGTACTCGCGCCCCTCGCGAATCCACTGACGCCTGCTCTCCTGCGCCAGCCACAGTCCGATGATATTCTTAAGAAATGTAAACGTATCCCCATACCCGCCTTCATTACTTACATTAAATTCAAAAGATTCCTTTCCGATCACCGGTTCCTTAAGTTCCGTCCCGAACAGGCTCCATGTGCCGCAGCTAATGAACATGAAGTCCTCCTCCTGGGTCGGCACTGCCACCACGGCGCTCTGTGTATCATGGCTCGCCACAGCGATTACCTTTGCCGGTTCGATGCCAAGCTCATCACAGATACCTTTAGAAATCTCTCCCACCACCGTACCGCTGGATACGATATCCGGAAAGATCTCCTTCGGAATCGATAGTGCACCGAGTATCCTCTCTGACCATACCTTATTTTTCGCATCCATGAGCTGAGTCGTCGTCGCCATGGTATATTCTGCCTTTTTCTCCCCGGTCAGGAAGTAGCCGAAAAGATCCGGAGTGAGCAAAAGGGTCTTCGCCCTCTCTAACAGATGCGGCCGTTTTTTCACCAGGGAATAAAGCTGGAAGACGGTATTGAAATTCTCAAACTGATTCCCCGTCAGGTTATAAAGCTCCTCCTTCGGGATTGCCTTAAACACTTCATCCTGCATCCCAAGCGTCCTGTCATCCCTGTAATGCACCGCGCTCTCAAGCAGTACGCCTTCTTCATCTAACAGCCCGAAATCCACTCCCCAAGTGTCGATCCCGACGCTGTCAAAACCGCCTTTTTGTTTGGCTTTAAGCATCCCCTGCTTGATCTCAAAGAACTGCCTTAAGGTGTCCCAGTACATGGTCTTTCCGATTACAACCGGATCGTTGGAAAACCGGTGCACCTCTTCCATGACAATCTTTCCGTCTTCGAGCCTTGCCAGGATCGCCCTGCCGCTTGACGCCCCAAAGTCAAACGCCAGAACCTGTTTTCTATTCTCTCCCAAGACTCCTCCTCCTTCCATTCTGAATTTACAAAATATCTTTAAAAGATTCCAAATATCTTTTCCCTGAACGAATCATGCAGCGTATCGTAATCCGTATATCCGATCTCGCTGTTTTTAAACCGCCCTTTCCACTCCGCGCAGATGCTGTCCGCGACCAGCCTGGAATCTTCGTGCCCTGTCTTAAGAATAGCCGGGAAAACATAATAGATCATGAAAAAGTTGATGTCAGCCTGCACAGTAGGAGAAATCTTCTTTTTCTCCCCTTTGCCAAAGGTTCTCTCCACGCCTTCTCCAAGCGCCGCCGCAATCTCCCCGGCCATCTTTTCCTTTTCCTCTGCCCCGTCCATCAATTCTGTCATCTCCTGAAAATAACATCCGTTTTTTTCAAGGAAAAGCCTCGTGTTCTCTTCGTAGGATTTCTTTTTCAGTTTTTTCATCATGCCGCCCATATTGTCAAACATTGCCTCTACATTTTCAAGCATATGATTTCCTCCCGCTATCCTTCATTGTCAAAAGGAATCGGAGTAAATCCGATTCCTTTCTGCATGCATCAACGTATTTACTAACCAAAATAAATATTAGTCGTAAAGGTTAGGAGCGATCTTCTCGTCCTCCATGTTATCTTTTCCATACCAGTAACCATCCATAGGCATGTCAGATACCTGCTCGCCGTTAGCGATCTTTGTCAATGTAACGATAGCCTCATAGCCCATCATCAGCGGAGACTGTGTTACAGAACCGATGAACTGATCGTTCATAATCGCCTCTTTCTGCGGAGTACCAGCGTCAAATCCTACACCGATGATTCCCTTGCTCGGGTCTGTTGACAGCTTGTTCAGTTTCTGGTTTGCTGTGATAACACCCTCAGCCGTTGTCTGGTTAGAACCAAAGATAGCGATGGTATCATCTTTAGACATGATCTTCTGAGCCTCTGTAGATGCTAAATCTACAGTTGTCTGTGCCGGAACACCAACTTCGATGATAACTTCTGCCTCTTTCTCTGCAACCGCGCCCTTTGTAGCGTTTACATAGAACTCATTACCAACTACTGCAACCTTCTTGCCAGCTCCTGTGCAAAGCTCTAACATCTTGTCGATAAAGCCCTGTCCGCGCTGCTGAATGTTAAGTGCTGTAGCATCCTGATTAACTTCACCAATTCTAACCTGTGCACCTGTAGTAGCTGCTTTTACTTTTTCCTCGATAACCGGGAACATATTCTCTGCTGCAACTGCGCCTGCTGCTACGTTGTCTGTTGCAACTGTCGCAAGTACAGAACCTTCCGGAGCCTCGTCAACACCTGTGTCGAAACATACTACCGGGATACCTGCTGCAAGAGCTTTCTCCAATGGATCGATAACAGACTTTGTATCACATGCTGCAAGAGCGATTCCGTCTGGTTTTTTCTCAATTGCATCGTTGATCATCTGAACCTGGTCAGCGATATCGGACTCATTAGCCGGCCCGTTAGCCTCTACCTCTACGTTAAGCTCTGCTTTTGCCTGCTCAACGCCCTGGATCGCTGCCTGCCAGTATGTAGACTGGAAACTCTTAACGATCATCTGGAAAGAGTAGCCTCCCTTGCCGCCTGTTTCTCCGCCTGCGTTGTCCTCGCCTTCGGTCTTTGCATCACCGCCGTCTGATGATGAATCACCGCCATTAGAACCGCCGCATGCTGCCAATGAGAGCACCATTGCTGTGCTGAGTAAAACAGCTAAAACTTTCTTTTTCATTGTTTACATTCCTCCTTTAAATAATGAATTGTTATTTATATGAAGTTCTTAGAGCGAACAACATATTCTGATTATTTTTTCTTCTTTACCACATCGATCAGTACCGCTACAATCAGCACGATACCTGTAAAGATCTGCTGCCAGTTTGCCTGGAGCCCGATAAACGGAAGTCCCACTTTCATCAGGCAGATAACGATTACGCCTAAGAACGAGCCGAAAATCGTACCCACTCCTCCGGTGGCGGACACGCCGCCTACAATCGCGCCGCCAATCGCGTCAAGCTCAAATCCCGCTCCGGAACCCGGGTAGATCGTCGCATAGGTAGCTGCATATGCAATGCCTGCCATCCCTGCGAAGAATCCGGAGATCACGTATGCAAGCACATGATAAAACTTGATATTGACACCTGCAAGCCTTGTGGCCTCTTTGTTACTTCCGATTGCAATCGTATAACGTCCTACTCTTGTATGATCCAGCACGAAAGACATGATGATCACCAGAACAATCATGAATACGATTCCCACCGGGATAACCGTTCCTTCCGTGGTCGTAAAGGCAAATATCTTTCGGAACGCTCCTGCCTCCGTCAGCGCTGACGGCCATGACACGCCAAACCCGCCGCAGAGCGCCGGCCCAAGTCCACGGGTAATCATACATGTACAAAGCGTTGCAAGAAACGGCGGCAGATCCATGATCGCTACAAGCACACCGTTAAACACCCCAATCAGCACGCCAATGCCGATACATGCCAGGATGGCAACCGGCACCGGAATATGCTGGTGCACGATCAGATATCCTCCGATCAGCGCGTAGGACACAAGCCCCGTACCGATGGAAAGGTCAACGCCGCCTGTAATCAGCGGGAACGTAACGCCCAGTGCCATAAGTGTAATATAATACGAGTTATCCAGGACACTTACCAGCGTAGGGTATGTTCTGAACGTAGGGCTGAGAACGCTGAAGAGAACAACCATTGCAACGATAATCCCCATTACCATGACCTCTCGCCCTTTTAATCCGCCAAAAGTCTTTTTATTCGTCATTTTCTCATCCCTCCTCTATTCAATCTCTCTCGTGGCAAGATTCATGATTGTCTCCTGTTTTGCCTCGGAGATATCAAGCTCGCCTGTCTTCTTACCCTCGCACATAACCACAATACGGTCGCTCATACGCAGGATTTCTGTCATTTCCGAAGAGATCATGATAATCGACTTGCCTTCTTCCACCAGCTTGTTCATCAGCTTATAAATCTCATTCTTCGCGCCTACGTCAATACCTCTTGTCGGCTCGTCGAATATAAGGATATCGCTGTTCCTGGTAAGCCACTTGGCAATAACTACTTTCTGCTGATTACCGCCGGAGAGATTCACAACTAACTGGTCTACGCCCGGGGTCTTTGTCGCAAGAGCCTCTACATATTTGTTGGCGATCTCCTCCTCTTTCTTCTTATTTATAAAGAGTCCGTTCATAAAGTCTTTCATGGACGCCATCGTCGTATTTTCCGCCACCGTCTTCTGGACTACAATACCATATCTTTTCCGGTCCTCAGACAGATAGCCGATTCCACAGTCTACCGCATCCTGGGGGCTATTGATGGTTACTTTCTTTCCATTTACATAGATATCTCCGCTTTCCTTTGGATCCGCACCGAACAACGCCCTTGCCGTCTCTGTACGTCCCGCACCCATAAGTCCTGAAAATCCAAGTATCTCGCCTTTGCGTAGTTCAAAGCTTACATCCTGCACCATCCGTCCGGCATTCAAGTGCTCTACCTTCAGGACAACCGGCGCATCTGCCGGAACTTTGCTCTCTGTCTTCGGATCCTCGTAGATGACACGTCCAACCATCATGTTGATAATGTCTTCTTTTGTACACTCCTCCGTAATCAGAGTTCCTACATAAGTTCCGTCACGCATTACCGTCACGCGGTCTGTGATCACCTTAATCTCATCCATACGGTGGGAAATATATACCATAGCAATGTCTTTTTCTTTCAGGTCACGGATAATCTTGAACATCTCCTCAATCTCCGACTCTGTAAGGGCCGCGGACGGCTCGTCAAAGATAATGACCTTGGCGTCAAAGGAAACCGCCTTGGCAATCTCGCACATCTGCTGCTTCCCTACCGTGAGGTTCGCCATCAACTCCGTCGGGTCAATGTCAACGTTCAGACGGTCAAAAAGTTTCTTAGCCTCCTCGTTCATCCGTTTGTCGTCAATCCGGATTCCTTTTTTGAATTCCCTGCCGATAAACAGATTCTGGGCTACCGTCAGATGTCCTAACATGTTGAGCTCCTGGTGCACGATTACGATACCTGCGTCCTGAGCTTCCCTCGTATTCTTAAACTCAACTTCTTTGCCTTCATATGTAATCGTACCGGAATCTTTTTTATAAATGCCGGTAAGGACCTTCATCAAAGTCGATTTTCCGGCGCCGTTCTCTCCCATCAGCGCAAGAACTTCTCCCTTCCTCACTTCCAGATCTACATGATCCAGCGCGTGTACTCCAGGGAATGATTTATCTATATCTTTCATCGTCAATATAATATCGCCCATATTCTCACTTCTCCTTTCCTGCCGCCACTAGTTCTTCCTGCGTCTTGCGGAAACGTCTGAATAAACCGCCGCAATAACAATCAGTCCAGTAATGATATACTGATACTCTTTCGTGAATCCCAGAGCAAGAATACCTTGCTGCAAAAGAGAAATGATAACTACGCCGATCACAGTACCGCTGATGGATGCAAGTCCGCCGGCCATGGACGTACCGCCCATTACACACCCCGCAATCGCCTCGTTGTTGTACTGGTCTCCGTATCCCGGCTGCACCGTCGTGTACACAGCCACGAAGTAGATAGATGCGATACCTACCAGCGTTCCGCAGATTACATATGCCAGCATCTTCCATTTTTTCACATTCACACCCGAGAGCCTTACTGCCTCTTCGTTGCTGCCAAGGCAGAGTATGTAACGTCCCCATTTCGTCTTGTTCAGTACGATGGCGCAGATAACAGCAACTCCAAGGAAGACGATGATTCCCACCGGAAATCCGTTCAGGCTGACCAGATTCCTGTACCAGCCGTCCGCCGTGTTGGACTGCGGCCAGCTCACCGACTGGGTCTTTGTAAATACTGCCGCGATACCTTTCGCGATGTTCATGCTCGCCATGGATACGATAAACGGCGGCACATTCCAGTAGGCCACCAGATATCCGTTGAAAATACCGAACACAACCCCAATCAAAATGCTGAGAATAAGGCTTGCTGCCATCGGAACATTGTACGCCGTCAGCGAGTATCCTGCGACAAGCGAACAGCAGAACATAACCGGCCCGATCGAGAAATCAATTCCTCCCGTAGCAATAACGAATGTTACCCCCAAAGAGAGAAAGCCCAAAAAGTAAACATAGTTCAGTGTGTTCGTAATACGTGAGACTCCAAAAAAACTTCCGCCTGTGAGAGCTCCGAATGCAAGATACATTAAAAGCAGCACAAAGATGAGGACAATTCTGTTAAATCCCACCTTTTTTACAAATGCATTTTGTTTGATCTTCTCCACTTCCATTCCTCCTCCATAATAATTTCCTCCGAAACACTTCCTAGAAATCCGTCTGCCGCGAACATGTCACTCTATTGCGCGTAACGTTTCGCTCTCTTTTGTCTGAAAATATTATCATAGAATTTAGACATTTTTACATACTTTGAGATGGCTTTTTTATTTCTATAGTGCACATTATACTATCTAAATACCTCTACGTCAACCTGTTTTATTTCATTTACAGAATATTTTGTCAATTTTTATTCTATCCACGCGAAACGTTTTATCCAATATCGCAAAATAATTCATCTAAAAGTACAAATCCCCTCTGATTAGAGGGGACGAACCGATTCACCTTCCTGCATTTTTGTTCCAAGGCTTATCTTTACCGTATCGCTGTCATCTTTTGTCTCAATCCGGTGCAGCAACAGCTCCACCGCTTTCTGGCACATTTTTTTCATCGGCTGCACGACCATGTACCAGCTAGGATGGACTACTCCGGTAATCATCAGGGCATCAAACCCAATCAGGGAAATATCCTCCGGGCAGGAGAATTCCGACTCATTCACCGCCAGTACCCCGCCAAGCATCGTATCATAGTTCCCGATCAGCACGGCGGAAGGACGGTTTGGCAGAGCCAAAAGCTCTTTCATCTTCTCATACCCCACTTCCGAGGAATGCCTTCCCGTCTTTAAATATTCCTCAGGAATGTCAAGCCCCGCCTGCCTCATGGCCGCCTCATACCCCTTAATGCGCTCAATACCGGTATACTCAACGTCTGATGCGATGACCGCAATCTCCCTGTGGTTATTTTCAATCAGGACATTCACCGCGCGGAAGGCCGCAATCTTATTGTCGATGCCCACGCAGTCAAACTCTTCATCCTGGAAGGAACGATCCACCAGCACCACCGGAATCTTGTCCTGCTTTGCCGGTTTCATAAAGCCGCCCTTCATGCTCACCGGCAACACGATGAGCCCATCTACTTTCCGGCTGACAAGAAACTTCAGATTCTCTGCCTCTATCGTCTCGTCATTGCCGGAGTCGCAGATCATCATGCCATATCCGTTCCTTCTGAGCTCCTGCCCGATATAATGCAGCATCTTTCCGGAGAAAAAGCACTCGATGTCATGCACCATCACTCCGACAATCTTCGTCTTATTCTTTACCAGCCCCCTTGCAAGCACATTTACCTCGTAATTAAGTTCCTTTATCGCCTTCTCGATCAGGATCTTGTTCTCCGGAAGAACGTTGCCCCCGTTCAGATATTTCGATATCGTGGCCAGGGAAAGGCCCGTCTTATTTTTTACATCGCGCATTGTCGCTGCCATGGTTTCCACTTTTCCTTTCATAACGCAAAGCGTTTGATTCTAACTATACGATTCTTAGTAAATCATACTTTTCTTTATTAAGTCAATACAAAATTAAATATTTTCTAAAAATTTACGTTTCGAAACGAAAAAGTCATTATTTTATTTGCATCTCATCTGTTGTATAATGAAAAATAAATAGATATTCAACACTTGGAGGTTACTTATGAAAAAGCTACTGAAATACTGCTCCCTGACTCTCCTTCTTTCTCTTCTTGCCTTTTCTTCGGCAGGATGCGAAAAGGAATCGGCAAAATGTCCTTTCACCGACGCAAAGTGGGGCGACACTCTTGATGACCTTGAGAAACTCGAGGACGGAGAATACACAGAGGGCGGAGAATCTGCATACAACGGCACAGTCTATGAATTTCCCAAGAAGTACCAAGGGCTTGACGGAATCATCCGCTACTCTTTTGACGCTGAAGAAAAGCTTGTTGCCATGTCATGGATGTACGAGACCGACGACTCCGAAGACCTTAAGGAAACATACGATACGCTCCATGAAGGAGCAGAAAAGCTGCTCGGCGAGAGCGATTTCACATACAACTCCGATAAATTCGCCGATGCGGCGACACCGGGCGACGTCTGGTACCGCGAAGAAGGCAACGTCGTCATCATCGCTGTTGACACAGATGAGGCAAAGCTCCTTCAATATACTTTTATGCACCCGGATGTTTCCGAAAAGCGGCCTGAGAAATAGATAAGGAGGGGAAATCCCCTCCTATCTTCTTTATATGTCCGGTCCGTTCTTACTCTACAATCACTCCGTCCTCATCCCAGAGGTCATGCCAGTCTTTTGCTCCTTCCCACAAAAATACATGGCCCTTTACCAGCCTGTTTCCCCGCTCTAAGGTCGCCATCACCGCCATCTCTTCTTCCGTCAGCGGCTCCTCTGTCATGCATTTTAAATTCGCATAATAATTATGGACAGAGAAGGGAATCGGAACCTGCCCGTTCTGATGCGCCCATTTCAGCGCTACGATTGCGGGATGAACCCCGTGATTTTTTGCGATCGCCTGCACTTGCGGCATTTCAAGGTCTGCGATATCCTCCTCCATAATGTCCCGCTCCGGCCTTCTCGGGGAACCGATAGGCATATAGCCTACGGGAAGAATGTCCCGCTCTTCCAGATATTCCTTAAGCTCTCTCTGCTGGAATGCAGGATGCATCTCAATCTCCGCCGCCGCAGGCTTAATCTTCATCAGCGGCAGCACTGCCTCCATCTTCGGAATCGTCATATTGGAAATCCCGATATGCTTAATCAGCCCTTTTTCCACAAGCTCCTCGCACTGGCGGTACGTGTCCATGAACTCCTCGGCGGAAAACGGCCTGGAATCCGGATTTCTGGAATCCACGTCACACCCCGGCGCGTGATAATTCGGAAACGGCCAGTGGATAAAGTACATGTCCAGATATTCACACTTTAAATCCTCAATACTTTTCCTGCACGCCTTCTCCACATCCCTGTGCATGTCATTCCATACCTTTGACATGATAAACAGATCTTTCCGCTCTGCAACCCCTTCTGCAAAGGCGTTCTCAAACACCTGGCCGATCTGGTCTTCGTTCCTGTAGCACGCCGCGCAGTCGAACAGACGGTATCCGCAGCGGAGCGCTCCTGCAACTGCCTCTGAGACCTCCTCTGCTCCCACACGGTCCGAGCCAAAGGTTCCCATGCCTATGCAGGGCATCTGCTCCCCTGTATATAGTTTTTTCTTCGGCACGATAGCCGGGTCAATAAATTGTGTCATACTCTGTATCCTCACTTTCCTCTTCTTAGCCAAGTTTTTTTATCTCAATCTGCGGAAGTATCCTTTCCATATCCTCCCGCACAAAAAATCCTGTCTCTTCCCGCAGGGCTGCCGCCGCAGACATGGCGCTGGCTTTCTTAATCGTGTTCTCCACGGACAGCCCTTCGCTGATTCCTAACGCAAAGCCAGCAATCATCGTATCGCCGCAGCCCACCGTATTTACCGCGGAAATCTTTGGTACATACGCCCGGTATATGCCTTCATCGCTCACCGCCACAGACCCGTCCGCACCCAGAGACACCGCCACAAGAGCGACCCCCGCCTCGTGGATTTCCTGTGCCGCCCGGATGATATCCTCTTCCCTGTCGCACTGCTTTCCCGTCAGCATGCGGATCTCGTCGATGTTCGGTTTGATCATATAAGGGCATGCCTTGATTCCTTCTGCGAGAAGTCTGCCGCTTGTATCCAGGATTACTTTTTTCCCCGCATCCTTCACCAGCCGGACAAGCTCTGGATAAGCGGTCTCATCAAGCCCTTTCGGAACGCTCCCCGACATAGAGACGACGGACGCCTCCTTTATCAGCCCTTCAAACTTTCGGACAAAACCTTCAAAATCCTCTTTCTCCACCGTAAATCCAGGCTCCAGAAACTCTGTCTGCACCTTCGTCACCGTATCCCATATGTTGATGCACGACCTGCTCTCTTCTTTCATGTGGTAAAATGCACTCTCAATCCCAAACGGCTTTAGCGAATCCTCGATATACGCCCCCGCATGGCCGCCCACGAATCCGGTCGCCACCACTCTTGCGCCGGCGATAGCCGCCGGCTTGGACACATTCAGCCCTTTACCGCCGGGCGTATATGCACACTCCTTCACCCGGTTTACTTCTCCTGTCTTCGCTCCCTCTACCACGTACCGCTTGTCTACAGCAGCATTCAGGGTAACTGTAAGAATCATATATTTACCTCCTGACCATAAAAACCAATTAAAAACAAAAGAAAAAATCCACCAAATCTTCGCATTGTCCGTACAAAAATCCGGTGAAATATTTTTCTTATTTATTTTTCCATTCTGCCTGCTGATGGTAGCTGTCTTTTGACCTTCTCCATGAACTACGGCGCACTTTCAGGGTATAGACACCTGATCCCCTGCTCCCTGAAAAATCCGAGCCATTCCTGCGAAGGCTCCCTGTCTGTCACCACAGTATTAATATCGGAAAAACTGCCGATCTTGGCAAATGCCGTATTCCCGAACTTTGAACTGTCCACCGCCAGTATCTTCTCCTTGGCGGAACGCAGCATCGTCCGCTTACTTGCGGCATGAAACTCGTCGGAATCAAAAAATCCCGCATCTTTCCAGACTGCCTTTGCTGAAATAATTACCTTATCTACATGGTAGGAACGCAGCATCTTCTCCGTCTGAGGACCCACCAGCGCAAGACCGCTCTCTTTCAGTATCCCGCCGGTGGACAATATCTTCCATTCCGACAGCATGTCCGCCGTCTCGATGATAATCTCTACGGAATTCGTGATAAGTGTAAGGTTTTTCTTCTCTTTGAGCTGCTTGACGATAGCCACCGCCGTAGAGCTGGCATCCAGGATAATCTGTTCCCCGTCCCCTACCATTCCGCTTATGATCTCCGCAATCTTCTGCTTTTCAGCTACGTTCCATTTCTTGCGGACATTAAATGGGAACTCCAGGTTCGTATTTTCGTTGAGGACGGCTCCGCCGTAACTCTTTGTAGCAAATCCATCGTTTTCGAGCTTTTCCAAATCTCTTCTTATAGTCTCTTCTGATACGTCATAAATTTGGCTGAGTTCACTGACAACGACTCTTTTTTCTATCCGTAATTTTTCCAGTATAGCATTACGTCTTTCAATTGCAAGCATACCCTACCTCCATTTCTTTTTTACAAAATGGCTTGACGGATCTGTTCGTCCGGACTGGCAATAACCGATGAATCCAGATACATCCCTTCTGCTGCCACAGCTCCTTTCGCCCGCTCAATCGCAGC
The DNA here is from genome assembly GCA_910578455.1 of uncultured Dorea sp. Taxonomy (GTDB): domain Bacteria; phylum Bacillota; class Clostridia; order Lachnospirales; family Lachnospiraceae; genus MD308. The sequence goes on from CAJTQA010000019.1 coordinate 27,470, forward strand.
CTCCACGGCCGCTACCTCTCCGGTTAAAAACAAGTAAGATTTTCCGCACATTCCCCTTGCAAGGCGCAGCTCGATCAAATCCACAATGGCCGTCTTCGCCGCCTCGTCCGCCGCTACGATGATAGACGCCGCGTCATAAGTCTCGATGATTCCAAGGGCCGCCACCTTTTCTATCTCCGTTGCCCCGTAGATTGCCGGGAATATGGACTCATGGGGGTTTCCAAGGACAAAACTGCCGATAAGCTGACTTCCATGCTGTACTTTTGCATTTTTGACAGCCGCGTCTACCGCGCTTAAATCTCCCGTAATGATTACGATATATTTTCCCGGACATACGGTCTGCGCCTCAATGATCTTGACATCGGAAGTCTTCACCATCGCGTCTGCCGCCACCACGCCTGCAGAAACAGTCTTATATTCTACCATTCCAATTGCTTTGCTCATCTTGTACGTCCTTTCTATTTCTCAATCACAATGAACTTATCAGACACTTCTGTTACTTTTCCATTGATTGACGCATGAATCCCGACACTTAACCCCTTGCCCGGCTCTGCGATCATCTGTCCCGCCTCTACGGCGTCGCCGGCATTTACCACGGCCGACGCAGGAGCGCCGATATGCTGGCTCAGAAGAATCCTTACCTTCTTTACGTCCGCCGTCTCGTCACGAAGAGGCGCCTCTTTATTGTACCGGGTAAGGTCAAGCCTTGCCATCAGCCGTTCCATGGGAACTTTCCGGTACTCCCTCTGGGGGCCTGCCGGTTCCGGCACAACGCCCTGGGGCGGCTTAAGCCCGTGAGCCCTGAGCCCGTTCTTATAATCCGCCATCAGCGATCTCGGCGACAGGCTCTGCATACAGGAGTACATCTCGCACAGCCCGCAGGAAGAGCAGAACAGCGTATTGACGAACACGTCCGGTTCCTGTAAGTCCTTGCAGGTGGCCGCCCGCATAAATTTGTGGGGCTCAATCGGATGCCCGAGAAGGTGCCTCGGACAAAGATCCGTACACATGGTGCACTGGCAGCACGCCGCGGCGGCACGTTTCAAGTCGATGGACGCTTTCCGGTTCTTCTTCTGGATAATAAGGTGGTCTTCCGGCAGCACTAAGACTGCGTTGGTAGTCTTGGTGACCGGCTGCGCCCCTGTGCCGATATTTCCCATCATAGGACCGCCGATAAAGTACACCGGATTTCTGACTGTCACGCCGCCTGCCATCGCAACCACTTCCTCAATGGATGTTCCGACCGGCACCCGGACCGTCACCGGATCCTTCACCTCCCCAACTACAGACACCAGCTTATCCGCCACAGGCGCTCCCGACTTCACCGCCCGGTACGCATTGTAGACCGTCTCCACATTAAAGACTGCCACTCCGCTCTCGATTGGAAGTCCGCCGGGCCTTACCACCTTTCCGGTCACCTCATAGATCAGGACGACTTCGTCGCCCGCCGGATATACTTCGTCCAAAAGCCCCAGCCTTACGCCCGGGTAATCCCCGATGCATTCTTCCAGCGCCCGGATCGTCTTTTTATACGCTTTTTTGATGCCGACGACGCACTCTTTCGCGCCGACGGCCTGCCCGATCATATGGAACGTCTCTACAATCTCGCGGGCATGCTTTTCTAACAATTGCCTGTGCAGCTTCAGCAGCGGCTCACATTCTGCACAGTTTAAGATAATCGTCTCCGCGCGTTCGTCCAATTTCATGTAGGTAGGAAAGCCCGCGCCGCCTGCGCCCACAACTCCGCTCTTTTGCAGGATGTCTTTTAACTCTTTTATCTCCATAAATGTTCACTACTCCAGTCCTGTTCCATCATCAATAATGCCGATAATCGCCGCGTCTACCGGCGCGTCCGCAGCCGCGCATCCTTTTCTGGCGGCGCTCCCCTGCGCCACCAGAACATAGTCGCCGATCCCGGCGCCGATATTGTCAACAGCCACTAACTGCCCGGCGCCCTCTTTCATATGCTCTACGACCTCAACAATCATAAATTTATTCCCCACCAGCTTGTCGTGCTTTCTTGTGGAAACAATACTTCCGACAACTTTACCTGCGAGCATGCTCTACCTCCAATTCACTTTGCGGCCTGCACTATCCGATGATCGTCACTGTTTGTCCTGTTGCAATCTTAGCCGCGTTTGCCTCGTCCGTATCGATATGCATCTCCAGGGTAAAGCTCTCGTCCACCCGGATCTGCACATGGTTAAACACTGTGCCTCTCTCATTGTCCGCCTTCACGGAGACGGTCTGTCCGTCCGCGACTCCTGCCGCCATGGCATCCTTCGGAGCCATGTGGATATGCCTCTTTGCAATGATGCAGCCTTCCTCAAGATAGATGACTCCCTTCGGCCCTACAACTGCAATAGGCGCAGAGCCTTTGACATTGCCCGACTCTCTGATGGGAGCCTTCACCCCAAGCCTTATGGCATCCGTGGCGGAGATCTCCACCTGGGATCTTTTCCTTACCGGCCCCAAGATTCTGACGTTCTCTATGGCTCTCAATTTCAGTCCCACGATCGTTACCTGCTCATTGGAGGCATACTGGCCTCCCATGAGCTCTTTTTTCTTTGTCAGCTGGTAACCTTTTCCGAACAGGATCTCCACATGCTCCTGGGTCAGATGGATGTGCCTTGCGGATACTCCGATGGGAACTGCAAACCCGTTGCTTTCCTTCTCCCTGCTCTCAAGAGCCTCCATTACCATCCTGGCAATTAATTCTACATTTTGATTCTCCATATAAAATCCCATCCTTCACTCTAACGGACTGACTATTTCAATACCGGAAGAATCTTCTCTACATCCTCGTGCGGTCTTGGGATTACGTGTGTCGCAACCAGCTCTCCAAGCCTTCCCGCGCTCTCTGCCCCGGACTCAACTGCTGATTTTACAGCTCCTACGTCTCCGCGCACCATAACGCTTACAAGGCCGGAACCGATCTTCTCTGTTCCCACAAGCACTACGTTCGCTGCCTTGAGCATCGTATCAGCCGCCTCGATCGCTGCTACTAAACCTCTTGTTTCAACCATTCCCAATGCCTCTTGATTTGCCATCTTTTTTTCCTCCTTTGGCTGTTGTTTTTGATTTACTCTTTCAACCGTTTTTCCGGGCGCCTTAGCCGCCCTTGTCTTTGTCTTCTTTTCTTCCGCCATGTCTCCTGCCTCCTACTCACAATCGGCTGGCGCTCAGCTCAACCATCTTCACAATCTCCTCATGGGGATTGGCGATAATGGCTTTCGCCACAATATCTTTGATTGACTTCTGCGATGCCGCCTCCACCGCCTCCGTCACTGCCGACACGGTTCCCTGTATCACCACCGTGACAAGCCTGCCGCCAAGTTTCTTTTCCCACGTCACGAATTCCACGTCCGCCGTCTTCAACATGATGTCAAGTGCAGTAATGGCTGCCGATGTACTAGGAATTTCAATGAATCCATATGATTTTCCCATGAAATCTCATCCTCACTATCCGTTTCTCCTGCCAGTGCCCATCCTTCGCCAATCCGGCCAAAACGCTAGATGGTCGGAAGAATCTTCTCTACGTCGTTGTGCGGCCTCGGGATTACATGTGTCGCAACCAGCTCTCCCAGTCTTCCTGCGCTGTCTGCTCCTGCCTCAACTGCTGCCTTCACAGCTCCCACGTCTCCGCGCACCATAACGGTTACAAGTCCGGAACCGATCTTCTCTGTTCCCACAAGTGTTACCTCTGCTGATTTGGTCATTGCGTCCGCTGCCTCGATCGCCGCTGTAAGTCCTCTTGTTTCTACCATACCTAATGCCTGCTGTGCCATGTTTTCATCCTCCTGATTTTTAAAATATTCTTATTTTTCTGTTATCTTGTCTTGTCCATGCCGCTTAATTTCAACATCTTCTCGGTGTCTTTCTCCGGCCTTGGAATCACATATGTCGTGATAACTCCTGTTATCTCGTTCGCTCTTTTTACCGCAGCCTCCACCGCAGCCTCCACCGCCGTGACGCTCCCCCTAAACTTCACCGCTACGATGAGTGGCACCGGCAGGGCGTCCGCGTTGGCCGGCTTGTTCTTATCAAACGGCTCTAAGCGTACGTCTGCTGCCTTGCATCCGGCATCTGCTGCCGCGAATGCCGCAACCAGGCCAAAAAGCTCTACAATTCCGACTGCCTCTCCCATATGTAGCCCTCCTGCTCACTATTGGTTGATAATTGCTATTTTCAAGCCTTCCATCTTAAGGTTCGTCACATGCGCCTCGTTGATCTGATCCAGCGGGAACCTGTGGGTGATAAGCTTGCTGATCGGAAGTCCGATTCCCTTCGCCCTCTTAAGGAAATCAAAGGTCGTCGCGTAATCCCTCAGGGTGTATACCCAGGAACCTACCAGCGTAATCTCCTTTGAACAGATGTCAAAGTGCGGATTGATGGTAGCGTCCCCGCCGTTGATAAAGAACCCAAGCTCGCACAGGCCGCCGCCGTTGCGGATAAATTTATAAATATTCGCATGTGCGACAGGCGAGCCTGTGCACTGGAACGCAAAGTCTGCAAGATGTCCGTCAAAGGAATCCTCCACAGCCTTGGCAAGCGCCTCAATGCCCTTGTGGTCTTTGAAGTTCACTGACTTTGTCGCGCCCATCTCCTTTGCAAAGTCAAGCCTCTTCTGCTCCCCGTCCACAGCCACGATGTTCTCGATGCCCATAGTACGGAGGATGGCGATGCAGATCAGTCCGATGGGACCGCAGCCCTGAACGACTACTCTGCTGTTGAATCTTAAGATTCCCGTCGTCTTCGCCCGCTCTACCGCGTGAATAAGCACCGCGCATGGCTCGATAAGGATTCGGGAATCAAGGTCCAGGTCGCTTACGTTGAATACGGTGGAACCGCCGCGGATTACGATATAGTCCGCGAACCATCCGTTCAGGTGGATGTCGTCATCCGGCAGAAGGCCGTATACATCGGCGCCTCCCACGTTCTGCTTATTCAGGTCGAACATGGTAATGTCCGGGTTGTCCTTAAAGATCATGCAGGTGACAACCTTATCGCCTATCTTCAGATCCTTGCCGGCGCTGTCTTTCTTCACGTTCTTTCCCATCTTTACGATCTCGCCGGTTCCTTCATGTCCCAGAACCAGAGGGATAAGCCCGAAGGGATCACGCTTGAATTCGTGGGCGTCTGTGCCACAGATCCCGCACCCTTCTACTTTAACAAGAATATCGTCGTCCCCGATATCCGGAATCGGATATTCCTTGATATCATAATGCTCTAATGCTGTGAGCATCGCCACTTTCGATGTGGCAGGAATCTGTCCCGGCGCTGTGGGGGCAGACGCTCCCGCCGGCTTTTCCAGCATCCCTTCCAATACCTGTTTCACTATGGCCTCTACATTAACTGAATTTATATCCATATCTTTCTCCTCCAACTTAACGGATGCATAAGCTCTCTGACATTACGCAGCGTCTTCTCTTTGTAAATGTGCTTGCACTTGTAAGCCCTTCTCCTGTCCTGCTGGCGATGGTGAAGGTGCAAAAGCCCTCTCCCCCGAATCCCAGCGCCGCATAGGAAGGCGCGTTTTTCACTAATATCGCAGTGTCGATCGCCTTTGCGTAGCGGGTGATATTGTCAATGTTCTTTGAGTGGATGTGGGCGGAATGCCGATTGCCGTGTTCAAGCCACACTGCCTTCTCCACCGCGTCCTCAAAGTCTTTTGCCCTCACCACGCCCAAGATCGGCATCATCAGCTCTGTAGCGATGAGCGGGTGCTCCTTTTCTCCCTCGAACACGATACACCGGATATTGTCCGGAACCGTCACGCCGATCATGCCTAAGAGTGTCTTCGCGTCGCGCCCGACGCATTTCCGGTTAAGCCCTTTCGGCGTCAGCACCGTCGCGGTCAGCTTGTCCTGCTCCTCCTTTGACGCCAGGTAGCAGTCCTGCTCGTTCACCATGTAATGCATCAGCTCGGACACTACGGAGTCCACCGCCACAATCTCCTTCTCCGCGATACACGGAAGGTTATTGTCAAAGGTACAGCCATTTACGATATCCCCGGCCGCTTTCCTGATGTCCGCCGTCTCGTCCACAAGCGCGGGAGGATTCCCTGCCCCTGCCCCGATTCCTCTTCTTCCCGAGGACAGGACCGCCGTCACTACTCCCGGGCCGCCTGTCGCCGCGATAAGCTGGATGTCTTTATGTTTCATCATGATATTGCTGCTTTCCATCGTCGGTTTTCCCACCGTACAGGCGATATTTTCCGGGCCGCCCGCCTCAATGGACGCCTCGTTCAGCATATTAACCGCAAACTGTGATGTCTTAACCGCTGCCGGGTGGGGATTGAACACTACGGTGTTCCCGCCTGCCAGCATCCCGATCGTATTGCAGATAATGGTCTCGCTTGGGTTCGTGCATGGAGTGATCGCCCCGATTACTCCGAAAGGCCCCATCTCGATGAGGGTCAGCCCCTTGTCCCCGGACCATGCCGTTGTCGTAATGTCTTCCGTTCCCGGCGTCTTCTCAGCAACAAGCTGATGTTTTAATATCTTGTGCGGAACGTTTCCCATCCCTGTCTCTTCCACGCCCATCCGCGCTAATATTTCTGCATTCTCTTTTGTCTTTCTGCGGATGTTGGAAATGATCTGTTCTCTCTGGTCCATGGACATCCTGTGTATGTAGCGCTGAGCCTTTTTTGCCGCTGCGATCGCATCGTTCATATCTGCAAAAATGCCCTTTCCCTCAGACGCCCCCGCCGCCAGCTGAAGTTTTGCCATCACTTCCTTCACGACGTCTTGAACCATTTTTTCATTTACTGACACGAAATTACCTCCTTTAGCATCTCTCTTCCGTAAGCAGCCAGTGCCGTATCCTCCTCGGCGCTGCCGCCGCTGACGCCAAGAGCCCCTATGATACTGCCTTCCGTCTCAAGCGGCTCTCCGCCTCCGAATATCACGATCTTGCCTTCATTCGTATGCTGGATACCATAGAGAGGCTGCCCCGGCTGGCTGAGCTTGGAAAGCTTTGCCGTGGACATCTTAAGGCTTGCCGATGTAAATGTCTTGTTTACCGCAATGTCATAGCTTGCAATGTACGCCCCGTCCATGCAGTGCACCGCCGCAACCCGCCCTGCCGCGTCCGACACGGCTACTACTACCGCCAGCCCCATCTCCTCTGCCTTATCCTCAACCTTCTCGATCAGGGCCGTCGCCAGCTTAAGCGTCATCTTATGTTTCCTGCACCTGCACTGGCGGGGCTTTTCTTCATGCCCCGGCGACATCTGCCGGATAACGGCCTCTACCGCTTTTGAAATCATCTGCTCATCCATAAATTACATCCCTAACTGCTCCATAACCTTCTTCGTGATGGCTGCCACCAGCTCATTGTCAGAAGTGCCGTTTGTGCCGCCGCAGTTTCCGCTGCAGTTGTGGCAGCTCTCCTTGCCGCTCTTCGCGTTGGGGCAGAGATTTGCCGGATGCTTTCCAGGAAGTCCCATCTTCCTTCTGATATCATATAATTTTGCAATCTGCTCTTTGTCGAATTCCTTCGGTCCGCCCAGCATCTTTGACTTATATAAAAGCTCCGCATAGAACTCAATGGACTCCATCTTGTGGTACGCGCTCAAAAGATCTGTGCTCCAGGACAGCGCGCCGTGGTTCTCTAAAAGCACCTGGTCAAAGTATGGCAGGTACTCTTCTACCGCGTCCGGAATCTCCATCGTTGACGGCGTGCCGTACTTCGCGATCGGAACGCATCCAAGGGCGATAACTGCCTCCGGCATGATCGGCGCTGTCAGCGGGATTCCCGCGATAGCAAAAGATGTAGCATAGCTTGGGTGTGCGTGTACCACCGCGTTCACGTCCGGCCTCTTCTCATAGACGCGCATATGCATCTTGATCTCCGATGACGGCCTGAAATTGCCGTTGGCCTGGAGAACATTCCCTTTCGCGTCCACTTTACAGATATATTCCGGCGTCATAAAGCCCTTGCTCACACCTGTAGGGGTGCACAAAAATTCATTGTCATTTAATTTAACCGAGAAATTGCCGTCATTTGCAGCTACCATCCCTCTGTTGTAAACTCTTCTTCCAATCTCGCACATTAACTTCTTAAGTTCAAACTCGTTCTGCATATCTTTATTGTTCCTCCTTGTCTTCGTATACCTCTCAAAATTTGACCGTTTTCGTTGTTTCTTCCTCTATATTAACACATAAAACCACATGCGTCAATATTATAATATGTTGTTTTTATTGGTTTTCCTGTTCCCAGGGCATTACGTCGCCTTCTTCCCGAAGGTAATCTAAAAGTTCCGGGATTCCTTCATTCGCCGTGGAATTCACATAGAAGATTTTCTTGCATCCGGCAAGGGAAAGCCAGCGCCTTGCCCGCTCCGGGTCTCCTCCCTCTACGTCCACCTTCGTCACGATGCCGATCACATCCCGGTTCGCCATGGGAGTAACACATGGCGGATACAGAGAATACGGCTCCGTGGCCGATAAAAGGAGGCCTACCACGTCCGCCTCGTAGGAGTAGAGCGCCAGCGCATAACCTAAGTTCTTCGTCTGGGCGTACTCTCCCGGCGTGTCGATCACCACGTCAAAATTATTGACATACTGGGTCTTATGGTATTGTATTTTTTCACCCTTAAGCGCCTGTGTTAAAGTAGTCTTCCCACATTCGCTCCTTCCCATTAAAACAATTTTTTTCATCCGTCCTGCCTTTCGCAAGCTGTATTTTTCTATGTCCTTGTGATGCCGCAGACGGTAAATCCCATCTTTTCTTCCACATAGTCAAGTATGGCTTTCAGCGACGATTCCGTCTCGGATATAGTTCCCGTCACGATCAGCGTGCCGCTGAACCTGTCCACGAATCCAAGCTCCACCCCGGCGGACTTCACGGCAATGTCCGCCGCGATGACCGCTGTCTCAGCCGGGCTGATGGTGATGATCCCGATCGCCGACTTGGAGTAATCCATGTTGGGATTGAGCCCTAATTTCTCATATAAGCTCTCGTCCGGATTGGCGATCAGATGGGCGATGGTAATCTGTTTTCCCGGCACAAGCTCCTGTATGATCCTTACCTTTTCCTCCATCATCACCCTCCGATCTGGCAGTCAAGCCCCGATACCCGGGCAGCCGCCTCTTTTAGTCTCTGCATATGCTCCATGGACGGCGGGAGTGTGTCCTTCATCAAGTATTCTCTCCCCAGCCCGTCATATTTATCCTGCCCCAGCCTGTGGTAAGGAAGAAGATGCATCCTTTTTACTCCCCGAAGGCCTGCGGAAAATCTTGCTATAGACTCGATCTCATCCGTCCTGTCGTTAAACCCCGGAATGACCGGCACCCGGATCACCAGGTCCGTCATGCCTGAATCCGCGATTTTTCTTGCATTCTCAAGCATCAGCTCATTGGACCGCCCGGTGAACTCCTTGTGTTTCTGCGGGCTGGTATGCTTGATGTCCATCAGGTACTGGTCTAGGCTCGGCAGTATGCTCTCTATCACTTCATATGGCGCGCACCCCATGCTCTCCATAGCCGTATTGATTCCCCGCTCCTTCGCCGCCCGGAGAAGGGCCCCGGCAAAATCAGGCTGGCACAGGCTCTCGCCACCGGACAGGGTAAGCCCTCCGCCGGAGCGCCTGTAATAGGGCCTGTCCTTTTCCACCGTCTCCATCACCTTCTCGACGGTCACGTCCTCCCCGATGACCTTTGGTTTCCCCTGGACCATCATCGTCTGGATGTCATACTCCTGGGATTCCGGATTGCAGCACCACCGGCATCTGAGCACGCACCCTTTTAAAAACACGATGGTGCGGATGCCCTTGCCGTCATGTATGGAGAACCGCTGTATGTCAAAGATGCGCCCTTTGGTTTTCATGTAATCCACGATATACACCTTTCCTTTTCCTTAAAATCCCTGCTCCGTACGGTTGATGATGTCATCCTGGAGGGAGCGGGACAGCGTGGTAAACAGCGCGCTGTACCCGGCTACGCGCACCACTAAGTGCCTGTACTGCTCCGGATGTTTCTGCGCGTCAAGGAGCGTCTCCCTGCTGACCACGTTAAACTGCATGTGGCTGCCTTTCTGGTCAAAGTAAGAGCGGATAAGCGCCACAAAATTCTCAAGCCCTTTTCTTCCGCTTAATGCCGACGGATGGAACTTCTGGTTGAACAGTGTTCCATTGGATGCAATGTAATGATCCAGCTTGGAAACGGAGTTTGCCGCCGCTGTAGGGCCGTTCACATCCTTTCCTGCCGATGGAGATACCCCGTCGGCTACCGGCGTCCTCGCCAGCCTTCCGTCCGGCGTCGCTCCGGTCTGCGCGCCCAGAGGAACATTGGCGGATACCGGGTAGAGGCCTGCCTGGTAGATGCCGCCTCTCGGATTCTTGAAGGTCTCAAGAGGCCTTGTGTAAGTGTAGGCAACGTCTCTTGCAAACTCGTCCACCTCCGGGATGTCGTTCCCGAACTTCGGAACTGCCTCGATAAGCTCTAACAGCTTTTCGCCCTTCGCCTTTACCTCCGGCGTCTCTGCCGCCTCCTTCACCGTCTTTAAGATGACCGCGATCTCCTTCTCCCCCACTTCTTTTCCTGCTGCCTTAAGCCCCCCTGCAATCTGGACCGCCATCTCGGAGAGAGTAGTGCTGTCAAGCCCTTTGCCGTAGTTTGTAAGGAGCGCCTCCTTGTAATCTGCCATGGTGACTTTCTTCTCGTCGTACACAAGGGTCTTGATGGCATACAGAGAATCCGCCATATTGGCAACGCCGAACCCTTGAGGTCCGGTAAAGTTATAGACCGCGCCGCCCTCCTGCACCGATCTTCCCTTCTTGATGCAGTCATCCACCATACAGGATAAAAACGGCAGCGGGCAGCGTTTCGCATGGGCAACGTCAATGGCATTGTCCGCATTGACCAGAAGGCTTATGTTATAGTTCATCTGCGCTTTATACGCATCGTAAAATTCTTCAAACGTGGACATCTTCTCCACATCCCCGGTGCGGATGCTGATCTGCTCTCCCCTGTCCACGCCGTTTGAAAATACCAGCTCCAGCGGCCTGCACATGTTGAAGAACGCAGCGTCGTGCCACCCTTCTGTCTTTCCCGCCTTCTGCGGCTCCACGCAGCCGATGATGTTGTATTCCCTGGCCTCCTTAAGAGTAAGCCCCCTGCTCACCAGAGACGGGATGATCACCTCGTCGTTGTAGTATGCCGGAAGGCCTACGCCTGTGCGGGTAAGCTCTGCCGCCCGGATTAAGAATTCATGGGGCGAGCCGTTCCAGACACGTACGGAAAATGACGGCTGGGGCAGCATGACATGCATGGATGCCTGGATGCACATAAAGGACAGGTCGTTGGTCACATCCATGCCCTCTCCGTTCTGCCCTCCCGCGATAAGGTTCTGGAACAGGCTGTAGCCTGCGAACCCTTCCGCCGACGCGGCGTCACGGCATTTGTTCAGGTCATTTAACTTCACCCAGATGCAGTCCATAAGCTCCTGGGCAAATTCTCTTTTCAGCTTTCCGCTGTCTATGTCCGCTTTATAATACGGATACATATACTGGTCAAAACGTCCGGGCGAGATCGAATGTCCGCTGGACTCAATCTGCAAAAGCTGCTGCACGAACCAGAATGACTGGCACGCCTCGTAAAAGCTGCCTGCTCCCTTTGCAGGAACATGGGAACAATTCTCCGCGATTGCCAAAAGCTCTGCCTTCCTTGCGGCGTCGCCGCACGCCTCCGCCTCTTTTTTCGCAAGGTTCGCATACCTCTCTGCGTAGGCAATGACCGCCTTGCAGCTTATGATCACCGCCTCCAAAAAATGCGACCGCTCTGCGTAGTCGCTGTCTCCCAAGCTGCACGCCGAAAGCTCTTCTTCCGCCTGGGCGATGATGCCCTCATATCCCACTGCCAGAACTTTCTCGTACTGGACCGTCACATGCCCCACGCCGTTGTAAAAATAATTGCCCGGCGTAAAGATGTTATGGTCGATGGCCCGGATGGCCTCCGGCGCCATATAGGAGGTGGCAAGCTCGCTGGTCGTCCTGCCCTTCCAGTATTTATGCACTTCCCTCAGATCCTGCTTTGTCTTTTCCGATATGTAGAACGGATCTGCACTTCTTGTCTCTACGGTATCAAACTCAGCCTCCAGCCACTCATATGAAAATTCCGGATATGTCTGGCATCCTCTGGGCGCAATCGTCGTGCTCCCTACAATCAGTTCTTCGCCGCGGATGATGATCGGTATATTCTTCAGAATATGTTCAAATGCTTTCGCGCGCCTTATGATGATCGGCTCGTCCTCCGTCTGCCTGTACGACTCTGTGAGCAGGACCGCCCTCGCCGATTCAATCTCCGGCATCTTCGCAAACAGATGGTCCACAAGCCTTCCGATTCTGTCCGTCCTGGGGATTTTCTCGCTGTTATAAGTATAAAGTCCCATAGCTCTCCTTTCTTTCGTCTCTCAATTACATTGTGCCTGAATAGCGGCCAGAGACTGTCCGCTATACTGTTTTCTCTATTATAGACTACAAATACAATAAAATCAACATATTTTATTCATATTTTTTGTTGTTTTCATTCTTTTTATTTGTGTTTTTGTTGTTTTTCTTGACATTTCTGCTCTGATAATGCAAACTGAGATTAAGCTGTGAATTACCGGCCAGGAAAGGAAGATGCACATGTTTGAATTTGACCCACACACACATACCATTGCCAGCGGCCATGCGTCCGGAGCCACGATCACCGACATGGCAAAAAAAGCCGCCGCCGTTCCCCTTAAGATGCTAGGGATTACCGACCACGGCCCGGCAACCCCGGGAGCCGGAAGGCCTTCTTACTTCCGAAACCTGGCATTTTCTCCGAAGATGCGCCTGGGCGTGGAAGTCTTATACGGTGTGGAGTTAAATATACTGGATGCCAGCGGGTCGACTGACCTTGACGAAGAGATACTGAAAAACTTAGATTATGCCGTCGCAAGCCTGCACCCCCAGACATTCCGGCCGGGAACTGCAGCGGAGCATACCGACGCATATATAAACGCCATGGAAAATCCTTATGTGAAGATCATCGGCCACTGCGACGACGTGAAATACCCAGCCTGTTATGAAGAGCTTGTAAAGGCCGCCGTCCGCTGCCGCGTGCTTTTAGAGATCAACAACAGCTCCTTAAGCCCGGGCGGCTACCGGGGCGACACAAAAGCAAACGCGGCGGACATCCTGAACTGGTGCCGCCGCTTAGATCACCCGGTGGTGCTGTCAAGCGACAGCCACGGCACAGGGCAGATCGGGGATTTCCGGTATGCTTATGCTTTAATTGAAGAGACAGGATTTCCCAGAGAGCTGGTCTTAAACTACTCCCTGGACTCTTTTAAAAAATTCATACAGATGCGTTAAAGCCTGCGGGCGCACTTTTCAATCTCCTCTGTAAGCGCCCCGTATTCTTTTGCGCTCCTGCTGCTCTTTTTGTACGCCATGATAGGCATATTATTGTCCTGAGACCATTCCACAGTGCTGTCAACCCGTATATAGGTGTCAAACACATGCACATTTTCAAGCTCTTTTAACGTCTCAAGCGTCTGTTTAAAGTAGTTCTTTCTTGCATCCACCTTCGTCACCACAAGCCCCGTCATCCGAAGTTCCGGGGCAATGGGCCTGACTACCTCAAGAAATTCAAACATGTTCCCAAGGCCGAAAAGCCCCCAGGGCGTGGCCTCCACCGGAACGATCAGGGCGTCCGACGCGCACAGCACGTTCATCACCCATCCTCCCAGGGTAGGCGGGGAGTCGATCAGTATATAATCATATTTCCCGGAATCCACAGTCTCCCTAAGCCCCTTCCTTAAGATAAACTCTCTCTGCCACTTGGTGAACAGCTCATACTCCACAGAACTCATCAGCGTGGAGGACGGAATGAGGTCTATATTCTCATAGGGCGTCGGTATGATGTAATCCTTTAAATCCTTCTGGTCTTTTACCGCATAGTAAAGGTTCTTTTCCCCTCTGGCAAATTCCAGCACCTTCTCCTCCGGGAAATAGGACAGGGAAAGATTAAGCTGCATATCCCCGTCAATCAGCAGCACCTTTTTTCCAAGCCCCGCAAGGCCGCAGCCTACGTTGGCGCAGGTGGTGGACTTTCCACTCCCGCCTTTGTTGTTTGCAAAGCAAATTACCTTCGTTTTTCCCATAATGCATCCTCCCGGTCAGTCTCTGGTCAAGACTTCATTTCTTCGGAACATGGTTCCGGTTTTTCTGTCTTTATTTTAGGAAATATTTATGTATCAGTCAACTTAACCGCATGTATTTTCACAAAAATTTTCTTGCTTACTTTCCCCGCATTGTCTATACTGTCCATATCAAAGGATTTCAAATAAATTTATCATGAAACCAAAAGTAGATTTCTGCTTTAAAGAACTGATGGACGATGACGAAGTCCGGCGCGGGTTTATCGCCGCCGTCTTAAATCTTCCTCCTGAAAAAATCGAAAAACCATACCGCTCCCAACCCACCTGCGAAGTTTGCGAAATCAGATCGTTACGTACAGAAAGCCTATGATAAGCTGGTGGATATCAGCGCGGACGAACAGAAAAGGCTGGAATATGAAGAACGCGAAAAGGCGCTCCGCGACCGCTCTATCCTTATCATTACTGGTATGGAAGAGGGAATAAAGCAGGGAAAAAAAGAAGGCTTAAAACTCGCCCGGGAGATTTTAAGATTATACAGAGCCGGCATTTCACCAGAGCAGATTGCGAAGGAGTGCGGAGTTTCCGTGGAAGAGGTAAAGGAGATTCTGGAATAATATAATCTTTTTGTCTGGTTATCTTAAACAGGATAACCAGACAATTCTCAAATAACAGATGTCATCTCTTTTATTTTGTAAGCACTGTCCCTACTGCCGCTTTCCATCCAGCGTACTTTTCATCCCGGATCTCTTTTTCCATCTCCGGCTCATACTTCACTCTTTTCAGTTTCCCGAAGATGCTCTCATCCCACACGCCTAGCCTTAAGCCTGCCGCATATGCAGGCCCGATGCCGGAAAGCTCCTCGGAATCCGGAACCTGTACCGCCGCGTCGGCGATGTCGCTCTGAAACTGCATCAGATAGTCATTTC
Organism: uncultured Dorea sp.; assembly: GCA_910578455.1. Lineage (GTDB taxonomy): Bacteria > Bacillota > Clostridia > Lachnospirales > Lachnospiraceae > MD308. Next base: position 42,529 of record CAJTQA010000019.1, read on the forward strand.
TCGTAGGGCCTCCGTCCACCCTGAGCTCTCCCACTTTGATGCCTGCATCCTCGCTCATGGCTTTTACGATATCGGTAATCTGGTACGCGATGCACTCTACTCCGGCCCGGACGATCTCCGCCTTTCCCGTAGTCCTCGTCATCCCCACGATAGCCGCCGCAGCGTGGCTGTCCCAGTAGGGCACGCCCAATCCGGAAAAAGCCGGAATCAAGTACAGAGAATCTCTCTTAACCGCTGTCTTCGCAAGGGCTGTTGTCTCTGCGGGAGACTGTATCAGCTTTAAGTCGTCCTTAAGCCATGTGATGACCGCCCCTGTATAATTCAAGTTCCCTTCCAGCACATAGTTTACCTTGCCGCCCATGCTCCATGCCAGCGACGTGACAACGCCGTGAGTGCTGAGCACCGGTTTCTCCCCGATATTCATCATAATGGAGGAGCCTGTGCCGTAAGTTGCTTTTGTCATGCCGCTTTCCAGGCACCCCTGCCCGAACAGAGAGCCGTGGGAATCTCCCAGCACGCCGTGAATCGGCGCCGGGGCTGGAAGAACTCCTTCAAAATCCGTCACCCCGAACTCTGAGTCCGAATCGCACACCTGCGCCATATTATTGACGTCAATTCCGAACAGCCCGCAGATTTCCTCATCCCACTTAAGCTTAAAGATATTGAAAAGCTGGGTGCGGGAGGCATTGGAGTAATCGGTCTTATACGCCTTTCCCCCGGTAAGCTTGTAGACAAGCCAACTGTCAATGGTGCCGTGGCAGATTTCGCCTCTTTGCGCCTTCTCCTTTGCCCCCGTCTCATTTTCCAGAATCCACGCGATCTTGGACGCCGGGAAATAGGGCGACAGGTTCATGCCTGTCTTCTTCCGGATGTTCTCTGCCTGGCCTTTTCTTTCCACCCGCTCGCAGATAGACGCCGCCCGGGCGCACTGCCATACGATAGCGTTCCCTAAAGGCTCGCCGCTTACGCGGTCCCACGCCAGCGAAGTCTCCCTCTGGTTGCTGATCCCGATGCCCGCCACCTTCGACTTGTCAATGTCCTCCGTGAGCATCCGCACCACCTCGATCACATTTTCATAAATCTCGGCCGGATCGTGCGATACCCAGCCCTTTTCATTCACAATCTGCCGATGGGGCTTGTCTGTGCGTTTCATAAGGCTCCCGCTCTGGTCAAACAGAAGGGCTTTCGTGCCCTGGGTGCTCTGGTCTATACTTATAATATATCTCTCTGCCATCTCAAAAACTCTTTTTTCAGTTAAAGTTCTGCCTTAAGAACCTCTTCCCTGAGCGGAATAGACGCTGCGGCCCCTTCTCTCGACACCGCGATCGCCGACGCCTTTGCCGCCAGAGAAAGCCCCTCCGAAACCGGCATGCCGTCAATGACGGACGAGATAAAATAGCCCGTAAAGGTATCTCCCGCCGCCGTCGTGTCCACCGCCTTCACCTTGTAGATTCCCTGGCGGTACTGCTCATCCTTGTACTGGTACACAGAGCCGTCGCCTCCCAGTGTCAGGACTACCTTCGCCTCCGGGTAAAGCTCCTTTAATTTTTCTAAGATCTTATCCGTCTCCTTCTCCCCCGTCACCTGGCCGCCTTCAATCTCATTTAAGAGAAACATAGAAATCTTCCCGAAGTCGCAGGCCTCAAGCGCGCTGTCAAACGGAGACGGGTTCAGAATGATCATCATCCCCCGCTCATACGCCTTGTCGATGATATAGTCCAGCAGGTTCACCTCATTCTGTAACAGAAGGATATCCCCCTTCTCAAAATTCCCCAGCACCTCGTTTACAAATTCCTTTGTGATGCTCCTGTTGGCGCCTCCGTACAGAAGGATGCAGTTCTGTCCGTTTTTGTCTACCTGGATAATGGTGTGCCCGCACTTTTCCGAGACTGTCCGGATAAAGTCCGCATTCACGCCGCCCTCCCGGCAGGCCTCAAGGAGAACGCCGCCCTCCTCGCCGATCATCCCGGCATGGTAGACATTCACTCCCGCCTTTGCAAGAGCGATAGACTGATTCAGCCCCTTGCCCCCGCAGAACACATTCATTCCCCCGGAGCAAAGCGTCTCCCCCGGCATCACCATATGGTCGACCGAATACACATAATCCAGATTCAATGACCCAAAATTCAATACTTTCATTACAATACCTCCTGCCAAATTCACTCGCCTAAAAAGCAACTCCCGCCCGCAGCACAATGTTCGGATAAGGCGTAAACTCCCCCGTCCGTATCACAAACTTAAGCCCCACAGACTCCTCCTTAAGCTGTTCGTGAGAGATCATCTCCGATTCCGCCCCTTCAAGCTTTTCCTCAATGTAAGAAAGCAGCTCCGGATTATTCTCCACAATTTCCTCAGCTAAAGTATAGCCTTCCACCTGCACCTCGTCAAGGACCGCATCCATCACCTGCCGAAAAGTCGGAACCCCGCCGCAAAGCGCCAGGTCAACAATCTCCACCCCCTTAGGCACCGGCATCCCCCCGTCCGCAACCATAAACAGATCCTTATGCCCAAGCCCCGCAAGTAACCCTGCCAGCTGAGCATTAATAATCCCTCTCTTCTTCATCCAAAACACATCCTTTCCAAAATCTAACAACCTGTAAACAACTCCCACAACAAACGCAACCCGCTAAAATCCACAACCTATGGCGCAGCCCGGCTGGATTTATGTTCCTAAAGGAAACCCGTAAAAAACGTCAGCACTTGGCGAGGTTTTTTCGAGCCTAGTGTCTGCTACGTTTTTTCCCGAGCGAAAGCGTGGTTTCTGTAGGAATATAAATCCGGCCGGGCTGCTCATCCACCCCTCTATTTGTTCTCGTTATGCGCCTGCAATGCCATCTTCGCCTGCAGATTCCTCTGTACCTGGTCGATAATTACCGCAATGATAATTACGAGCCCTCTGATAATCTTCTGCCAGAACTCCGTAACGCCGCACATGGTCATACCATCGTTGATCACGCCGATTACAAACGCACCGACGATGGTTCCGCCAATCGTGCCGACACCGCCTGCCATGGAAGTTCCGCCAAGTACGACGCCGCGATGGCGTTCATCTCCCAGGACTCGCCGGTCTTTGGCGTTGCGGATACAAGCTGCGAAGTCGCGATGATCCCCACAACCGCAGAGCAGAATCCGGAGAATGCGTACACCCAGATCTTCACCCGGTCAACCTTGATGCCGGAAAGCTTGGACGCTTTCTCATTGCCGCCGATGGAAAGCACGTGCCAGCCAAAAGGTGTCTTCTTAAGCACAAGCCCTGCCGCTACCGCGATGAGAGCAAGGATAAGAACGCCGCAGGGAATCGCCGTACCCGCAAGATTGCGCCCGAACACCTCAAAGCCTGTATTTCCAAGCCCTTCACTTCCGGCAAGCTCAGAAAACGTCGCGCCGTTCGAGCGGATATTGGCAAATCCACGCCAGATGTACATCGTACCTAAAGTGGCGATAAACGGAGCCACATTGAATTTCGTAATGACAAGGCCGTTGATCATGCCCATCAGCGCCCCCAGAAGAACCGTGATCAGCACGATCATCGGAACACTGAAGTAAAGGGTCACGCCGAACATCTTAAGGGTTAAGCCCTCCTGGATCAGCCCGCCTGCGATCATGCCCGCAAGTCCTGCCACCGAGCCGACAGACAGGTCGATGCCGCCCGTGATAATTACATAAGTCATGCCGATTGCAAGAATCCCGTAAAGAGCCACATGCTTTGCAACCGTCAAAAGCGCCCCGGCGCTCATAAAGTTATCTGCCGTGATACTGAAGAAAATAAGCAGAATGATCAATACAATAAACGTACGACCTTTTAATATGGTCATCGCCAATTTATTATTTCCAGAATTTTGTTTCGCTGCCATAATTTAACTCACCTTTCTTTGTTTTTGCACTGTTCTCTGTGCATATAGGTATACCCGCAGGGTATTTTATTCTTAATGATGGCCCTTGTAAGATGCCAGTACCAGTGTATCCTGCTCAATCTCGTCACCGTAAAACTCACCGGTCTTAATCCCGTTTGACAGAACGATAATGCGGTCCGAGATCGCCACAATCTCCTGCAGCTCAGAAGAGATGACGATGATAGAAAGCCCTTCCTCCGCATATTTGTTTATGATCTCGAAGACTTCTGTCTTCGCGCCGATATCAATACCGCGGCTCGGCTCGTCCATAAGCAGGATCTTAGGGGTCGTCAGAATGCCTTTTCCGATAACCACCTTCTGCTGGTTGCCGCCTGACAAGGAAAGAATCGGCAGTTTCTTATCCGCTACTTTAATATGTATGTCCTTGATCTGGCCGTCTACCTTTTCACCCTCCACTTTCGCGTCGAGGAACGGCCCCCTTCTTATATCTGGTCAGCGCCGACAGAGAGCAGTTCTTCTCGATATCCAAAGTCTGCACAAGGCCCTGTGCCTGCCGGTCCTCCGGAATCAGGGCGAATCCATTGTCAATCTGCTGCTTGATGGACTTGATGTTAAGCTCTTTTCCCTCCATCAGAACCTTCCCCGTATGCTCCGGGTGCAGCCCCATAAGGCACTCGAACACCTCACTTCTCCCCGCCCCCATCAGGCCGTAGATTCCAAGCACTTCTCCCTTTTTCAGCTCAAAGCTCAGATGGTCTACAAGATAGCCGCCGCCTGCTTTCGGAAGGCAGAGGTCTTTTACTTCCAGTACGTTTTCCACCTTTGACCAGTCAACCTCACGGTCTCTCGTCGGGTAGGACTTGGCCCCGCCTGTCATCTGATGGACGATCCAGGAGACGTCGATATCCTTTACGTCGGAGTCCGCAACGTACTTGCCGTCACGCAGGATTGTCACATGGTCGCCGATCTCCATAATCTCCTCCAGCCTGTGGGAGATATATACGATGGAGATTCCCGCCGCCGTAAGCTCCCGCATGATCTTAAAGAGAACCTTTACCTCCTGCTGGCTTAAGGAAGACGTAGGCTCATCCATGATGAGGACCTTCAGGTCATCCTCCACAAGATTTCTCGCAATCTCGATCATCTGCTGCTGCCCTACACGCAGCTCCCCTACATTCTGGTTTAAGTCAAGGGGATGCTCAAGCCGTTCAAGTACCGCCCTGGCTCCTTCCATGTGCTGTTTATTGTCAAGGGCAATCTTCCCCTTGGTCTTTTCCTTGTTCATGTAAATGTTCTGGTACACGTTGAGGTTCGGGAACAGGCTCAGCTCCTGATGGATGATTCCGATGCCGTGTTTTCTCGCCTCGGTGGTGTCCTTAAAGTACACTTCCTCTTCCCCGATGTACATCTTGCCCTCATTCGGCTGCTCGATTCCGGCAATCATCTTCATCAGGGTAGATTTCCCCGCGCCGTTCTCCCCGATCAGTACGTTTACCTTGCCCTTAAGCAAGTCAAAGGATACTTCATCGAGCGCTTTCGTACCGGGATAAATCTTACTTATCTTTTCTGCATGGAGAAATACGTCCTCCCTGCACTTATATCCTTCACCCATAGTCTGTTATCTCCTTTTTAATCTCACAAATCCCTACTTCGCCTCCAGAACAACCGGTGTGACGAGCACGTCCGTACTTCCCGATGACACGGTAAATGCCCCGACAAAGGAAATCGTCTTTCCCTTAAGGGATGCTGGGTCGGCAGGCCCTACCACGTCGTCTGCCACTACCTTGTTGATGCTCTGGGACACGGCCACCCACTCTTCCTGGTTCTTATAATCGCCGAACTTGATAAAGCTTAAGCAGTCACGGATGGATGAGACCTTCTAAGCACCTTTCCTGTGGCGAACAGTCCGCACTGCGTATCTCTGAGCCTTGTTCCGTCTGCCTCCGGCCTCTCGTCAAGAGGACCCCACAAAAGCACCGGAATGCCAAGCTCCTTAAGCCTGTCTGCCGTCAGTCCTCTGTACTTGATTGCGTCCGGCGCGCTGAAGATACTTCTTCTTGTCGGCGCATATCCCAGTTTGATAGTTGCCATTCTTTCTTCCTCCTTTTTTGTCTCAGACGGCGCACCACTATGGTACGCTTATCTACGCCCCAAGGGTGTTCCCTGGCTCATGTCCCCGAGGGACCGCGGACGTTTGTCCGGCCAGGTATATCCAGCACGCCGCCTATGTCGGCTATCATTTCCCGGCATCCGGCAGGCGGCATGCATAGACCTCTCATGCATCCAGATTCTTCACGCTGCCCCGCTCGACAAACTTTGTGCTGATCTGAATCTTCATCTTCTCGTGCCGACCGGGATACTGAACATGGTCCAGGACCCTCCTCACCGCCACTTTGCCAAGTTCCTGCTTATATACATGGATAGTGGTAAGCTCGGGCGTCGACACCGCGCCGAAGGGAATGTCGTCAAACCCTACGACAGAGACATCTTCCGGAATCCGGATTCCCTTTTCCTGCAAAGCCCGCATGGCTCCCAGCGCGATAATGTCATTGTCCGCGAAATATGCCGTCGGAAGTTTCGGATTCCCTTCCAGAAACTTTTTCATATCCTCATAGGCGGTATCAAGCTGCGTGCCTATGGTCACCTGGTACTCTTCCCGTACAGGAATCCCGTACTTTTCAAGCACCCGCCCGTACCCGTACTCTCTGTACTGAAACGCCTTTATCCTGTAGCTGCCCCGAAGGTAGCCTATCTCTTTGTGCCCCATCCCGATCAGATACTCCATGGCATGGCACACCGAATCTGTATTGTTGATCAAAACCCCGTCAAATCTCATGTCCTCAGACCATCCGTCAAGGAGCACCATATGCCCTTTGTAATCCCTGAACGGGATAAAGTCCTCGTCAAGCATCTCCGCCCCCAGAAGGATCATCAGGGAGCCTGTATCTTCCAAAACCTCCGAAAGCCTCTCTTCAAAGCTCTCGTCCTCGCAGTCCAGCCGGCTGAAGATTGTCTCGTACCCCAGATCTTTCGCCTGCTTTTCCACCCCCTCGATCATCGCCGGGAAAAACTGGTTGTTGTCAATAATCTTTCCGTTCTTCCTGTAGGTGACGAACTTAATCTTCGTAATCACTTTCTCCGGGTGGTATCCAAGCTCCTCTGCCGCCCGGAAGATTTTTTCCGACGTTCCACTGTTGACGCCTTTTTTACGGTTCAAAGCGTTGGATACAGTCGCCGGAGAAAAACCTGTCGCCTGGCTAATCTTCTTAATACTGACTCTCACTTTTTCACCGCCTTTTGTTTTTGTCTTTCCTTTATGCCTTACATTATAAACGTTTATGTAAATATTTCAATAGTTTTTATTCGAATTATTTGTTTATGTTTATATTTTGTTTAATATTCCTAGTTTCTGCATTTTATTTTTGTCTAATAATTACAATTCATTTATCATGAATTTACAAATTATTCATATTATTCTTTTGTTTTGATAAATGTTTATATGAAAATTCACATAAACATTTATATAAAACATTGCCATATTATAATCATAACGATGCAGTGACCTATGCCAAAAGCAAAATATTTTAGCACTCAACTGTTGTTATTATGGCGTGGATTTTATCTAATTTCATAAAGTGTCGTAAGCGCCTATTTACAGGCGTTATACGGATTTTACGATTTTATCTCGTTTTATTATTATTTGTCTTTTTCAAAAAATTTGGTGTCAAAATTGGTGTCAGAGAATGGTATTTGGAGAAATCTGCTATTCTTTTCAGATAGTGCTTTAATAAAAAATATCATAACGAATGGATTGGAACGCAGAGTCAGCGTTCCTTTTCTATTTTCAGACGTTCAGAAATGAGCGTCTATTTTTTTACCTAAAACGAAAGGAGAATCATAACATTATGGAAAAAATCTTGAAACGGTTACCGACAGCGATTCTTGCTATAGTGACCGTATTTACAACCTTGCCTGTCACACAGACACATGCCGCTGATTCCGTCTACACTCATTCAGACGGTCACGCAGGTACGGTTGTCAAAGTGACAGACGGCGGCTCAAAGGAATCCACTTTTGAAGAGGGGTGGCTGAAAGCTGACGGAAAGACCGCCTATTGTATCCAACTTGGCGAAGCGTTCCAATCTGGATACAAGACACGGAAGAACGCTACAGAACGGTTGAGCGAAGCGCAGATTAATGACGTGGCTCTCAATCTGGAATATGTCAAGAAGCATACGAAAAATTATTCTGCTGAACAGGCTTACCTGCTCCAACAGTGTACTGTATGGCGCAGGTTAAGCGTTCATTTAGGCTGGGGATATAAAAATACGCATGTTGCCTATGATGAAATCCCCAAAAGTGAGCAGAATGAACTCTATGCCAATGCAAAAACTTTTGCCAAAGAAAACAAAAACCGTTATGATTGCGGCGGTTATATTTATACGGGTGAGGGGCAGGACTTAGGGCAGTTCTGGGCGAAACTGGCGGCGGGAAATGGGAACTTACAGAAAATCTCTGCAAACACAGGTATCACCAGCGGAAATGACTGTTATTCCCTCTCTGGTGCTGTCTATGGGGTTTATTCTGACGAAAGCTGTACGAAGTCTGCTGCTACTCTTACCACAGACGGAAACGGAAATACAAATACAGTGGAACTCCGAGCCGGAACATATTATGTGAAAGAGACAAAAGCTCCAAAGGGATTCCAGCTTGATAAGACCGTCCATACCCTTACGGTCAAGGCAGGTGAAACTACTACTTTAAAGGTCAGTGATATGCCAAAGGCCACGGATACACAGATTGAGCTTTTCAAGCTGGATATGGATACTGCAAAAGGTATTCCACAGGGCAATGCTGCCTTAGAGGGCGCAGAGTTTGTCTGGAATTATTACGACGGGTATTATACCAGAGACAATCTCCCATCAGCACCAACACGCACATGGACGACACGGACAAAAGCGGAGAAAGGCAGCGACGGTACAACCCACTATATTACACGGTTAGCAGATTCCTATAAAGTATCTGGCGACAGCTTTTATACACAGAATAGCTCTATCTGTCTGCCGCTTGGAACAATCACTGTAAAAGAAAAAACAGCTCCCAACGGCTATCTGCTGGACGGTGCATATTTGCAGGTAAATGGTACTTCTGAACGGGTAACAGGCGTATATGCGGCACAGATAACAGAGAATGGAGAGCTTGCAACACTAAGCGGCGGCAACCGTTATTCCATATCGGACAAGGTTATCCGTGGCGGCGTGAAAATCCAGAAACGAGACCTTGAAACAAAAGAAACGAAACCACAGGGCGGCGCAACTTTCAGAGATACAGCCTTTGCCATCACTTCCCTGAATGTCAATCCCGTGCTGGTTGACGGGAAGTTATATCAGAAGAATGAAGTGGTAAAGACAATCCATACAGGGATTGACGGTATCGCCGCAACTGCCGCTGATACACTCCCCTACGGTCATTACAGGCTTGAGGAAACAACGTCGCCGGAGGGGTATCTGCTGGACGGTGCGGTTTCCCGTGAGTTTGCCATTGTAAATAACGGGGAAATGGTAGATTTGACATCAGCGGAACAATCTGTTTATAACCAGATAAAGCGAGGGGATATTGAGGGCGTAAAAATCGGTTCTGGCACACATAAGCGGCTTTCCAACGTACCGTTTAAAATTACCAGCAAAACTACAGGGGAAAGTCATAGGATTGTAACCGATAAAAACGGTCAGTTTTCTACTGCCGCTGACTGGATTTCCCACAAGAAAAATACCAATGCCGGAAAATCCAGCGAGGACGGTATCTGGTTCGGAACGTCAGAGCCGGACGACAACAAAGGTGCGCTGCCCTATGATACATACGAGATAGAGGAACTCCGCTGTGATTCCAACAAAGGATTGACGTTGATTCCAGCCTTTGATGTGGTGGTATCCAGAAATAAGGTTGTAATTGACTTGGGAACGCTGACCGACGAATACGAGCCGGAGCTTTCGATTCACACAACCGCTGCGGATAAGGCTACCGGGGAAAAATCCATCATTGCAGGTAAGAAAGTGACGATTGTTGATACGGTTTCTTTGGACGGGTTAAAGAAAGGCACAAAATACCAGCTCAAAGGCTGGGAAATGGTGAAGTCTGAAAATGCGGAACTTCTGATTGACGGAAAATCTGTAGAAAATGACCTTACATTCACCGCAAAGGATTCTAAGATGGAAGTCCAGATTGCTTTTACATTCAATGCCAGTGCGCTTGCCGGAAAAGAGCTGGTAACTTTTGAGGAACTATACGGCGTAACGAATCCTGATGAGCCGGTTAAAGTAGCGGAGCATAAAGACATTGAGGACGACGGGCAGACGGTGACGATTAAGGAACGTGTGATAGATATTCATACAAAGGCTTGCGATAAAGTGACAGGCGACAAGATGATTCTTGCCAGCAAAGATATAACGATTGTTGATACAGTAGCGTTAGCTGGATTGGAAAAAGATACAAAATATCAGCTCAAAGGCTGGGAAATGGTAAGGTCTGAAAATACGGAACTTCTGATTGATGGAAAGCCTGTGGAGAATGACCTTACGTTTACCGCAGAGGATTCCGAAATGGAAATGCAGCTTTTCTTTACCTTTAATGCCAGTACGCTTGCTGGAAAGGAGCTTGTGACCTTTGAGGAATTATACGATGTGACGAATCCCGACGAGCCTGTTAAGGTGGCAGAACATAAAGATATTGAAAATGACAGGCAGACCGTGACGATTACAGAGCGCATTATCACCATGTACACCAACGCTGCCGATAAAGTTACAGGTGAAAAGACAATCAAAGCCGGAAATGAGGTTACGATTGTAGATACTGTTACTTTAGATGGCATAGAAAAAGGCGTGAAATACCAGTTGAAAGGCTGGGAGATGATAAAATCTGAAAATGCAGAGCTTATCATTAATGGCAAATGTGTAGAAAATGGCCTTACTTTTACCGCTACAGACAGCGCAATGGAAATTCAAATTGCCTTTACATTCAATGCCAGCCAGCTTGCAGGAAAAGGACTTGTGACCTTTGAGGAATTGTACAACGTGACAAATCCTGACAAGCCTATCAAGGTAGCGGAACATAAGGACATTGAGGATAAAGGTCAGACGGTGAAAATGACAGGAAATCCCGATGAACCGACCATACCAGAATCCGGCACGCCGACAGGCAAGGGCAATCCGCCAAAGACGGGTGATACGACAAATCTTGCGCTCCTGTTTATCCTGCTTATCTTATCCGCTGCCGGACTGGTATTCACGGCATACAGGAAATATCGCAATATAAAAGCAAGCCATAATTAATACAGGAGGAATCAGCATATGAAATCCTGTTCTCGTTCGCCGCCTTGAAAATATATGGCTGCATAAAACACACAAACTGTTTCTTTTCAGTCAAGCGTCTTTTTGATTGGCTGGAAAAAACAGTACACAAGGGGATTGGGGAGTGTAGCTCCCCAAATAGAGACATAGAAAATTAGAAAGAAAGAGGAAAATATATATGGAATTAAAGCATGTTATCCCGAACATGGAAAAGACTTTCGGGAATCTGGAATTTGCAGGTGAGAACAAGGTAGAACAGCGGAGAATCAATGGGCGTATGGCTTTGATTTCTCGTAGCTACAACTTGTATTCGGACGTACAGCGAGCCGACGACATTATCGTGGTGCTGCCCGCTACCGCTGGGGAGAAGAATTTTGAGGTCGAGGAAAAGGTACGGCTTGTCAATCCTAAGATTACCGCAGAGGGTTATAAAATCGGCAACCGTGGATTCACAAACTATATCTTGTCTGCTGACGATATGGTGAAAGCATAAGGAGGTATCAGAGATTATGAGATTAGCAAATGGAATTATTATCGACAAGGAAAAGACATTCGGACTGCTTAAGTTTTCCGCATTGCGGCGTGAGGTGCATAAGCAGAATGAGGACGGAACGGTTTCTGAAGAAATCAAGGAACGCACTTACGATTTGAAATCCAGAGGACAGGGGCGCATGATACAGGTGAGTATTCCGGCTGCCGTGCCGTTAAAGGAGTTTGATTATAATGCGGAGGTGGAGATTATCAATCCTGTAGCGGATACGGTGGCGACGGCTACGTTTCAGGGGGCAGACGTGGATTGGTATATCAAGGCGGAGGATATTGTCTTGAAAAATAAAGACGGACATTCAACGGGAAATCTACAGAATCCTAATCCGCATGAAAAAAGGGAAATTAAGAATCCTAAATAAGCATTGCCTATACGATAATATTCTGATAAAATTAGGATAAAATAAACAGAAAAGGAGTGCTTGGATTATGATACAAATTCGACCTGTTTCTGACCTTAGAAATAAATTTCCGGAAATTGAAACCATCGTAAACAGCGGAAAACCTGTTTATCTTACAAAGAATGGTTACGGAGCTATGGTAGTTTTGAGTTTGGAGGAATACGCAAATCTGACAGATGATATAGAGATGAAACTTGACGAAGCCGACAGGCAGGCGGCAATGACGGAAGAAAGGCTTTCCCATGAAACCGTATTCGGCAATGTAAGGAGTACGATACATGGAAAATAAAGTTTATCATCTTCGTTATCTGCCGATTTTTGAACAGGATTTAATCAGTACAGCGAGTTACATCACCAATGTTTTAAAGAATGAGGACGCTGCGTTGCGTTTGATTGATGATGTAGAGGCGGCGATTCTGGAAAGACTGAATAATCCTGTTGCTTATGAACCATATATTTCCGCAAAAAAGAGAGACTATCCGTATTATAGAATCTATGTGAGAAATTACGTTATTTATTATGTGGTGGTTGGTGATGTAATGGAAGTACGGCGCTTGCTGTATGGTGCTAGAGATACAGATAAGCATTTATAATTTGTTCGCTCAATCTGATAATAGAAGCATAAGCAGTTAGTCTTGATGATTAGCAGCTTTTCTTAGCGATATAAAGTATATAAGCAGATGACGACGGAACGGTTTCTGAAAAAATCAAGAACATACCTATATTTACATTGTGTCTAATATTTGAAAGTGATATAATTGATAAAAATATTCTAAGGAGACAATATATATGGAATTATTTGATTTCTTAAAAGTCAATTGGGTCAATCTTGGTTTGATTTTGGTGGGATTATCTGCCGTATGGATTTATAAAATGCAGGAAAAAGGGAAATTACGTGATGCAGCTTGCATGATTGTATTACAAATAAATGAACTTCAAAAGCGTGTACAGGAAATTCAATCTTACATAACTAATCAAGGATTAAATTTAACTGCGTTTTATGAATCACTTCCTTTAATTGACGTTAATTATTGGAACAATTATAAGCATTTATTTGTTCGTAAAATAGATAATAAAAGTTACGATAGTATAAATAAGTTTTATCAGTATGTTACTTCCATGCAAGAACAACAGGAATTATTACGCAATCTACAAAGGAATTATTTCTATGTAAAGCAAAATGCTATATGCAATGTGGAAATTTCATTTATAATTGAAACATTGAAAGAGGTTGATTGTAGCTCCGTTTCTAGCAATCAATTACAATCCTTTTTTCAAGAGGTTTCTACAGCAAGTGCCGAAAAACAATCAGAGATTTTTACTAATTTAGTTAAGCAGATTGAGCAAAATAATCCTGATATAGATATGGGCAGATTTTGGAGTATTTATCAAAGTAAACGAAAGAGATTTATATCTATTACTAACGGGGATTCTTTAACGCCATATACGCCTGAACAAATTTCGTCAACACTACAGTCACTTTTAAAGCAATATGCTCTATTAGAAATCGCAGGAATTGAAGGGTATCGAACACTTTGTAAAATAGCTAAAATGATAAATAAATAACATATAAGTAAGCAGCAGATTTTACAGGATTTGCTGCTTTTTTCATGGAAAGGAAAAGATTATGCAATTATTTAAAAGGAAAGGAAATCGTATCAGAGCTAGTGCACTGTATCATTGATTTTTAGCATATCTGTCACCTCTATTATGAGGTGGCATATGAAATTATCGGATAAAGTGATATCAGCTTTTCTCTGGCATCTCCTGTTTGGAAATGCCACCGTATTTTGGCTCCATCACGATTGCGCTCCGTTTCCCATGCAGACAGTTCGTTTTTAAGTCTGGCGATTGTATCTATACGGCGTGACAGGCATTGGCGTGTCATTACATTAAGTTCAATTTCGGCCATGTCAAGCCAGCTTCCATGCTTGGGCGTATAATGGATTTCCAGGCGCTTTATAATCCTTCTCGCTTCAGCTGGCGGAAACGCTTTGTAAAGGGACGCAGCTTTATG
>CAJTQA010000020.1 GCA_910578455.1 uncultured Dorea sp.
TTTTCATAACTTGTTTGTGCCTTGAGCGAAGCGAAAGGAATGATAAAAAACATGACAGATATACAGGAAATGGAGACAGCCCTTCCGGTAGCCCCGCTCAAGATCGCGGCGCTGGAAAGCTGCACAGATTTAGGACATAAAGTAAACGACTACATCGTGAGATTCCGTCAGGAAACGTTCGGCACGTCTGTAAGCTCGCCCCTCTTTTCCAGCTATAAGCTGGACAACTATCTCATCGGATGCCAATGCCCGCGTTTTGGCACGGGTGAGGCAAAGGGGCTGCTCAGCGAATCCGTCCGCGGAAAAGACCTTTTCGTGATGGTGGATGTCTGCAACTACAGCCTGACTTACACGGTAAACGGCCATCCCAACCACATGTCGCCGGATGACCACTATCAGGATGTAAAGCGCATTATTTCCGCCGCCAACGGTAAGGCCCACAGGGTGAACGTAATCATGCCCTTCCTCTATGAAAGCCGCCAGCACAAGCGCACGAAACGGGAGTCTCTCGACTGCGCCTTCGCGCTGCAGGAGCTTGCTAACATGGGAGTGGACAATATCATCACTTTCGATGCCCATGACCCCAGGGTTCAAAACGCGATCCCTCTTAAGGGGTTCGACAATTTCAGCCCTGCCTATCAGTTTATGAAAGCGCTGCTACGTACGGTTCCTGACATCAATGCAGATAAAGAGCACCTGATGGTCATCAGCCCGGATGAAGGCGCCATGCACCGCGCCGTCTATTTTTCCAATGTCATTGGCGTTGATATGGGCATGTTCTACAAGCGCCGCGATTACTCCAAGATCGTGGGCGGGAAAAACCCTATCGTGGCTCATGAGTTCCTTGGGGACAATATCTCCGGCAAAGATGTGATCATCATCGACGATATGATATCCTCCGGGGAGAGCATGCTTGACGTGGCAAAGCAGATAAAAGAACGGGGCGCAGGCCGGGTGTTTGTATGCACTACTTTCGGACTCTTCACAGACGGTTTCGGCAAGTTTGACGATTACTATGAAAAAGGCTACATTGACAGGGTGATCACCACAAACCTTACCTATCTTCCGCCCTGTGCAAAAGAAAAGCCCTATTTTGTCACAGCGGACATGAGCAAATTCATCGCGCTCATCATTGACTCATTGAATCATGACATTCCCATAAGTTCCGTCATGGTTCCAACTGACAGGATTCATAAGCTGCTGGACAATCATAATCAAAAAAGAAAATAACAGTAATACATTAAGAGGCTGCTGTCACTTCCCGGACAGCAGCCTCTATTCATTACTTTGTAAAATCTGTATATTTTCCGCCGTTTTTAAGCTTTTTCTCCTTTGCGGCCGCAAGTTCCGACACCGTCACAAGCTGATAACCCGCATCTTCCAGTCTCGGGATAAGGTCAAGCGCGGCATCTACCGTTTCTGAATGTATGTCATGCATCAGTATGACATCTCCGTCTCCCACCTGTTTCATCACAGTATCAACCGTCTTTTTGGCATCCCTCGTCTTCCAGTCAAGCGTATCGATGTTCCATAGAATCATCGGCAGCCCTACATTCGCTTTCACTGTATCATTAATCGCGCCATACGGGGGTCTCATCACCGTTGCCTTGTTTCCTGCTGCCTCTTCCAGCTTATCATTTGTATCATTCATCTGTTTCTGTATGGCATCAGGACCCATCTTAGTAAGATTCGGATGGTTGAAAGAATGGCTGCCAAGCTCGCATCCTATCTTCTTCATCTTTTTCACTGCATCCTTGTACTGGGAAACTTTCTGTCCAAGCATGAAGAACGTCGCATGGGCATCATATTTCTCAAGCGCATCCAAAAGCTCTTCCGTCCGCTTTCCCGGCCCGTCGTCAAAAGTAAGCGCAACCATAGGCTTATCCCGGTCAATGTCCATCTCCTTCTTAGACACTACCTGCCCCTTCTCGTCAAAAGTGTAATGTGCCAGCCCAATCTTCACTTCACCGGTGGCCATCCTTCCGTCGCCCTCAAAATAATACTTTTTCTTTTTCACATCCTGCCAGCCGACAAGAGCGGCGCCATTTTTCCCAAGATAATAGCGATCCTCTCCCTGCTTCTTCCAGGTGTTTTTCTGCATTATGCCTTTTTTATTGAAATAATAAGTTTTATTGTTGATCTGCTGCCAGCCGGTCACCTTTACCCCGTCTTCGCCAAAATAGTAAAGGTTCGCTTTCGACTCCACAAAATCATTGGTCACATAGGAATTGTCATACTTTTTAAACTTATCTTTATCCCACGTCCCCACTGGGTTTTTCACCTTGAGCTTCCCATCCGTAATTGTCAGCTTGAGATGCTTTTTCCAGTCCTTTTCGACCTTTTTCATAAGCTCTTTTTCCAATGTCAGCTTAATCCCGTAGGATCCTTCCACAGCCGGGTCGGCCTTGGAAGTTATCGTATACCCTTTCCCGCTCTTTAAGTCATTCACAAAATCCTTTGCCGTATACTTCTTCTTTTTGTCAAGCACCGCGTCCGGGTCTTTCGTAATCTTCACTTCCACGGTCAGCGCCGGCATCTCCGCGTCCTTAAGCATCTCTATATTTGTCGCTATAAGCTCCACTTCCGCCGTTTTCCTCAGGATTGCCGCAACTGTAAAGCACAAAATAAAAAATGCGAAAACTCCAAAAACGGCAGCGGCAATGTGCAGCCGCCTTGCCCTTTCACGATGTTTTTTTAATTCTTGTATTCTTCGTGTCCTTTTATCTGTCATCAGTATGTTCCCCCATTGGCGTTCACGTTAACCGCCATAAGTAGTATACCGTACTTCGACATAATTCGCAATGAACTGGCTTAAAACATTTCTTAATAATTATTGAACATATTTGACGATTTTATTAAGCTCATTTAATTATTTTAGCGAATTACCCTTACCCTGAGCACCTCATTTACGGCACGGAGGTCATCCGCGACGCCGTCCGGCACATCGGAGTCGATATCAATCATCGTGTAGGCGTATCCGCCCTTACTCTTGTTGGTCATGTCAGCGATATTCATATTATCTTTCGCCAGTATCCGCGTAAACTGCCCGATCATATTCGGCACGTTATGGTGCAGAAGGACAATCCTTGTATTTTGCCCCCGGTATCCCATGTCACAGTCCGGATAGTTGACAGAATGACGGATATTTCCATGCTCCAGGAAATTCCGGATCTCTTTCACCGCCATCTTCGCACAGTTATCCTCAGATTCTTCTGTAGAAGCCCCGAGATGCGGAATTACGATAGCGCCCTTCACGCCCACGATCTCCGGCGTAGGAAAATCCGTCACATAATGTTTCACCCGCCCGGAAACCAAGGCATCCACCATGGCCTCCTCGTCCACCAGGGTATTTCTCGCAAAATTTAAGATTACAACTTCATTTTTCATCAAGTCAATGGCATTTCTGTCAATCATTCCCCTGGTACTTTCCATTGCCGGCACATGCACGGTAATGTAGTCGCATTCCTTGTAGATTTCATCCACGGTCTTTGCATGGCGGATGCTTCTTGAAAGCCTCCACGCCGAATCCACAGACACATATGGGTCAAACCCGTACACATCCATGCCCAGGTTCGTCGCCGCATTGGCAACTAAGACCCCGATAGCCCCAAGGCCGATGACTCCAAGCTTTTTCCCTTCCAGCTCGCATCCAGCGAAAGCTTTTTTCGCTTTCTCAGCGTCTTTCGCAATATTGCCGTCCTCTTCATTTTCCTGCACCCAATTGATGCCGCCGATAATGTCCCTGGACGCAAGCAGCATCCCTGCGATTACCAGCTCCTTCACCCCGTTTGCGTTGGCTCCCGGCGTGTTGAATACTACGATTCCCTCCTCGGCGCACCGATCCAGAGGAATATTGTTCACTCCCGCCCCCGCCCTGGCGATTGCTTTCAGTTCCTTCCCGAACTCCATGTCATGCATGGCTGCGCTCCTTACCAGGATGGCGTCTGCTTTTTCCGCGCTGCTCGGCACGTACTCCTCTGTAAAGTTCTGGATGCCCACTTCAGAAATCGGATTCAGGCAATGATATTTATATCCCATTACAGATTCTCCTCCTCAAACTTCTTCATAAACGCCACAAGCGCCTCCACTCCCTCTATAGGCATGGCATTATAAATGCTTGCGCGCATCCCGCCGACGCTGCGGTGCCCCTTAAGGCTCTCTAAGCCGGCCGCCTTCGCCTCTTTCACGAATTTTGCGTCAAGCTCGCCATCGCCCGTCATAAAAGTAACATTCATAAGAGAACGGTCTTTCGGGTTCACCGAAGACTTAAACAGGCGGCTCTCCTCCAGATAGTCATAGAGAATCCCGGCCTTTTTCTCGTTGCGCTCCTTCATGGCGGCAAGCCCTCCCTGCTTTTTCAGCCACTTGAACACTTTGCCGCACATATAGATGCTGTACGCAGGCGGCGTATTATAAAGAGACCTGGCATCCGCATGGATCTTGTATGTCAGCATGGAAGGCGTTCCCGGGAGCACATCCTCACGGATCAGGTCCTCACGGATAATGACGATCGCCATGCCCGCAGGACCCACATTCTTCTGCACCCCTCCGTAGATCAGGCCGTATTTCGTCACGTCAACCGGCTCCGACAAGAAACAGGAGGATACGTCCGCCACGAGAGGCTTTCCCTTTGTATTCGGAAGTTCCCTGAATTTCGTTCCGTAGATCGTATTATTCTCACAGATATACACATAATCCGCCTCCTCGGAAACCGGCAGGTCCGAGCAGTCCGGGATATAGGAAAATGTCTGATCCTTTGAGGATGCGATCACATTCACCTTCCCGTATTTTTTCGCCTCATCACATGCTTTCTTCGCAAACTGCCCGGTGACGATATAGTCCGCCACGCCGTTTTTCATCAGGTTCATGGGAATCATGGCAAACTGGGTGGACGCCCCGCCCTGCAGGAACAATACTTTATAATTGTCCGGAATCCCCATAAGGTCGCGGATATCCGCCTCCGCCGCATCAATAATCTCCTGAAAAGGTTTTGAGCGGTGACTCATCTCCATCACAGACATCCCGGAACCGTTGTAGTCCAGCATCTCCTCTGCCGCCTCTCTTAACACTTCCTCCGGTAAAACCGCCGGTCCTGCCGAAAAATTGTACGCTCTGCCCATCATCTATTCCTCCATTTTCCTGTATGCTGCCATTCCTTCTACTTATTTTTCTCCGCCAGGTCTTTCTCGTCAAATGCCTCGCTGATGGCCGCACCCGGCGCCACCATCGGCCACACCTTATCGTCGCAGTCAATCTGGCAGTCGATGACAACCGGTTTCCCAAGTGTCAAAGCCCTCGCAAATGCATCTGCAAATTCCTCGCGGCTTGCCGCCCGGATGCCCTTTGCACCCATAGCCTCTGCAAGTTTCACAAAATCTACGGCATCGTTGAGCACCGTAGCCGAATACCTCTGCCCGTAGAACAGGTTCTGCCACTGGCGCACCATGCCGAGAACATGATTGTTTACCACTACCTGGATAACCGGGATATTGTGGCGCACCGCAGTTGCAATCTCATTCATATTCATACGGAAACACCCGTCGCCCGCCACATTTACCACAACCTTATCCGGCCTTCCCATCTTTGCCCCAAGAGACGCTCCAAGGCCGTACCCCATGGTACCAAGCCCGCCCGAGGTAAGGAAAGTCCTTGGCATCGTATACTTGTAAAACTGCGCCGCCCACATCTGATGCTGCCCGACTTCCGTCACGATGACCGCGTCGCCTCCTGTCTGGCGGTAGATTTCCTCCACCACATAAGGCCCGGTAAGCGCCTCGGGATGGTAGGTCATAGGATATTTCTCCTTATAATCCATGATCTTTTCCATCCACTGCGGATGGCTCTGCTGCTCCAGGCGCTTATTCAATATACTGAGGACTACTTTTAAGTCTCCCACAACGCCCTCGGTGATAAGGACATTTTTATTCATCTCCGCCGCATCCACATCCACCTGAAGGATCTTGGCGTTTTTGGCAAATTTCTTCGCATTGCCCGTCACCCGGTCGCTGAACCTTGCGCCCAGCACGATCAGAAGGTCGCACTCGCTGACCCCGTAGTTGGAGGTCTTTGTGCCATGCATCCCCAGCATCCCTGTATAGCGCGCATCCGTTCCCGGAAATGCGCCCTTGCCCATCAGACTGTCGGTAACCGGAGCGTCCACCTTCTCTGCAAATACTTTAAGCTCCTCGCTGGCCTCGGAGAGCACCGCGCCTCCGCCCACAAAGATATAAGGTTTCTTTGACTTCTGAATCATCTTAACCGCATTGTCAATCTCTTCCTCATTAATCTCCCAGGAAGGACAACACACTCCGGGCTGCACGCTCTGGTACTCTGCTTTTTCAGCCGTCACATCCTTCGGAATGTCAATAAGCACCGGCCCCGGCCTACCCGATTTGGCAATGACAAATGCTTTTCGGATCGTCTCCGCCAGTTTCCTTACATCCTTTACTATATAATTATGCTTGGTAATGGGCATGGTGATGCCTGCAATGTCAATTTCCTGAAAACTGTCCTTTCCAAGCAGCGCCACGCCCACGTTGCACGTAATCGCAACAACCGGAATGGAATCCATGTAAGCCGTGGCAATACCTGTCACCAGGTTCGTCGCCCCCGGCCCGCTGGTCGCAAAGCATACGCCCACCTTTCCTGTCGCCCTCGCATAGCCGTCCGCCGCATGTGCCGCCCCCTGCTCGTGGGAGGTCAGAATATGCGTAATCTCATTGCTGTGCTTATATAATTCATCATACACATTGAGGATTGCACCACCCGGATATCCGAATACGGTGTCTACACCCTGCTCTTTCAGACATTCGATAACTATCTGTGACCCTGTAAGCTGCATATCTTTAAAATCTCCTTTATCTTCTACGTTTCTATACTAATTCTTCGGAATCTCCAGGATCGCTCCCCGGTTTCCTGAAGTCACCATGGACGCGTATCTTGCCAGATATCCGCTTGTCACCTTCGGCTCTCTCGGCTGCCAGTTTTCTCTCCTCCTTGAAAGCTCCTCGTCGGAGACCGCAAGCTCAAGCTTTAAATTCGGGATATCAATTTTAATGATATCTCCCTCCTCTACTAACGCGATTGGTCCGCCTACCGCCGCCTCCGGCGATACATGGCCGATGGACGCGCCTCTGGACGCACCGCTGAACCGCCCGTCCGTGATCAGGGCAACACTGGAGCCAAGGCCCATGCCTGCGATTGCCGAAGTCGGATTCAGCATCTCCCGCATGCCAGGCCCTCCTTTCGGACCCTCATAGCGGATAACGACCACATCTCCTGCCACGATCTTTCCGCCCTTGATCGCGTCGATGGCATCTTCCTCACAGTCAAACACCCTCGCCGGGCCTTCATGCACAAGCATCTCCTCCACAACCGCAGAGCGCTTGACCACGCTGCCGTCCGGCGCAAGATTGCCCTTGAGCACCGCAAGTCCGCCTGTCTTTGAATACGGGTTGTCAATGGGGCGGATAACCTCAGGATCCCGATTTACCGCATCCTTAATATTCTCCCCCACGGTCTTTCCTGTCACGGTCATGCAGTCCGTGTGGAGCAGACCCTTTTTATCCAGCTCATTCATCACCGCATACACGCCGCCTGCCTCGTTAAGGTCTTCCATGTAAGTCGGGCCTGCCGGCGCCAGATGGCAGAGGTTCGGCGTCTTCTCGCTGATGCCGTTTGCAAAATCAATCTCAAAATCCATGCCGATCTCATGGGCAATCGCCGGGAGATGGAGCATGCTGTTGGTAGAGCAGCCAAGAGCCATGTCAACCGTCAGCGCATTCAGTATGGCATCCTCGGTCATAATGTCCAGCGGGCGGATATTTCTCTCATACATCTCCATAACTTTCATGCCTGCCTGCTTTGCCAGGCGGATACGCTCAGAGTAGACCGCCGGAATCGTTCCGTTTCCGCCAAGGCCCATGCCAAGCACTTCGGTCAGGCAGTTCATACTGTTGGCCGTGTACATGCCGGAGCAGGACCCGCATGTAGGGCAGGTCTTATTCTCAAATTCCAAAAGCCCCTCATCGGAAAGGTTTCCCGCCGCGTTGGCTCCTACCGCCTCGAACATGCTGGAAAGGCTGGTCTTTTTCCCCTGCACGCGCCCCGCAAGCATCGGGCCTCCGCTGACAAATACAGTCGGCACATTGATCCTCGCCGCCGCCATCAAAAGCCCCGGCACATTCTTATCGCAGTTGGGCACCATCACAAGAGCATCAAACTGATGGGCCAAAGCCATGGCCTCCGTAGAATCCGCAATCAGATCCCTTGTCACCAGAGAATACTTCATGCCGATATGCCCCATAGCGATCCCGTCGCACACCGCGATAGCCGGGAACACGATCGGCGTTCCGCCGGCCATGGAAACGCCCTGCTTTACGGCATTCACAATCTTATCTAAATTCATGTGGCCCGGAACAATCTCGTTGTAAGAGCTAACGATGCCCACTAACGGACGCTCCATCTCCTCCTTGGTGAGACCCAGCGCATTGAATAAAGAGCGGTGGGGGGCCTGCTGTTTTCCTTTTGTAACTGTATCACTTTTCATGGTTTTATCCTCCTAATTTTCCTGTTATGCGATATAAGATGCAATTAAGTCTCCCATCTCTGCTGTCCCCACCTGGGTCTTGCCCTCGGACATGATGTCGATGGTGCGGTAGCCTTCTTTCAGGACTTTTGCCACCGCGGACTCGATGGCGTCCGCCTCTTTGTCAAGGTCAAAGCTGAAACGGAGCATCATGGCTGCGGACAGTATGGTTGCGATGGGGTTCGCGATTCCTTTTCCCGCGATATCCGGCGCGGAACCGCCGCTTGGCTCATAGAGGCCGAACTTTGTCTCGTTTAAGCTGGCGCTTGCCAGCATTCCGATGGAGCCTGTCACCATACTGGCCTCATCGGAGAGGATGTCTCCGAACATATTCTCCGTCAGCACTACGTCGAACTGTTTCGGATTCTTTACAAGCTGCATAGCGCAGTTGTCTACAAGCATATGTTCTAAGGCTACTTCCGGGTAATCCTTCGCAACCTCCTCAACCACCTTTCTCCAGAGCCTAGAGGAGTCAAGCACATTCGCCTTGTCAACACTGGTCACTTTCTTTCCGCGTTTCATGGCAATGTCAAAGGCGCGCCTAGCAATCCTTCGGATCTCATTTTCATTATATGTAAGGGAGTCATAGGCAGTCAGCACTCCGTCCTCCTCCACGGTCTTCCTCTCGCCGAAGTAAAGGCCGCCGGTCAGCTCCCGCATGATCATAAGGTCAAATCCGCCCTCCGTGATCTCTTCCTTCAGCGGGCATGCCCCCTTGAGCTCGTCATAGAGAATCGCAGGACGTAAGTTCGCAAACAGGTTCAGCGCCTTGCGGATTGCCAAAAGCCCTGCCTCCGGGCGCTTTGACGGCTCAAGCTGATACCACGGGGAGGTCTTCGCATCCCCTCCGATGGAACCCATAAGCACTGCGCCGCACTTCTTCGCCTCGGCAATGGTCTCATCGGTGAGCGGCACCCCGTGTACGTCTATAGATGCTCCCCCCAGCAAAAGCTGAGTATAATCACAGGTATGCCCGTAAGTTTTTGCTGTCGCGTCAAGCACCTTCATTGCCTCCGTGACAATCTCCGGCCCGATTCCGTCGCCTTTAATCACTCCAATGTTCAGATTCATCGTTTATCTTCCTTCCTTTATCCAAAAACCTATGTTTTTTATCATATCTTATTTTAGGGTATGTTTCAAGACTTTAATTTACTAAAATCTTGATGGAAATTCATGTTATATTTTATATAGGATAACTGAAAATGCAAAAATTTCCAACGCATAAAAAACGTTGGAAACTTCTTAATATATTATCTACCTTCTGACACCATGCCCGGCAGTAAAACAGGCAGCGCCGGAAATATACTTTTCCTGCAAAGCATCCGCAATCCTTTTGCTTGCAAACCCATCCCCATAAGGATTGGATGCCCGGCTCATCCTTGCATAAGCCTCTTTGTCGGTGAGCAGTTCCGCAAATGACTGATAAATAGATTCTTCCTCTGTACCTACAAGACGCAGCGTTCCTGCCGCAACCCCTTCCGGTCGCTCCGTTGTATCCCGCATGACAAGAACCGGTTTCCCCAGTGCCGGGGCTTCCTCCTGTATGCCCCCGGAATCTGTTAAAATAAGATAAGACCGGGCAATGATATTATGAAAGTCTATAACATCCAGCGGTGAGATTATCTTTATATTCTTGCAGTCTCCTAAAATCTCTCTCGCTGTTTCCTGAACAACAGGATTGGGATGTGCCGGAAATACAACCGCAACGTCAGAAAATTCCTTCGCGGAACGCCGGATAGCCCTCATCATCTGCCTCATGGGTTCCCCGCAATTTTCTCTGCGATGGGCAGTCAGTACGACAAGACGTCTGTTTCCTGCCCAGTCAAGCAGGGCATGCCTGTAATCATCTCTGACCGTAGTCCTAAGCGCATCAATAGACGTGTTTCCCGTAACCCATATAGAAGAGGCGTCCTTTCCTTCTTTAAGCAGATTTTCTCTGGCCGTCTCGGTAGGCGCAAAATGGCATGCCGCAACCAGCCCGATCGCCTGCCGGTTAAATTCCTCCGGAAACGGCGAGTACAGATTATAAGTCCGCAGTCCTGCCTCAATATGCCCCACAGGTATTTCCATATAAAAAGATGCAAGCCCTGCCGCAAACGCCGTCGTCGTATCTCCGTGAACCAAAACAATCTCCGGTTTTTCTTTTTCCAATACAGCGCATATCTGGCCAAGCATATTAGAGGTCAGCTCAAAAAGCGTCTGAGATTTTTTCATTACCGCCAGATCATAGTCAGGACGGATAGAAAAAGCGTCAAGCACCTGTCTGAGCATTTCACGATGCTGTCCTGTCACACAGACTTTTACGTCAAAGCTGTTCCTCTTTTTCATCTCCAGCGCTACCGGACAGCATTTGATTGCCTCAGGGCGTGTGCCAAAAACGAACAAAACCTTTTTCATAATACGATAACCTTTCCTTCATAGTCTGAAAGATGCCTGGTAATCTCATTTGACGGAGAGTAGACATAAATATATGCAAAATTACGCACAGCAAGATATTCCCTGATTGCGTCATACTGGACAGATATGATCTGCACGCCGTCATATTCCGAATACGGAAGATACCTTGGGCAGTCTCCCGCTTTCAATACTTCCAGATTTTTTTCTTTCGCAAACTCATGAAGTCCTGCAAGTTTATCAGGCAAATTATAGTCCGGATAATCCTCCGTGATCAGAAGAGACTCTTTCACTGGGAACGGTGCCGGAACTAATGAATCAGGGGCAGAGACATACATGCTTTTCAGTGTCACGCTGGATTTCCCCCGCATTCTGAAAATAAGCTTAAAAGTCTTTGCATGGTCGCTGATACGCAGCAGCGTAAAACCGTCCAATGCAAAATTCAGAAAATCAAGTTTTCTCCCTTCTGCATCATAATACTCAATCTGGCATCGCACATTCCCGGACTTTTCCGACACCTCCGTAAAGAACCCGATACGGCTGCCTGATGAATAATCCGATATGTCGTAATTTTTCTCCGTCCTGAGCCAGACGATCTCGTCATCATCTGTTTCACGCACCAGTTTCAGCTTTCCCCCATCCCATGACTTTTCTACAAGGTCGGATTTCTGAATGATAACTTCCCTGTATAGCTCCTCCGTGGAAAAAGGCCTGCTTTTATGTAAAGCTACCGGCAAAATCCGGTCTGTATAAGCGTAAATCTCCTCAAGCGGAATCCCTGTATTTATTTCTATATCTTCCGCTTCTGCACACTCCGCCTCATTCTCACAATAGTTGAACTCATCCAGCGACAGGATTGTCTTCTCCGGATGAAACATAGGCAGCTCATCCGTTCTCATTCCTTCATGGAAACAGTCTCTCCTCGCCATCTGCCTTCTCAGTTCAACCGGTTCCTTTACACGGATATAAGCCTTATCATGGTACAGCAATCTTCCGCCGGAATAATATGCCCCTTTCCCTATCACCGGATCAGACGCAAACCGTGTAGCGAGCGCCAGATCCATCAGATAATTTTTCCCATAATAATCCTGAGGCGAAAACACCGTGACAAAGTCAAAGGACAGCTCCGCAAGCTCTGCCGGGGAATCCGCAACAAACAGCCGTTTTCTCTCATACGTCTGTTTTTCAAACATTTCCCGTACCCGCTCAGCATCCTCAAAGCACACAACAAGGATTTCCGGCAAAGGCTGCTTTACGCTCCTGCCAAGCACCTTGTCCGCGATCCTCTCCAGCCTGTCTTCATACAGATGGCCGCTCAGCACATGCCTGAGCCCTGCAAGACGGTATCTGCGGTAATCCGCCTCCGTTTTGCAAAAAGTTTCAATCCGTTTTTTCATGCGTTCTTTATTATCTGTCGCAATCACAAGATCTCCGAAAAACACCTCAAGCCCCCGGCTGTAATTGCTCACAGTAACCGTATTGCTGGCAAGCAGCTCAAAAACACGCCTCGCAAACATAAACCCCGACTGCACCATAGAGGTCAGATTTATCCCGTATCTGTAGCCTTTATATGCCCGTGTGATCTCGCTGTAATGAAGGCCTCCAAGAATACATTCCTGCAATTCTTCCGGAAAATAATAATTTTGGACAACAGGACTTGCGACCGAGGTCGTCTGAGTGTTCGTATCCGTCTCCCCCTTTTTATAATTCCGGTCATAAATATCCAGGCCATACTCCTTAAAAAACGGCGCAAGCTCCATAAACACCCTGGAACGCTCCTGATACTTCACATAAAAAGAACCCGCAAAGCAAAACTTATCCTTCCGCTCATACTCCTCAACCGGGTTATGCTGCAAAGGCTGCGCCGCAAAAGGCAGATAATGCACATTGCCATGGCCTAAATGGGCCTTATACAGTTCAATGCAGTCTGCATCCGTTGTAAACACATAATCCGCCAATGCCGCGGTGCGGATAAATACCCCAAAATGCACCGGGTCTTCTTTTGACCAGAACGCTACCGGAATATTCTTCTCATGGCAGTATCCTGTCAGCGCAGTTATCGCCTCCATATTGTCGTGAAGTTTAAAACGCCACAGATTATCCTTTCCCCTCCAGACCGATTCGATAAAAAGCAAGTCCGGTTTAAACCCGTCAATCTCGTCTCTGAAATTATCCGGCGTCACCTGCATCAGATCACATTCCGGCGCAAAACAGTAATAGGTGAACTCGTCCATAATTGCGGCAACTTTTAATTTATTATTCTGATCCATAGTCCTGCTCCCTGTCTCCGGGCATATAAAGCGGCTGTGTGAGAATCCGGTAATCCTTATGTTCCCTATCGCTTTTTTTCACATAAATTGCCACCCAATACATCCCCGGCGCTTTCAATTCCCACTCATAATGCCTTTCCCTTTGATATCGGGATCTCTCTATGCTCTCTCCTCTTCTCATTAGATGAAAAGCAAAATCAAGCTCCTCATCTGAAGACACATCAGCAATATCTATTTCCAAAATATTTCCCTTGCGGCACAGGGCAAAAGAAATCCCATACTCATCTGAATCCGATTTAGAAGTACGTTCGCAAACTTTTACAAGCGGCTTTAAAACCCGCTCCTGCCTTTGTGCAAAACCTCCCCAGAAATTTGTCATATATTTCCATGCAAGCTCCGATGCTTCCAAATGCTCAAGGTCGTACACAAGCTGCTTTTCAAATACTTCCAGGGCAGCATATAATTTTTGTGCATAGACAGCGGGAAAATCCTTTTCATTCTCGTGAATTTTTTGTTTTACAGTTTCCAGCCCGGCACAGACATCCTTTTTCGTTTCTTCCCATCCTGCATATCCAGGATAATTTATCAAAGCAATCTTTCCGAATCCAAAATACTCAAATAAAGCGCGGTAATATTCATATTGCCTGTAATAAATGCTTCTTTCATAGGACTCCCTGCCCGGAATAAGCGTCTGCCATAAAAGCGGCGCCAGCAAGCTGATCCCGCAGCACCCCGTATGCCCCTCCCTGGCGGCAAAACGAAAATCGCTGCCATTTGGTATTACAAAATAAATCACACATTTCTCATTCGCAACTTTTTCCAGATTGCTCAGCAGCTGAACGGTATCATATACATGTTCAAAAACATCATTCACAATAATCAGATCGAAATAATCATGGGGCAGCTTTTCAAGGAACTCCGGAGACGTGGCATCCGTGCGTACAAAGTCACAACTTCCGCCATCATATGCCTCGCCCTTATTATTAAGCGTTGCCAACTCATAGAGTGCATTTGATATCTCCACCCCATAGCAGCATGCACCCTTGCGGGCAGCTTCAATCGAAAAGCCCCCGTATGCACACCCTACATCAAGAATTTTAAGTCCTGTCATGGAAAAACCATACGCTTCAAACACTCCAATCGCATCCTGACCCCGGCTGTTCGTGGAGGCGCCGAAATTATAATGCTGCAAATCTATCCCTGATAATTCTGATTGGTCTGAGCAATTATACTTTTTATTTAAAGCGGCAATAAAATCGTGATACATCTGTTATACATCCTTTCCTGCCCCATTCTTTTTTTTGCATACATACCAGCAGCACGACATTTCACTGGGGGCATCATACTTTTCAAACGCATGGACCTCCGCAAAATAGCGCATCAGCAGATGATAAAAATCTCTCTCACCGTAATGTCGGTATGTGCCGACACGGTATGTGTCCATCGTCTCCTGCCCATACCACGCAGCCGGTTCCTGGTCGATGGTCGTGCACATCCCTCCGCTGCCCATCACCCATACAATAAACAGCCCATTACCTTTTAGGACACGGCATACTTCCGCCAACGCAGCATTATCATCGTACACATGATTGAGTACGCAATTGGCAAATACAATTTCGAAAGATTCTGACTCTACCTGAGGCATATCGCACAAGTCCGCAACAATATCCGGTTTCACCTGAGGACGTACATCTAAAGTCGTAATATTTTTTGCCCCCGTCTTTTCAAAGAAAATCCTTTCCGGCCTGCTTGGCGAAACATGCAGAATCCTCTTGGAGAGAAGTTCCGTTCCAAGATTCTCTGAGAAAAGCAGAGGAATTGTCCGATTACGCTCCACAGAACCGCACCCCTCACAGTAACGCGGCCGTTTAGAATTAAACGGAACAAATTTATTGCCTCCGCAAATACTGCAGGCCGGATATTCTTTATCCTCTTCGTTCCCGTTTTCGATATCTGGCAGTGGCTGCGCGATATCTATGTAATCTTCAAATTCCACAAATCCTATCTCATGTAAACTATCGCGTATTTCCGGAAAACGTGTATTTGCGATTACAAGCACATAATCTTTATCCCTTGATAGCTCCGCCTCCTCAAATGTCTTCACCGGCTTTCTGCGCCACAATCTTTTTTTATCTGCATCTCTCGAAATATAAAAAGCTGCATCAAGCTGCTGCGACAGATTCCATATACGCATAACCCTGCCTTCAATCCAGCCTTTTCCCCAGATAATTATCCTCCGCCCTCTTGCCTTCTCCTTGATAAAGCTTTCAATCCGCTTAAACTTTTCCCTGCTTTCCCGCTGCTCATGCAGGGAAAATACTGCGTCAAAATCTATTGTCTTTGAAAAATGTATTTCTTCCGCCGTGACAGCCTGCGCTGCAGTAATAAATTCATACTTCCCTTTAAAATGAGCAAGAAAGCGGTCAAAAAATTCTGCTGCGTAAATATTGGGCCTGTCCATATATCCGCTGCTTTGGAAACGCTCCTTTTCATAACAGAAAGACCAGCTGTGCATGACCATTGCCGCAAGCGTATTCTTTCCATAGCAGTCATAAAATTCCCGGAATACCTTTTCATATTCTTTCAGGCATGGCTCTAGATCAGCCTCTTTTACAGGATACAAATGAGCCTCATTAAAATTAAGTACTTTTGAGGCAATGCCCTCTTTTTCCGGCAGTACCGCTACAGGCAGCTCGAACAGCCCGTTTTCAAATACAAACTGTCCATTCATCGGTTTTTCCACTGGACGTATATAATTATAGCTGGCATCAGCCGCAACTTTCTTTTCTTTCAGTTTCTTTAAAAGCGCTTTTCCGACGCGGTACTCCCCGCCCCTGAATACAATCGGTTCTCTGTCTGTGCATTTGCGGTACTGTTCCAGACAGTAATCAACTAAAAACTCAGAGACAGCCTCATCTTCATACCATGTATAATAGCTTTCTGCCGCCTCTGGGAAACGATTTCGCACCTGGTTTTCCAGTAGGTTATAGTGGCAATGTATCTGAAGGTCATGCCCCCGTGACGCTATATATCTTCCTGCCTGTATAATGTCCTCTCCATAAAGCTCCGTTTCTGCAAAATCAAGGAAAAAGGTCAATTTGACCTGATGCTTGTCCGCAATGTCCATCATCCTGCCAATGCCCCATTCCTCACCGTTAAAACGTCCGTAGATCAGGCTGTCTACATGATGCGCCGGCGCGCGCAGCGCCAGAGCTTCCACATCTACCGTCAGCATGCATTTGGGTTTTTTAGCCATTATTATTTCTCCTTGTGTCATTGTATTAATGTTTTTCCCGCTTCCTGTCCACCGTAATAACTGCAGTAATTTCACCTTCTGTAGAATTTTCTGCAATTGTATCTAGCAATATTGTAGGTTCAATCTCTGTATACTGTTTAGACAGAACCCCAAAATTCATCGTTGTTACAATTGGGGTTTTCTCTGATGTTATTTTATATTTGATGTTATATTCTCCGATACTTGTTTCAAATGTCCGTTTAGAAACTGTAAATCTTGATATGTCAAGAAATTCCTTTGGGAGCACAAACCTCTGACGCATATTTTGGGGTGCCGTGCAGATCCAGCTGTCACATACTTTTATATGTTCGGGCTGTACAATAATATTACGGCGCACTTTAATCGCACCGTTATCCATTTCATAGCATCCAGATATATGACAAGTTATTCCATCAAAGTCAAACTCCTCTATCTCAGAAAAACCTCGTCTGCTCAAATATTTTCCCAATCCTAATTCGTCCGCAAACAGCGGAAATATACCGCTGTGCCCACTACTGGTGCGAAGATACCGATTGACAGGGTTAAACCGGTCATAATTATATTGCCCGGCGTCCAATACAAGGTCAAAATCCTGAAATCTCGCAGTAATAGATGTATCATCAACATGTGTATGGCTTTGCAATGCTGCTTTGCACTTAAATGTCAGATACATATTACCCGTTTTAACTACGCAAATACCTGCTTGTGGATATAATGCGGAAATATCGTTATGATTATTGAAAAATAACTCTCTGCCATCCCCAATAATAGGATAACTGCCGTCACTATGTGCAAAAGAATACAAGACTTGCTCAACACGCTCAAGTCTCTCTCTAAGCGATTCTAACCCAGATATATGATATGCATCACAAAATCTTAATATTTCCCGATACTCAATTATATTATGTCTGAAATACAACAAACTTCCTTCATTGTTGAACCCGTCATTATAAAAAGCAACGCCAAATAATTTTTTTACCCGTTCCACCGCATGCATTTTCCATTTTTCCGCTTCATCCAACGTTCCAAATAACACCGCCAGATGTAGTAATGCTAAATCAGTAAATAACCCGTGATTATTATCATCATAATAATTCTTATCATCGTTACAGTAATCCGCATACTTATATAAATGATTTATAATTTTGTTTTTCAAAGATTCATCATAGGGAACAGAGGAAAAAGATTTGATGAACATTAATGTCTGAGCATGAACAATCATATCATCCTCTTTAACCGGCACAAACATACCCCGTTCACAGCAATCGAAAAACTGTCTGACAATTTCCAAAAATTTTTGTAAAAGTTTTTTATCGCCTTTTTTACTGTATACAGTCAACAACGCTGATAAGTAATCCATTGCAAACAAATATTCCCGATTCACAATCGCGTCAACATCAAAAACAGTATCAAAAATATTTTCTGTAGTCGGCTCAAAATAAATGTCTGAATAAAGATATACTTTATTTTTAAATAAATTCTCTGTAATTATCAAACAAGAATCTAACTTTCCTGCACGATCCGAAAAATATTCCATTTGGCATATCTGAAAATCTTTCATACATAATCTCCTCTTAAGCCTATCATTTCCCATAGCTGTTAATAAGTTTTGGCTTTCGGCCAGCTGCCTGATTTTAAAACATCACAATAATCACAATTCTCTAAAAAACCTGCTCTTTTTAATTTCTCACGAATATCTGAAAAAATCAGTTGTGTACATAAAATAACATAATGTTTTTCAGGAGTAATCTCTGATTCCTCAAAAGTTACCACTGGTCGCCCCCGCCAGTTTCTATTAGATTCTGCATCTTGTGAAATATAAAATTTTACACCGAGCAATGTGAAAATATCCTGAGTTTCAACAATTTTATTTTCTATTAAGCCCTTTCCCCAAACAACAATCTGTCGGCCAGCAGCCGTTTCCCGTATTTGCCCTGCCAAATTTTTCAATTTCCATGATTCCATGACGGAATATAATGAAGATACTTCTGAAAATCCCATTTTTTTTGAAAAATATCCATTTTCCAACTGCACCGCCTGCGATGCAGTAATAAAATCAATCTTATTGCAAAACAGCGCTAGAAACCGCTCAAAAAGCTCTGCGGCATGCCTGTTCGGCCTATCTAAAAACCCTTTTGTCTGATATCTCTTTGCATCATAGCAAAAAGACCAGCTATGCATCACTAGGCTTGAGACAGCATCCGCCCCATAATATTTGTAAAAGTCCCCCAAAAAATTTTCATACAATCTCAAAATCAGCTCTATATCGCCTTTAACCGTTGGGTACAATAACTCAAGGTTGAAGTTTAACGTATGTACAGGACTCTTCCCCGGCAAAACGGAAATCGGCAGCTCAAGTATTCCATTCTCAAAAGCAAACTGTTTTGTTATCGGCAGCGGATTCGGCCGCAGACAATTATAACTTGCATCTGCCGCAACTCCTCTTTCTTTCAGTTTCCTAAGAAACGCTGTCCCGAAACGATACGCCCCGCCCCGAAAAATAATTGGAGCCTTATCTGTGCATTTATGATATTGCTCTAAACAATACTCCACCATAAAGTCTGATATTTCATCGTCTTCATACCAGTCCGGATACCGTTTATGTATATGCGGAAATTTCTTATTTACTGTTTCAATAAAGCAGTCGGCATGACAATGTATTTGCAGATCATGCCCCCTGCACACAATATATTTTCCAACGTTTATAATTTCATCTCCATAATATTCCATTTCCGCAAAATCCAGGAAAAAGGTCATTTTAACGCCATATTTATCGGCAATATCCATCATCCTGCCAATTCCCCACTCCTCACCGTCAATACGGCCGTATACTAAAGTGTCTATAAATTTGTCTGGGGCGCGCATAGAAAATGCTTCTGTATCCACTGTCACTATTAATTTAGGTTTATTTACCATAACCGTTTCCCTTTAGCCCTCACATTTCAGAATTTAACCATCTATCTTTTTAAACAAAAAAATGCCATAGGATTCGGTACGAAATGCATAGTCCACGCATTGAATCACATTGCGGTATTTTGTAATAAAATCAAAGGCATTATAGTTCCCCGTAGAATAATGAAAGGAAATTGCTAACTGCCCTCCCGATTTGATTGCGCGAACGGCCTGATCTATCAGCCAGACTTCATAATCCACATATCCAACGACTCCTATTAAAATTACAATATCAGCCTTAATGTCTGGAAATTGTTTCTGATTAAAATCAAAAACTAACGTATTTCCTGTAAGCTGTTTATAATCAACCGGATAATATGCAATTTCTTTAGGCAGCAACTGGCGCATCGGCTCCGAACCGCTTCCCAAATCTAATACCGATTCCGCCCCTGTCCAATCAATCATTTTTGCTACAAGCTGGGCTCTCTCATGGGGAACCTCATTCTGATACTCCTTGCGCCACGCATCTTCATCTTTCTTCCAATATTCGGATTTCTGACATTTCCACCAAACAGAGTGATTCGGATAATGATTATACATTCTCCCAATCCATTCAAAATGTTTTCCTCTTTCAAATCCCATCTGTTTTAAATCATATTCAATAGAATATAATTGTCTGAATGCAGTAATAACGATAAAAATATCATCTTTTTTTTCTTCCAGCAAAACATCTGGCTGTTTAATTTCTTTGCCCAGATATTTTTGACCGACTAATTCCTCCGATTTATCAACAATATAGTCAACATACTGAATCCTATTCTCATCAACGCGTTCCTGCATATATTTTGATGCGCCATATAAAATATATCTCATAACCAACGTCTCCTCCCGCCTCTACTTCAAGCACCAATACCATTTACACGACTCTTCCGTAACCTCATCATATTTTTCATAGCATTGTACCTTTGAAAAATATCCTAAAAGTTGTTTGCTAAAATCAACCTCTCCGTAATGCCGGAATGTACCGATCCTGTATTTCTCATAATTATCTTTGCCATACCATCCCGTTGGATCTTTATGTGCCAGTGTTTTTAAAGTACCGCTCTCAAGTACCCATATAAGGGCGATACCGCCTGGTCCTAAAACTCGTTTTATTTCACTTAATGCCTTATTGTCATCATATACATGATTTAAAACACAGCTAGCGAACGCCATATCAAAAGATTCCGGCGCAATATCCGGCATACAACAGATATCCGCAACAATATCCGTTTTACATTCCGGACGAATGTCAACGGTAATTGTGTCAGCATTCATATTTTTAAAAAGTAATCGTTCGGACCTTGTTGGAGACACATGTAAAATCTTCATTTTAGAAATACCTGCCGGCATATTCTCATTTAATAATTTAGAAACTGTACGCGTGCGTTCCAAAGAACCGCAGGAGGAACACCTCCGGGGTCTGTCCGAATTGTATGTTTCAAATGCATTACCACCGCAAATCGGACACTTGTATTCCACCATCGTTTGTCTTCCACTTGAACGGGACGCTGGAACTTTTTTCTGAATATCAAAATAATCCTCAAACTCCCGAAATCCCGCATTTTTTAACGTATCTCTAATCTCAGGAAATGTAGGCTGAGCCAGCACTAACACAAAATCCTTATCCGGCGAAATACTAATATCCGAGAATTTATAAACAGGCTTACCTCTCCATTTTGCCTGGGAATCTGCATCGTTTGAAATATAATACGCGGTATTTAAAACCCGATGCAGATCAACCGTCTGAAAAACGACTGATTCTATCCATCCTTTCCCCCATATTACTACATTTCTTCCCTTCGCTTTTTCACGAATAAAATCTTTTATCTTGATTATATTTCTTTTAGAATAGAACGATTCTTTAGAAAAAATCGATTCAAACTCAACATTTTTTAGTTTCTCTGTTTGTATTTGACTTACTGCATCCGAAACACTTATAAACTGTATCTTTTCTTTCATTGCCTCAAGAAAATAATCAAAAAACATTACCATCAAATCGTTTTTCTCATCAAAGCAACGCGATTTTTGAGATTGCCTTAAAAAAGACCAGCTATGCATCAGTATTGTAGAAATTGCATCATCGCCATAATAATTATAAAATTCATCAAATAACTTTTGATATTTACCAATAACCATCTCAAAATCATTCTTTTTTGAGGGTGCAAGCGCGGGAGAATTGAAATTAAAACTTTCTTTATTAGGCAAAATACTAATGGGAAACTCTACTATCCCATTTTCAAATAAGAATTGCCTGTTTATAGGTAATTTTTCCGGCCTTACGTAGTTATAGCTTAAATCAGCCTGATATCCGTTTTCTTTCAGCGCTTTCAATACGCCTATGCCAAAGCGAAACTCCCCGCCGCGGTATGCGACCGGTACCTTTCCAGTACATTTCATATATTGCTCTGTCACATAATCAATTATAACCCTTGCGTCATCCTCATTTTGACACCATGAATAATAGTTTTCGTTTATAGAGACCCAAGGTTGTTTGCCTACAATTTTATCCAATAAGTCATAGTGACAATGTACTTGCATGTCGTGTCCGCGAGAAACAATATATCTGCCTACATCAATGATTTCATCCCCATACAATTCACATTCCCCAAAATCAACGAAAAATGTTATTTTTATATTGTGCTTATCCGCAATATCCATCATTTTTCCGATACCATATTCTTTTCCGCCAAGTCTCCCATAGATCAGCGTATTCATATGGTCTGACACCGCCCTCTTTGGCAATGCTTCTACGTCGACAGTCAGCATGCATTTCTGCTTTCCCATTATCTATTCTCCTAAAAAAATTTTTGAAACCGCCTAAATTCTAATAATGCATTTTTCTTTACAAATAATAGACTTTCGCGTCAACACACTTCCGAGTATCCAGCACAACCTTATTCCTTACATATGCAAAATGATCAACAATCTCCTTATGCCCAACCATAATAACAATCAAATCGACACTTTCTGCAAACTTCTCAAATTCAAATACCTGTTTGTCAACAATCTGCGTTTTTATGTATGGGTCATAGCACAAAAGCGGAGGTGCAAGATGCCTTTTCATGCATTCTAAAAGCTGCAGAGACGGGCTTTCCCGCACATCATCTACGTCCTCTTTATAAGTCAGTCCATAAAGCCCTACCCTTGAGATATCCGTCATATGATTCTCCTGCATAATCTCATAGATCCGCCCCAGTACAAATTCTGGCATAGAATCATTGATCTTACGCGCCGCCAAGATAATATTGGCAAGCCCCGGATAATCTCCCACAAGGAACCAAGGGTCAACGGAGATGCAGTGCCCGCCCACGCCCGGCCCGGGACTTAGAATGTTCACACGCGGATGATTGTTTGCAATACGGATGATTTCATATACATCCATCCCGTCAGAACGGCATATCTTCGCCAGCTCATTTGCAAAAGCTATATTGATATCCCGAAAAGTATTCTCTACGACCTTTGACATTTCTGCCGAACGGATATCCGTCAAAATAATCTCTCCCTTGCAAAAGGAGCCGTATATTTCTTTTAATGCATGTCCTGTTTCAGCGTCATCCGTTCCAATCGTCCGGGAATTGTGCTCCAGTTCACAGATCATGGAGCCCGGAATAATCCGCTCCGGCGCATGTGCAATCTTTACCTCTTTTTCACTTTTATCCGCAAGCGGCCGGATAACCTTGTCAATACTTCCAGGAGACACTGTGCTCTCAATTACAATAATGCTGTCTTTCGGACATACCTCCAAAACATCCTCAAAAGCAGCCGACACATAACTCATATCTACTTTTTTGCTGCCCTTATCATATGGCGTAGGCACGGATATGATATAGACATCTGCCACCGGCATCTCTGATGTAAATAGAATTCCATTATCTGCCGCACGCCCAAAAAGCTCCGTCATCCCTTCTTCCTGGAAAGTCAATTGACGGTTGTTGAGTGATTTTAAAATCTCCCCGTTCTTATCTGTACCTGCAACTTCATTCCCGCTTGCCGCAAGCATCAACGCCGTCGGCAGCCCGATATATCCAAGACCCACTACACCGATCACTTCATACACCTCTCTCTGTCTTTTCTGAATTCCTCCATTACAGCCGCAATTGCAATAGATTCTTCAGCGGGAAAATAATTGCTGTTATGGCCAAGTATCGCACGAAGAAATTCACTGATTTCATAGCGCAGCCCTTCTCCCAGATATCTGCTGAAAAAGACTTCATCGTTGGCCGGATTCTCGTAGTGAACCCCAAATTCCGTCGTTTTCCACCAAGGCGCCTTGACTTCAATAAATCCCCTTGTGCCGGATATCAGCATACTGCCAAGCGACTTAACTCCGATTCCCACCTTCACTGTCGCCGCCGCATTCGGATACTTTAAATATGCTTTCGAATAAATATCCGTCTGCTGCTCGTTCCAAAAGCTCTCAAAACGGACAGATTTATAATTTACACCAAGAATCTTCGATATCCCCAGCAATGGATAACTTGCCAGCTCAGAAAAAGCACCCGCACATTCTCCCGTCCACTCTCTTGAACCTATTGGCACAAGTTTCGTAAAGCATGCCTCCACATCATATACCGTACCGATGATACCGCTTTGGACTACGCCGACCAGCTGATGGAATCCCGGACAATATGCCGTTTTAATCGCCTCCATCAAAACCAGTTTCTTTTCTTTTGCCAATGCATATGCACGTTTTGCATCTTCCCCTGAGAATGCAAGCGGCTTTTCGCACAAGACATGTTTGTTGCCCTCCAAAGCCCGCATAACATAATCTATATGGGTTCCATGGGGCGATGCGATATACACTGCATCGATTTTGGAAAGGAATGCCTCCCAATCATCTTCATAAAACTTAAGACCAAATTTTTCCGCAAAGCTTTTAGCGCCCTCCAGGCGGGGATTGAACACGCTGACCGGAACAATTCCGCTTACATATTTGATTTCAGGCATAAACCGTCCGGCTATTTTGCCGGAGCCCACAATTCCCAAACGCACCAGATTAAAATTATTTGTCCGGAGCATAGTACTGGAAATATCCTTTGTCCGCTCCAGATAAATAACCTCGCAATATTTTCTAAAATGGTCAAATTCGCCTATCCAGTCAGAACCGACCGTTAAAATATCCACCTGATACTTTAATATGTCTTCCGCTTTCTGCCCGATATGGTCCTCCACGATGATCTCGTCCGCCAGGCCTGTCTTACGCACAGATTCCATCCGCTCCGAAAGAGAGTCGCAGACATTCAGTTTCCCTCTGGATTTGTCATACTGCTCCGTCGTAACCCCGACAATAAGATAATCCCCCAATTGCTTTGCACGTTTTAGCAGGTTATAATGCCCCCGGTGGAAAAGGTCGAACGAGCCATATGTAATTACTTTTTTCATCCCCTTACCTCCGTCTCTTCCGGAATTTTAAATTCACTGATGCGGTGATGGATCTTCTGCTCTTCCTTTGGCGGCAGCTCCAGATAATTCCCGAATTTGAAAGTCAGGTATTCTTCATGATCCCGCACACTGGTAAATACCTCTCCTTCAAACGTAATATCAGACATATCTTCATACCACCTGCGGCGGTATCCATATTCCCTGTTTGGCGTGGGAAACGTAAGGATACGCACCCAGCCTGTCCGTTTCTTATTTCTCCGCCTGATATATTTTTCAAAATGCTTATGTACCGCCGAAATAGGAACTTTCGACATTGCTGCGTACATGATCCGTTTTGCCGGATTCTTTTGCCGGTATTTTCCCGACTCAGAATACATGAATTTACGAATCAAAAAGCAATGCAGGCTGCATAAAGCCCGTCCCAGGCGGCTGTCCGGAACATTATCTAAAGGGAATATGTCAATCCAGATTCCCTGCTCATACGGCAGCCCTTCCGTGCCGCATATTACATAACTGCTGTGTTTACGCCGGAGCTTTCCATAACCCCAGCGATACCCTTTTGTACAAGTATGGTCCTGAAAATAAAAGCGGCTCGTATCCAGATACTTGTCACATGCCCTGCGAAATGCCTCATACTCTTCCCTGAGCATTCCGATATCCGCGTCATCATCCCATGGAATAAAACCGCCGTGACGGACTGCTCCTAACAAAGTTCCTGCAATGACGGTGTAACGGATTCCGGCCAATTCACATACACGGCGCACTTCACAGAGGAGTTCAAGAAGGACTGTCTGTATGGCACGCGTCTGATCCGGCGTTAATTCTTCTGTTATTTTATTCATAACGTTTATATTGCAGGATTTCTTCTGTCTGCTCTGCCACAGGCACCATCTTACCGCCGCATTTATCCATCTCACTTTCGTCACGCAAATATATCTGATGATTACCGCTGCAATATGCCATTCCTGGAGAATAGCTTTGCAGGAAATCTCTCAATTCGTCTTTCGTGTATGACTTTCTGCAGTCAAACGAATTTCTATTATCATACGGCACTCTATGTAATGCCTCAAAATGAGCCAATACTGTACATTGATACAGTTTCCCATTTAGGAAATGCAGATCTCTGCATACACATTTCTCACATTTTTTCCGAATACTTTCCATATCAACTGACTTGGGTTCGATCGTCTGTCCTGTTATCTGCCAATAAACCATATATTTTGAATAATATGGAATTCCCGTTTCATTCAGCTGTGAAAATAATTCATACTGTTTTTTTGAATGTATTCCATACGGAGAAACACCTATTCGCCAAAATAATGTATTTTCTTTTATCGCTCCAACCACTTCATCCGATAATAATAAAGTTCCATTTGTCGTAATATTGGCACACACAACTCTTTCCTGCGCCTTTTTACTATTGAGAAATGAAATCAGCTTGTGGAGTTTTGGATGTAGCAGCGGTTCTCCCCCAAATATTGAAAGATAGGGGATAAAATCCACTACATCCAACAAATGGTCTAAGCTTTCAATAATTTCATCCATGTCATAATTTCTTTTCTCTTCAGCACGGTAATATGGCATTTGAGTATAACAATATTTACAATTTAAAGTACATTTATTATTAACATCAACCATTAAATTCCTTAGCGGAATCCCCTCCGGCCCTCTCTGTTTCTGCAAAATGGAATATCTGTAAGTAAGATAAGCATCCGATACGTTATTCAGATTTTTTTTGAACCAATCCCAATCATACTCATTACTAACATCACTCTCAGAACACTCAAATAAAATGTCGTCCAATAATATAATCCTGTCTTCGGAATATCCGCACGACTCGATTAGCATTTTTTTCAACTCACTGTAACGAGAAGAAATTGTCAAGATCACATATGTATCGTGAAAATTGGACCACGGAAAAATTGGTGTATTCCTGTATTTTATATGTTGCAGACGATAATCTCTGTCAAAAAACATCGCAACATCAACACCTTCTTTTTTCAGCATATGATATGTTTTAATGCTCGTAAATGTTATCTGTCCGATCGCTACCCTTTTCCCTATCAGTTCGTAGCTTTTTATTTTTGTATGATTCATAAACACCTTGCCTTTCAATCATTAATAGCCCTGTCTAAATATTTTTCTGAATTTTCCACATACTCATTAAGCGAGTGTAATTTTGCATAACAAATATTTTCTTCAAAAGATATTTCTCTTGAATGCTGAATCCTCCTGCTTTCCAGCCCAAGTCTCCGCAGCAATGACTCCACTCTTTCCGCTCCCGTTTTCATTATGGTATGGAACTGTTTTTGAAAAATTACAGAAAAAGCCACTGCATGAAAAGATGCCGCCAGCACATAAGACGAATATTTAATTAAAGACAAAAACTCCGAAGGTCCTATATCTGTCCTTAACAATTCTCCATCACTGCTATAAAGGCACCCGTCCCCTTTTAATACGACAGTACTAAGACCTGTTTTCTGCCGCACTGTTTCTGCTGTCTCAAACAGTTTTGTTCCTAACTGCCGATTATACAGCACCGCATACTCACCAGATATAAGCCGTTCAGACATTACCTTCAGATAATCATCTTCTGTAAGCAAAAAAGCCGGATCACAAGTATGTATAATTGGTTTATCGGTAAAGTTCTTCAAATACTCTGCCAGTACATCTTCACGCACCGAAATTGCATCAAAATTATCAAGATGCTTTCGGAACAGCTCATCACTTTCTTCAGAAAAATTTTTTAGCGTACCGCTTGCAGAATATGTGATTCTTCTTTTGGCCTTAAGACTGTCAACTCCCCAATAAGTACTGTCATACCCAAACCCTCTATAATATTCCCAAATCGTATCTGCACCATATATTATTAGATCGTATTCCTCTTCGGCACTGCTGAAAGGCTGTAGATACTTGTCAATAAATTTGTCATATGCCGCATTTCTGAGAGGATACATAGAAGTATGATGCTCTGGAAAATAATCAATTGCCTGTGCATTAATTTCTCTTTTTCTCAAATAAGTAAGTAAAGAATATGTCACCATAAGCGCCCCGTAATTTTGAGAACGGTGAAAATTTATTGTACCGACTTTCATTCTATCAACCCTTTCATATTTTCATGGATTTTTTTGCCGCAATCGCTGTTCCCTGCACCTTGTTTCCGATTTTTATTTTTTAGATTCCCTTCCAATATTTTTTTCAAATTTACATATCCTGATTCTGAAACGTATTGATTATATTCACGAATACCTCTAAGTATTTCCCAATCATTTTGTTCCAAAAAATCATTTTCTTTTAAAGTCATTTCCACCTTCAAAGTTTCCATATTGACTGCATTAAACACATATAAGTTCCCAGTCAGATAAGTTGTCATTAAAATTTCATCTCCCGCCGGACATACTGAATATATACCTTCTTCTGCCGGAATCTTAACCATTTCTTCCGACTCAATATTTATCTTGTAAAAATAGGGTTCCGTCACTGAAAAATAGTAAAGATCCCCGTTTATTTTGCAAACACTTGATGATTCGTTTATTTTTCCCATTTTTTCCAAAATACGTGTACGGAGATCAAGCTTAGAAATAAAGCCGCTGCCATCTGGCCGCAGCCAAAGCGTCTCATCCTGATTTATTATATCTGCAAAACAATCTGCACTATCAGACGCATATGAAATAAATTCATACGATAGATCAATCAGGCTTATCCGGAGTATCCCCTTCGTTCCGGAACCGGGGCAATACAAACTGCCATTATATATGCATCCGCTTAAAATATGAAAATCAAAATAATCTTCCTGATGCTTTACAATTTCTTTTATCCAATCCTCAATATAAATTATCTTATTTGACTCCGTATCCAATTGCACAATCGTGTTCGCCCTGCCGCCATATAAGTAAATAAACTTCCCAAAGACTGAAATACCGCAAAATTTTCTCTCTATATCTTTTATATCTTCCTTTAATGCTACACTGCTAAATTCTTTTGAAACTTTATCATAAACGCCAATATACTTTGCATTGTGAGGGCAAAAGTACAATTTCCCGCCGTATTGTGCAATTCCGTAAAACAACCTGTATTCTTCCGGATTTTCATCCGGGAACTGCCCCATATACTTTATCTCAAACGTTTCCGGGTTTATCCGAAACAGCCCGTTAAATTCCCGTGCCGTTCCCCACACATACTCTCCGTCATAATAAAGCCTGTCCGTGACAAACCGTTTCCTGTAATCCAAAATATCTGCATTCTGCCGCAGCACAGGTTTCCATGTTCCCTGATACAAAAGCAGCAGGCTGCTGTAATCCCCATAATACGCATCACTCACAGCAAACGCCGCATGAAAATCAGGAGTATCATCATAGATTCCCCATCCTTCTTTTCTATATGTGTCTGTGATTTCTTTATACTCTTCCCACAATTCAGGGCGCATGGACTCTATGGTTGCCTGTACTAACGGATGCGGCCTCCACAGCAATATACATGTTTCCCTGTTTTCGTAAAAAAACCGGAGGACGCTCCGTATCTTCCGGTTCATCTGTTCACCATATTGCAGCAGCGCATTTAAGCTTGTATTATAGAAAATAACCCGTTTCCTGCTCCCATCCGGTCTTTTGATAAGCCTTTCCCAGCTCTCCGGTATGTACAGTTTGTTCATGTCCTCATTCGTCACCTTGTCATACTTCGGCGATCCTAAAGCAATAACTTTCTTTTCCCAAAATTCTCTGTCCATGCCCCGGTATGCAAGCAGTGCGCTGATAAGTGCACGCCGGAAATTTTCAGACTGCACGATCACCTTGTCCGCATTCAATATGCCGGAAGTCACATATCTGGAGCAGAATTCAATCGTTGCCTTACTGTCTGGCATTGCCGGTTCGTCGTATATACAATAAGGTACATACACTAACTGTTCCGTATAATCTTTCAATTTATAAGAATAATATTGCGGGTCAACGCTCGTCACATAATTGTGTTCATCGTACGGGTTATGTATATATATGATATCCGGCCTTCTGTTTTCCAAATGATATGTATGGTAATCTACAATTTCCACATAATCCGGAAACTTTTCGCCCTCATAATGGCACTGTCCAAGCGAATAATCAGAATTCCGGTCATAATACGGTATAGGTACAACGTATGCATCACAATCCGGGTCCTCTTTCGCCGCCTCCCAAATGCTCTCAAGGGAATCCCACATGCTTGCCTTATATGGCATAAATACGATTTCCAGCCTGGCTTTTATATCATTTTTTATACTGTTTTCAACCCTGATAAGCGCCTGGCGCAGCCTTTTATAAAGCTTATTTGCCTGGACCTCCTGATTTCCGCTTATCTGCTCATATAACTGATAGATGCTCTCACAGTACTCCTCCAGCAGTAAAACCGTATGCTGGTCTTCCCCTTCCGTTTTTTCTATGAGGCCTCCAAGCTCAATAGCGCCTCTCTGGCATTCGCCAAGTAAATCTGCTGCCGGTTCATAATTCTTATTTTCGATATACTTTTTTAACTCATTATGTGCATCCGCAAGAAGTCTCACAAAATCTTCTGCCTGCTTTTTTTGAGCTTTTCTCATTCCACTCACCTTACTGTCTGATTGCTTTCTTTATATTTTATTATCATAAGGATTATCGGGGCATCTTCTGCCTGTGCATCCGCTGCCAAAGGCGGCGGCCCACTTCGCTCCGCATAAGCTGCGATCCTGGCGTACCCGAAAGCCGTATATCCGGC
Source organism: uncultured Dorea sp. (assembly GCA_910578455.1). Lineage (GTDB taxonomy): Bacteria > Bacillota > Clostridia > Lachnospirales > Lachnospiraceae > MD308. Next base: position 30,566 of record CAJTQA010000020.1, read on the forward strand.
TTAGCTAACGCCGACTTTTTGCTCTATGTCAATGTACTTTCTCTGCGATCCGCCAGGCGGTAAAACAGCCTTCCGGCTATTCATTCTCAGATAAATACACATTAACCTACATATTTATGTTCTATATTTTTTGCGGAATTCAAAGCTATCGTAGTCTGCATCCCGCACCGCCCGCACAGGAATTCCTTTCCCTGCCTTATCCCGTCTCCGCCGCAGGCAGAACATTTATTTCCGGTTCCTTTAGAATTGATCTCAACCAATTCTATGGAATTCACTCTGCACTTATAAGCCAGGCGCCCTCTGATAAATCCTCTGAAACTCCTCGCCGCTTTTCTGTTTGCTGTTTTTGAATATATTTTTGTCCTGTTTTTTACAACAGGCCTGGTTATCACTATCCGGGCAGGCTTTTCTGTCTTTAGCATCCTGTTAATTTCTGAGTTAATAAATGTCTCTGTCCTGGATTTTTCTTTCTTTTTCTGTTTATCATATTTAAGCTTTCCAAGGTTATTGGTTTCGATATTCCCGGCCTTCTGCAAATCCCCATCCTTGGCGCACTGCTTATAGGCCTCATACATCCTCCGCCGCTCCCTGTTTTTACCTGCAAGCCGCTCTGTTTCAGGATTTATCAGCTCTCCTAAGCCTTCCCCATATATGTTTCCGTTGGACAAAGTAAACATATCCCTGTCGCCGATATAAACATACAAAGAATTAGTATAATCCCAGTGTTTTTTTATTTCTGTCTCAACAGGTATTGCAAGAATCACTGAATCTTTCCTGATGCCGACCCGTATCTGCCTGTCAAATATCCGGCCATCCTTCAGCGGTATAGACACTCTTTTCCGGGGAGTCCTGCTCACGACACATATTGCGCCGTCTCTGTAGGAATAACCGTTAGGAGACACCTTAAACCAATCTTCGCCCTCAGTTTCCGGAATTGCCAATGTTCTCCTCGTAAGCCTTCGCAGTAAATTATTAAGCCGGTTTGTATCAATATCAAGACCTACGGCCTTTCTCGGCATCTCATATTCCTGATAATTTAAAATGGACGCATATATATTTCCCATTTTCAGTACTGTTCTCAGGTAGAGCCTATCCTCCGTGCTCAAGCCCTCGTTGGCCGTTATTTTTTCATTAATCTTATTTTTCGTGATTTCCCAGCTGCATTTAATATCCGTTACTGCATCGGCTATCGCCAGCTCGTAATATACCGACGGCAGATTCAGCTGCTCCCTCAGCCCGCAATGGCGCATTTCATTCAAAACACTGTACACTGGTGTCAGTCTGCCAAGACTCTTGACCCCTGAATATTTCCCGTATACATAATTCCTGACTTTGCAGTAATCTTTGGCAATCCCTTTCAGGAATTCCATCGTATCCTGCGGCAGGCTCTCGCTATGCTGCCATACCGTCTTTGTTACAGTATCTTTCATTATGCTTTGTGCCTTTCGGTTCACACGTATTGTTTTAAAATTTACTGGTAATCATAAGCATCTGTAGGAAATGGCTGACGATTCAGCATAAAGATTTTCGCAGATTTACTTAATCTGCGAAAAGAAGTTATTTTATAGATATTTCCTGAAATTCCCGCTCCTTCTGACCACGAATCTGACCATAAAAGCTTGAAAGATTATTCATATGCCGCCGTTTGGCATCCATAGAAGGATGCACATAGCGATTTAAAGTGATTTGCACATCAGAGTGTCCGAGGATTTCACTTAAACTTTTCACGTCTACGCCTCTTTCAATGCAATTTGTAGAAAAGGTATGGCGGAGAACATGAAAATTTTTGTCTTCCATGCCCGCCTCTTTTAATATCTTTTTGAAATGATACTGGACGGTTCTCGGCTCTAACGGCCTGTCTTCGCCAAACACATACTCCCTGTCGTTCCTGAGTTTTTCCAGAATCTCCAACACCGCATCAGACAAGGGAACTTCGCGCCGGGAACATTCACTCTTCGGCAATGTTTCTTTTAAAACGGTTAAGGTTTTATATCCTTCCACATAAAGGCGCTGTACGGTTCTGTTAACCGTAAGGGTACTGTTTTCCCAGTCTACGTCGCTCCATTTCAGGGCGCATAACTCCCCAAGCCTAAGCCCTGTAAACAGGCACAAAAGTACAACACTTTTAAAAAGATCAGTCTCTTGGAAAAGTACCGAAACCAGTTTTTTCTGCTCATTTCGAGAGAGAGTTTTAACAGCTTTGAGCTGAATAGAGAAAGTGGTTTTTTTTTAACTCCGGCAATGTTATAGAATATTTTGCTGAAGAGAACTTTAAAATCTGGTTCAGCACACAATATATACTATTGCTGACACTCTCAGATAAATGATCAGAAATCTTTTGAGATGAGATCGCGTCCGCTATTTCCAAAAGTGATGTATCTTTAAAGCAATGTTTAATGTGATGATGATAAATAATGCTATATTTATTGTAAGTTGACGGCTTACGGCAATTTTTTACCATTTCAAGCCATTCTTCTGCAATATCGGAAAACCTGACATTATATAAAACAGCGTTGTTTGCCGCCCCCAAAACATCATTCGATAACATATTTTTTTGTGCGGCAAGTTTTTTACGCACTTCATCATAGGACGGGGCATATACAGAACGGTAAATTTTTTTCTTCTTTTCTTTGCTGTATATCATAAAACGCCCTTCCCAACGCCCGTCTTTCCTTTTCCTTATATTTTCTCCATGTCTTGCCATAATGCCTCCTTTTTATGCGTTCACAGTCCAGACCCAGAAAGTGACCATGAATATGCCAGTGTTACTGCCTTTTGCAATGTAGTTTTCCATCATTATATCAGCCTTTCTTATCGATATATGCATAAATTGCCATTCGGGTAATTTTGTAAAAAGCATTGTTATTTGGATTAAGATATGATAAAGTAATGTCGATATAAATATGTGAAGTGTAAAATGGAAATAGACACAAGAAAGTCGCGGTTGATTTTCGCAGATTAAGTAAATCTGCGAAATAAGATTACTAAAATATAAATCAAAAATATAAAAAAAGATGTAAAGACTTATTTCTAAAGCTCAATAAGACTTTACATCTTTATTTTGTTTAAAACCTTCGACAACCCAGGCCAACGCCTCCCCATCTTAAGCCTTTTCACCTTTTTGCTCTGTCAGCTCAATATGAACTTCTCCTCCAGCCATCCCAGCCTTGTATACGTCTCCAGATGCTTATCCATCCAGTTTCCGTACTTCCCGATCAAAAGCCCGTTTCCAAAAGCCAGCACCACCGTTCCCGGCCCGATGCCCACGACAGAGCCGAACATCAGGAAAGAAAACGCCGCTGCTATGACAAGGCACGTCAGGTCAAACCCTATTTTGAATGAAGAAAGCCTGATCCCAAACCGCCCGCTGATTCCTTTTACAAAAAATTCATAAACCTGGGGATAAAAGTAAGTCTTAAAATACAGCGCTACCCCAAGTGAATTAAGCAAAAACCCTACAATAAAATATACAATCCTTAAAGACAGCGGCAGCGCTCCCGGAAGAAACCTCCCCGGGTCAAAATGCGGAACCACCATTCTCCAGAAGTCCAGCACCGCGCCGTAAACAATCCCTGACGCAAATGCAAAGAAATACATTGGCTTTACTTTTTTCATGACAATGCAGAACACAACAAACAAAATTCCCTGCACGATATACTCTGCCTGCCCAAAGGTAAGCGCAGACACCTTTATGCTTACGATATAAGCCGGAGCCACCACCATCGACATGCCAAGGTCTGCCGCCGCAAGCATCGCCGTGGCAAATGAAAGCACGAACACTGCCGCCCCATAGATTCCTTCATTGCTCACCCTTATTTTCTTCATAAGCTCTACCCGATCTCAAGCGCAATCTCCATCATCTGGCGGAAACCTGTCTCGCGCTCCTTGGCGCTGAGAGCTGCCTCCTTGTAGAGATGGTCGGAGATTGTAAGGATACAGAGTGCTTTCTTCCCTGCCCGGGCCGCATTCATATAGAGCGCCGCAGCCTCCATCTCGACTGCCAGCACGCCCATCCTGCGGAAACGGTCATTAAAATCCTTCCTGTCATTGTAGAACACATCGGAAGAAAGGACGTTCCCCACTTTCACGTTAGCCCCTCTCTTTCTTGCCGCCCCTACTGCCTTCTCCAAAAGACCGTAATCCGGAATCGGCGCAAAGGTTCCCGGAATCTGATACTGGTCAGCATAGTTAGAGTTGGTGCACGCGCCCATAGCAATCACGATGTCCATCACGTTCACGTCGTCCTGCATGGCTCCCGCAGAACCCACGCGGATGATGTTATCAACATCATAAAAGTGATATAGCTCGTAGCTGTAAATCCCGATAGACGGCATCCCCATGCCGCCCCCCATTACGGAAATCTCCTTCCCCTGATAAGTTCCCGTATATCCAAGCATGTTCCGCACTTCGTTAAAGCATACCGGATTTTCAAGGTATGTCTCCGCGATATATTTTGCCCGCAGAGGATCTCCCGGCATTAATACTGTCTTTGCAATCTGTCCTTTTTCAGCCGCATTATGTGGTGTTCCCATGTTACAATCCCTCCCATATATCTTTTTTCTTATCATACCATATACCGCGGCATATTCTCCACTACTTTTTCAGCTATCGCCGGAATTGACTGCAGCCCTCTCAAAAAGACGCAAAAAAAGAGCCCTCTTAAACTTTCGGACTCTTCCCTCTCAGCTTTCCTGACCGTAAAAATTCCGCAGAGCTCTTACTCTGCCACAGACGCCTTCTCCACCTGAGCGATGGCAGCTTTCTGCATCGGGATGCGGCAGTTTCTGTTGCTTCCAAACTCCACGATGACATCCCCGTCCGTGATATCGATGATCACGCCGTAAAACCCGCTGGTAGTAAGTACGGTATCGCCTACCTCCAGATCCGCAAGCATTGCCTGTACCCTCTTCTGCTCCTTCTTCTGAGGCCTCAAAAAGAGAAAGTAAAAACCTGCGAAAATCGCTGCATAAAGCACGAATATAAATATACCGCTGGGAGCGGCTGCATTCTGCGCTGCTAAACTAAACATAATCAATTCCTCCTACTAAATTTAAACACTATTGCTATCATACACAATATTGCATTTTTCATCAAGTTATTTTTATTAAATCTTACATATTTCATACATATTTTATAAAATATGTGCTACCAGGCGCATCATTCCCCGGCCCTCATGCCTGCAATCTTCTCTTTCTTATAGCTCGCATAAGTTCCTTTTTCAATTGCATCCCTTATCTCCGCCATCATCGTATTGTAGAAATACAGATTATGGAGCACGCAAAGCCTCATCCCCAGCATCTCTTTTGCTTTTAAAAGATGCCGCACATACGCCCTGGAAAAGCTCCTGCAAGCCGGGCACCGGCATCCCTCCTCGATGGGCCGTGCGTCCAACTCATATTTCGCATTGAACATATTCAGTTTTCCATGATTTGTATATACATGGCCGTGCCTGCCGTTTCTGCTGGGATATACGCAGTCAAAGAAGTCCACGCCTCTCTCTACTGACTCCAGGATGTTTTCCGGCGTTCCCACCCCCATGAGATAGGTAGGCTTATCCTGCGGAAGATGCGGAACGACCGCGTCAAGAATCCGGTACATATCTTCGTGGGACTCGCCCACCGCAAGCCCGCCTACGGCGTACCCGTCAAGGTTAAGCTCCGTAATCTCCTTTGCATGGCGAACCCGGATATCCTCATAGACTCCCCCCTGATTAATCCCAAAAAGCAGCTGATGCCTGTTGATCGTATCCGGCAGCTCATTTAACTGCCCCATCTTTTCCTTGCACCTCGCAAGCCATCTGGTAGTGCGGTTCACGGAGCGCTCCATGTAATCCCTGTCCGCTACGCTTGACGGGCACTCGTCAAACGCCATCGCGATAGTGGATGCCAGATTGGACTGAATCTGCATGCTCTCCTCCGGTCCCATGAATATCTTCCTGCCGTCGATGTGGGAGTTAAAATACACTCCCTCTTCTTTGATTCTTCTGAGCCCTGCCAGGGAAAACACCTGAAAACCGCCGGAATCCGTCAGGATCGGCTTATCCCACACCATAAATTTGTGGAGCCCGCCGAGCTTTTTTATCACCTCGTCACCGGGCCGCACATGCAGATGGTATGTATTAGAAAGCTCCACCTGTGTTCCGATCTCCCGAAGGTCTGTCGCGTCCACCGCACCTTTAATGGCAGCTGCGGTTCCCACATTCATAAATACAGGGGTCTCAATGGCCCCATGTACTGTCTCAAGCCTTCCTCTTTTGGCAAGGCCATCTGTTTTTAATAATTCATACATGATTTATTTCCTCTTGTATATACCCACAGGGCATCCCGTAATACATGTTCCTGCGAATCTCTTCCTAATAGTGGCATACGACAGGTATTCCTGCACTGATCAGGCTGTAAAGTTTTTTTGCTTTTTCTTCCGGCATGTTGATGCATCCGTGGGAGCCGTGGCTTTTATACCTGTCGCCTCCGAATGATGACTGCCAGTTTGCGTCATGGAACCCAATCCCGCCGTTAAAGGGCATCCAGTACTTTACGGGCGTCTCATAGGAATATGTGCCGTCCGCCTTCTTTTCTCCCCTGAGAGTTGCGTTTCTCGTCTTGTATGACAACGTATACACGCCCTGCGGAGTAGCATTTCCCTTATTCGGGTTCCCTGTGACAACATCTGTCTCCAGAACCACCTTTCCGTCTTTGATAAAATACATATGCTGATCCGTAAGGTCTACTTCCGCGTATGTGCTGCCTACCCCTGCTCCGTCATGGGATGCCGCCTTGCTCTTAAAGGACGGCTCCCTGGTCACCACTTTTCCTTTCTTTATATCGTCAAGAAGCTTTTCGTACTCTGTATCCTGATCCATCAGCCAGCCGTAACTGCCTCCCTCCACAGTCACAGAATCTCCGTCCGCCGTGGTGAATTTCTTTGGTTTGTACTTCGTGTCGTATTTTTCTGCCAGTTTCTTTATATATTCTTTCACGTCTTCCTTTTTAAAGGATACTTTCATCTTCTTTTTGTTGATCTTAACCCAATCTGCAATCGTTGCGGAATCCACAACCTCCGTTTTTGAGCCAAAATCATAAGTGACCTGCGCCCCAAGATAGCTGTTCATCTTTGCCGCCGCCTCAAGAACTTCCTTTGAATCCGATACATATTTGGGAAGGATATAGCAGTCTTTCTCGGCCAGGTTCACGCTGTCCTGAAAGCCGTTGATCGCTTCCGTGACGGCTGCCATGAATTTTTCTGTCTCAATCTTTGTTCCCAGCACTTCCGGCACGACATCAAACCGTCCGTCCTTAAATGCCGGATATGCGTTCTTTGAGGATGTCTGATTCTCCTCGTCCATGCATTTCAGGCTGCTGATCGTCTCGTCCAGCTTTGCCGCGTCATACTTTACTCCGATTTTCGCCTCTATCTCTGTAGGCTCCAAGAGAGATTTGATCCAAAAAAGTTTTTGCTGCCCTTCTGCAAGCTGCCTTATGCTTTCTCCTGAGTTATACTTGATCCCAATATCCGCACCTTTGATCACTTCTCTGCTTCCGTCCGATTCCTCCAGCGTCAGCGTATAATCCGCCACCTGTTTTTTCATATAATTTTCGACTTCACTGACTTCTTTCAATGAAAAATCCACGCCGTTGATTTTCGTATCAAACATAAAATGGCTGTTGAAAAACATCGCCATGCCAAAATATGCCCCCGCAGACAGCATGGTAAAGATGCCGAACGTCAGCAGAAGCTTTTTGCCTAAGCTCCCCTTCTTCTTGCCTCCCTGCTCTTTCACGCCTGTTTTTTTTGTGCCGTCTCCGTCTTTTCCGCCGTTGAAAAAGTCATTCTTCTCTATATCATCCACGTAGAAAACGTCTAAATCTTCCTGGTCTGCTTTCTTCTTTTTCCTCTTGTCGTTTTTAGCCATAATCAACTGAACTCCTTAATCATTATAAATTATACTCCTTAGCTCCTCCCCATACCGTTTTATTATAATATGCCGGCAAATAAATGTACAGGAGAATTCCTTTAAAAAAAAATGAAGATTTTATGACGATTTGTTACCCCTGAAAATTTACATTTCCAGATAACTATTGTATGATAGAAAAGATTCATCTATTTCATTATTTACGAAATTAATTATATAATCAGTTAAAGGAGTGTTTTACATGGCAGGTTCAACTTATGGAACTTTATTTCGGATCACCACCTGGGGAGAATCCCACGGCAGCGCCCTCGGCGTTGTCATAGACGGCTGCCCCGCCGGGCTCCCCCTCTCAGAAAGCGATGTTCAGTCTTTCCTCGACCGCAGGAAACCAGGCTGCAGCAAATACTCGACTCCCAGGCAGGAAACAGATAAGGCGGAAATCCTCTCCGGTATCTTCGAGGGAAAGACTACAGGCACGCCCATCTCCATTCTGGTAAAAAATCTTGACCAGCGTTCCAGAGATTACGGAAGGATTAAGAACTGCTACCGGCCGGGCCACGCAGACTTTACTTTTGACGCCAAATATGGTTTCCGGGATTACCGCGGAGGCGGGCGTTCCTCCGGGCGCGAGACCATAGGACGCGTCGCCGCAGGCGCGGTCGCCGCAAAGATCTTGTGCAGGCTGGGCATACGCCTTACCACATACACCCGGTCAATCGGGGATATCACCGTTCCTGAGAACTGTTTTGACCTAAGCTGCATCGGAGACAATGCTCTCTGCATGCCAAGTGTATCCTATGCCGAAAAAGCCGCCTCTTACCTGGAAGACTGCATGAGAAACCACGACTCTGCGGGAGGCATCATTGAATGTCGGATTGACGGCATTCCCGCCGGCATCGGAGAGCCCGTATTTGATAAGCTGGATGCCTCTCTTTCAAAAGCCATCATGTCCATTGGGGCCGTCAAGGGCGTCGAGATTGGGGACGGCTTTCTGGCCGCCAAATCATCCGGCAGTACAAATAATGACTCTTTCTATTCTAAAGACGGCTGCATCCACAAGAAGACGAACCATTCCGGCGGGATACTCGGCGGGATAAGCGACGGGCAGGCCATCCTGGTGCGCGCCGCCGTAAAGCCTACCCCATCTATTGCAAGAGAGCAGGAGACTGTCACGGCAGACGGCGAGAATACAAGCATCTCCATTACCGGACGCCACGACCCTGTCATCGTACCTAGAGCCGTAGTCGTGGTAGAGGCAATGGCTGCGCTGACAATCGCCGATATGCTTATGGTCAATATGTCCTCCAGGCTCAGCAGCTTAGAAACTTTTTATCTGTAACGTCATACGCCCCCAAAAGAACATTAATGTTCTCGAAAACCTCAGTATCTTTTTATACTTAAAATATTTTATATCAGAACATTTTTATGCTTTTATTATCCTGTCCGGTATGCTATCATAGTATAAAAGGTATAAAATTCATAGTGCTGAGGTGAGGTCATATGACGATCGGAGAAAATATCAAGCGAATCAGAAAAGAAAAAGGACTGACGCAGAAACAGCTCGGCAGCCTGTGCCAGATGGCAGACTCCGCAATCCGTAGGTACGAGCTCGGGAAAGCCCGCCCTAAATTAGAGACGATACATAAAATTGCCACAGGGCTCGGTGTTCCCGTCCGTATTCTGGTTGACAAATGCGGACCTGAATATGAGCTGGGCTCCCAGCCTGCCATATCCGACACAAGCCGTTCCGGCTCCGGTTATGCCTGGGATGACTGGCTGCATGCAAACAATATCCATTTCATGAAATACAAAATGAACGGGCGCGAAGGGATGCTCATAAAGCTTGCAGACACAAAAGAATTCCACTTTCTCACGGAAGACCAGACAAAGCAGCTGCCGCAGCTGAGCATCGAGCAGACGAGGCTGCTCATAAAAGCCATGAGCGCCGCAAACAAAAAGCCTTAAAGAAAAGGTGTGTATCCCTCCCGGATAGCACACCTTTTTTCATACAATTCTTCTCTGTTTTATTTCATATATTTCTTCAGCTGCTTTACTACTTCCTGCATGTCTATCGGTTTCGCAATATGGGCATTCATCCCGGCCTCCAGGCACTTTTTATGATCCTCTGAAAATGCATCTGCCGTCATAGCAATAATTGGTATCTCCGCTGCATCAGCACGGTCAAGCGCACGTATGGTTTCTGTCGCTTCATAACCGTTCATGATTGGCATGCGGATGTCCATAAGGATCGCATCATAAAAGCCGATATCAGAGTTTTCAAACATCTCTACTCCAATCTTCCCGTTTTCCGCCCTATCCATGGAAAATCCAATCTCTCCAAGCAGTTCTTCCGCTATTTCCCAGTTCAGGTCGTTATCTTCTGCCAGAAGTATCCGCCTGCCGCTAAAATCCTCTGTTTTATCTTCATATTCTATCTTCTTTTCGTCCGCAATTCCGGCAAACTTCCTCAGACTGTAATACAGTGTAGATTTAAACAGCGGCTTGGAAATAAACCCGGTAATTCCGGCATCCCGTGCTTCTTCTTCAATGTCGCTCCAGTCATATGCTGAGATAAGGATAATCGGGATGTCGTCTCCAAGTTTCCTGTGTATCTCATTGGCTGTCTTAATACCGTTCATTCCGGGAAGTTTCCAATCCAGCAGGATGATATGATAATCGTCATGCTGCAGATGCCTCTTTTCCACCATCTGTACGGCAGACTCCCCATCCAGCGTCCAGTCAGCCTCCACGCCGATGGTCTTCAGGGACTTTACAGCGCTCAGACAGAGCTGCTCGTCATCATCTACTACAAGCATCCTCCACGCCGGCAGGATCATATCCTCTTCCTGTACTATCGCCTTCTCCAAATCCAGGGTCACGCAGAACATTGTTCCTTTGCCCTGTTCGCTCTGTACTTCGATAGTTCCGCCCATGGCATCCACAATGTATTTCGTTATCGCCATACCAAGCCCGGTTCCCTGTATCTTCTGGACACGGTTATTGTCTTCCCTTGCAAAGGACTCAAATATCTTGTCCCGAAACTCCTTCGACATACCAATCCCGCTGTCTTCCACCGTAATGCAGATACGGCTCCAGTCCTCTCCCTTAGGAGATTCTTTTTCAAACATGGACATCCTGATACTGCCGCCCTCCGGAGTAAACTTGATGGCATTGGACAAGAAGTTGAGAAGTATCTGATTCAGCCGCACACTGTCGCAGCATACGTTCTCTGTGCTGATGTCATGTATAAACACGTCAAAATTCTGGTTTTTCTCTTTTATCTGCGGCTGTACGATGCTCACAATACTCTCGATCACTTCTCTGAGGGAAATCTGATCCATATTCAGGTTCATTTTACCGCTCTCTATCTTCGACATATCCAATACATCATTGATAAGCCCCAGAAGATGCTTGCTGGACAGAGTGATTTTTCTCAGGCAATTCTGCACCTGCTGCATATTGCTGATATTAGCGGTTGCAATAGCCGCCATGCCCACGATCGCATTCATCGGAGTACGGATATCATGGCTCATATTCGATAAAAACTCGCTCTTCGCATGGTTTGCGTCCACCGCTTCCCGGCGTGCCTTATCAAGCTCTTTAAACTGCTCTTTTGTTAGCAGGAAGAACTTATAGAAGACTAAAAGCAATGCCAAGAGGACTACCGAACAGCCTGCAATCGCCATGACAATCCACACTGTATTCAGATCCTCAACAACCTCGCTCAGCGTGCCATAAGGCATAATCGTCACAAGATACCACTCCGAATAGGAGAGCGCCGTACAATGTACATGCCGTCTCCCATCCTCCACATTAAATATCCCCGAATAATTCTGCCCGGATTCCATAGCGCTTTTCATCTCTTTTATACAGTCGTCCGCATCTCTCCCGTCGGATTCCTCGAACATCGCCCGAATCCGGTCAAAATAATTGTCTCTGACCGCATCTTCGCTTCGGATTACAAAACTTCCGTCACGTCTGATGATATGAGAATACACCATAGAGTCATTCTCATCCAATGACAGCGCCTCTCTCACATAGCTCACGGACAGCCCTCCCACAAGGGCAAGGCACTTCTCGCCGCTTTCCATGATATAGGACGCAGGCGCTCCCATGAGCACCACATCTTCGCCGCTTTCATCTGTTCCGACAGCCACCTTTTTATCATCTTTGCTCAATGATTTCAGAAACGGTTTCGGATCCGTGACATGCACTTTATCTCCGTAAATCATCTCAAATTCCCCATCCTCTCCATAAAGAGCCAGATAGGAAAATCCTCTCGCTTTCGCATTGTAAGAAAGTTCTTCCCTCAGCGTCTTCCTGTCATATTCCTGAGATGGCGTCACACCCACGATTTCTTCCACCTGTGCAAGCCTGAGCCCAACTGTCTTCTCAAAATGAAGTGAAATCTGCTCACTCATGCCAGACATATATATCGTACCCACGCCATTAATTGTCTCAATACTTTTCCCGTTCATGTAAACCGCCATAAAACTGAAAATGACAACACATAAGGCTGATATGAAAAATACACTGTTCCGCAAAAAATTCATCGTTTTCTTTTTTATCATTATGACCTCTCCAATTCTGTATCTTCCAAAATTAAAGCTCTTATCCTTACCTATACTTTAAAGCAGCTGCCGCCCACAAATTCCCTGAGCAGCGAATTCATCGGAATATTCTCGCTGCCGATCCCTACAAAATAATCCAAAAATTTGAGCATCCTCTTTGCCTCAAGATACTCCGGGCAGTTCTTGTCAACCGCAAATAAAAGCCTCTCCACATAAGGTTTCAGCACTGCAAGCTCATAGATGAGGGCAGAGTTAAACATCTCGTCTGCCTCCTCCTGATAAGGGAAGATGTTTTTCTCCTCTCCCCTCCTGACCGATTCCCACATGTGTATCGTCCTTTGCGCGCTCGAGCCGCGGGTATAAGCATCCCTCACGATCCTCCTTAAGAGCCTGCCGTCCGTAGACGGAATCCTGTTATGCTCGTCGATATTAAGCTGGGTGAGCGCACTGATGTATATCTTAAATTTATTCTCATCCGCAAGTTTTTCCGTAAGTTTAGGGTTCAGGCAATGGATTCCCTCGATAACAAGCACGTCATTTGCGCCCAGCTTTTTCACTTTCCCGTCAAATTCCTTATGCCCGCTCACAAAATTAAATCTCGGAATCACAACCTCCTCGCCGTTTAAGAGCTTTTGCATCTGGAGGTTGAAGAGTTCAATATCCACCGCTTCCAGACACTCAAAATCATATTCTCCCTTCTCATCCCTGGGCGTCTCATCGCGCTCCACAAAATAATTATCCACCGCGAGAGGATGGGGAACAAGCCCGTTGGCTCTCAGCTGAATAGACAGGCGGTGTGAAAATGTCGTCTTTCCTGACGAAGACGGCCCCGCAACCAACACGAACTTTATATCCTTGCGGGCCGCAATCTTCGATGCAATCTCCGCGATTTTCTTTTCCTGCAGGGCCTCCTGTACAAGCACCAGTTCCTGCACGTCGCCTTTCGTCACCTTATCGTTGAGCGCTCCCACCGTCTCTATCCCCTGCATGTCTCCCCATTTCGTGGCTTCCTTGAGCACCTGGAAGAGCTTGTTTTGCGGAACGAATTCCGGAACACGGGCAGGGTCGCGCCGCACCGGCATCTGCAATACAAAGCCTTCATCATAGAGATGAATGCTGAAATACTTAAGATAGCCCGCGCTGGGAACCATATACCCGTAAAAATAGTCTTCAAACTCATTCATATTATATATATTAACTCTCGACACCCTGCGGTATTCAAACAATTTCTCCTTATCATACATGCCGTGCCTGTGAAACAGGGCAACCGCCTCGTCCGTACCGACGCTGCGCTTGTCAATAGGGATATCCTTCTGTGCCAGCTCCCGCATCCTGCCTTCCACTTTGCTGACGAACTCCTGATCAAGAGGCACATTGCCGTCAACCGTGCAGTAATACCCCTTGCTCACCGAGAAATGAATCCTTACTTTCTGTATCTTTTCACGGGAATACACATCATAAATCGACTTCACAAGCAGAAGGCTCATGCTTCTCTTATACGTCTCATGCCCGATGGCTCCGGCAGTAGTCTCAAAATCAAGCGTACAATCAGACTTTACCTCTTTCCGAAGCTCCTGCAGTTTTCCGTTTACATACGCAAGAACAATATCATTATCATATCTGTCCCGGAACTCCTCAGCAATCTGCTGATAAGATGTTCCGGCTATGTACTGCCGCTCTTCATCTCCAATCTTCACGCGGCACATCTTTTCTTCTTTCATAATCCTACCTCCAGGCTATCTCCCGTTTATACTATGTGAAAAGGGTTCGAAACCGGTTCCGCAACAATCCGGATCCCGTCTAACTTTTCCGAAAGGAACTCTTTTACGTTCCCGATAAATATATGCTCCACTCCATAATGCCCTGCATCAATGACCGCAAGTCCCTGGGCTACGCAGTCGATCCCTTCGTGATGGCCAATGTCACCCGTCACCAGGACATCCGCCCCTTTGGCTATCGCCGGGCGAATGGCACTTTTGCCAGAACCCGGACAAACAGCGACCCTGGAGACTTTTTTCCCGGGCTCGCCAAACACTCTCACATGCTCAAGCCGAAACGCCCCTTTAACCGCCTGGGAGAATTCCTCCAGTGTCATCTCTGACGGCAGATCGGCTATCTCTCCTATTCCCATCTCTTTTTCTTCCTCACAGGTGACTTCCAGGACACGGGGATTTAAAAATCCCATCTTTTCACCTGCCAGACGCCCCATCCTGCAGACATCATAGTTCGTATGCATGGCATAATAAGAAATATCGTTTCCTATCAGGCGCAGGAGGCGCCTTCCCACAAAATCCCGGTTATGGATTCTTTTAAGCCCGCCGAAAATCAATGGATGATGGGTGACCAGCATATCTGCCTGCTCCCTGATTGCAGCATCTACCGTCTCATCCGTCGCATCAAGCGCTATGTATATGCATTTGACATCTTTATCGTCTCTGCCCGCCAGAAGTCCCACATTATCCCAGTCAAGAGCATATTTCACCGGATAAGCCGCCTCAATCGTTTCCATTATCTCTTTGCATGTCATGTTCTGCTCTTCCTTTCTCATCGCACATTATCCCGTAACACTCAAGGGCGCGTTTTGTCTGATTCATCTCATCCTCCAGCTGCAAAAGACGCAGCTCGGCGGCGCTGCTCTTCCCCGACGACATAAGCCGGTGTCTGATGTCCTCCTGTATCCCGCGCTCCCGCAGAAGGAACTTTTTCAGGACAGGATGTTTCATCTCAAGGAGTTTCTTCCCGTAAATGTACTCATACTCTTCATAATATTCCGGCAAGCCCCGGACTGCTTTTATCATGGGGTAGAATTTATGATCCTCCTCCACCATGTCCTCAGCCGTGACCGCCCAGCCATGCCCTGCCAGGTATTCTCTCACCTTCCACACTTCCGACTGGGGCTGCAGAATACATTCTTTCAATGCTTCCGCCGTCTCCCCCCCTTCTTCCAGTATCCTGGCTATCAGGCCTCCGCCCATCCCGGCAGCTACCATCACATCGGTTTCTTCCTCCCCAATGTTCTTCAGGCCGTCTGAAAGCCGGAGCTTTATGCTGCCCTCCAGCCCTTCCTGCACGATATTCATTCTCGCACGCTCAAGAGGACCCTGATTCACATCTGCTGCAACGGCTCCTCTTATTCTTCCATGTTTCATAAGATAAATCGGAACATATCCATGGTCTGTTCCGATATCTGCGATAAAAGATCCGGCCGTCACAAGAGCCGCAACAGCCGTAAGCCTTTTTGATAGCTCCATAAAGCCGCCTCTCTTAATCCAGATAATCCCGCAGTTTCCTGCTGCGGCTGGGATGGCGGAGCTTTCTGAGCGCTTTCGCCTCAATCTGACGGATGCGCTCACGGGTAACGTCAAACTCTTTTCCTACTTCCTCCAGAGTGCGGGCGCGCCCGTCATTCATGCCGAAACGAAGCCTCAATACCTTCTGCTCCCTGTCCGTCAGCGTTCCCAGCACGTCGTCCAGCTGCTCTTTAAGAAGAGTCTGGGCTGCCGCCTCTGCCGGCACGGGAACATTGTCATCCTGGATGAAATCCCCAAGATGGCTGTCCTCTTCCTCCCCGATAGGTGTCTCAAGCGAAACCGGCTCCTGAGAAATCTTTAAGATCTCACGCACCCTGTCCACGGGCATGTCCAACTCTGCCGCAATCTCCTCCGGCGTAGGCTCCCGCCCAAGTTCCTGCAATAATTGTCTGGATACCCGAATCAGTTTGTTGATCGTCTCTACCATGTGCACCGGAATCCTGATGGTACGCGCCTGGTCCGCGATGGCCCTCGTAATTGCCTGGCGGATCCACCAGGTGGCATATGTGCTGAACTTGAACCCTTTGTGATAGTCAAACTTCTCGACTGCCTTGATAAGCCCGAGATTCCCTTCCTGAATCAGGTCAAGGAACAGCATCCCGCGTCCTACATAACGTTTCGCGATACTTACCACCAACCTTAAGTTTGCCTCCGCCAGACGTTTCTTCGCGCTCTCGTCGCCGTCTGCCATCCTCTTTGCCAGATCGATCTCCTCTTCCGCCGTCAGAAGCGGCACTTTCCCGATCTCTTTCAGATACATCTTAACGGGGTCTTCAATGCTGATGCCTTCCGGTATGGACAGATCCAGCTTTTCAAGGTCCACATCCATATCGCTTTCTTCGCTGATGACCATATCTACATCATCTACGTCATCCGTGTCAGCGCCGATACGGAGCACGTCAATATTCTGGCTTTCCAGATATTCATATACCTTTTCCATCTGTTCAAGGTTTAATTCCATATCTGAAAAAAAGTCGTTAATCTCCTGAAGTTCCAGAATGCTTTTTTTCTTTTTGCCAAGCGCAACTAATTCCTTTAATTTCTCTTCAAATTTTGTCACGTTCTCTTCCATGCAGTATCCATCCTCTCATTGCTTGATTATATTTTATCCTTAATTAACGGAAATATGCAGTTTCTGTAGGTTCTGAAGATCCCTTTTCGCTTTCATCAGGCGTTCCATCCCTTCCAGATCCGACACTTCCCAGTTCCTTCCTGCCTCTTCGATACTGTGGCTCTTCACCCGCACCACCGTCTCTTTCAGCGCTTTCTCCTGCTCCTGAGGTGTAGTCAGCTCCCTGATCTTCGTATGGAACAGGCTGGCAACCTCCCGGTGCTCCCCCTCATCCGTAAAATGATTCATGATCTTTGCCGGGTTCACTTCCCCGTTCCCATACTGTTCATAGAGAAGCAATGCCACCGTCCGGTAAAGCCCGTCCGAGAAATCCTCCGGCACAATATATCTGCTGATCTGGCTGAAGATCCCCTCATCCTCGATAAGCCACGTGAGAAGGATTTTCTGGGATGTCTTAATTCCGTCCTCTTTTCCCCTCTCCTTTACATTGCCGGATTTTGGCCTTGCCGCCGGCGCCGCCATCCCTGCCTGCACCGCCATCTTCACAACCAGTTTTTTAAGCTCTTCGAATCCTACCCGATACTCTTTCGCCACTGCCTCAATGTAATAATTGCGCTCGATCTCTTCCTCGAACCCGGCAAGCCTTCTGGCCGTTTCTTTCATAAACTCCGTCTTTCCTTCCGGGGAACCCATATCGTAATCTCTCCCCAGCACTTCTAAGCTGTACATGAACCCATTGCGCGCTTTCCCTATCCGCTCCTCAAAGGCTTCCGCTCCTAGATTCTTAATAAATTCATCCGGGTCTTTATAAGGCTCCATCCGGATGATCTTTGCCGTGATGCCCGCCTCCTTCAGAATGGGCATTGCCCTGAGAGCCGCCCTCGTTCCCGCGTCGTCACTGTCATATGTAAGGTATACTTCATTCACATACCGCTTGATCAGAGAAGCGTGCCCGCCTGTAAAAGCCGTTCCCAGAGATGCGACGGCATTGTTAAATCCCGCCTGATGAAGGGCTATGACATCCATGTAGCCTTCGCACAGCAGAAAATACGGCTTTCTGGATGTCCTGGCGCGATTCAGCCCATACAGGTTCCTGCTCTTGTCAAAAATCGGAGTCTCCTGGGAATTCAGGTATTTGGGTTTTCCGTCTCCCATTACTCTGCCTCCGAATCCGATGACCCGGTTATTTACATCCATGATCGGGAACATCACCCGGTTCCAGAATTTGTCATAAACACCCTGGCGCTCGTCAACTGCGATAAGCCCTGCTTTTACAAGTATTTCATCCTGATAGCCCTTTTTCTTCAGATATCTGTACAGGTCGTCACTGTATTTATTCGAATACCCGAGGCCAAATGCCCTGATCATGCCGTCACTGAGCTGCCTGTCCTTTAAGTACTTAAGCCCCGCGGCTCCCTGCGGAGCCTTAAGCTGCGCGTAATAATACTGCGCCGCCAGCTTGTTTACCTCAAGAAGAACAGACTTTAAATCTGCCCTGGCCTTTGCCTCTTTAGAGTACTCCTCTTTCGGCAGCTCCACACCTGCACGTTCCGCAAGGAACTGCACCGCCTCCTGAAAAGAATAATTCTCATACTCCATCAGGAACGTGTACACATTGCCTCCTGCTCCGCACCCGAAACAATAGTACATCTGCTTTTGCCTGCTCACCGAAAACGACGGCGACTTCTCATTATGGAACGGGCACAGGCCAAAATATGAGTTTCCTTTCTTCTGAAGTTTGACATAGCCGGAAATGACATCGACGATGTCATTTCGCGCCCTTACTTCTTCAATAATCTCATCCGAATAATACATGAAAATATCCCCTATATATAGTATTCGACAAAAGTGCTTGATTTCCTTTTAAATTTTCCAGGATTTTGGAACAAAATAATCTTCAAACTTTTTTACTGCATATGTATCCGTCATTCCCGCAATATAATCACATGCCATCTGCTCGGCGTTCACGCCGCATTCCCCCTGCATGGACCGGTATTCCTGCGGAATCTCCTCCAAATGTTCCGTGTAGAACCAATAAAGGTTCTTTATCATATCGATTGCCTTTTCTTCCTCGCTCTTGGCCAAGGGATTCAGATAAACATGCTCAAACATAAACATCCTAAGATCCTTCATTGCCTCTTCAACCTCTTTCGACATGCGTATCTTTGGCATATCCATGCTGTTTGTAATCACGTCGTGGATCATCGTATCCAGCCGTTTCCTCGCAGTCTGGCCAAGCACGTTTCGAAATCTCTCCGGGATATCGTCCTCTGAAAGAATCCCTCCCCTGATCGCATCATCTATGTCGTGGTTCAGATACGCGATCTTGTCGGACAGGCGCACGATCTGCCCCTCCAGTGTAAAAGGGTTACCGCTGGATTTGTGGTGCAGTATGCCGTCCACGGCCTCCCATGTGAGGTTCAGCCCCTCTCCACCCTTTTCCAGCCTCTCCACAACCCTCACGCTCTGGATATTATGCTGAAACCCATACGGGTTCACCTCGTTAAGCGCCCTCTCTCCCGCATGGCCGAAAGGCGTATGCCCCAGGTCATGGCCAAGGGCGATCGCCTCTGTCAAATCTTCATTTAAGCGCAGCGCCTTGGCAATCGTCCGGGCATTTTGGGATACTTCGAGAGTGTGCGTAAGCCGTGTCCGGTAGTGGTCCCCATTCGGAAGGAGAAACACCTGGGTCTTTTGTTTCAAGCGGCGGAACGCCTTGCAGTGCAGTATCCTGTCTCTGTCTCTCTGGAATACAGGACGGATGTCGCACTGCGGCTCCTGTCTCTTTCTTCCCCTGGAGTCACAGCTTTTCATCGCATACCGGCTCAGATACTCTGTCTCACGCTTTTCAAGCTGTTCCCTGATCGTCATATCCATCAATCCTTCTTTAGCCGCTCCTCAATAGTTTTCACTACCGTCTCAAGCACCTTGATCCTTGCGTAATATTTGCTGTTTCCCTCTACGACTACCCAGGGCGCATAAGGTGTTGACGTGCGGATCAGCATCTCGTTTACCGCCTCTTCATACTGATCCCACTTCTCCCGGTTCCTCCAGTCCTCATCTGTAATCTTCCACTGTTTCTCAGGATTCTCCTGCCTTGCCTTAAATCTCCGCTCCTGCTCGTCCTTGTCAATCTGCATCCAGAACTTTAAGACGACGGCCCCTGCGTCCGCCAGGTCTCTCTCCATGCTGTTGATCTCTTTGTACGCCCTCTTCCACTCCTGCTCCGTGCAGAATCCTTCGATGCGCTCTACCATGACGCGCCCATACCAGGTCCTGTCAAAGATCGTCACATGTCCTGCTTTCGGCATATCTGTCCAGAACCGCCACAAGTAATGGTGCTGGCGCTCTATATCGTTGGGCGATGCCGTCGGATGCACCACATATCCCCTGGGATCCATCTTCTCGGTCAGACGCTTGATGGCGCCGCCCTTTCCTCCGGCATCCCAGCCCTCAAACCCAAGGACGACCGGAATCCTCCTGCGGTAAAGCTCCCCGTGAAGCTTTTCCATCTTTTTCTGCAGCCTGCCGAGCCGTTCTTTATATTCTTCTTTCGTATAGGACAGGCTAAGGTCCGCTTTCGAAAGGATCGACTCGCCCATCCTCCTGTCATCCATGTCTCCTGCCCGTTTTGGGAAAACCGATGCATCCCCGCCATCTTCCGCCGCTTTTCGCTGCGCCCTGGCCGTTTTCACCTTTTCCTTAAGAGACTTTGCCACGATAGAATATATCTTTGCAGCGGCAAACCTCTTATCTACTGCTTCCACTACGTTCCACGGAGCGTATTCCGTATCTGTGCGGAGAAGCATCTCATCGTTGATAGACTGATATCTTTCGAACTCCTTATTGCGTTTTAAGTCGTCCTTACCCACACGCCATGCCGTCTCTTTGGATTCTTTCAGTTTCTTAAAACGTTTCTTCTGCTCCTTTTTATCAATGGTCAGGAATATTTTGATAAGAGCCATGCCGTCCGATGTAATCTGCTCCTCAAACGCGCAAATCGACTCGTATGCTTTTGCAAGCTCTCCTTTCTTCGTCTTCCCGTCAAAACGGTCAATCAGCACTTTCCTGTACCAGCTGCTGTCATAGATGGCAATGCGCCCTTTCGGGGGCATCTTCGTCCAGAACCGCCACAGAAACGGGTGCATCTTTTCTTCTTCCGTCTCCGTCTTCACCGCATGCACCTCAAAGCCTCTCGGGTCAAGCGCCTTGATAAGCTCGCTTATCTGCACTCCCTTTCCCGCAGCGTCGTATCCCTCAAACGCTATCATAATCGGAATGCCAAGCTCCTTGCACTCCCTCTGGAGCATGGAAACCTCCGGCATCAGTTTCTGCATCTTCTCCCTGTACTCATCTTTCCCCATCGTCTTTGTCAAGTCAAGCTGCTCTAACATCCTATTCCCTCCTTAGCTGTAGCATATGGAATATCCCGTGTAACTGATATTTATTATACACTAAAGCGCCAGTAAATACATATATTTTTCAAAATATACTGTCACTTTTTATCAAGTTGTGCTATTGTGTGGTTAGATATGTTCACAGGAGGTTTTTTTATGTCGGCAAGAATTTCAGATAAAAATGACATTACAGACGGCATCATATGGAAACAGCTTTTAATCTTCTTTTTCCCGATTGTAATCGGCACTCTGTTCCAGCAATTATACAATACCGTGGATGCGGTAATCGTAGGACGTTTCGTCGGAAAAGCGGCACTGGCAAGCGTAGGCGGCTCTGCCGCCGTGCTTACTTACCAGGTCGTCATGTTCTTCACGAGCCTTGCAAACGGCGCGGCAGTTATTATCTCGCAGTTTTTCGGCGCAAAAAATGAGCGCAGGCTCCATGATGCGCTCCACACGGCCGCCGCATTTTCCATTATCGCAAGCATCCTTATCTCCATCGCAGGATACATAGCCACCCCCGCCCTTCTATCCGTCATGAAGACCCCCGCGGACATTATGGCGGACTCCGTCGCCTATCTGCGGATATATTTTCTCGGCATCACCGCCACCCTCATCTACAATATGGGATCCGGCATCATGCGGGCGGTGGGAGACTCCAGGCGGCCGCTCTACTACCTGATCGTCTGCTGCGTCCTGAATATAGCATTAGACATCATCCTGGTCGTATTTTTTAAGCTTGGGATCGTGGGAGCTGCCGTCGCCACTATCATCTCCCAGGCGGTCAGCGCCGTTCTTGTCGTCAGGGCGCTCATGACTTCCTACGATATGATACGGCTGGTTCCGAAGGATATCCGGATTGATCTTCCCCTTTTAAAGTCGGAACTTCGGATTGGGTTCCCGGGGGGCGTCCAGTCCTGCATGTACGGGCTGACCAACATCATCATACAGACATCTATCAACCAGTTCGGAACAGATACTGCCGCGGCATGGGCTGCCTTTGGGAAAGTAGACTCTATTTTCTGGGCAGTCAGCGGCGCTTTCGGCATCTCCATCACCACTTTCTCCGGACAGAACTATGGTGCGGGAAAGCTCGAAAGGGTCTACAAAAGCGTGCGTACTTCCCTTGCTATGTCGCTTGCGCTGTGCGGTTCCATCATCATCGGCCTTTTGCTGCTTGCCCGCCCGCTGCTTTCCCTTTTCACGTCCGATGAGGCGGTTATAAGCATCGGCGCTTACATGATGTTAAATATTGTGCCAAGCTACGCCATCTTTATCTTTGTGGAAATTTTCACTGGGGCGCTGAGAGGAATCGGAGACGTTATGATACCTACGCTCATTACCTTAGGCGGCGTTTGCCTGGTAAGGCTGCCCTGGATATTGATCGTCACGCCTATCCGCAAAGAACTGTTTACCATACTGGTAAGCTACCCTATCGCATGGGCTGCTACAGCGCTCCTGCTTATCCCGTATTATTTTTACAGGAAGAAAAAGCTAAACGCAAAGTGGAATCTCTCTCCCTGATCCCATCACTCTGATTCTATCTTTTCTTCCGTTCTCCGTGCGATCTCCCTCACCGCCTCCTTATGCCCGGTCAGCGCGGAAAACGGCGCAAACTGCGCCGCCCTGTCCTGAACCGGCATATGGGGGTGTGTATTTGACACATGACGGGGAAGGCCTATGATATCGTCATACCTGTGCCTGTCTTTCTGATTCTTTTTCATTCCCGTTCTCTCCTTATGCCTTGTGCCCGCCAATCTGACGGTTTCTGTCCATGGCGGTTGCTCCTTCCAGCAGATTCGTTCCCTTTAATATCGCATTTTTTCCATGCCTTTTTTTAATATCCAGCACTGCCTCCTGCAATCTCCTCTCCTTTCGGAGCTTTTCCTTCTGTGCCTCTCTCTCATTCTGCAGAGCCGCGTAATCTGTAAATAAGTCAAGCTGCTCAAAGACAGCCTCTTCCTTCACAGAATCCTCATCCACTACCCGGCCTGCCCCGATGGTAATCCTCCTGACAAGCAGCTTTTCATTAATGATCCTGCCGTACAGCCTCATGGCTGCATCCACGATCAGTTTCGCAGAGGATGTCTGCCTCCCCAGATTCTCCGTCCCGTGTGCATGTTTCGGAACCATCCTCCCGTAGCGGTCTGATGTGACTTCCCCTTTATAGGCCGCCCTCGTCTCCGGGTCGGAAAGGTTCTCCCTGTCATACCCGATGGTGAGTACGACCTGGTCTGTCACCATACGCTTATCCACCAGCTCAAGCGAGAGCATCTCTGCCATCTCCCGGACTACCACCGCCGCTTTTGACGCGGAATATGGGCAGTGCAGCACCTGCCCGGAGCACAAGCTGCTGACTTCCGGCCTGTATGCTTTCACATCAGCCATAGTGCATGGTTCCCACCCCCAGGCATGGTCGATCAGAAGCTCTGCGTTCACCCCGAACAATTTG
Source organism: uncultured Dorea sp. (assembly GCA_910578455.1). Lineage (GTDB taxonomy): Bacteria > Bacillota > Clostridia > Lachnospirales > Lachnospiraceae > MD308. Next base: position 54,278 of record CAJTQA010000020.1, read on the forward strand.
TAAAGCAAATCCTCATTATAATATTCATCCGGCTTTCCAAGCGAGCATCTTGCCACATCCCCCATAGTAAACATGCCATGTTCTGCAAGTTTTCTCGCATATCCGCCGCCCACTCTCCAGAAGTCCGTGATCGGCTCGTGCGCCCAAAGGATCCTCCGGTAGCTCATCTCATTCAATCCAGCGATACGCACCCCGTTCTTGTCAGGCGGGATATGTTTTGCCACAATGTCCATCGCCACCTTGCACAGATACAGGTTCGTCCCGATGCCAGCCGTAGCGGTAATCCCCGTGGCGTCATGGATATCCTGCATAATCTTCGCTGCCAGGCCGCGGGCCGACATCCGGTACAGATCCAGGTAATGGGTGACATCCATCATAATCTCATCAATGGAATATACATGGCAGTCCTCCGGCGCCACATATTTTAAATAAATCTCATATATTTTCGTACTGTATTCAATGTAGTGCGCCATCCTCGGCGGAGCAACAATGTAATCTACGGCCTTCTCAGGCGAATCTTCAAGCTCTTCTGCATCACAGGACGAGCCTTCAAGGCTGCGTTTCGGAGCCTCTCTCCGGCGTTTTGCATTAACCTCCCTTACCCGCTGCACCACTTCAAAAAGCCTTGCACGCCCTGATATCCCATACGCCTTTAAGGACGGCGATACGGCAAGGCAGATTGTCTTTTCGGTGCGGCTTAAGTCCGCAACTACCAGGTTTGTCGTCAGGGGATTCAATCCCCTTTCCACGCACTCCACAGAAGCGTAAAACGATTTCAGGTCAATCGCAATGTATGTATGGTTGTCCGTTCCCATGATAGCCTCCCCCTTATTCAAAAGAGTATATTAAAAACTTCATAGCCTTATTTTAAAGGTATCTTGTGTTTTAGTCTACCCTCACCGGGCAATTTTATCCGTCAGCTTTCATCCGCGGATAAGTATCTCACAGCACATTCTCTGCGTCATCCGTCATTTAGTATTTTGCGGTCAATATTGGCTTTGCGAGTTTTATGCTATATTGTATAAATATCAATAGTTAGTGATAAATTGAAGGATAGAATCAAAGATGTCAGAAAATACTTCCGTCTTGCACAAACTGAGATCACATACATCCTAATTATCAAATACAGTAGTGCACAAGGCGAAAGAGCCTTCCCATACTCCTTATAAATCCCTTCATAACACAAAAAAACCTTGAATAATCACAATGTCATTAACTTAAGAAAAAGAACAATACCAGATAGCTTTACCCCTTTCCTT
>CAJTQA010000021.1 GCA_910578455.1 uncultured Dorea sp.
ATTGATTGTTTTGTACAGCGAAAGAATCACGAAATACCTGTAAAGTAAAAGGTGGGATGGCAATCATCCAAACAAACCATCCCACCCTTATTCCATCGGCATCTGTATGATTGCCAAAAAACTTAGGTCTTATTCCGGAGGCCGGGTGTGGGCAGAGCCCACGAAAAAGCAATAAATACAGAGCCTTAATAAACATGCAAAAAATTAGAAATAACTGTATAACCCTCCTGAATCCGGGTATACTATAGATACAAAGAAATCTTCGACAGCAAATCGACATCACAAAAAGTGTAAAATCGACAGAGATTTTTTACATATCTTATTCTTATCAGGAAGTCTTAAATTCCATAGACACAAGATTTTTTACAGCCTCCCTTTTTAAGTCCATCACTCTTCAATCACATGGATTTCGAGGTAGTCAAAGTCAATGGAATCTACGAAATTATCCTGATAGAACCTTGCTTTGCTATGCCTCTTGAATTCTTCGACGGTAGAGTCAAGCCAAATCGGCTTGCTCAAATCAAATTCATAGCAGATATCTTCAAGGGCGCCGAATACTTTGTGCGTCCTTGTATCATCGGAATCATTGCAGATAACGGTATCTCTCAGCATGCGGTTGTCCTTGAATTCTTTTCCCCATAAACGGAACATAGCGTGTCCTCTCTTATCCGGCATTTTTTGCTTATTGAAGGTAGTATACTCTATTGCGGCAGCTATGTCCAGAGAAATACTTGCGAAAAAATGAAGAATATGATACAATGCAGCAAGTGACAAGACACATGACAAAATAGTGAGTGCATGAGGAGACGAAGATGGAAAAATTAAAAGCAGCATTGGACAAAATATTTATAGAAGGGCTCAGCGCCATGGCGCAGGGGCTTTTTGCAACCTTGATCATTGGAACGATTATACAGCAGGCAGGTACACTTATGGGAGGAACGATGGGAGACATGTTGTTTGCTGTCGGGAAAGTTGCCGCATCCCTTACAGGAGCGGGAATCGGCGCGGCAGTGGCATATCGGTTTAAAGAAAGCCCGCTTGTCGTTGTCTCGGCAGCGGTGGCAGGCATGGTCGGCGCGTTTGCGGGCAAGCTCCTTGCGGGAACAGTCCTTTCTGAGGGAGCAGTCGTGTATGCCGGGCCAGGAGAGCCTCTAGGGGCATTTATTGCAGCGTATGTGGGAATCTTTTTTGGGCATATTGTATCAGGGAAGACGAAAGTAGACATTTTGATAACGCCTCTGACGGCTATCGGCACGGGTTCTTTCGTAGGATTGGTCCTCGGGCCTCCTATTTCAGGATTTATGGGATGGCTTGGCTCCATTATCAATTGGGGCACGGAGCAGCAGCCGTTTCTTATGGGAATTGTAGTATCAGTACTTATGGGAATGATCCTGACGCTTCCGATAAGCTCGGCGGCGCTTGGAATCATCCTGAACCTGTCAGGGCTGGCGGCAGGAGCTGCGACGGTGGGGTGCTGCTGCAACATGGTGGGTTTCGCAGTGGCAAGCTACCGGGAGAATAAAGTAGGCGGCCTTTTGGCACAGGGAATCGGCACGTCCATGCTGCAGGTTCCGAACATTGTAAGAAAACCTGTCATCTGGCTCCCGGCAATCCTTTCCAGCGCCATCTTAGGGCCTGTGGGCACGATGCTCCTGCATATGACAAGCAACGCGACAGGCTCCGGTATGGGCACGGCGGGGCTGGTAGGCCAGATTATGACGTGGCAGACGATGATCCAGGCGGAGCCGCCTGTGACGGTGCTGATCAAGATACTTGTGATACAGATTATCCTTCCCGCTGCGGTGACTCTGGGAATATCAGAGCTTATGCGGAAGAAAGGATGGATTGAGTTTGGGGATATGAAACTTGAGATGTGAGCGGAAAGAGAGGGATGCTTATGCCGGGAACGGGGGAGATCCATGCATATTACGGACATGGGAAAGGAAAGACGACGGCGGCGGTCGGACAGGCGGTTCGGGCGGCAGGCAGCGGGCTTAAGGTTCTGGTGTATCAGTTCCTGAAGGACAATTCTTCCGGTGAGAGGGAGATTTTAGGCAGTGTTCCTGGCATCACGTGCCTGCCGGGAAAAGAGCATGTGAAATTTTTAAGCCGGATGGATACGGCGGAAAAAGCAGAGCTTAAAAAAGAGAACGAAAAGAAACTGGATGAGATAGGCAAACTTTGCGGGTCTTTTGACATGGTTATTTTGGATGAGGTACTGTGCGCGGTATGGCTTGAAGTGCTTGAAGAAGACAGCCTGGTGCGGTTTCTGCAGGAAAAACGCAGCAGTGCGGAAATCATTTTGACAGGTCATGAAATATCTGGAAAGGTGCTCGGGATTGCCGGTTACGCAACGGAATTCAAAAAGGTGAAACATCCATTTGACAAGGGTTTGAAGGCTAGAAAAGGGATTGAATATTAGTCTGCCCGCAATTCTTACATGTTTCTAAAATAACTGTTAAAAAGAAGACATAACTCCTGGTCCTATGCTATAATATGTATATGTACGGAAAGACTCTTCGGATAGGGAGGAGAGATGGACTTGGAGAACGCGATTAAGAATTATGAGGATGTTGACAGCTGGAAGACGATTATGTTCCTCTACAATGCGGCATTGAAAGAGATGGGAACGAAACTTGAGATTTTGAACGATGAATTTCAGCATGTACATAAATATAATCCGATCGAGCATATTAAGAAAAGAGTAAAATCACCGGAAAGCATTGTGAAAAAATTAAGGCATTACGGATATGAGACGTCAATTGAGAATATGGTCAAATATGTCAATGATATTGCAGGCGTCCGGCTCATATGCTCTTTTTCATCAGATATATACCGGCTGGCAGGGATGATTGGGAATCAGAGCGATATTAAGGTTCTTTCCATTAAGGACTATATTAAGAATCCAAAACCGAGCGGATATAAGAGCTACCATATGCTTGTGTCCGTGCCGATTTATCTGACGGACAGCGTGGTGGACACGAAGGTTGAGATACAGATCCGCACGATTGCCATGGATTTCTGGGCAAGCCTGGAGCATAAGATATATTACAAATTTGAAGGAAACGCGCCGGAATACATCAGCCGGGACCTTAGGGAGTGCGCGGATATGGTTTCGACGCTGGACGAGAAGATGCTTTCGCTGAATGAGGCGATACTGCGCTGCCTGGAGGAACAGGAAGAGTCAAAGAAACGTACAAAGGGCAGGAAAGGCATGCTGGCGGCAGAGAAGGCACATGAGATATGAGAATATAAAAAAGGGCGTATTTGTAGATCGCCCGAACAGGTTTATCGCCCATGTAGAGATTGATGGGCGCAGGGAGACAGTGCACGTGAAAAATACCGGAAGGTGCAAAGAGCTTCTGCGGGCGGGCACGTCCGTGTATGCGGAGGAGTGCGGGAATCCGGGGCGGAAGACAAAGTGGGACCTGATTGCGGTGGAAAAGGGAGAGAGGATGGTAAACATTGACTCCCAGGCGCCGAATAAGCTTGTAAAAGAATGGCTGGAAAAGGGGAACCTTTTTAAAAATATCATCTGCATAAAACCGGAATTTACATATGGAAATTCAAGGATTGACCTTTATGTGGAGGCTGACGGAAAAAAGATTCTGATAGAAGTAAAAGGCGTGACGCTTGAGGAAAACAATGTTGTGCGTTTCCCGGATGCGCCAAGCGAACGCGCGGTCAAGCATGTGGAAGAGCTTATGAGGGCAGCGGCGGACGGATTTGAGGCATATGTATTCTTTGTAGTGCAGCTGGAGGGAGCCGATAAGTTCATGCCGAATATGGATACCCATCCGGAATTTGGGGAGGCGCTGAGAAAAGCGCGCCATGCTGGGGTGAAGGCGGTAGCATATGACTGTGCCGTGACGGCAGACAGCATTGAGATACGCAGTGAAGTTCCGGTAGTTCTGGAAGACAGCGTATTCAGGGAACTTGCGGAGCCTCTTATCGCTTGGTACAGGCAGAACAAGAGAGATCTTCCGTGGAGGGCGACAGCGGATCCATACCGTATATGGGTTTCTGAGATTATGCTCCAGCAGACCAGGGTGGAGGCTGTGAAACCGTATTATGAGAGGTTTCTCTCAGAACTGCCCGGAGTGCGGGAGCTTGCGGATGTGCCTGAGGAGAGGCTACTGAAACTGTGGGAAGGACTCGGGTATTATAACAGGGCGCGGAACATGCAAAAAGCGGCGCGGCAGATCGTGGAGGATTACGGAGGAAGATTTCCAGTGACATATGAGGAAATCCGAAGCCTTAAAGGGATTGGGAATTATACCGCGGGGGCGATTGCCTCCTTTGCCTATGGGATTTTGAAACCGGCGGTGGACGGCAATGTGCTGCGGGTAATCTCAAGGGTTACGGCGGACGGCTCGGATATTATGAAACCGAGCACGAAAAGCCGGATAGAGAAGAAACTTGAGGAGGCAATCCCGGACGGCGCTGCGTGTGACTTTAACCAGGGCCTCATAGAGCTGGGGGCAATTGTCTGTGTTCCCAACGGACGGCCCAAATGCGGGGAATGCCCGCTGGCGGCAGGGTGCAAAGCGCATTTGTCCGGATGCGAAGAGGATTTTCCAGTAAAGTCAAAGGCGAAAAAGAGAAGGATTGAGAAACGGACGGTATTTGTCATACAGGACGGGGAGCATACGGCGGTTGCAAGGCGCGGCGAGAAAGGACTGCTTGCAGGGCTGTATGAATTTCCGAATGTGCATGGAGACCTGTCGATGGAAGATGCGGCAGAATTCTGTAAAAGCATAGGGCTTATGCCGGTGAGGATAAAGGAACTGCCTTATTCAAAGCATATATTCAGCCATGTGGAGTGGCATATGAGGGGATATGAGGTCAAAGTGGACGAGCTTGAGAAGACGAACCGGAAAGGATTTCTGTTTGTCCATCCGGAAGAGATAAAAAAGAAATATCCCATGCCTTCTGCATTTGAAACATATATGACATGGGAAAGGAAAGCGGCAGACTATTAAAGTCTGCCGTTGTTTTCGCGCATAAATTTGTATTCAGCAACTGAGCGGTCAAATCCTTCAATGTGGGTGTAGAACCACTTTATAACATGCTCTTCGACTTTTTCGACAAAAGCCGGAGAAGGACCTTCGTCCTCTGCAAGCATCTCCTCTAATTCGGAAATAGTCTTTTTAAAAGATTCATGCTGCTCTTTGTGTTTCTCGTATCCCGGGTACTGGATTTCTTTCTGAAGATTTTCCTCGGCTCCAAAATGAAAGTCTGTGTAGTCTGCCAGAAAGTCAAGAGTCTTAACGGCAACAAGATTGGCGTTGCTTTCCTCGCAGCTGTCCAGCAGCTTGTTGATCCGGTCGATGAGCTCTTTGTGCTGAGAATCGATCAATTCATTCCCTGTTATTAGATTTTCGCTGAGTTCAGCTCTCATGGTTAAAAACCTCCTTAGTGTAAGTGTAATATGTTGCTTTATATTGGCTGGTGCGAAAACTTTGTGGCTTTCCGCGCCTGCGATACATAGACAAACGGGTATGCGATGCCTGCAAGAGCCAGCGCGGCAATGACGTCCGTCACGGAATGCTGCTTTAAAAATACAGTGGACAAAATAATCAATATGCCCAGCATATAAGAGAAAGCCAGAACAAACCTGTGATTCCTGATCCGGTCACTGTGGCTGATCGCAATCAAAACCCCCAGAGTGTTGAACACATGGATGCTTGGGAGGACATTCGTGGGCGTATCTGCTTTGTAGAGAAACCTTACGAGATCTACGCAGAAGTTGTCTCTTGCAAAGACCGCCGGGCGAAGGTTCAGTCCGTTTGGAAAAAACGTGCATATGAGCAAAAATGCAGTCATCCCAATGATCAGGAAAGACGCAACCCTATAAAAACCGGCTTTGTCCGTAAAGAAAAAGTAAAATACGGCAACGGCGATAAAAGCAAACCACATGTAATAAGGTATGATAAAATATTCAACAAACGGTATGAAGTCATCCAATGGTGAATGGATCACGTAATAGTTGTGCTGGATATGTTTTTCAAGATACTGGAACCACGGCATATATATAAATGCATACAGAAATACCCAGGCATGACTGTATTTTTTAAAGAATGCAATGATTTTATTGTTGGTATTCATTGTAATCGCTCCTTTTCAGCCTGATATAATAATGTATTTCCGATTCCCTCAAAATTATAACATGAAAAATTTTATTCAACAATAATCTTTACTTATTCTTAATAATTTTCACCGTGTTTTTCGAAAATCTGAATCGCATAGCAGGAGACGCCTCTTTTCAGCGTCTCGCATGTGGCGAGAGTCCAGACCGCTATCGGCATGCGGAGCACATGCTTTAAAAACAGGACGGAAACCTGTGGGAGGTCCGAGAACTTATAGGAAATAAAGTCGGGACGGCCTATGAAGTTGCAGAAAAGGTTCTGGACGATAAATTTAAAAATCCATGCCTCCTTTGTAGTTTCCGCCGTCAGGTGCGAGGCAAGCTGCCCTCTGAGCACATGGGGGGCGTTGATCCTGAACCAGCGCAGCCCAAGTGTGTTAAATGACTGAATCATGTAGAAACCGGGATAGCTTCTGAGCAGCTCATAAGCTTTTTCGCAGATTTTTAAAGATCGGCCGGGTATTTTCAGTTCAATCAGAAGGGGTACGCTCCCGTCAACGACGGAAAGCACATCCTGCAGCAACGGGATCTTTTCAGCGGTGTCCAAAAGGCGGCATGCGCTCAGCTCTTCATAAGTCAGCTCCTCTACCGTGCCCTGGCATCCGCAGAGCCGTTCCAGTGTGTCGTCATGGAAGACTACCAATTTGCCGTCGCGGCTTAAGTGAAGGTCAAGCTCTATGCCGTAGCCGTGCACCAGGGCGGCTTTAAACGCCGCAAGAGAATTTTCCGGAATCCGGTGCCGGATGTCGTGGTATCCGCGGTGGGCAAACATGGAAGTGGGGAGTTTCCGGATACGCTCTTTCTCGGACATTCTCGGGAAGACTGCAAAAAAATATGATATAAGGATTGCCAGCAGTATAATGGCAGGAATCATGACGTGCCTCCTTGAAAACAAAAAATCAGCTAATGATAAGTCGTATTTTCTGGGGCGCCAGGTAGGCGCTGATGTTTTTTTGGGAGAGTACCGGTTCGCCGTCCGTGTGGATGGGGAGCGAAACAGCGCTTTTTATGTCTGCCCGGCGGCATCTGTAAGTATGTATGCCGGAAAAGCGGGTATGTTTTCCGAAAAATGCGGTGGGCAGAAGGAAAAGGATCTTGAGCTTTGGGAGTCCTTCTGCTATGAAGATGTCCAGAAAGCCGTCGCATGGGTCAGCCTTAGGGCAGAACATGAACCCGCCGCCCTCGTACCGCTGGTTCATGACCGCCGCAAAATATACTTTATCATAAGATATGGTCTTACCGCCGTCCAGGGTGACGGACATTTTCTTTGGAGACTGCAGCATAAGGCTCTGGAGAGCTACCCCTACATAGGAAAGCTTTCCTAGAAAGATTCGGTTCAATATGGGTTTCAGCCGCGAAAAGGGCAGCCTGTGGCAGACTTCTGCATCAAAGCCGATGCCTGCGCTGACGGCAAAACGCCTTTTATTTTCGCCGCATTCCAGGATTCCGGTGTTTATGCCGGCGTATCTTCGCGGAGCCAGGATGTGCTCCAGGGCGGCCAGCGGTTCTGTGGAAAGCCCCATGCTTCTCGCGAAGTCATTGCTTGAACCTATGGGGATGTAGCCTAAGGTTACCTTGCTTAAATCCGCGATTCCATTGATTACCTCATTAATGGTTCCGTCGCCGCCGAGGATGATGATTGTGTGTATGCCTGGCTCCGAGGTGACCCTGCGGGCAATGCTGGAGGCATGGGCCTGATATTTTGTAAGATAGGATGCGTATTTCACTCCGCGCTCTTTCAGCACGGATTCGATCTTGCGCCACATCTTTAACCCCAGCCCGGTGCGTGCATTTGGATTTACAATAAATGTATACATAAGTGTGTACCTCTCAAAAATTTGTATATAGAAATTATCTATAAGACGTGTCTTTTATTAAAAGAAGTGATTGGACAAAAGCAAAAATCAGGAGTATGATAAACGTAAATAAAGATATTATTGTTTTAGGTAATTCTTGTAATTACCGTGTTTCCTTCTACAAAAGTCCTTTAAGATGTGCGCTTAAAGGATTTTTTGTATGTCAGTTTTTGGTGAGCGCCCCATCAAGGTACGTCTCAAGGGAGCGTCTCATATTTCCTTCAAATTCAGCGTTCCCTTGTTTCAGGCACCATTCGAAAACATTGCCGATGACCAGCATGCGGATATCAGTGGTGACTTCATCAAGCGGATGGGCCAGCCGGATGATTCCGGCATCCAGGCATTTTTGGAGATAGTCATGCACTGTGACGATCGGATATGGACGCTCGGTGCGGATCAGCGGATTTAAGGACTGGTTTTTGGGAGTGTAATAGTTGGACATGAATTCTACGCCCAGCTCTTTACAGTAATGTACATAGTTTATATATACATAGATGATTGCTTTCTTTGCGTCTTCCGCATCAGACGGAAGGTCTAAAAGATCCGGGCTGATTCCGGGCTGCTCCTCGATATAGTAGGAAAGAAGGTCATCCTTTGTCTTAAAATGATGGTAGAAACTTCCGTTGGAAACGCCGGCCTCCTCACAGATATTTTTTATGGAAAGGTTTTCATACCCGTTTTTTTTCAGGATGCGCTTAGCGGCCTGAAAGATTCTGGTCTTTGTCTCCAGGGATTTCTGCTGCTGTTTCATTCTGCTTGTTCCTTTCGGTGATATGGTTGCTTTTCGTTTGAAACAGTATAACATAGAGGCCTTTTTTTTTCAATAAAACAGAGTAAACTCGGTATTGCCAATACCATTGCGCGAATGATGCAAATTGAGTATAATGTACACGTATGAAGGAAGAAAGGATTTATTTTTGTATGGATATTAATCAAAAGATTACAGAAGAATTAGGTGTAAAAAAATGGCAGGTAGATGCAGCGGTAAATTTAATAGATGAAGGGAACACGATTCCGTTTATTGCCAGGTATCGGAAAGAGGCGACCGGAACTTTGGATGACGAGCAGCTGAGAAAACTCCATGAGCGGCTTGTCTATCTCAGAAATCTGGAGGAGAAAAAGGAACAGGTGCTTGGCAGCATTGAGGAGCAGGGAAAGCTTACGGAAGACTTAAAAAAGCAGATTCTTGCGGCAGAGACCCTGGTAGTGGTAGAGGATCTTTACCGCCCTTACCGGCCAAAGAGGAGAACCAGGGCGACAATCGCGAAGGAGAAGGGATTAGAGCCTCTGGCAGCCCTCATCACCTTGCAGGAGGTAAAAGAGCCTCTGTTAAAGCTGGCAGAGGAGTATGTGAATGAAGAAAAAGATGTCAGGAGTGCGAAGGATGCCCTTGACGGAGCGCGGGATATCATTGCGGAGAGCATTTCTGACGAGGCGGGCTACCGCAGCTGGATCCGGAAACACACGATGCAGAAAGGACGGGTTACATCCGCGGCAAAGGATGAGAAGGCCGAGTCCGTCTATGAGATGTATTATGATTTTGAAGAGCCGGTGCTTAAGCTTGCAGGACACCGGATACTGGCGCTGAACCGCGGAGAGAAAGAAAAGTTCCTGACGGTGAAGGTTGAGGCGCCGGAGGAGGATATCATCCGCTATCTGGAAAAGAAGACTATCCGCAGGGAAAATGAATATACAGCGCCGATCTTAAAAGAGGCGGCTGCCGATGCGTACAAGCGGCTCATAGCCCCGGCAATCGAGCGGGAGATCCGAAATGAGCTGACAGAGAAGGCCGAGGACGGGGCGATTGACGTTTTCGGGAAAAATCTTACCCAGCTCCTCATGCAGCCCCCCATCGTAGGGCAGACGGTTCTTGGGTGGGATCCCGCGTTCAGGACCGGATGCAAGCTGGCGGTGGTAGACCCCACGGGCAAGGTGCTGGGAACGACGGTCATATACCCGACCGCGCCGACTACGCCCCAGAAGATCAAAGCTTCTAAGGATCTGCTGAAGAAAATCATAGAAAAATATAATATCACATTGATTTCTGTCGGAAACGGAACGGCGTCCAGGGAGTCGGAGCAGTTTATCGTGGAGCTTTTAAAGGAGATTCCCCAGAAAGTGCAGTATGTTATCGTGAATGAAGCAGGTGCGTCGGTATATTCGGCCAGCAAGCTGGCGAGCGAGGAGTTCCCGAAGTTTGACGTAGGGCAGAGAAGCGCCACATCCATAGCAAGGAGGCTCCAGGATCCGCTGGCGGAGCTTGTAAAGATTGACCCGAAGTCCATCGGGGTCGGCCAGTATCAGCATGATATGAACCAGAAGAAACTGAGCGAGGCGCTTTCCGGCGTGGTGGAGGACTGCGTAAATAAAGTCGGCGTGGACTTAAATACCGCGTCAGCTCCGCTTCTGTCTTATATATCCGGCATTTCCCAGACGATTGCAAAGAATATCGTGGCATACAGGGAGGAGAACGGCCGGTTTGAGAGCCGCAGGCAGCTTTTGAAAGTGGCAAAACTGGGCCCAAAGGCTTACGAGCAGAGCGCAGGATTTATGCGTATCCAGGAAGGGGATAATCCCCTTGACGCTACCAGCGTACATCCTGAGTCCTATGCGGCGGCAGAAAAGCTCCTGAAAAAGCAGGGCTATAAGACGGCGGACATAAGGGGAGGAAAGCTTTTGGGGCTGTCGCTTACGATCAAGGACTATAAAAAACTGGCAGATGAGCTGGAAGTCGGTGAGATTACGCTGCGGGATATTGTGAAAGAGCTGGAAAAACCTGCCAGGGATCCGAGGGATGAGATGCCGAGGCCAATCCTGCGTACAGACGTGCTGGAGATGAAGGATCTGAAAGAAGGGATGGTACTTAAGGGAACCGTCCGCAATGTTATAGATTTTGGGGCATTTGTGGATATCGGCGTACACCAGGACGGCCTTGTGCATATATCGGAGATCACAGATAAAAGATACATAAAGCATCCGCTTGAGGCAGTGAGTGTTGGGGATATCGTGGATGTGAAAGTGATGAGCGTGGATTTGAAAAAGAAGAGGATTCAGCTTACTATGAAAGGAATCTCCTGAAGATAGCAGGCGGGAAAAAGATAAGGTATGAAATTGGAGGAACATGAACATGAAAAAACTGTGGCAGAAAAATCTTGAGACAGTAATTGGGGTGCTATTTGGAAATGTCCTGCTGGCATTTACGGTAGCGGCGTTTATGGTACCCCACGGGATCATTATGGGAGGGGCGACGGGGCTTGGACTTACGATAAGCCATTATCTGCCGCTGCCGCTATCCGGTATTATTCTGGTAGTAAATGCATGTCTTTTTCTTCTGGGGGCGGCTACTCTTGGGAAAAAATTCATCATTACGACGATTGCCAGCACATTTCTCTATCCGGCATGCCTGAGCATTATGCAGGCAATCCCGGGGATAGCGAACCTGACGGACAATATGATGCTTGCGACGCTGTACGGGGGCGCCCTTCTGGGAATCGGGGTCGGGCTTATCGTCCGTGTCGGCTCGTCCACGGGAGGAACCGACATACTGGCTCTTGTGCTGAATAAATATCTTCATCTCAGTGTTGCCGTGCTGATGTATATCGTGGACTTTTCCGTGCTGGGAGCGCAGGCTCTGTTCTCGGACTCGGAGCAGATCATGTACGGTATACTGGCGCTCGTGCTTGAGACGTTTATACTGAACCGCGTGATGGTGATGGGGCAGTCCCAGATACAGCTTTTTGTTATCTCTGAGAAATACGAGGAGGTACGCGAGAGGATGCTGAAAGAGCAGGACGTAGGGGTGACGATGGTTCATGTGGAGACAGGCTATGGAAAGGCACAGCGCAAAGCGGCTCTGTGCATTATCCCGAAGAGAAAGCTGTACGCCACAAACGAGCTGATCCATTCTATTGATGAAAAAGCCTTTATCACCATTTCTCAGATAAACGAGGTAAAGGGCAGGGGCTTTACGATGGAGAGGGTCAGGTATTCGGATGATGAAAAGAAAGGCCGGGGAGAAGCGTAATGCCAGAGGAGACGAACAGGATAAAGAACGGGGTTCCGGAGAGATTATCCAGGACAGGGCTGCTTCTCGGGGCGGAGGGCGTTGAGCGCCTGAGCCGTGCGAGGGTGGCGGTATTCGGGGTCGGCGGTGTCGGGGGCTATGCGATTGAGGCGCTGGCAAGGAGCGGGATCGGAACGCTGGATATTATCGACAATGACAGGGTGTCGGAAAGCAACATTAACCGGCAGATTATCGCGTCGGAGAAGACTGTGGGGCAATATAAAGTGGACGCGGCGAGGGAACGCGTTCTTGACATTAATCCGGGGATCAACGTGAATGCCCATAAGCTGTTCTATATGCCGGACACGTCAAGCTTGATTGACCTTTCCTGCTATGACTACGTGATAGATGCGATTGATACGGTCACAGGAAAGATTGAGCTTATTCTGCGGGCGAAGGAGGCGGGAGTGCCGGTGATCAGCTCCATGGGCGCAGGCAATAAGCTGGATGCATCTTTGTTCCGGGTAGCGGATATCTATGAGACTTCCGTCTGCCCTTTGGCAAGGGTGATGAGGCGGGAGCTGAAAAAGCGGGGAATAAAAGAACTCAAGGTAGTGTATTCAGAAGAAAAACCGCTGAACCCTTTGAGGGAAACTGACGGGAGTACAGAAAATGTTCCGGGCAGTGTTGCTTTCGTTCCGTCCGTGGCAGGACTTATCATGGCTGGAGAGGCAGTGAAAGATTTGATAAAATCCTTAAATATATAGAAAACAGGTCGATATTTACTTAAAGGAGGTATCAGGATATGGATGTTTCAGATATTGCAATGGCTAGCATGTCGATGAGCTCGGCGAAATTGCAGGTAAGCGCCAGCATTGCAGTCACAAAGAATGCAATGAACGCACAGGAAGCAGCAGCAGCTCAGCTTCTTGAGATGCTTCCAAGCTCGCCAGGTTTGGGTCAGTTAGTTGACGTAAGAGCATAGAGAAAGGGACTGTAGTTTCTGAGGAATCAGAAAAGCAGTCCTTTTTCTTTTGAAAAAATCACCAGTTTTTTTTTCCTGAATATGATAATTCCGACAAGACAATAAGTTTGGTGAAATCAAAATGGCAAAAATAAAAAGAAAAGTAATTGACGTATCCCATCATCAGGGAAAAATTGACTGGGCAAAAGTAAAAGCTGCAAGGATAGACGGAGTGATCATCCGCGTGGCGGACGGCACGAAAGTGATGGATAGGCAGTGCGACCGCAATATAAAGGAGTGTGAGCGGCTTGGGATTCCTTTCGGGCTTTATATCTATTCCCGGGCAAAGACGAAAAAACAGGCGAGAAAAGAAGCTAACATCATATTGAAAAAAGCGAAGGGGCACAAGATACAGTATCCGCTCTATATCGACCTTGAACAGCCGGGTTATGGGAAATATGCAAAAAAAGTTGCGGCAGAGTTCGGGAATGCCGTGGAGAAAAAAGGGTACTGGTGCGGAGTCTATGCAAATCTTGGCTGGTGGGAGGATTACCTTAAAGGAATGAACCGCTTTTCCAAATGGGTTGCACGGTATGGGAAAAAACCGAAGGTGGCGGATATGGATATGTGGCAGTATAGCAGCAAGGGAAAAGTGTCAGGAATATCCGGGGAATGCGACTTGAATTACTGTTATGCTGACTTCCCGAAACTGATAAAGAGGCACAGCGCGTAAACTGGCATGGTCAGATAAGTATAAAATGGCGCTTTTGAAAAAGCCATATTTGCGTTAAAGTATGAATAGCATTTTCGGAGCGCAAGTTTCGGGGTGTTGGAAAATACGAAAAAGAAAAGAGGGTTTGCCTATGAATTCAAATTTAAAAAAGATTGTTATGGGGGCATTGTTTGCGGCGCTTGCCTGTGTGGCGACCATGTCTGTACGGATCCCTACGCCGGGAACGTCCGGGTATATCCATCCGGGGGATGCCATTGTGATACTCTCAGGAGTAATCCTTGGCCCCGGATGGGGACTCCTTTCCGCCGGCATCGGTTCGGCGATGGCCGATTTCCTGGGCGGCTATTTTATCTATGTGCCGATTACATTTGTGATCAAGGGTGCGGTTGCATTTGTGTCAGGAGCTATTTACAGACAGGTGGGCAAGACTCCGAAGAGCCGATGCGCGGCAGTTGTGCTGGGCGGGGTCAGTGACATGATCCTGGTCGCAGGAGGATATTTCCTGTGTGAGGCCATGCTCTACGGAACAGCGGCGGCATCGGCAAGCGTGCCCGCCAATCTGGTACAGGGGGTCAGCGGATTGCTTATAGGAACCGTCCTGTACCCGGTGCTGCTGAAAGTTCCGGACATCCGCCGGACAGCAAATGAGGCGGCAAAAATTCATTTATAAAATGTTGGATAGGAATTGTTTTGTTCGCAGCTCCTTTGGATTTTCAAATACCTGCAAAGGATCGCCCTGCTCAATGATCGCACCTTCATCCATGAAGATCGTATGGTCGGCCACATCCCTGGCAAATGCCATTTCATGGGTCACGATGATCATGGTCGTTTTCTGTTCTGCAAGCTCCTTGATAACCTTGAGGACTTCTCCTGTAAGCTCGGGATCCAGAGCAGAAGTCGGCTCGTCAAAGCACAGGATATCAGGCTTTAAGGCAAGAGCCCTTGCAATGGCAACCCGCTGCTGCTGGCCGCCGGAGAGCTGATGGGGGTAATTTTTCATGCGGTTTTCAAGGCCCATCTGTGTCAGCAGGCTTTCGGCATGGAGCCGGATCTCCTCGTGGACTTCCTTTTTTCTTGCTTTGTAGTCCGGCTGTTCGGATGCCAGCAGCTCTTCTGCCAGCATGACATTTTCCAGGGCAGTGTACTGTGGAAAGAGGTTGAAGGACTGGAATACCAGTCCGAAATGCAGCCTTTTTTTACGCACGGCGGATTCCTGCCAGGTGGAAGGGTCGGCAGAGTCAAAAAGGATATTGCCGCCTACCCGTATGACTCCCCTGTCCGGACGTTCCAGAAAATTTAAGCACCGAAGGAGCGTAGTCTTGCCGCTGCCCGAAGACCCTATGATAGAGACAGCCTGTCCCTTTTCCAGGGAAAAGCTGATATCTTTCAGGACTTCCGTGTGGTTAAAGGACTTACAGATATGTTCTGTTTCTAAGATTGCCATATGTATTCCCTCCCTTACCTGAAATAATTCAGCTTGTTTTCCAGCCGCCCCAGAAGGACGGTCAGGATGCCGTTGAAAATAAGATAATAAACAGCCGTGAAAAACAGCGGCCAGATGGCTCCTGATATGCCGTAGGAGCCTTTCATAAATGCCTGCCCTGCCCAGATGATCTCCTGAAGCGCGATAATGCGGGCGAGAGAAGTATCCTTTACGAGAGTGATGATCTCATTGGACATAGGCGGCACGATACGCTTGATCATCTGCAGCAGCGTTATCTTGAAAAAAATCTGGCTTTTTGTCATTCCCAGGACAAGCCCGGCCTCTTCCTGCCCGACGGGGACGCTTTGGATGCCCCCGCGGTATATTTCGGAAAAATAGCAGGCATAATTCAGGACAAACGATACGCTCGCCGCCAGGAAACGTCCCGTTTCACCGCTTCCCCAGACGGGATTGTGAAGGACCAGCCCGGGAAAATAGTAGATGATCAAAAGCTGTATCATAAGAGGGGTGCCCCGGATAATCCATACGAGAAACCGGGAGAGGTAACTCAACGGCTTAAAGCCGGACATGGAGCCAAAGGCGATGACCAGCCCGAGCGGGAATGCCCCGATCAGCGTCACAAAAAAAAGTTTAAGTGTCTGTATAAAGCCGATGTTCAAAGAGTGAATGACAACCGGCATCTGTTCTATTATCTGATTCATAATGTCTACCTGCTCATAATTTTTCCTACTGCTCGATCACAGCGGCCTGAACGCCGTATTTTTCTGCGTACTCCATCATCTTTCCGTCCTTAAAGCTTGCGGTAAAGAAGTCGTTGAGGGCTGAGGCAAGGTCGGAGCCTTTCCGGAAACCAACGCCGTATTCCTCGCTGTTTAATCCTACGGTATATGTGAGTGAATCATATCCTGTGCCTTCGCCTACCATGGCGGCTGCCATGAGGGAGTCGATAACTGCGGCATCGGAGGTGCCTGCCGCCACTTCCATAAGCGCATCGGACTGGGATTTTACCGGGGTACATTCAAGTTCCAGGGCGGCAAGCTCTTTCTCTCCGGCGCTTCCTGCTTCCGCCGCAAAAGAAAGGCCTTTAAGGCTTTCGGTATCTTTGTACTGGTCTGCCTTGTCAGAAGGAACGATGACAACCTGTGCATTGTTGCAGTAAGCATTGGAACATTCCATGGAGCTTGTCACTTCATCGGTGAGTGTCATGCCGTTCCATACGCAGTCGATGGTCTTCCCGTCCAGCTCCATGATTTTTCCGTCCCAGTCAATCTCCACGAATTCAGCTTTAACGCCAAGGCTCTCGGCAAAGGCTTTTGCCATGTCTGCGTCAAAGCCCACCCACTCGCCGGAATCATCCTTGAAGTCCATCGGCTCAAAGTCGGTGATGCCTACGACAAGAGTGCCTTTCTCCTTAACGTAGTCCATGTCGCTGCCGCCGTCTGCCGAGCCGGAACCGGAATCTTTGCCGCCGCATGCAGCCATTGATAAAGTCATCATTAAAGTCAGCATAATCGCAAGTGTTTTTTTCATAATCATATCTCCTCGAATTTATTTCTGTAAATTTGCTACGGTACAATGTTACCAATTTACTAGAGTAAAGTCAATAAGAAAAATTATGAAAATGAAAACTGCCACCTTTAGCGCATCCTATCTTTAGCACGGTCTCATAAATTCCTTGTAAGAAAAATTAAAGCGTTATATAATAAATCCGTATATGAAATATTTCTAAAAGATCAGGAGAAATGCTATGGATTATGAAGGACAGATTTGCCGCGCGCCGATGGAACGCGCATCTTTTATGCTGCCGGTCATGGTTGGATGCTCATATAACAGGTGTAAATTCTGCAACTTATTCCGGCATTTGCGATACAGGGAACTTCCGCTGGAGCAGGTAGAAAAGGAGCTTTCTAGGGTTAAGGAGGCAGGAGGGAAGCCGAAAAAAATATTTCTCGGAGACGGCAACGCGTTTGGGTTTCCGGCAGGACGGCTTAAGGATGTGCTTGTGCTTATACACAGTTATTTCCCGGAATGTGACTGTGTCAACATGGATGCTACAGTTACAAGTGTCCTGGAAAAGACGGATGAGGAGCTTAGGCTTTTATACGAAAACGGAGTCCGGCATCTGTATCTTGGCATTGAGTCAGGGCTGGATGATGTTCTGGCGTTTATGGAAAAGGATCATAATACCGCACAGGCATATGAGGCGGTAGAGCGCTTGCAGGCTGCAGGGATGGTTTTTGATGCCCATATTATGACAGGCGTAGCAGGAAAGGGGCGCGGCTCGGAGAATGCAAAGGCTCTGGCAGAGTTTCTTAACCGCACGGGGCCGGCGCATGTGGTCAATTTTTCGATGTTTCTGCACCGGGAAGTGCCTCTTTACCGTCATATTGCAGACGGAAGCTTTACGCCTGCGGATGAGCTTGAGAACCTTGAGGAGGAGAGGCATCTTTTGGAGCGCCTGGACGTACCTGTTTTGTACGACGGATTTCATGATTACATTGAGATGCGGTTTCGCGGGAAACTGCCGGGAGACCGGGAGAAAGTGCTGGCCCGGCTGGATGCTGCCATAGAAAGCTGTAAGGATGAGCCTCCCTGCTACTCCTATGTGCAGGGGGAGTGCCCGAACCTTACAAGATGCGGTGGCGGCATTGACGGGAATTACACATCGGAAAAGATATGGGATATGGACAGAAAAGGAGACAGATAAGAGATGGATAAATATGATGTTATTATTATCGGCGCGGGACCGGGCGGTATTTTTTCCGCCTATGAATTAGTGAAATTAAGAGACAATCTGAAAATAGGCATATTTGAGGCCGGGAGCTGCCTGGAAGAGAGAAAATGCCCGATTGACGGGGATAAGGTCAAGTCCTGCGTCCGGTGCAAGAGCTGCGGAATTATGAATGGATTTGGCGGCGCAGGGGCATTTTCGGACGGAAAGTACAATATTACAAACCAGTTCGGCGGCACACTGTATGAGTATATCGGAAAAAACAAGGCGACGGAGCTTATGGAGTACGTGGACGGAATCAATATGACTCACGGAGGAGAGGGAACGAAACTGTATTTCACAGCTAATACCGGGATAAAGAAGATGTGCCTGCAAAACGACCTTCATCTTCTGGAGGCATCCGTCCGGCATCTGGGAACGGATATCAATTATATTGTGCTGGAGAATCTTTACGACGAATTAAAGGATAAGGCAGAGTTTCATTTTAACACTCCGGTGGAACGGGTGCTGAAAAACGGAAATTCCTACGAAGTGTACACGGAACACGGCATGGCAGTCTGCCACAGCTGCATCATCTCGGCGGGGCGCAGCGGGAGCAAATGGATGGAGACAGTGTGCAGGGATCTCGATATCCCGACAAAGTCCAACCGCGTCGATATCGGGGTCAGGGTGGAGCTTCCCTCAGAGGTCTTTAAGCATCTGACAGATGAGCTGTATGAGAGCAAGATCGTGTACCGGACGGAGAAATTTGAGGATCTGGTACGCACATTCTGCATGAACCCGAAAGGTGTGGTGGTAAATGAGAACACAAACGGAATCGTGACGGTAAACGGGCACAGCTACGAAGATCCCGGGAAACATACGGAAAACACTAACTTTGCCCTGCTTGTGTCCAAGCATTTTTCAGAGCCGTTTAAGGACAGCAACGGCTACGGGGAGAGTATTGCAAGGCTGTCCAACATGCTTGGCGGCGGGGTCATGGTGCAGAGGTTCGGCGACCTTATAAGAGGAAGGCGCAGCACCCGGCAGAGGATCTCCGAGAGCTACGTGACGCCGACCCTTGCGGCGACGCCGGGAGACTTAAGCCTTGTGATACCGAAACGTATACTGGACGGGATTATTGAGATGATCTACGCCCTTGACAAGATCGCTCCGGGAACCGCAAATGACGACACGCTTTTATACGGGGTGGAAGTCAAGTTCTATAATATGGAAGTTGAGATTGACGGGCATCTGGAAACGAAACATAAGGGGCTGTTTGTAATCGGAGACTGCAGCGGCGTTACCCACTCCCTGTCTCATGCGTCTGCCAGCGGCGTGTGCGTAGCAAGATACTTGAGTGAATGTCTGGCATAGGGGAAATTTTGACGGAGGTTATTTCGATGGGAGATAAAAATACGGTGAAAATGATATGGTCGGTGCTGATTGTAGTTTTAGGGAATATACTTTATGCGCTGGCGGTAAAGCTCTTTTTGATCCCGGCAGGGCTTGTGACGGGCGGAACTACCGGTATCGGGCTTGCGGTAAACTATGCGGC
The DNA here is from genome assembly GCA_910578455.1 of uncultured Dorea sp. Lineage (GTDB taxonomy): Bacteria > Bacillota > Clostridia > Lachnospirales > Lachnospiraceae > MD308. The sequence continues at coordinate 19,417 of CAJTQA010000021.1, forward strand.
GGGAGTGCCGGTGGCGACGTTTGTCCTGATCTTTAATGTGGTGATGCTGGCGGCAGGATTTGCGGTGCTGGGGAAACAGTTTGCGCTGACGACGATTGTCAGTACGTTTACTTATCCGCTTGCGCTGAATGCCCTGGATATTCTGCTGGGCGATGTGGTGCTGACCCAGGATGTCTTTATCTGTACGATGTTCTCCGGGCTTGGAATCGGGCTTTCTCTTGGAATCGTCATACGGGCGGGGGCATCGACGGGAGGCATGGACATCCCGCCTCTTGTGCTGAACCATTTTTTTAAGATTCCGGTATCGGTGGGGCTTTATTTCTTTGACTTTGTCATACTGCTTGTGCAGGCGCTGTTCCAGCCCCTTGAAAAGGTGTTTTACGGCATAGTGCTTGTCATCATCTACACGGTGACTCTGGACAAGATGCTGCTCATGGGAACTACCAAGACGGAAGTCCGGGTAGTGAGCGACCATGCACAGGAAATCTGCGATGCCATCCTAAAGCGGATGGACCGCGGCGTGACGCTGCTTTCCGCTAAGGGCGGGTATCTCAAGGAAGATACGACGGTTGTCTTAAGCGTGATATCCAACCGGGAGCTGCCGAGAGTGGAGCGGCTGATTCATGAGATTGACCCGGAGAGCTTTATCGTAGTCAACCGGGTCAGCGAGGTAAGCGGCAAAGGGTTTACCATGAATAAGGAATACCGTTAAGAAATGCCTGCATTTATTCTAATGTGATCTGTAATTCCACCGGGTTATGGTCAGAGTTTGCAAATGCTAAGTCAACAGTCTTTACCGAATCCACCGCTACATTAGGCGAAGTGATAAAACCGTCGATCACATAGTGCTGCGTGTCTGCTGAGTCGGGATCGTAGGGCTGGTTTAGCAGGCGGCAGGAGGGTGCGGAGACATCATAGGCAAGGCTCCACCCTTCCGGGAGCATTCCCTTCTCCACGACGCCCGGAGTCCAAAGACCGGGGTCTTTAATAGGGAAGACGTCCAGGCTCCCGGGAAAGGTCTGGTTAAAATCGCCCCCGGCGATGACATAATTTCCTTTTTTGTATTCTTCCTGCAAAATTTTCATCAGCGCATCGGTCTGAGCCTTTTTCCCTTCGCCGTCATCGTAGGCCTCCAAGTGGAGATTTACTGCCACGAGATGCTTATCGCTGCCTGTGATGGGATAGCGGGTGATAAGGAGACATCGCTTTAGGTTTGCCAGCCGGACCGGCCACCGAAACGGGCAGGGGAGGCTGATCCGCACGGGATTTTCCGACATCCCGAGGTTTGACATGGTGGCAATGCCGGATTCAATCTTTCCAATGGGCGGAAACGGATAAGGAACAAAGCTGCAGCGGTAATTCGGGGCGTAGGAAAATCCAAGCCCGGTCTGGCCGCTGTAATAGCTCAGTTCGTCTGCGTTTCCCGTCCTGTCGGAGCTGCGGTCAACCTCCTGCAGGAAACAGATGTCGTAATCTTCCTGTTTTAAAAAGTCTGCGACGGCGGACAGATTCTTTTGTACGGCAGCCTGGCTCTCAGGGCTGACCATCGTGCCTCCGTCCATGAAAAAGTCCGCGCCGGCATCCAGACCTGCATAGCCGGTATTCCAGCTCAGGATGCGGATGGGACGGTCAGAGCCGGGAGGATTTTCCAGAGGAAGTTCCTTTAAAATCTCCGTGTCTGCTGTTTCCTGATTTTTCGGGCGGTATTCTGTGACGGTGAGCCAGGCGAGCAGGGAGATAAAAGCAAATAGAATTACCAGCAGGCAGGCCGCCAGGATTTTTGATATACGTTTCATACAATGTTATCCTTTCATTTTGAGTTCATATTTTTCATTATACCTAAGAGACGGGAAAAAAGAAAGAGGACAGGATTCTTTCTGCTGGAGGAAACGGTCTGTTTTATAATGGATTCTGAAAAGAATGTAAAGGAGGCTATAAGATATGAAATATGGCTACATAAGAGTATCTACGAAAGAACAGAACCCAGACAGGCAGTATATTGCACTGGAACACCACGGGGTCAGCAGGGAGAACATCTATCTGGATAAAATATCCGGAAAAGATTTCCTGCGCCCGGAATATGGCAGGTTGTTATTGAAACTTAAGGGGAAAGACCTGCTGGTCATTAAGAGCATAGACAGGCTCGGGCGTAACTACGGCGAGATTTTAGAGCAGTGGAGGAAGATAACAAAAGAGATAGGCGCGGACATTCAGGTTATAGACATGCCGCTTTTGAATACTGTCTCGGGCCATGGAGACCTTACCGGGGTCTTTATAGCAGATTTGGTGCTGCAGATATTGGCATATGTGGCGGAGACGGAGAGAACCTTTCTCAAAGAGCGGCAGGCAGAGGGAATTGCTGCCGCCAAAGCGAGGGGAGTGCACTTTGGATGCGAGAGGCTTAAGGAACCGGAAGGATTTGAAATCTATTATGAATCCTGGAAAAAGGGAGAGATGTCGATCCGCAAGGCAGCAGAAGTGCTTAAGATGAGCCATACGACCTTTTACCGGAGATGCAGGGAGAATATGTTAAAGCAGGGTGACGACCGTCAGCAATAGGAGTAAAAATAAAAATTATAGTTTAAGGGATTGACAAATAATGGCAATTGAGGTAGAATTTTTGTAGTGTCGCACAAGGTATACTTTGTGCGACATTTTTAGTTGCCATACTGCGGAGCATTTTGCTCTGCTTTTTTTGTGCCTAAAAAAATCTGTTTGATGCATAAAAATCCCATATTCAGAGGCATAGGGAACAATAAATGCATTTCATTATGCTTTCTCCAGAAAAATGCGTGCTCCTGGAAATATACCTGTTTCAAAAAGTATACTTTGTGAAATAGTGCGTGGCACGTTCGACATAATCCATATAAAATACAGGAGGAATGTAAAATGAAGAGAAGACAAGTAATGGCGCTTATCTTGGCTGCGGCACTGGCACTGCCTAATACCGGTGTTGTTGCGGAGATTGCAGGTGCGCCAGTCACTGTTGAAGCGGCGGCAAGAGCTGCGGAAGATGAAGCCGATCTTACTGTGGCGGTGGATCCTGATGAGAGTACAAAAGTCGTAAAGGCGGCATTAGAAGAGGCGGCAGCAGATGCGAAGGTAAAGAAAAGGGAAAATGCAGCTACCGTAGGAGACGTCATCAAAGTAAGCAGCGGATGGAAACTTCTGAATGGCGGTGATGCGCTGAAAAGAGGCGGGGACAACACGGCTAGATTAAGGTATACATGCGGGAAAGAAGTCGTAGATGCCGGAAATGGCTGGGAGCAGGACGGCGGATTATTTTATGCAGAGTTTGAGGTGAAGTTTGAAGTTGTTGAGGCGATAGCGCCGGCGACAGTTTTTGAGAGCACCAAATGGCCGGAATTAACGGACAAGACGTTCAACGGCGAAGGCACGAACAAGACTTACTGGGGCGACGATTTAAAGAGCGGCTCAAGCAGTTACGGCACGTTCAGCGTAGACGAAACGGCAGTGAGCGGTGCAGGGAACGACGTGGAGGTAACGGTTACGTTCAAGCTGAATCCAGGGTATGAATTTGCAGGCGACGATACGATTGACGGGATTTCAATGTCTGAGGGTGAAACAACATGTGAGAAAGATTATACAGTAAACGTCAGGAAACAGGTGATTGATAAAATCGAGTGGCCGGAGATAAAGATAAAAGATGCATCGAAGGCAATAGAAGGAGGAAAGATCACGGAAGCGCTTGAAGTGTCTGCAGCGGCAGGCAATGACGGCAAAGCGGAGTTCTCGCTCTGCAAAGAAGATAAGACGAGCCTTGCAGATAGTGATACATTAGCGAAGGGCATCAATAAGCTTAAAATAAAGGCAACGGTAGCCAGCGCCCATCAGGCGAACTTCGAGATTGCGGAGAAAGATGCATATAAAGACGTATCCTTTGATGTCGCAGCTCCGGTCATGAATGAAGTTGGAATTCAGTGGAAATTAAAGAGCGGGGCTGACAGCACATATGCCGATGCGGCAGGAGGCGTCAGCAATGACGGCAAAGGCGGGCCGCTCACATTGAAAGCAATTGATGAATGGTCTGTTGCAATTGCTGGTGATGTAAAAGGAAGGGTTTATGATGTGAAGTACCAGTGGTATAAAAATGGTACAAAGATAAATGGAGCAAATGCCGAGACATTGGAAGTGGCTACAACAGATGCTGGCGAATATTCTTGTGAAGTGAGCGCAGGATTTGCTGAGACTGCAACGAAAGACGACATGGCATTTTATAAAGAGCAGCCGGTTAAGAGCAGCAAGAAGATAAACATTGCGTTTTCTGAGATTGCAATGGGCCAGATTGCTGTGAAGTATGACGGAGGCACATCCTACACGCCTGCGGAGTATGGGCAGCTCAAAACAGATGTTGAGTATACAGTTCCGGTCAATAATGCCTCGGACAAGGCAGAGATGTCACTTGCTGTTGAGAAAGACGGGGCAGATGTGACAAGCGCGGTAAGCGGGAAGATAAGCGGGAAGATAAGCGCTGACGGAAGGAACTTTGTGATTACTGTAGACAAGAGCGCAAATGCCGGTGCTTATGCCTTCAAAGTAAAGGTAAAAGACGGAAATAATACGGTAATCCTGACAAATGCCAATCTTAAATGTGAGATTGCAAAACAGACGGTGGCTCTCGCGACAGCACAGATTAAAGCTCTCAATAAAGAGATCGTCCATGGAGACAAGTTTGATAAGCTTACAGGATTTGAGTACGCGGCGGCTGAGAACAGCACAACAGATGAAAAAAGAGCAGCAAAAGCAATCAATGATAAGGTTGCGATTACAGTGAGCGACTATAAGAATGGATCCAGCGGATTCCAGAACGGTTATTTTGAGACAACTTCGGGCAAGCCGGTAGTGGTAAATGTGGAACTGAAAGATAACTATAAGAAGGATTATAAGCTTTCCGGCCTTACAAGCCTTACTCCTGCAAAAGACGATGTGCAGACTGCAACGTCAAATATAAAGGTTGAGCCGAAGAAAATTACGCTTGGAGTAGAGAACCTTGAGATTATAAAGGGCCAAGGCCTTCCGAAACGGACGATTACAGGCGCGGATTTCCTGGAGGCAGATGGGGTTACGGTAGAGGAAAAAGAGTGGAAATTATACGAGAAGAACGATAAGACCCAGAAAGTGATTAAAAACTCTGTTAAATCCCTGAACCCGGGAGAATACATTGTATCAGTGGATCTTGAAGCTGATGGAACAGGTGTGGGCAATTACAAGATCAATGACGTGGCAGGGTCTAGCCCGACATCTGTAAATGTAAGGGCAGAACTGGTCATTTATGAGAGCGAGCATACGGTAGGCTTTGTGTCATACGGCGATGCAAACATCGCAGACAGCAAGGTATATCACGGCAAGGCTTTAGGAACGCTGCCGACTCCTGTGAGGGCAGGATATAAGTTTATCGGATGGTATTCGGATAAGAACTTCACAAAAGCATATAATGGGGCAGAGCCGGTAATGAGCAATATTATATTGTATGCAAAGTGGGAGAAGGCCGCGTCAGAAAACAGCCAGAATCCGTCAGCGAGCGCCGTGAAAGTCGGAACAACGGCAAAGACAAGTGCAGGAACATTCTATGTAACGAATGTTTCTAAGAAGACAGTAGCCTACAAGTCTGCCAGCAAGTCGGCGAAAAAGGTAACGATTCCATCTTCTGTAAAGATAAACGGTGTTGCTTATAAAGTGACAAAGGTTGGAAACAATGCGTTCTCAGGGCGTACAAAACTGACGAAGGTAACGATTCCGTCTTCCGTGACAGAGATCGGCACTTCTTCATTCAAGAACTGCAAGAAACTTACATCTGTCACCATTCCGAAGAATGTGACGAAGATTGGGAAAAATGCATTTTACGGATGCAAGAAACTAAAGAAGGTTACGATTCAGTCCAAGAAGATTAAATCAATCGGAAAGAACGCATTCAAGAGCATTGCAAAGAAACCTGTCATCAAGACGCCGAAGGGAAAGAAAACTGCTTATAAGAAAATACTCAAAAAAACAGGTTACAGAAGCAGTGTGAAATAATTTGTTATAGATTCATTTTTTTCATTAGGCTATGCCGCATAAGAAGTCTTAAAAAGACGCCTTATGCGGCGTTTTGATATTTTGGGTAGCACTCGATGCTTGACATGGCTAACAATAAGTGTTATAGTCTTGATAGAACAAGAGGAAACACAGGATAGCATGTCAAGAAGGAGGCAATGTTATGAATATTAATAAATTTACGCAGAAATCCATCCAGGCTGTCCAGCAGTGCGAGCGCATTGCCATGGACTACGGCAACCAGGAGATCGAGCAGGAGCATCTCATGTACGCCCTGCTCACCCAGGACGACAGCCTGATCCTGAAACTGATGCAGAAGATGGGCCTCAATGGCAGTGCGGTAATCAGCCGTGCGGAGGAGGCTTTAAGAAAGCTTGTGAAGGTGCAGGGCGGGCAGCAGCATGTAGGACGGCATCTTAATAATGTCCTCGTATATGCGGAGGATGAGGCAAAGCAGATGGGGGATGAGTATGTATCGGTAGAGCATCTTTTCCTTTCCATGCTGAAATATGCCAATAAAGAGATGAAGAATATTTTCCGCGAGACCGGAATCAGCCGGGAGGGATTTTTGCAGGCGCTTTCCACCGTCAGGGGCAACCAGCGTGTGACGAGCGACAATCCGGAGGACACTTATGATACGCTGAGCAAATACGGCACGGATCTTGTGGAGCGTGCGAGGGAGCAGAAGATGGATCCGGTCATCGGGCGCGACGCAGAGATTCGGAACGTCATCCGCATCCTTTCCCGGAAGACGAAAAATAATCCGGTGCTCATCGGAGAGCCAGGAGTTGGCAAGACGGCGGTGGCAGAAGGGCTGGCGCAGCGTATCGTGAAAGGAGACGTGCCGGAGGGATTAAAAGAGAAGACGGTATTTTCCTTGGATATGGGGGCGCTGGTGGCGGGTGCGAAGTACCGGGGAGAGTTCGAGGAACGGCTGAAGGCAGTCCTGGAGGAAGTGAAGAAAAGCGACGGGCGGATCATCCTGTTTATCGACGAGCTGCATACCATCGTGGGAGCAGGCAAGACGGACGGAGCCATGGATGCGGGCAATATGCTGAAACCTATGCTGGCAAGAGGCGAGCTGCACTGCATCGGTGCTACGACGCTCGATGAATACCGGCAGTATATTGAGAAAGACGCGGCTCTTGAGCGGCGGTTCCAGCCGGTGCTGGTTGACGAGCCGACGGTGGAGGATGCCATATCTATATTGCGGGGCCTTAAGGAGCGGTACGAGGTGTTCCACGGGGTGAAGATAACGGACGGCGCGCTTGTGGCGGCGGCGGTTCTCTCTGACCGCTACATTTCCGACCGGTTTTTGCCGGACAAGGCCATAGACCTTGTGGACGAGGCGTGCGCCCTCATTAAGACAGAGCTTGATTCGATGCCGACAGAGCTTGACGAGCTGCAGAGGAAGATCATGCAGATGGAGATTGAGGAGGCGGCGCTTAAGAAAGAGGACGACCGGCTGAGCAGAGAACGCCTGGAGCACTTGCAGCAGGAGCTTGCGGAGCTCAGGGAGGAATTTGCCGGAAAGAAAGCGCAGTGGGATAATGAAAAGATTGATGTGGAGCGTGTGCAAAAACTCCGTGAAGAGATTGAGAAGATCGGGAAAGACATCGAGCGGGCAGAACAGGAATACGACCTGAACAGGGCAGCGGAGCTCCAGTACGGCAGGCTCCCGGCTCTTCAGAAACAGCTGGCGGCAGAAGAGGAGAAGGTTAAGGACGAAGACCTGTCTTTAGTGCACGAGAGCGTGACGGACGAGGAGATTGGAAAGATTGTCTCCCGTTGGACGGGCATTCCGGTTGCGAAGTTAAATGAGAGCGAGCGCAGCAAGACGCTCAACCTGGCGGATGAGCTCCATAAGAGGGTTATCGGGCAGGATGAGGGCGTTGGGCTAGTGACGGAGGCCATTATCCGTTCCAAGGCGGGGATCAAAGATCCGACAAAGCCGATTGGCTCCTTCCTGTTTTTAGGCCCTACAGGCGTAGGGAAGACGGAGCTTGCCAAGGCGTTAGCCAGCCAGCTTTTTGACGACGAGAGCAATATGGTCCGCATCGACATGAGTGAATATATGGAGAAATATTCCGTATCCCGGCTTATCGGAGCGCCTCCGGGATATGTGGGGTACGATGAGGGAGGACAGCTTACGGAGGCGGTTCGCAGAAAGCCATATTCTGTCGTTCTCTTTGATGAGGTGGAAAAAGCGCATCCGGATGTGTTCAATGTGCTTTTGCAGGTGCTTGACGACGGGCGGATTACGGACTCCCAGGGCAGGACGGTTGATTTTAAGAATACGATCCTGATCATGACGTCAAATATCGGCTCCTCCTATCTTCTGGAGGGAATCGACGGGGAGGGGAATATCAGTGATGCGGCGTCAGGCGCCGTCATGGCGGACTTAAGAAATCATTTCCGTCCGGAGTTTTTGAACCGCCTGGATGAGACGATCTTATTCAAGCCGCTGACGAAGACGGATGTTTATTCCATCATTGGCCTGCTGGTAGAAGATGTCAATAAACGTCTGGCCGACAGGGAGATACAGATTTCCCTGACGGAAAGGGCGAAGAATGCAATTGTGGAAGGAGGATATGACCCGACATATGGGGCAAGGCCGTTAAAGCGCTATCTCCAGAAACATGTAGAGACACTGGCGGCGAAATTGATGCTTGAGGGCGGGGTTCACGCGGAGGACACCATAGAGATTGATGCGGAAGACGGAAAACTTTCTGCGCGTATTTCTTGACAATTTCGAGTTTCACGGATATACTAGAGAATCAGAAGAGCAGTTGCGAATTATATTTTTTATAGTTTGCAGCTGTTCTTTTGTTGTCAGGCATCTGAAAATGAGGCGTACACATTTTCAGGGCGCGGAAGATACGGTATAAGGAGGTTTTTATGAGAAAGATAAATTGGAAAGAGCTGGGGATCGACCTTCTGGTGGATGTTGCTGCCAGCATCATCATCGCAGTTGGCATTTACAATTTTGCAATGAGCGCAAACTTCCCAGTGGCAGGATTTTCGGGGATTGCGATTATTATGTATCATCTGCTGAGCATACCGGTAGGAGTCGGGACCATCCTGTTAAATATACCGGTAGCGATATTCTGCTATAAATTTTTGGGGAAGAAGTTTTTCTTCCGGTCAGTGAAGACGACGATAATTTCTTCCGTTTTTATTGATTATGTGGCTCCGATGTTCCCGGTGTATGAAGGGGAGCGTTTCCTTGCGGCGCTCTGCATGGGAATCTTATGCGGCATCGGGTATGCCATGATCTTTATGCGTAGCTCTTCCACCGGGGGGCAGGATTTCATCTCAATGTCGATTAAGAAGGTGAAACCGCACATTTCCCTGGGGATGATTACGTTTGGGCTTGACATGCTGACTATCGTAGCAGGGAGCCTGCTTGTATTTAAGGATATTGACGGCTTTATATACGGTGTCATCGTGACATACCTGATGGCGATTGTCATGGATAAGATCATGTACGGAATTGACGAGGGCAAGATGACGCTGATCGTCACGGAACGGGGAGACGAAGTGGCGAAGCATATAGACGAGTATTCTGGCAGAGGCTCTACGATACTACAGGGCATCGGCAGCTATTCCAAGAAAGAAAAAGCGGTGGTAATGTGCGCCTGCAATAATAAGCAGATGTATACCATTAAGAAAATCGCCCATCAGGTTGACCCGAAAGCATTTACGATCATTATGGAATCTAATGAAGTGCTGGGGGAAGGGTTTAAAGAAGAGATATAAGCAGAGAGATGCAAAAGGCAGGGTGCAGGCATTCCGCATATCGGGTGCCTGCACCTTGCTTTTTTGCGTTTCAAAAAGGGATGATTATTTTGCGTACAGCTTTACAAGCTCCATCATCACGTCTACGCTCTTGTCCATGCCTTCTACGGTGATATGTTCATATGGCCCGTGGTATGCATGTCCGCCGGTTCCAAGGTTCGGGCATGGCAGCCCCTTGAAACTTAACTGGCAGCCGTCTGTGCCGCCGCGGATCGGGATGACGAGAGGCTCTACTCCAGCAGATTCGCAGGCAGTCTTTGCATTGTCAATAAGGTGCATGCATCCGGCGATGATCTCAGCCATGTTTTTGTACTGGTCCGTGATCGTGAGGGTAACGGTTCCTTCTCCCCACTTTTCGTTAAGATCCTTTTCAATCAGGCGGAGCGTTTTCTTGCGCGCCTCAAAAAGAGAGCTGTCATGGTCGCGGACAAAGTAGTTAAGCTGTGCACAGGCGCACTCGCCGGTCATGCTTACCAGATGGTAGAACCCTTCGTAACCTTCTGTTCCCCTCGGGGTCTCGCATCCGGGGAGCATATTGTTAATTTCCATAGCGACTAAGGAAGCGTTGATCATGGTGTCCTTTGAGGAGCCCGGGTGGACGCTGAAACCTTTGATGTCAAAGCATGCCTTGCATGCGTTGAAGTTCTCATACTGTATCTCGCCCTCTGTATCCCCGTCCATAGTATAGCCGTAGTCGGCGCCGAATTCTTCAACATTGAAGTGAGCTGCTCCGGTTCCGATCTCTTCGTCCGGCGTAAATGCGACGCAGAGCTTTCCGTGAGGGATGTTTTCTGACTGAACACGCTCGATCATGGTCAGGATCTCGGCAACGCCGGCTTTGTCGTCAGCGCCCAGGACGGTGGTGCCGTCGCTTGTGATAAGGGTGCGCCCCTTCAAGCTCTTAAGGTGCGGAAATGTAGCCGGGTCAAGGATCAGCCCGCTGTCGGCGATCTCCATAGCCTCGCCGCTGTAATTTTCGGTGATCACAGGCTTGATGTCGTGGTCGCAGTAATCCGCGACAGTATCCATGTGGGCGATAAATCCAATGGCGGGTTTGTCTTCAAAGCCTTCTGTAGCCGGGAGATTGCCGTACAGATAGCACTGGTTGTCCAGATGCACGTCCTTAAGGCCTAATTCCTTCATCTCTGCCTCTAAGATTTTCCCCAGGTCAAACTGGCACTGGGAGGATGGAACTGTTTCGCTGTTCTCATCGCTGGGTGTACGCACGACAACGTACTTTAAAAGTCTTTCATAAGCTTTCATTGGTCATTCCCCTTTCTTTGTCGTTAAGATAAATCATAACATATTTTTGGAAGAATGGCGAGAAAACTATTGCTGTATACTGTTAATTTTATTTGGATTATGATAAACTTAAAGACGGTGTAAGAGAAAGAAAGTAAAACAGTCTGAATATAAATGAGTCAGGAGGCACAGTTTATGAAATTATCTCAGTTGTTGGAGCATTTACAATATGATGTGGCAGAAGGGAGCGACGGGATATCCGTGACGGAATTGGCCAACGATTCCCGCAAGGTATGCGACGGGAGCGTGTTCGTATGTATCGCCGGGGCCAACTCGGATGGTCATGACTATATCGAAGATGTGGCAAAGAAAGGCGCGGCGGCGGTAATCGTTGAGAAGGATGTGGAGGCGCCGGAGGGCATGACGGTCATAAAGGTTGCCGATACCAGGTATGCGCTGGCGCTTATGTCCGCAGCTTATTTCGGCTATCCGGCAGACAAATTAAAAGTGATCGGCATTACCGGCACGAAAGGGAAGACGACGACGACCTACATGATAAAGTCCATCCTTGAAGGAGTGGGCCATAAGGTAGGGCTTATCGGAACGATAGAGGCGATTGTGGGAGATAAGGTGATTCCGGCAAATAATACAACGCCGGAGTCCTACCTGATCCAGAAGTATTTTGCTGAGATGGTGGAGGCAGGATGCGACAGCGTGGTGATGGAAGTGTCCTCCCAGGGGCTTATGCTTCACCGGACAGCGGGAATCCCCTTTGAGATCGGCATCTTTACAAATCTGGGGGAGGACCATATCGGGCTTAATGAGCATAAAGATTTTGAGGATTATAAGAGGTGCAAGAGCCTGCTCTTTAAGCAGTGCAGGCTCGGCATTGCCAATGTGGACGACAGGTGGTATGAGGATGTGCTTGCGGGTGCGGCATGCAAGGTGGAGACTTTCGGGCAGTCAGAAAAGGCAGACCTTCGGGCTGTGGATATCCGGCATATTTCGAAACCGGGATATCTCGGGGTGAATTACCATGTGTCAGGGCTTATGGACTTTGACGTGGAGATAGACATCCCGGGGGAATTCAGCGTCTATAATTCCCTGACGGCCATTGCGGTGTGCAGGCATTTTAACGTTCCGGCGGAAAATATAAAGGCGGCGCTCAAGGTGGCGAAGGTGAGGGGGCGAATCGAGATGGTGAAGGTGTCCGATGAGTTTGCCCTGATGATTGACTATGCCCACAATGCGATGGCGCTGGAAAGCCTTCTCAACACGCTGAGAGACTATAACCCGGGGCGTATCGTATCTGTGTTCGGGTGCGGCGGGAACCGCTCTAGGACGAGAAGGTACGAAATGGGGGAGGTATCCGGAAGGCTTGCAGATTTTACGGTCATTACGTCCGACAACCCGAGATTTGAAAAGCCCCAGGATATCATTGACGACATTATCGCCGGGATCAAAAAGACAGATGGAAGATATATTGACATCTGCGACCGGAAAGAGGCGATAAAATATGCTATAGCGAACGGGCAGCCGGGGGACGTTATCGTGATTGCCGGGAAGGGGCATGAGACCTATCAGGAGATTGAGGGCGTGAAGCATGACATGGACGACAGAGTGCTGATACAGGAATCCCTGAGGGAAATCGCGGAAGGAAGATAGAAGATTTACGGATGTATGCAGATGTTATTGTAGATATTACACATGAAAAACTCGATAAGATATTCCAGTATTTTATCCCCTCTGAATTAAGAGGGGAGCTTTCTGTGGGAACAGAGGTAATCGTGCCGTTTGGGAAAGGAAACCGGGAGATATCCGGCTATGTGGTGTCATTCTCTGAAAAGGCGGACTATCCCCCGGAAAAGATAAAGCCGGTATCCAGGAAAGCAGAGAAAAGCGTCGCCATCGAGTCAAAGCTAGTGGCTTTGGCGGCATGGATGAAGGAGCAGTACGGGGGCACGATGATCCAGTCGCTGAAGACGGTCCTGCCTATCAAGCGCAAGGAGAAGGCGAGGGTGAGGCGAAAGGTGCGTCTCCTTGTCGGAAAGGCTGAGGCTGAGAGGAAACTTGAGGAGTATCTCCATAAAAACCAGAAAGCGAGGGCGCGCCTCTTGGCGGGGCTTATAGAGCAGCCGGAGCAGGACTATGAGCTTGTTGTGAAGAAGTTAAACGTAACGCTTCCGGTTGTCCGCACGCTGGAGGAGCAGGGGATCCTCCGCCTGGAGTCGGAAGAGGCGTTCCGCAATCCGGTACGGTATCAAATAACAGAAAAAAAGCCGGTTGGCTTTAATCGAGAGCAGGAGGAGGCAATCAGGCGTTTCTGGGAGGATTACCGGGGAGGGAAGTATGGAACATATCTGGTTTACGGCGTTACCGGAAGCGGGAAGACGGAAGTCTATATCGAGATGATTCGCCGGGTGGTAGGGCAGGGGAGGCAGGCTATCGTGCTGATCCCGGAGATTGCCCTCACATACCAGACCGTCCTGCGCTTTTACGGAACCTTTGGAGACCGGGTGACCATCCTGAATTCCCGGATGTCGGCGGGGGAGAGGTACGACCAGATGGAGAGGGTGAAACGGGGAGAGGTGGATGTGATGATCGGCCCCCGCTCCGCGCTTTTCACTCCGTTTCGTGACCTGGGCCTTATTGTGGTGGACGAGGAGCATGAATCTACTTACAAGAGCGAGCAGACTCCAAGATACCATGCCAGGGAGACGGCGGAAAAGAGGGCGTCCTTAGAAGGGGCAAGCGTAGTGCTTGGCTCGGCGACGCCGTCGCTGGAGGCATTCTGCCGCTGCAGGGCAGGGCTTGCGACGCTGCTCCCGCTGAAAGAGCGGGCGGCGGGGCAGGAGCTTGCGAAAGTATATGTGGAGGATATGCGGGAAGAATTAAAGGGCGGCAACCGCTCTATCTTGAGCGGGCGGCTAAAGGAGCTTATAAGGAAGCGGCTTAGAGAAGGGCAGCAGAGCATGCTGTTTTTGAACCGCAGGGGATATGCAGGATTTGTTTGTTGCAGGTCCTGCGGATATGTAGTAAAATGTCCTCATTGCGATGTATCGCTGTCGGAGCATAAAGGCGGCAGGCTGATCTGCCATTACTGCGGATACGAAACTTCTGCAGTGCACGTCTGCCCGTCCTGCGGTTCAGGGCATATCGGCGGATTCAGAGCCGGGACTCAGCAGATAGAAGAGCTTGTGAGACGAGAATTTCCGCAGGCGGCTGTTCTGCGTATGGACATGGATACGACGAAACGAAAGGACAGTCATGAGAAGATATTGTCCGCATTTTCCAACGGGGAGGCGGACATACTGATCGGTACGCAGATGATCGTCAAGGGGCATGACTTTCCTAATGTGACGCTGGTGGGCATACTGGCGGCGGACATGTCGCTTTATTCCAATGATTACCGTTCCGGGGAGAGGACTTTTGAACTTCTGACGCAGGCGGCGGGAAGAGCGGGGAGAGGCTTTTTGCGCGGCGAGGTGGTGATCCAGACGTACAGCCCGGAGCACTACAGCATCCGTATGGCGGCAGAGCAGGATTACGAGGGGTTCTATGCGGAGGAGATGCGGTACAGGCAGCTGATGGGATATCCTCCGGCGAGCCATCTTCTGGCGGTGCTCATGACGGGTACGGAGGAGAAGCATCTGGAGCTTGGGGCAGCGTATTTAAAAGAGTTCGCCGCCCGGGCGGACAGAAAAAAAAGCCTGGATATCATAGGGCCGGCAAGCCCGTATATCGGAAAAGTAAAAGACGAGTATCGCAGGGTCATATACTTAAAGTGCGAAAGAAAGGAAGAGCTTATCAGGCAAAAAGACCTGATGGAGCAGTATATAGAGATAAATACAGGGTTTAACAGCCTGAGGATACAGTTTGACTTTAACCCTATGGGAATATTTTAATAAAGGAGAATTTATTATGGCAATAAGGAAAATCCGTGAAATCGGCGACGAGGTGCTGTCAAAGCGTTGCAAGGAAGTTACGAAGATGAATCTGCGTACAAAGATACTGATTAATGACATGCTGGATACGATGTACGAAGGGATGGGCGTCGGGCTTGCCGCGCCTCAGGTGGGGATTCTCAAGAGAATCGCAGTTGTTGACATAGGCGACGGCCCTATCGTGCTCATCAACCCGGAGGTGATCAAGGAGGACGGGGAGCAGACGGGAGAAGAAGGATGTCTTAGCGTTCCGGGAAAGGCAGGGGTCGTGACAAGGCCGAACCATGTAAAGGTGAGGACACTGACGGAGGATATGGAAGAGACGGTCATCGAGGGAGAAGAACTCCTCGCCCGCGCGCTCTGCCATGAGATCGACCATCTCGACGGAAAGCTGTATGTAAATCTTGTAGAGGGCGGCCTGCATGACGTAGAGCCTGCGGAGGATTAGAAGATGAGAGTGATATTTATGGGAACCCCGGATTTTTCCGTAGGAACGCTCCATGCGCTTGCAGAGGCGGGGCATGAAGTCGTCCTTGCCGTGACCCAGCCGGATAAACCCAAAGGAAGGGGAGGAAAGGTGCAGTTCCCTTCGGTAAAGGAGGAGGCTCTTGCGCTTGGGATCCCGGTATTCCAGCCAAAAAAAATCAGGGAGCCGGACTGCATTGCCGAACTGAGGAAATATGATGCGGATGTGATGGTGGTGATTGCCTTTGGGCAGATACTGCCAAAGGAAGTCCTTGGCATGACCCCTTACGGGTGCATCAACGTGCATGCGTCTCTGCTGCCCAAATACCGCGGGGCAGCGCCGATACAGTGGGCGGTCATCAACGGGGAGGAAGTCTCCGGGGTTACTACTATGCAGATGGACGAGGGGCTTGACACGGGCGATATGCTGCTCAAGGCGGAAATCCCGCTGGATGAAAAAGAGACAGGAGAGAGCCTGCATGACAAGCTTGCGGACGCAGGGGCGAAACTTTGCGTAAAGACGCTTAAGGAGCTGGAAGAAGGCAGCGTCATCCCCGTGAAACAGGGGGAAAGCCCGACAGAATATGCAAAGATGCTGGATAAAGAGATGGGGAACATCAATTGGAGCCGTCCGGCTGTATCTATCGAGAGGCTTGTGCGCGGGTTAAATTCATGGCCGGGCGCATATACGGACTGGAACGGAAGGACCGTAAAGATCTGGGGGGCTCAGGCGTGCGCGCCGGATAAGGCGGAATCTGCGGGTGTGCCGGGAACTGTCGTAAGGGTGGAAAAGGACGGCTTTTTCGTCCTGACAGGGGAGGGAACGCTCAGGATAACGCAGCTCCAGCTCCCCGGGAAAAAGAAGATGGACGCGGCGGCTTTCCTGCGGGGCTGCAGGCTCCGGGAGGGCGAAACTTTCAGACAGCTGTAATTGCGGGAAATTGCGCTTTTTCTTTATTTGTGATAGAATCATATTGGATTCATTAAAATTGTGTGAAAACCTGCTATTTTCTCCTGTTTTGATGTATAATAAATAAGACTATGCCAGACAGGAGGAATTTTTATGTTTTATCCAATGTATTTTGACAGCACATATATGCTTGTGCTGATCGGAGTTATCATATGCATGGTCGCATCGGCGAAGATGAATGCGACGTTTAACCGGTATTCCAGGGTGCGGAGCCGTTCGGGGCTTACAGGGAGAGAGGCGGCCGAGAGGATCCTTTACAGCGCGGGCATCCGGGATGTGAGGGTGGAGCATGTGCCGGGCAACCTGACAGACCATTATGACCCGAGGAGGAAAGTATTGAGGCTGTCCGACGCGACATACAATTCAAATTCAGTTGCTGCCATCGGGGTAGCAGCTCATGAGTGCGGTCATGCGATCCAGCATGAGACAGGGTATGTGCCGCTTGCAGTGAGGGGCAGCCTGGTTCCCATTGCGAATTTCGGCAGCAGCATAGCCTGGCCTCTGATCCTGATTGGACTTTTCATGAACAGCGGGATGTCTGCTCTTTTGCTGAATCTGGGAATCCTGGCGTTTTCTCTTGCGGTGCTTTTCCAGATCGTGACGCTGCCGGTGGAGTTCAATGCGTCTGGAAGGGCAGTTAAAATCCTTGGCAGCACGGGGATTCTTTATGAGGACGAAGTGAAGGATACAAAAAAAGTGCTGAAAGCAGCGGCGCTCACATATGTTGCGGGAGCGGCATCCGCAATCTTACAGCTTCTCCGGATTGTTCTTTTGGCAAATCGGAGAAATGACTGACGGCCAAAGCAGGGAGGACAGTGAATGTCAGGTTCAGTGAATTTGAGGGAGATAGTGCTGGAGACGCTGCTCCTCATTACGAAAGACGGGGAATACAGCCATATAGCACTGAAAAATGTGCTTGACAAATATCTGTATCTTGAGAAACAGGAGCGTGCATTCATCACGAGGGTGGTGGAGGGCACGCTTGAGCGTATGATAGAGATTGATTACATTATCAATCAGTTTTCAAAAGTGAAAGTAAATAAGATGAAACCGGTTATCCGCCTGATACTCAGGAGCGCGGTCTATCAGATGAAATACATGGACAGCATCCCGGACCGGGCAGTGTGCAATGAGTCGGTGAAACTTGCAGAGAAAAAGGGATTTGCAAGCCTTAAAGGCTTTGTGAATGGCGTGCTCAGGAATATCGGCCGCAATATCGACAGCATTTCTTACCCCGGGGAAGAGGAGGGGGCAGAATATTTCTCCGTTCGCTACTCCCTGCCGGAATGGCTTGTAAGGCAATGGTCGGACGCGTATGGAGAAGATGCCGTCCGGGAGATGGGAGCGGCATTTTTAGAAGAGCGGGATACCTGCATCCGGTGCAATTTAAGCGCAGCCGGAAAGGAAGAGATAAAGAGGAGTCTTGAGAGCGAAGGAGTATCGGTGGCCGAAGACAGAGAGATTCCTTATGCGCTGCATATAAAAGGATATGATTACCTGTCAAAGCTTGGAAGCTTTCGGAAGGGATATTTTTATGTCCAGGATATAAGCTCCATGGAAGTTGCCGAGTGGGCAAAGCCCCAAATAGGAGACGTGGTTATTGACGTATGCGCGGCGCCAGGCGGGAAGGCTATCCACATGGCAGAAAAACTTGAAGGATCCGGTCGGGTGATTGCCCGTGACCTGACGGAGCATAAAGTAGGGATAATGCGGGAAAACATAGCAAGGAGCGGGCTGCCAAACATAGAGGCTCAGCAATGGGATGCGTCTGTTTATGACGAGACGGTGGAAGGCGCGGCGGATATCGTGCTGGCGGATCTGCCGTGCTCAGGACTTGGTGTTCTGGGAAGGAAAACAGACCTGAAGTACAGGATGACTCCCGCCATGCAAAATGACCTTGTAAAACTGCAAAGAGACATACTTGGCACGGTTCGCGCGTATGTGAAGCCCGGAGGAAAGCTTGTGTACAGCACATGTACTGTGAATAAAAAGGAAAATGAAGAAAACGCACGGTGGTTTTTGAAAGAATACCCGGAGTTTACGCTTTTGAAGGAACAGCAGCGTTTCCCGGGCAGAAACGGCGGGGATGGATTTTATATCGCGTTATTTCAAAAAAGAGGAACTTGCGGCAATGGATAAAAAAGATATACTTTCATACAGCTACGAAGAACTGCTCCTGGAGATGGAATCTATCGGCGAGAAATGTTTTCGCGGGAAACAGGTTTATAGCTGGCTCCATGAAAAGCTTGCGGAAGACTTTTCACAGATGACAAATCTTTCAAAGGAGTTCCGGGAAAGGCTCAATGAGCAGTATGAGATAAAAAAAATGAAGACGGCAGCCAGGCAGATTTCAAGAAACGATCCGACAGAGAAGTTTTTGTTTGAGCTTGCCGACGGGAACAGGATAGAGAGTGTCCTGATGAGATACAATTACGGCAATTCCGTATGCGTATCTTCCCAGGTGGGATGCCGGATGGGGTGCAGGTTCTGCGCGTCAGCCATCGGAGGGCTTGAGAGGAATCTTGAGGTTTCGGAGATGCTGGGGCAGATTTACCAGATACAAAGGATTACAGGAGAGCGTGTTTCCAATATCGTCGTTATGGGAACCGGGGAGCCGCTTGACAATTATGGTAATTTTGTAAAATTCATCCGTATGGTCAGTGACAGCCACGGGCTTCACATCAGCCAGAGAAACATTACGGCGTCAACCTGCGGGATTGTTCCGGCTATCCGGCAGCTTGCGGAGGAAGGATTGCAGATCACGCTTGCCCTTTCCCTGCACGGATCCAGCCAGGAAAAGAGGAAACAGCTCATGCCGGTGGCGAATAAGTATGAGCTTTCGGAGGTCCTTGAGGCGTGCGACAGGTATTTTGAGAGTACGGGAAGGCGCATCACGTTTGAATACAGCATGGTTAAGGGCGTCAATGACCGGGAGGAGGACGCAAGAGAGCTTTCAGCCATGCTGAAAGGAAGGAACTGCCATCTGAACCTGATACCGGTAAATCCTGTTAAAGAGAGGGATTTTGAAAAACCAAACCGGAAAAACGCCCTCCAATTCAAAAATAAACTTGAAAAAAACGGAATAAATGTTACTATTAGAAAGGAGAGAGGCTCTGACATCGACGGAGCCTGCGGCCAGCTCAGGAGGAAGTTTGCTGGCAGTGAGAAGGAGAAATAGATGAAAATATATGCAATGACTGACGTGGGAAGAAGAAGAGAAGTGAATCAGGACTTCGTGTATGTAACAGACAAGCCTATAGGGCCGTTCCCCAATCTTCTTGTGGTCGCCGACGGTATGGGCGGACATAAGGCAGGGGATTTCGCCTCAAAGTTTACAGTTGAGGTGCTGTGCAGGGAGCTTGAGAAGACTGAGCTTGACAAGCCGGAGGACATTCTTCTGCACGTTGTAGGCATTGCGAACCATGAACTGATAAAAGTCGCGAATACGGATATAAAGCTGGAAGGGATGGGAACAACGCTTGTGGCCGCTACGGTCATAGGGAATACGCTGTACTTTTCCAATGTAGGAGACAGCCGCCTGTATCTGATTAATGATAAGATACGGCAGATATCCAAAGACCATTCGCTGGTGGAAGAGATGGTAAGGCTGGGCGGAATCAAAGCGGAAGAGGCAAAGAACCACCCGGATAAAAATATAATTACAAGAGCGATGGGAGTTAAAGAAGGCGTGGAGGCCGACATATATGAGTATCAACTGAGGAAAGGCGACATCATCCTGATGTGCACGGACGGTCTGAGCAATATGGTTGAGGACGAGGATATGTTTGACATTGTAAAGGGAGCCAGGGATATCGTGGAGGCTGTGATGTCGCTGATAGAGAAGGCAAACAATAATGGCGGGAGAGATAACATAGGGGTCGTTATGGCGGAGCCGCTGGCTGATGAGGTGAATGTATGGTAAAGGGTGGAATTATACTTGGGAAACGATATGAGGTGCTGAGCAAGATTGGCGCGGGCGGCATGGCGGATGTCTATAAGGGCAGGGATACCATGTTAAATCGGTATGTCGCCATTAAGGTGTTGAAAAAGGAATACCGGGAGGATGATAATTTTGTCCGGAAGTTCCGCTCAGAAGCGCGGGCGGCGGCAGGGCTTTTGAATCCGAATGTCGTGAACGTATATGACGCGGGCGAAGACAGGGGCCTTTACTACATGGTCATGGAGCTGGTAGAGGGCATTACCCTGAAAGAATATATAAAGAGAAAGGGAAGGCTTTCGCACAAGGAGATTATCAGCATTGCGATACAGATGTGTACAGGCCTTGGTTCGGCTCATGCGGCAAATATCATCCACAGGGATATTAAGCCGCAGAATATCATCATCTCCAAGGACGGGAAGATAAAGGTCACGGATTTTGGAATCGCGAAGGCTACTACGTCCAACACGGTCAGTTCAAATGCCATGGGTTCTGTGCATTACACATCGCCGGAGCAGGCAAGAGGCGGATTCAGCGATGTGAAGAGCGATATATATTCCGTCGGTATTACTTTGTTTGAGATGGCGACAGGGAAACTGCCGTTTGAGGGAGACTCGACGGTATCTATCGCGATTAAGCATCTTCAGGAAGAGATTACTCCTCCGTCTGAATATGTGGAGGACATTCCCTACAGCTTAGAGCAGATCATACTGAAGTGTACGCAGAAAAATGGCGAACGGCGCTATGCCAACACAGACGAGCTGATACGGGACCTGAAGAGATCGCTCACAGACCCGGACGGTGATTTTGTTGTGATTCCTCCGCTCAGGAATGCGGACACGGTTATTATCACGGATGACGAGCTTGATGACATCCGCAGCAATTACGACGATGATGAGTATGATGACGAATACGACGATTACGGAGACGGGCGTTATGGCAGCCGGCGTTATGACGATGAGTATGACGACGAATACGATGACGAGTACGACGAGCTGGAAGAAAGAGACGGAAAGAGAAGGCAGTCGCAGGATGTGAATCCCGGAATGAAAAAGATTATGAGGATTCTGACAGTCGTGGTTGCCGTGATTATAGTATTTATTGTAGTCTTTGCCATCGGGAAGGCGGCAGGCGTTTTTTCATCATTCGGGAAGGGATCTCTTGTAGAGGAGAAGGATGAGACAGTGAAAGTTCCGAGCCTTCTTGGAATGACGGAAGAAGAGGCGAGGAAAGAGCTGAAAGATAAGAAAATCGGCCTTGGAATTACCATTGCCGGCAGCGAAGAGTCGGATAAATACGGGGAAGGCCAGATAGCGAAACAGGATCCCGCGGGAGGAGAGACGGTAAAGAAGAATACGACAATTAATGTCATTATAAGCTCAGGGCTTAAGACGGAGAAGGTCCTGGTTCCGGATGTCAGCGGCATGAGCGAAGATGCAGCACAGAAAGCTCTGGAAGAAAAAGGGCTGAAAGTAGGAACGTCAGATTTCGTGTATGACGACAGCCGCAAAGCCGGCGAAGTCATCGAGACCACACCGTCCGCCGGCAGTGAGGTGGCAGAGGAAACTGAGATTATCATGAAGGTCAGCAAAGGCTCGGAGAAGAAGACGGTTCCGAATGTTGTAGGGAAGAAGGACGAGACAGCACAGAAAGAGCTTATCGATGCAGGGCTGGTCGTAGGAGAAGTGGGATATGAATATGACGACAAGGTGGCAAAAGGAAAAGTCGTCTCCCAGAGTATAAAGGCTGGCAAGAAAGTAGAGCCCGGAACATCCATTAAGATTGTGGTCAGCAATGGCAAGAAACCGGATGAAAAAGTCAAAGTTCCAAATCTTGGAAACAAGACTTACCAGGAGGCAAAGAGCCTTTTGGAGAGTTACGGGCTTGTGGCTGCGAACGGAGGAGAAGAGGAGAGCGACGAGGCGATTGGCAAAGTATGCAGATGGTCATCGGCAGGCAAGAGCGTGAAGAAGGGAACGACTATCACCGTGTGGATAAGCAGCGGTCCTGGGCAGCCGGATCCGGTACCGCCGGACAATACCGGAACAGACGGACAGCCGACAGTGCCAAATGACGATCCGGAACAATAATATGAAGAACGTACAGGGAAAAATAGTAAAAGGAATTGCCGGATTCTACTACATTCATGTAGTAGAATCCGGTGTTTATGAATGTAAGGCAAAAGGCGTGTTCCGAAAGGAAAGGATAAAACCGCTGGTGGGCGACAGGGCAGAGATCGAGGTCCTGGATGAAGAAGGGAAGACAGGAAATGTTGTTAAGATACTTCCGAGGAAAAATGAGCTGATTCGTCCTGCCGCGGCGAATATTGACCAATCGCTGGTAGTGTTTGCGGCAGCAAAGCCAAGCCCGCATTTCAATCTTCTGGACAGGTTCCTGGTGATGATGGAGAGGAAACAGATTCCTGTCATTTTATGTTTTAACAAAGAAGACCTTGCCGATGACAGCCAGATAGCCATGATATCGAAAACCTATGAAAGCTGCGGCTATCCATGTGTCTTTGTAAGTGCGCTTAAGGACAGGAACATCGGGGAGCTTAAGAAGCTGCTGAAAGGAAAGACGACCGTTATCGCCGGGCCGTCCGGCGTCGGGAAATCATCCATCATCAATATTTTGCAGCCTGCGGCAAGGATGGAGACCGGGGATATCAGCCGTAAGATAGAGAGGGGAAAGCATACTACAAGACATTCGGAACTGTTTGTGACAGAGGACGGCTCCTATATTATGGATACGCCGGGTTTCAGCTCGCTGTATGCCAATGATTTTGAGAAGGAAGAGCTGAAACAATATTTTCCTGAGTTCAGGGAGTATGAAGGCAGATGCCGTTTTCACGGCTGTGACCATATGCATGAGCCAGGATGTGCTGTAAAGGACGCGCTCTCGCGGAATGCAATTTCTGAAGTGCGCTATAAAAGCTATATGGAGATGTATCAGGAGATAAAGGACAGGAGGAGGTACTGATATGAAATATATTTTGGCACCGTCCATTTTGGCGGCGGATTTCAGGACGCTTGGAAAAGAGATGGAACTTACCGAGGAGGCCGGGGCGGAGTATATCCATTTTGATGTGATGGACGGGATGTTTGTTCCGAGCATTTCATTTGGGATGCCTGTGCTCCAGTCAATTAAAGGCGCCACATCACAGGTGATGGACGCGCATCTAATGGTGCAGGAGCCGATTCGGTATATTGAAGATTTCAAAAGAGCAGGCGCAGATATCGTAACAGTGCATTTGGAGGCCTGCGGGGATGTGGACGCAACAATAAAAAAGATAAGGAGCAGCGGAATGAAGGCCGGGCTGTCCATCTGCCCCGACACAAAAGCGGAGGAGGCAAAAAGATATCTCCCGGACATAGACATGCTGCTTGTCATGAGCGTACACCCGGGATTCGGCGGCCAGAAGTTTATTCCGGAATCGTTAGAAAAGATCCGGGCACTGCGGACAATGACAGATGCGCTTGGGCTGGATACAGATATAGAGGTTGACGGAGGAATCTATCACAGCAATGCAAGGGAAGTGTTGGATGCCGGAGCTAATGTCATCGTTGCAGGCTCGGCGGTATTCGGCGGGGATACAATGAAAAATACGAAAGAGTTTATGGAGATATTGAAAGATTATGAGTAAAAGGATTGTGATTGTGAGCGGCGGTGAGCTTGATGAGGAATATGCCCTGTCAGTCCTTAAAGAAGACAGCTCCTGTTATGTAATCGGCGTGGATAAGGGCATGGAATTTTTATATACGCATCAGATCATTCCCAATTACATCGTTGGGGATTTTGACAGCGTAGATCAGAAAGTTGCGGACTATTACCGCAATGAGACGGCGGTTCCCATCCGGGAGTTCAATCCGGTGAAAGACGCGTCAGACACGGAAATTGCCATTCGCCTTGCGGTGACTCTCGGCAGCGAGGAGATCCTCATCCTGGGAGCGACTGGCGGGAGGCTCGACCATCTGTGGGCAAATGTGCAGTGCCTTTCGATCCCGTTCAACCATGGCATCGACGCAAGAATCCTTGACCGTCAGAATAGCATCCGGCTGATTGGAGGAGGAAAAACGGTGCTGAAAAAAGGGGAGACTTACGGACCGTATTTCAGCGTGTTCCCGCTTGGGCAGGAGGTTTTCAGCTTCAACATACAAGGAGCCAGGTATCCTCTCCGAAATCATGCCCTCACGGCATACGACAGCCTGTGCGTCAGCAACCAGATTGAGGATGAGCAGGTTGAGATAGAGTTTGCGGACGGAATTGTCATATTGATGGAAACGAGAGACGGTGATTCGAGATTTTAATGCGGTTTTAAGGAGGTTAATATAAAATATGAAATTAGGAATCGTGGGACTCCCGAATGTGGGAAAGAGTACATTGTTTAATTCTTTGACGAAAGCAGGGGCCGAGTCGGCCAATTACCCGTTCTGCACGATCGATCCGAATGTGGGGATTGTGACAGTGCCGGACGAGAGGCTGAATGTGCTTGGCGAGATGTATCAGACAAAAAAGATCATTCCTGCGGCGATAGAATTTGTTGACATTGCAGGGCTTGTTAAGGGAGCCTCGAAGGGAGAAGGGCTTGGGAACCAGTTCCTTGCGAATATCCGGGAAGTGGATGCCATTGTCCATGTAGTGAGATGCTTTGAGGACAGCAATATCGTCCATGTGGACGGGAACATTGACCCGCTCCGCGACATTGAGACGATTAATTTTGAACTAATCTTTTCCGATCTGGAGATTCTTGAGAGGCGTATCGCAAAGACTGTGAAAGTGTCAAGAAACGATAAGTCGGCGGCAAAGGAGCTGGAGCTTTTGCAGAAGATCAAAGCGCATCTGGAAGACGGACGTCTGGCGAAAACATTTTCCGGCGCAGAAGATGACGAGGAGAAAGAATGGCTGGAAAGCTATAACCTCCTGACTTATAAGCCGGTCATCTATGCGGCAAATGTAGCGGAAGAAGAACTTGCCGATGACGGCGCGGGCAATGAGGGCGTGTGCAGGGTAAGAGAGTACGCGGCAAAAGAAGAGAGTGAAGTGTTTGCGGTGTGCGCGCAGATTGAGCAGGAGATTGCAGAGCTTGACGACGACGAGAAAAAGATGTTTCTTGAGGAGCTGGGCCTTTCTGAGTCAGGGCTTGAGAAATTGATCAAGGCGAGCTACCGCCTTCTGGGGCTTATCAGCTATCTGACCGCCGGGGAGCCGGAAGTGCGCGCGTGGACGATAACAAAAGGAACAAAGGCGCCTCAGGCGGCGGGAAAGATCCATACGGATTTTGAGCGCGGATTTATCCGGGCGGAGGTAGTGTCCTATGAGCATCTGACAGGATGCGGGAGCCATGCGGCGGCGAAAGAAAAAGGGCTTGTGCGCCTGGAGGGGAAAGATTATGTTGTACAGGACGGCGATATCATGCTGTTCCGGTTCAATGTGTAGGATTATGAGGTGAAGGGATGATGCACAGGACGATAGAGTTCCCTAACATTGGGATAAAGCTGTCCGGGGTAGGGGACCATATCACGGTATTTGGTTTTGACATTGCATTTTACGGCATTATTATCGGTATCGGGATACTGGCAGGGATTTTCATTGCCGCAGCCGAGGCAAAACGGACGGGGCAGAATCCGGAAGACTATTATGACTTTGCAATCTATGCCGTTATCTTTTCAGTGATAGGTGCAAGGATCTATTATGTAGCTTTCTCATGGGATATGTATAAAGGAGACCTGCTGAGCATTATAAATCTTCGGCAGGGAGGCCTTGCCATATACGGAGGCGTGATCGCAGCCGTCATCACGGTCTTCGTATTCTCAAAGATAAAGAAACTGTCCGCTCCGGTCATGTTTGACACGGCGGTGCTCGGGCTTGTGGCAGGGCAGATGATCGGAAGATGGGGAAACTTCTTTAACAGGGAGGCATTTGGGGAGTATACGGACAGTTTTTTGGCGATGCGCCTTCCGCTGGATGCGGTCAGGAGCTCGGATGTCACGGAGCTTATGAGGGAGCATATGGACACTGTGAAAGGCGTGTCCTATATCCAGGTGCATCCCACGTATCTCTATGAATCGCTGTGGTGCCTTATGCTCCTTATCCTCCTTCTTTTGTACAGGCGGCATAAGAGATTCCAGGGAGAAGTATTTCTCCTGTATGTCCTGGGATACGGGCTTGGCCGGGTATGGATCGAGGGGCTAAGGACAGACCAGCTCCTGATCCCCAATACCGGGGTTCCGGTATCGCAGGTGCTTGCAGGAGCGGCTATTATAGTGTCAGCAGGGCTTATACTGCGGGGGAGAAAGAAAAGCGGCGAGGTGAACAGTTAAAATGCGGTTATTGGTAGTGGAAGACGAGAAGGATATGAACCATATACTTGTGAGCAAGCTGGAGAAAGAGGGCTACAATGTGGATTATTGCTTTGACGGGGATGCGGCGATTGATTACCTCACGCTTGCAGACTATGACGGAGTGATACTTGACATTATGCTGCCCGGCCTTGACGGGTTTCAGGTGCTGAAGAAACTGCGCGCTGCCGGGAAACAGACCCCGGTGCTGTTTTTGAGCGCCAGGGGCGATACGGAAGACATTGTCAGGGGGCTTGACACGGGGGCGGACGACTATATCGTAAAGCCGTTTGTCTTTAAAGAATTGCTGGCAAGGATCAAGGTCATGACAAGGCGGAAACCGGAGATTCAGGAAAACGTCTACCGGTGCGGAGACCTTACGGTAGATTATAATACTCATGAGGTAACGAGAAACGGCATTTCCATTACCCTGTCTCCAAAAGAGTTCGCAGTTCTTCTGTATCTTGTGAGAAACAAAAACATAATCGTAACAAGAGAGCAGATTGAATCCAACATATGGAAACTGCAGTCGGAGGGCAGTTCTAATCTTGTGGATGTGTATATCCGCTATCTGCGCCGGAAAATTGATGAAGATTTTGAAGAAAAAATGATCTGCACCATACGCGGAACAGGATATATGTTAAAATGCGAAGAATAAAGAAAGTATCTGTAACGAGATATATCATAACGTACCTGATAGGCCTTATCCTGGCGGTATCATTTCTGATGACACTTTTTGTAAACGTCCTGGCGGATCGGGTGATTTATTATGACATACAGAGCACGCTGGTTCGGGAGATGGCGAGAAACAGCAGGAATGTCCATTATGAAGACGGGATCGTAAAGCCGGATGAGGACTTTCAATATGAGGATGACGGCATGTTCTTCCAGATTCTGGGGGAAAGAGGCAATCTGCTTTTGGGTGAAAGCCCCAAAGGCAAGGAATTTGCCGAGGAAAATATAAGCCAGAGGCTTCGGATGCTGGAGGCGGATGAGGGCGAATACTATATCATAGACCGGGTCAACAGGACTCTTACCCAGGCGGCGGGAGATATTATTTACAACCGCTGCATTATTAAAAAGCAAAATATTGACAGCAAATACCAGTTTGTAAAATATATCTCCTATGCCAGCATTCCGGTATTCCTGCTCCTTGTCCTGGCAGCGGGGCTGGTGATGTCAAGAAAGATCGCGGAGCCGCTTAAACAGATGTCAAAGACAGCCGAATCCATCGGAAAAGAAGGGGAGCTTTCAAGGCGTATGGAGTATGGCGGCAGAATTACGGAGCTTGGCATCCTGGCGGCGACAAACAACAGGATGTTAGAGCGTGTTGAAGATATGTTTGAAAACCAGAAACGCTTTTCGTCCGACGTAGCGCATGAACTGCGGACTCCTATTGCCGTACTTCTGGCGCAATGCGAGTATGCAAAAGAATATGTAAACACAAAAGAAGAATTTGACGAGGCGATTAATGTGCTGTACCGGCAGACGCAGAAAGCAAATCTGGTCATTTCACAGCTCCTCAATCTAAACCGGCTTGGGAACGGACGTATTACGCTTGACATAGAGGATGCGGATTTGGACGAGATGATCTGCTCCATCTGCGACGAGATAGAATTTAAAGAAAAAGGGAGCGTGCAGTTTGAGCTGGAGCTTTCGGGGGCAAAGGCTGAACTGGATATCGGTCTTATGTATATCCTGCTGCAGAATATCATACAAAACGCAGTGAAGTACAGCGCCGTTCCAACAAAGGTCAGGATTGAGACGAAGTGCAGCGAAAAAGAGACCGTTGTGAAGGTCACGGATTATGGCTGTGGAATAAAGGAAGAAGATCTGCCGCACATTTTCGACCCGTTTTACCGGGTCGAAAAATCCAGAAATTCAGAAGGCTTCGGGCTGGGCCTGTCTCTTGCGGATCGGATCGCGAAGATTCACGGCGGAAAGATTACAGTGGAAAGTGTCTGGGGAGAAGGCAGCACATTTACACTGACTCTATGAGAATCTGTATTTCTGTCAGAAATTCATCCTCCGTCACCGTATCGCGGTTGTCAATCTTAAAAAGCTCAAAAGGCTCCCCCAGGGCTGTGAGGCCATGGGCCGACATGTGGCCTGCCATTTTCATCAGGCAGCGTGCATTGTTCTCGTAGCTTCCGCGGTAGCAGTAGGAGAGGTAATCTCCGGCAGGCAGTTCACAATCGTAATTTGGACTGTCGCTTTCCAGTATAAAAAACACAGAACGGTATACATTTGCTGTTCCGCCCAGCAAATCTTTGGCGGAAAGAAAAGCGCCGATGGCCTGGCTGCCGAAGTTATGGACTTTTTCCCCATGCCTTGCCAAAAGTTTTTGGATATGAAGGTCCATCTCTTCGTCCTGCGTCATGTACGCCGTCTCCTGGACGCAGCGTCTGCAGGGCAATGCCTTTACCGTTATGTGCCCGGACGGAAGGTTTCGGGCATGGCTTAAAGAGGCGATGCGCTCTTTTATGGCGGCCTGCCTTTCCATAAGCTCCTGTATCTGTATTTTCAGAAATTCGTCTTCCCGGCAGAGGATATTAAGTGTGTTTTCAACGGTCTGATGATCTAAGTAATCTTTAATCTGTGCCATGGAGAAATTTAAGTTCCGAAGGTCACGGATAAGGTTCAGCTTGTAAATATCCTTTAAGCTGTACATGCGATACTTGTTTTTGTCGCGTTTTGGATTTAGTATGCCGAGGCGTTCATAGTATCTGAGGGAATCCTGCCCGATGCTGTACAGTTTTGATATCTCGCTTATTTTATAATAGTATTTCATATGGCTGCTCCCATTATTATTTTTATAAAATGAAATAAAACACTTGACCCTGGTATTATACCAGGGTTTATGCTTTTATTGCAAGGAAATACAGTTTGAATAAAGAGGTGGAAGTTAAGATGAGGTTAGAAGGCTCTTCATTGAAGAAAGATTTTATACGTTTTATTGTACCGTCAATTGCGGCGCAGTGGGTATTTACCCTGTATACGATGGTGGACGGGATTTTTGTCGCCAGGGGAGTGTCCGAGACGGCGCTGACGGCTGTAAATATTGCCATGCCTTATACGATGGCATTATTTTCAGTGTCTATTTTATTTGCGGTTGGCACGTCAACCGTTACTGCGATTTTCCTGGGAGAAAAAAACGGGAGAAAAGCCAATGAGGCGTTTACGCAAAATATCATGCTTTTGACGGTTGTGTCTGTTGCAGTAACGGCATTTGTTATGCTGAACCTTGAACAGGTGGCAGAATTTTTAGGCGCGACATCTTTTAATAAGGACTATGTGGTGGAGTATCTGCGGGCGCTGGCTCCTTTTTCGGCGGTATTTATCCTGTCCTACTCGTTTGAGATGCTGATTAAGACGGACGGTTTCCCCAAAAGGGCGACGATGATTGTTACGACCGGAGCGCTCCTTAATGTAGTGCTTGATTACCTTATGGTGATGCGCTGGCACATGGGAGTAGGGGGAGCGGCGCTGGCCACAGGAATATCGAATACGGTGGTTATTGCCCTGTATCTGTTTCACTTCTGCGGAAAGGACGGCGTGATAAAGTTTTGCAAATTCAGCCTGGATGTTCCGCTTATCGGCAGGGAGTTTAAAAACGGGCTTTCCTCCGGGATTACCGAGATGTCGGCAGGGTTTATCATCTTTCTTTTCAACCAGGCGATCATCCGCCTGCTGAATGAAGATGCGCTGGTGAGCTATACGATCATATCTTACGTAAATTCCCTGGGCATTATGGCTATGGTGGGCATAGCGCAGGGCTACCAGCCCCTTGTCAGCTACTATTACGGGCAGAAACGCATGGAGCGGTGCCGGAAACTCAGGAAATACGGAATAGCGGCTGCGGCTGCGCTTTCTGTGGCTTACACGGCAGGGTGCGTCCTATTCGCCGGGGGAATCGTGGGACTGTTTGTTTCTCCGGATATGCCGGAACTTGCAGAGTATTCAGTATCGGTGCTTCGGATTTTCTCGCTGTCATTTTTGCTGGCGGGCTATAACGTAGTGATCGGGGGTTATTTTATCGCTGTGGAGGAGTCTTTTGCCGCGACGGGCATCTCTCTCTCCAGAAGCATTGTTTCGCTTACCGTGTGCCTGATGCTCCTCACAAGCCTGTTTGGCGGGGCGGGGATATGGTGGACGCCGCTTTTGTCGGAGGCTGTAACTTTGGTGTTCACGGGAATAAGTTCCTATTTACATTATCGCTCTAATGCGGTAAAATATCATCAATGTGTGGATGTATAAGCAAATGGCAGCACATTACAAAAGAAGGAAAGGAAGAAGGAATATGGGAAACCTTACAGAGATCAGATGGCACGGCCGCGGTGGGCAGGGAGCCAAGACGGCGGCGCTGCTTTTGGCGGACGTGGCTTTTCAGACCGGAAAATATGTACAGGGATTTCCGGAATACGGCCCGGAGCGGATGGGCGCTCCGATTACGGCATACAATCGGATCAGCGATACGGCAATCCGTGTGCACTCTAACATCTATGACCCTCAGTATGTAGTTGTCGTTGACGAGTCTCTTTTAGAGGCGGTTGACGTTACGGGAGGACTGAAAGAGGACGGGGCAATTCTCATTAATACAGAGCGCTCCAAGGAAGAGATCATCCGCCACCTGAAAGGGTACAAGGGAAAAGTCTATACGATTGACGCTAAAAAAGTGTCTCTGGCGACGATGGGAAAGTATTTTCCAAATACGCCGCTTCTTGCCGCAATCGTAAAAGTTGCGGGAATTATGGATGAAGAGACATTTTTAAGGGAGATGCGCGCGTCTTTTAACCATAAGTTTGCAAGCAAGCCGGAAGTGATTGACGGCAATATGAAAGCACTTGAGATGGCGCTTGAGGAGGTGCAGTAATGGCAACAGATATCAGTAAATTAGGGCTTAAGGCATCCTGGAGAGACCTTACGGAAGGTATGGTGATTGCCGGGGCAGGTACCTCCAGGGAATTTAATACCGGAGAGTGGTCCACGAGCAAGCCCCTCTTTATCGAGGACAAATGCAAGCAGTGCCTGCTGTGCGTTCCGGTATGCCCGGACAGTTCCATACCGGTAGCGGATATGAAACGCGGGGAATTTGATTACGAACATTGTAAAGGATGCGGTATCTGCGTAAAAGCTTGCCCGTTCGGAGCAATCACGATGGAAGGAGTGGAGTAGGATGGCAAAAAGAGACCGTTTATCAGGAAACGAGGCAGTGGCGATAGCGCTTCGCCAGATTAATCCGGATGTGTTCCCGGCATTCCCGATCACGCCGTCCACGGAGATTCCGCAGTATTTTGCGTCTTTTGCGGCAAACGGGCAGGTAGATACGGAATTTATCCCTGTAGAGAGCGAGCACAGCTCCATGAGCGCGGCGATCGGTGCCTCGGCGGCAGGGGCAAGGAGCCTTACGGCGACTTCGTCCTGCGGGCTTGCCTACATGTGGGAGGAGCTTTACATAGCGGCGTCCAACCGCCTGCCGCTTGCGCTTGCGCTTGTGAACCGTGCGCTTTCCGGACCGATCAATATCAACTGCGATCATTCAGACAGCATGGGTGCAAGGGATGCAGGATGGATACAGATATATGCGGAAAATAACCAGGAGGCATACGACAATATGGTACAGGCGTTTCGCATCTCGGAGCATAAGGATGTGCGCCTGCCGATCATGATCTGCCAGGACGGCTTTATCACAAGCCATGCGGTTGAAAACATGGAGTTACTAGAAGACGAGGACGTAAGAAAATTCGTCGGGGAGTATGAGCCGGAAAATTATCTTCTGAATCCGGAATGCCCGATGGCGGCAGGGCCGTACTCTGTCACGGATTATTATATGGAAGCAAAGAGGAACCAGGCAGAGGGCATGAGACATGCGGAAAAAGCAGTTCTTGATGTGGCGGCAGAATTCAAAGCGCTGTCGGGAAGAGAGTACGGATTGTTTGAAAGCTACCGCATGGAAGACGCGGACCGCGCGGTTGTGATGATCGGCTCTGCGGCAGGAACAGCTAAAGATGCCATTGACAGGCTGAGGGAGAGGGGAGAGAAAGCCGGGCTTATCAAGATCCGCCTGTTCCGCCCATTTCCAGCAGAGGCGATAGCAGAGGCGCTAAAAAACGTAAAAGCAATAGCAGTCATGGACCGGGCAGAAGGATATACAAATCACGGAGGGCCGTTAGGCGCAGATGTGATGGCGGCACTGTTCAGGGCGAAATCTCCTGCTCATGCGATTAATATTGTCTATGGCCTGGGCGGACGCGATGTCCGCGTGGGGGATATAGAGAATGTGTTTGAGGATCTGAATCAGATCATAAAAGATGGCGATGCAGGCGAAACATACCGTTATATGGGCATCAGAGAGTAAGGAGGGACGAGAAAGTTGAGTTATAATTTTAAAGAAATGATGAACAGACCGGAACGTCTTGCTCCGGGGCACAGGATGTGTGCGGGATGCGGCGGCACAATTGCAGTCAGGAACGTGCTGCGCGGGCTTCACGAAGGCGACCGGGCAGTAATCGGCAATGCCACGGGATGCCTTGAGGTATCTACATTTACCTATCCCTACACGTCATGGGAGGACAGCTATATCCACAATGCGTTTGAGAATGCGGGCGCGACACTGAGCGGCGTTGAGGGGGCGTACAAAGCGCTGAGAAGAAAGGGAAAACTTAACGAAACATATAAATTTATCACCTTCGGCGGCGACGGCGGCACATATGATATCGGGTTCCAGTCTCTTTCCGGAGC
This sequence comes from uncultured Dorea sp., assembly GCA_910578455.1. Lineage (GTDB taxonomy): Bacteria > Bacillota > Clostridia > Lachnospirales > Lachnospiraceae > MD308. The sequence continues at coordinate 52,906 of CAJTQA010000021.1, forward strand.
CATGGAGAGAAACCATGACATGGTATATGTATGCTATGACAACGGAGCCTATATGAATACCGGCATTCAGCGATCTTCCGCAACCCCGATGTATGCGGATACAACGACTACCCCGGTAGGGAGCGAAAGCCATGGAAAACCGCAGAACAGAAAAGACCTTGCGGCAATTATAGCGGCACATGACGTGCCCTATGTGGCGCAGACTACTTTCGTGCAGAATTTCAAAGACCTGCATATAAAGTCGGAGAAGGCAATCTATACGCCGGGCGCGGCATTCTTAAATATCATGGCGCCATGCCCGCGGGGATGGAGATATAACACGCCGGATATTATGGAGATCTGTAAGCTCGGCGTCGAGACATGCTACTGGCCGCTGTTTGAAGTCGTGGAGGGAAGATGGATCTTAAACTATGAACCGAAAAAGAAACTTCCGGTGGAAGACTTCCTGAGGCCTCAGGGACGTTTCAAACATCTGTTTAATCCGGGGAATGAATATCTCATCGATGAGTTCCAAAAAGAAGTGGACAGGAGATGGGAAGAGCTGTTATTCAGGTGTTCCAGATAATCATAATTTAATTGACGATAAGCGGGATAATTGGTAAACTGATAGTATAAAATACAGCAGGAGGTACAAAAGAGATGAGGTATCAGATACAGGGTGAGACGCTTCCGGTAGTAATCTGTGAACTTGAAGACGGCGAGAAGATGATTACGGAAGGCGGAGCGATGTCCTGGATGTCGCCGAACATGAAGATGGAGACTACCAGTAACGGAGGGCTCGGCAAAGCATTTGGGAGGGCATTTTCCGGGGAAAAGATGTTCCAGAACATTTATACAGCTCAGGGAGGACCTGGAATGATTGCGTTTGCATCCAGTTTCCCGGGATCTATCCGGGCATTCGAGATAGCGCCCGGCCAGGATATGATCTTTCAGAAAAAAGCCTTTCTGGCAGCGGAGACAGGCGTAGAGCTGTCGGTACATTTTCGGAAGAAAGTTGCGTCCGGACTGTTCGGCGGAGAAGGATTTATTATGCAGAAGATAAGCGGGCAGGGAATTGTGTTTGCGGAGTTTGACGGCCATGTCATCGAATACGAGCTGCAGGCAGGACAGCAGATTGTTGTAGATACCGGGCATCTGGCAGCGATGACTGCATCCTGCAACATGGATATCCAGAGTGTTCCTGGCGTGAAGAATATGCTGTTTGGCGGAGAGGGATTTTTCAACACAGTGATTACCGGCCCGGGCAAGGTATGGCTGCAGACGATGCCTATAAGCAATGTGGCAGGGGCAATCAGGCCATATATTCCAAGCGGGAGCTAAAATATACAATAAAAGGGGCTGTCGCTTTAACGATTAATAAATCGTGAAACGACAGCTTCCTTTTTGCAGTTTTTTCTATATGGTTGCTCTATTTCCGTAAAAAAAATAACATCTTCGTAAAAAAGCCGTACTTTAACACAGCTTCAAATTAGATCTTTAGATAATTTTAGATTTTCAAAATTTATGCACTCTTCAAAGGAAATAAGTGTTTTCCTGTTTTTCCTTTTTGTATCTTATTATGAAGTTTGTTCACATTTTTTGCCATTGCAAGCAAAACACTTTCGGCAAGAACATTCGATGTGCCACGGCTCAAATATCTGCGAAACCCCATATCTTGCTTCAGCTCACCAAAAGATCCTTCTGCTTGGATGTTTCTGTTTATTCTGAGAAGAATCCCTTCGTCAGAAAGAATCCGTTCCAAATCTTCTTCCCGATATTTCAAAAATG
>CAJTQA010000022.1 GCA_910578455.1 uncultured Dorea sp.
TCTTACCAAAAAGGAGCCATTTTCTTCCAAAAACACAAATTAATTTACACTACCCGGTATTCTAATTCCTTCTTATCAATACAGTCTCTAAACAATAAATACTCGATAGATAATGCCTTTATATAAGCGCCCATAAAAGAGGTAAGATTTCTAAAACATAAAATTTCATCTGTCATATGAAACCTCCCTTTTATTACGCTAATTCCGTTAATAGCCATATTTTCTAATTCACTAATTAAAAAAAGATGTTTATCATTATACTGCTTAAAAGTATCGCATAATTTCCAAACGATAACTTCTGCAATTTCATCAGAATAGTTCTGCGAAGAAAACAAATCATAAAATAATCTCAATATATTCAAATTCTCTATAGAATCGTTTTCCATTTCAAGCCTAAATTTTTCGTAAAAATATATACCGACAAAATATTCGTAAATGGATCTATGTATAAATTCAACATTTTCACTTACATTATAATAATTAATTGTCAAATATATTTCTTTCATCAATTTTGATATCTCTTTTTGGAAGTTAACTTCATTACGTAATCCATCTACTATTTTATCACACAAACACCTTGAAATACATTTTATATTATCCGAATTTCTAAATATTGCGAATCCTATAGTTTTTGCACATAAATCCAAAAAACCTTTCTCTTCCAAAGTAAACTTTCTTAAAGAGTCTGAATATCTTTCTCCCTTTATTCTATATTTTTCATATATTCCATCTGATATTGAAAACATTATATCATATAATTTCATCCGACTATTAATCTCATCTATTTTTAACTCTAAAGCATATACCATATATAATATAATTGGAATACCTAAAATTTCCTTATCTTTTAAAACATCCTCAATATTAATTGATACATCTTTCCGTTTTTTATATTTCTGATCAAATTCTATCATTTGATCATCGTCAAAATTATTTAAAATTATATTGGTCACAGAATTAAGATATTTTTCATATCTAATATCTCTAAAATTAATATAATTTAACCTACACATTACTACTATATTTATTTTTTCATCAGACATTATATCCATAATTTCCGCCAAAAACTTCGTTTTATTCTCAATAAATATATTTTCATCATAAGCATCTAAAACGATGGTTATTTGGCTAGAAATATCAAAATTCTTTTTTATAAATTTACAAAAAGAATCTCCCGAAAACACTATTTCTTTTTTCAATTGTGGAAAACTCAAAAAAAATACTTGATCATTATTTTTATATTTATTCGCCAAAAAATATGATAAACTGGATTTTCCACTCCCTGGTTGTCCTAATATTATGATTCTCTGATTTTTATCCTTCACTATTTCTTCAAACTTTTTTTCCAAGTTATATTTTTCCCAAGACATAGTATAGGTAGGAACAATATATATATCGCTTAATCTAATTGTATCAATATCTCCTCGATGCAAAAAAAGTGGACGCTCCCATAATTCAATAAACTTCTTCTTAGTATCGAATATATCAATCTCATCAACAACCTTTTCTATCTTTTCCTTATATTCCACATTTATACTACTTACTATTTCAGTCAAATCATCTATTTTTTCATTAAGTTTATGAAACTCTTCCTTACTAATTTTAATTCCCTTTTGTTGCAATATCATATTAACTATTTTATACAAATCATCATCTTTCCGTATTTCCTCATAGAATTTTTCAAGAAAAGTTTCACATTTTTCAATACTAACATCCGAACCAAGAAAACTTAATCCACATTTTACAGCTTCTAAAGTATCACCATTATCTCTAAATTTACAAAATGTATGTTCTATCGCATCATATAAAATATCATCATTATTATATTTTTTATTCGTAACTTCAATAAGTGCTTTCTCAATTATACGATATATTTTTGTAGATAGATTCCGATTGTTTCTATCTTTTAATACGCTTTTAATTGTAGCTTTTGAATAATCCGCGCCATCATTTATAATTTTTGATATAACGCCCCCAACTAATCCACTAATTATTATTCCTTCTGGTAACATTAACACCAACTCCTATTATATTTTATACTAATTATAATATTTCACCAAATATATATCAAGGTAACAAAAACCGTAACGTGGACCAGAAAACTAGGACATACCAAGCTTTTACATCTGACATGTCCTATTAATCTCTTATTCCACATAAGGTTTTACTTTAACTTTCAGTAATGCTTCTTTTCATGAAGCTATTCTTATATTTATCTGATATAATCAGTATTTCTTCTTGCCTTTACCTTTTATACTCCTCTACCATTACATTTGCATAGAAAATATCCCTAAACTTCCTCGGCATCTTTCTTATCTTCTATTTCAATTCTACCAATACAAAATTTAAAGATTCACAATCCTTTAATAAACGCTACTTCCTTCCTCTTAAGCGCTTTCTTCAACTTTTCATTTTCTGCCTTCAAAACCTTATTTTCCTTCTGGGATTTTTCATACTCCATCTTAATCAGCTCATTCTGCCGCTCCAACGCATAATCCAAAATCACCTTCTTCTTCTGATGGAACACTTTTCCCTCCTGTTGCTGCCTTGCTTCATTCAAGAATTTACTCACCGTCAGATTCTTATAGAAGAATGCTCTTGACAGTCCCGTTTTCCGTACCAAATCACAGACCAGGAGCTGTTCTTCTTTCTCCAGCATCTCTTTGATCGTCTGGATGGCATAATCAATTTTTTCCTTACTTGCTTTCTGATTCGATTCAACCATTTTGGAATACTTGCTCATATCCATCCCACTCCTTGATAATCTCACTCAATATCTCATCCATTGTTTTCCTTAGTTCTTCGGTCTCCTTTACCATCAGCTTTCCGCTTGCCCGCCGATACCGATAAACCGTATTTACGCCTCTATGCCCTAATAAATGTGCAATGGCTGCATCATCCAGATGCAGTTCCACAAGCTTCATGCCATAGCAGTGCCGGAATAAATGTGTGGCAAAGCCCATCCGTTCCCCATTGTCTTTACAGATATTATTTTCACGAATCAGCGTATACACACGCTGTTTCAGCATGGAATATTGAAACGGTAAGGAAGGATTCGATTCATTCACAAAAATATATTCAGTTTCCCCATACTTTTCATAGGTATATTCCATTGATTTCTGGATTAACTTAGCCACATCATCCGGAACTGGTTTTTCATAATAAGAAGTCTTTACCTGATACATCCGGACGATATAGTGGCCGTCTTCCTGGTATAAGCAGTCTGTGCGCAGGGTAAGAGTATCGGAAATCCTTCCCCCAAGCATCTGATGCAGAATCAACGCACGCGCCACCTGTTCTTCCATATTGACGATATAATAATTTAACCGCCTTATTTCTTCGTCAGAATAGGTTTTAAATGCCACTTCAGGCATCTTCGGCATATCCTGTTTGATAAATAATTTCTCCAGCTTGGGATTGTCAATCACTTTCCCTACCTGCCGCAGCATATCTTTTAAATTTGCCATTTCAGATTTTAGGTTTCTTTCCTGCCTTCTTTCCAGATTAATGTGAGTCAAATATTCCTCAATATTTAGCCTCCCCACCTCTCCTAAACTTGTGATCTCCGGATTTCTCTCAGCGAGGAATTCTGAAAAATGTCTTACCGCACGTATCTCCCCCTGCAGCGAACCTACGGATAAATATTTAATCCTGATATAACATGCCTGTTTCACTTCTTCTTTTATTGTCTCCTGCCTGATTCCTGTAAATCTTATCGTCCTTATCATCTGTATCGGATTCTGCCTGACCTCAAACCCCAGATTGTCCAGCTTCCACACGTCTTTTTCCCACTCCGGCCGTTTATCTTCCGGTTCCAGGAAATGAAGCAAGAGACGCAAGTACTTTACCGGCCCTGCCTCCTCCTGTAAATTCCTTCCCATGCTCTTCATATAATGCTTCCGCGTGATCTGATATCCGTGGTTTAAAAGCCATGCCTTAAATTTCTTAACAAGGACCTCTTCCGGTACTGCCCGGAAGCTATTAAGCAAGGGATATTTCTCTTTCATAAACCTGGCAATCACATTATAGCGGATAATATCCGCATCTACGGTAGCCATACTCAGTTCTTCCCCACGGCTCCGTATGAACGCTTCCATTTCCTTTTTCTGCCCCTCCGCTACCAAGAGCCCCAAATCGTAAAAATGCCGCTCCATAACCCGGATTCTTTTTTCAGAAGCATTTCCTTTTCTTTGATAACAGGGAAGTTCTTTTATATAAATCTTAGTTGCCATCTTTCCCACTTCCTTCTTTCCATTCACTTGCAAGACTTTTCTGCTCTTTATAATATTGTTCACTGGAATGGTCTACATGCCTCTGGATACAGTCAATATACCGCCGCGTCATGTTTTCATACTTATGTCCAAGGAATTCCCGAATCGCCTGAATCGAAGCCCCATGTTCATACAATGCAGTGGCTACGCTGTGCCGGTAATCATGCGTTTGGAACACATGATCTCCGCATTTGATTCCCAATCCATTGCACCAGTCCACCATTTCATGCCAATAATGTGTTGAGGAATATGGGCCTCCTTTCGAGTTTTGAAATACATAGGAATCCAACCCGATTTTTCTTCGTTCTATGTATACCATCATGCTCCGGTACAGCAGCATTGGGATTGGGATTACCTTTTCCATCTTCATCTTATGCTGGTAAATCCGAAGCCAGGCAACCCCTTCCTTCAGATAATATCCTTCCCGTTTTATAGAGCATACTTCATTAATCCGTAATCCAAGGCACCATAAATGCAGATACATAAGCCGCATATCTTCCGGCATCCCTTTTAAATTCTTAAAAATCTCCGTCACCGTATTCTGCGGCACAGACCGGTAATGATGCGGCACCGTTGCCCGCTTGATATAGTATTCCGGGTAAAACGGAACCTTGCTATAGTATCCCCTTGCTGTCAGGAATCTTAAAAAGCAGTGAATCTCTGTCACTTTATCATTAAAAGTTATCATTTCAACATCCTCTTCCTGCAGCTTCCTCATATACAAATCAATCTCTGCCGCAGTCAGTTTATCTACTGCAAGTTTTTCTTGATCCAGGAAACGCAGAAAAGCTTTCGTAATATATGTCCGTGCCCAAATATTCTGGACAGAGGCTCCTGTCACACCAAGCTGATATTTTACATATTTCTTTAAATATTCCCGGTTTTCTTTATCCACTATATCCAAAAAGGAAATCCGCTTTACCGGCCTTGTCGGATTATAACGGGTTACATCAAACTGAAAACGCTCCAGATACCATACATTTGCCTCCCAGTTTATATCCTTAGCCTCTATAAAATGGATTCTCTGTACCTTATCCACAATCTGATGATACCGGTTCTTTTATGGTTTTAAATTGTTTATTTCCCTTCATAGTAAGAAGGATACCAGATACCTGTAAAAATAAAAAGTGAGATGGTATCCCCACAAAACATACCATCCCTTCCTTATTCGATTTGCATCTACAATCTTGCTTTCATCCTCAGACGTAATCTAAATATTAAATCGATATCTGCCTTTTCCGTGTCCAACCACCGGTACGATCAATTTTTCACTTTTCATTTTTTTTATTAACTCTCCTGCTGGTGACGATGTAATTCCAGCTATTCTCATTACATCTGCTCTGGAAAAATACATATCATCGCTATACTGTTCATACAATCGCAAGATCTTTTCCTTTGCAAGTGTACTAATCCTCGATTCATTTATTTTCTTTTCAAACAACTGTTTTTTCTTCGAAACAACTGTTTTTTTATCCCCAAACAACTGCTTTTCATTCAAAACAACTGCTTTTTCCTTTGCAAAAAACTGTTTTCGATCCCCTACATCCACTCCTTCAACCGTAACATTATAATTCAGATTATAAAGTGTCACCCAAAATGAGGATGCGTCTGAATAGAATACAGGTTCTAACTCCGGGCGATAATTAACAGATCTGTGATAATCATGCTTAATCTTTTTGAACCCGCTTCCTCTGCGCTCCATATAATTCATTCGGCTGAAAACATCTGCGATGATCGGATTCCGCCGTCTGGAAGGCACATGATCCGTGTCAAGATTCTGCACAAAAGAACCGTCAAACATACCGCCTGGAGAATAGATCTCCATACGGTCGTCAAAAATATCAATGTGTACTTCACTTCCTAATTCCAGATAATCCCGATGGATCAATCCATTCACGATACATTCAAGCGCCGCCCGCTCTGGTATATCTGGCATCTCAAGACGGCCATCTAAGGTTTTCTTCCAACGTTTTTTCGTATTATTTTTTATAAATTCTTCCCCGCCCTGAAGCAGTATAAGCAGGCTTCCGCTAAATTCCTTATCATCCAGTGCTTCCATTACTCCCGATGCTTTATTCAGCCCATTCCAGCGAGTACAAAAAAGTCTGGAATGGCGCATTGGTGATTCGTCTGCTAATAAGACTCCCGCATTGGTGAGCATCCCATTCTCGTCTACAAGCCCGAAAGAAATAAAATCTGCCTCTTCCAGCTTCTTACCGGTTCGCTGCCGATATACAGACCGAAGCTTTGTAAAAGCATAATTCTCATATGGATAATACGAAGACAGACTATCGTAAGTTTGATTACTTCCACGCAATACAAGGCGTTTCAGTTCAATTGCTCCAGCTTGTACACTTTCATTTCCAACACGCACAAACGCTGTCCTGCTTCCATCACCCACATAATAGTACGGAGTTTCTACTCCCGGCAATATCCGCAGAATAATAAACTGCTTTCCGTTCTCTTCATGAAGTTCCAAGTCTGTCTGCGGAATCGGATCCATTCTTGTCTTGATTATTTCACTGATTTTTTCAGAAACTCGCCTAGCATCTTCAAGACCGATCAACGTATCATCATCTGCCACTCCAAAGAATAGAATACCACCTTTGCCATTTGCAAAAGCACTGACACTTTTCAGCCAGTTCTTCGGTCTCTTTTCTTCTAATATAAGCTTTTTATCATATTCATTTGACTCACCAACAAAATCTGAAATAAACATAAATACTCCTTTATTTCCCATATTTCATTTCCATAAATTACCATGCCGTCTCGCAGTTACAACAAACAAATGATGCTGCATACCTTTTTATCTATTGGATTTTCCGTTTATTCCCAAATACATTATAACAACTAAACAGCGGTATTTCCATAGAAATTCCATTGCATAGTATCCCTTTTTCAATCTATCTTTGCCATTTCTCCATTCTTGATAGTTCCCCATCCTCCACCTCCACTATAATCGCCCCATTTTCCTGCGTAGAATAGATTTTACAGCCAACGTCTACAAGTCTCTCTATCGTTTCCTGATGCGGATGCGTATACCGATTCTCCTGTCCTGCGGAAATGAACGCATAAGCTGGCTGAATCTGTTGAAGAACTTCTTCTGTTGACGAATTCTTAGAGCCATGATGCGCCACCTTCAGGACATCCCACGTACAGCCCTGATACTTCTCTCCCAGTTTTTCTGTAAGCTGTTTCTCTCCTTTTCCCTCTACGTCCCCGGTCAAAAGCATATCAAACTTCCCATACTGTACAGCCAATACCATAGATGCCTCGTTACCTGATTCCAGTTTCTCGGTCACAGGTATTATACTGCCTGTCTCCGACACAGTATTTCCCTTCCGTAATCCGGCTTTCTCTGATTTTATTCCCAGATTCCCCGGCTGTATACACGTAATTGCCATTTCCCCTTCCCGGATATTCTGTTCAGGCTCTATCACAACCACACGGATTCCATAATCTTTTGCTTTCTTTGCCAGACCCGACAAAGCCTCATCCCACGCCTCCCGCACCGGCAACACCAACGTCCGGATCTTCACTCCGATATCCTGTCTCTCAATCAGCTCTTCTACACCGTTCCTGTGATCGCTGTCGCCATGGGAGATCAGTACATAATCAAGAACCCCCACTCCTTGGGATTTCAGAAATGGCTCCAGCCTGTATTGTCCCACCTTTTTTACATCACTGCTCCCGCCATCCACCAGATAGGTGCCGCCCTCCGGTCCTTTCATGAAAATCCCGTCTCCCTGCCCCACATCCAAGACCGCTATCGTAAGTTTCCCTGGCTCTCCAAAATGAGTCGTTAAAATAATAACTCCCACTGTCCACAGAAAAACCACAGGCCACCCTTTCCTCGCACTCCTGCCTGCTCTTCCACTCATTCTGTTATTAAAACTGATGGATTTATCCACTCTGTTAGATTGTATGAACCTTCGATCCTTTCCATACCTCTGATAGTCTTGACCCCTTTCCTCCCCTTGCTTATCCTGCTCCTTCATTGATGCGATATACCTCAGCAGAATCAGTCCTAAAAACACAAGCCCATAATATACCGCTATCTGCCATATATCCGGCCTTCCGATCACAAGTCTCGCTCCCGGCAGATGAAGCATTATCTCACAGCTCATTTTATAAACCCACAAAATTTTACTGCATATCCAAAACAGCAAAGTGGATATGGGAGCAAACCACATTGCCAACAAACTTCCTACCATTCCCAGAAATAACAATATCGACATCAGTGGGATTACAAAAAGATTCAGAATAAAAGAATAGAGCGGAAATTCAAAGAAATAATAAAGCAAAATCGGAAAAATGACCAGATTGATACCGACACTGGCTGTTAGTCCCTGTAATATTACCTGCCGTACATACTCCCAAAATCTCGTTAAATATACAGACAGAGAGCCATCCGCCTCTGTCTTCACCTGTTGTCCATTGTTATGTAATGTGTACACAGATATTTCTTCCTGCACCACCGACACCACCGCAAGAACCGCAAGCACCGCCCCAAAGGACAGCCAGAATCCGCCGTCATACAGACTGAGCGGCCGCCACACTAACACCGCAACCGCCGCCGCAGAAAGCGCCGTCGGCGCATCATAATGCCGCCCCGCCATATCCGCTCCTACCCGGAATAGAAACATCACTAAGGCCCGCACCGCAGATACGGTAAACCCAACCATAAGAATATACAACATCAGAAATAAGATACCAAATACCCCGCCAATCGGATAAGAACCGGTCATCCTTCGTATGAGTTTATACATCCCAATTCCGATAAAAGATAAATGCAGACCGGAAATCGCCAATATATGCCCAATCCCATTTGCCTGATAGAGCTCCCTGACTTCTTCATCCATCTGCCCTTTCTCTCCAAGGAGCATCGCAGACAGCGTATTCCCGTCTTTTTCGCCAAGTTCCGCGCACAAACGTTTCTTCCATTCCTGCCGGAATTCATACATCTGATTTTTTATCTTTTCATATTGTGCAGGAGGCTGCCCTCTCTGACGCTCCACAGAAGATGCCCACACCCTCCCGTGGATCCCCTGTCTCTGGTAATACAATTTTGAGTCAAAGTTCCCTGGATTTCGGGCATGCTCAAAAAATGATATCTCCCCCTCTATAAGCAGCACATCCCCGATATCTGCGCGCTGCCTGTGTTCATCATAAACGATCATCTTGGATTCTTTCAGCGACTGCTGATAAGATTTTACAGAATTGTCTTTCAGATATAACACCTGATATTTTTCTTTGTCTTCTTTCCGGTATACCCTTCCTTTCAGAAGGACTTTCTCATCCTCTTCCAGGTACTGCTCCGCGCAGGAAGGCCTGAGTTCTTTTACAACCCTGTCCCTTCCCACTACGACAGCCAGAATTACTGCCAGAACAAAAGACAGACATGCAAAGCATAATGGTCTGTTTTTCAATGTTCCTCCTCTTCCATAATCTCTAAGTTTCTTGAAAACGGCCTCTCTAGGCTGATACTGTCCTGAAAGGACACGTCTGTTTTCCCGTTTATCAATATCTGTACCTGCCCCATCTCTCCTCCTTCTACAAGAGAATTTACGACAGAATATACCATCACTTCCGGGCTTACGTGGTAACATGCATTTAGAAATTCCTCATCAAAATTTACATAGCAGATCCCGTCTCTCACAGATACGCCCAGAATTTTTGTCTTCGGCGAAACCGTAGGATATGCGCCTTCCGTTGACGGGCCTTTTATGAGCTGCTCCACGATCAATTTCTCCACGGACATATTGCTGTTGTAGCGTACGCTTACCTCTTCCTCCACAAGCCTGTTTCCTGCCTCGTCGGCAAAAAACAGGTGGATATTCCCGTCCTGATAAGAGTGGAGCGAGGAGCCTGTATTTTCCACAAACATATCCCGGTTCATATATCCGATCTCTTTTCCTTCCTCATCACAGAGCTCTTCACCCTCCACAGTGAATTTAACATATGCTACGCCTCCGACCTGCACAAGCGTATAAACCGTGGCAGCCCGAAGGAGCAGCTCTTCACCGGAATCCATCTGGTTATATGATTCCGTAAAATCAATTTCCAAGTCAGATTCTTCCAGTTTCCATCCTCTGATACGCACATTTTCCGGATAAGCGCTCTTAAAGTCAAGGGAATCCGTTTTTTTCCTGAGTTCTCCCAGCACCTCGTCCACCTGTTCTTTTACCCCTTCGCCGGAAATCTCATAGTCTTCTTTTACCAGACCGGTTCCGTCCGAATTGACATAGTATATATAATCCCTGCTCCCCTCCGGGGCAGTTCCCTTTCCGCAGCCACACACGAAAAGCGCTGTCACAAGAACCAATGCAAATTTCCCGAAATTCCCGCCAAATATCTTCATCCTCTACCTCCTCGTCACACAACATACTTCAACGGAATCCTGACGGTAAATGTAGTTCCCTCCCCGGGCTGGCTGAACACCTTGATTGCCCCCCTGTGCATCACAACCGCACTCCGGGCAATGGACAGGCCCAGTCCGGTTCCTCCGATCTCCCTGGAGTGCGACTTGTCAACGCGGTAAAACCTTTCAAAGATATGCGCCTGGTTCTCTTTGTCAATCCCCACGCCCGAATCAGCTACTTCCACATAGAACACTTTATGGTCCGCATTCAGCGAAACATGCACCCACCCGTTTTCTTTGTTATATTTAATCGCATTTTCTACAAGGTTCGATATCGCAAGCGTCAGTTTAACTTCGTCAACCTCGGCGTTCACCGGACGGAAACTCTCGAAAATCATCTCAATATTATTTGCCGCCGCGATAGGGCGGAGACGTTTCAGTATCCTCTCCACCAATGCATTGATGTTTTCCGCCCGGATGTTCATGCCGCTGGCAGTCTTGTCAAGCTTGACAAGAGCCAAAAGGTCATCAATGATCTTACTCTCACGCTCAATCTCCTGGGAGAGGTCATTCATAAACTCCTGATAAAGCTCGATCGGAACATCCTGCTGGCACAGCAGGGAGTCGGACAGTACCTTCATAGACGCAAGCGGCGTCTTAAGTTCATGTGACACGTTGGATACAAACTCATTCCGGGAATCGGACAGCACCTTCATCCTGCCAAGCATCTTATTAAACGCCTCCGAGAGCATCCTTGTCTCTGTATATGAATATTCTTTCAGGTAATCATCCTCGTACCCTTCCGTGACTGCACCGATAGACCTTGTAATCCGCTTAAATGGGCGCACGATAAGAAGACCAGAGAAAAATGCAAGGACAATAAGCAGAAGCCCCGCCATGGCAAGCACAAGATTTGCCTTTCCCGAGAGCATCGCCTTATTATCTGCTATCGTATCAGTGGATATGCTGATCAGCACCACTCCCTGCACATTTTTTGCTTCACTGTCCATAATTGGCAGCGTCACCTCAATGTATCTGTTTTCTGCATCGTAATGGCTGGTACGTTCATTTTGGAAACAGCGGATCACATCTTCCGAGACAATCGTCTTTCCGCTGTCTATATGATATGTGTCCTCCACGATATGAAACCCATCGTCAATAACCATAATGCGTCCGTTATAGATATTTGATATCTGGGTGAGTTCTAGCTGAATGCTCTCAGACGTAACCCGTTGCAGATAATCTGCCGTGCTCAGCTGGTTACAAAGAATTGTACACTGATTCTGAATCTCGGCGGTACGCATGTCTACCGCCAGCTTTTCATAGTTCTTAAGAATCACCGTTTTCGTGATGATGCCTGGTATGATTCCGGCAAGAATCAAAAGCAGCGTAATCCGAAAACGGAGACTCCTGAATATTCTGATTTTGAAATATTTCCTAACCCCTAAAATAATAACCAACTCCCCACTTCGTATACACATACTTCGGATCGCTTGGATTCGTCTCGACCTTTTCCCTGAGACGCCGGATATGTACGTCTACCGTCCTCGCATCTCCGGGATACTCGTAACCCCATACGATATTCAGCAGATTTTCCCTGCTGTAGACTTTGTTCGGGTTCATGGCAAGAAGCTCTAACAGGTCAAACTCTTTCGCAGTCAGGTTCACCTCCCGCTCTCCGATGGTCACCCTCCGGCTCTCGCAGTCAATCTTCATATCGCCCTTAACGATGTTCTTATTATCGCGGCCGTCTCCATCCTTTTTCCTCGTCCGGCGCATGATCGCTTTGATTCTTGCTTTCACTTCAAGAATGTTAAACGGCTTTGTGATATAGTCGTCGGCTCCGTATTCAAGACCCAATATCTTATCCATATCGTCACCCTTCGCCGTCAGCATGATAATCGGCACATCTGAAAACTCCCGGACATACCGGCACACTTCAAAGCCGTCATATTTCGGAAGCATGACATCTAGGAGAATCATATCATATGGATTCTCCCTGATAAGAGCCATCGCCTCCTCACCGTCATAGGCGGCATCCACTTCCATGCTGTCCTGTTCCAGGCTGTAGCGGATTCCTTTTACGATTAATTTTTCATCATCTACGATCAGTACACGTTTTCCCATTGCAAACTCCTGTCAGATCTTAATCTGATCTTTTATCTTATTAAATACACCTTCTTTGATTCCCTCAATCTTCATAATGTCTTCTGCCGAGCTGAAACCTCCCTGCTCCTCCCGGAACTTTATGATAGACTCTGCCTTCACTTCCCCGATTCCGCTAAGGGTCATAAGCTCTTCTTTCGATGCCGTATTTAAGTTCACCTTTCCGTCCTGCGGCGAAGATGCGCCGGGCATTTCCTGCGTCATCCGGCCTTCTGCCGCCTCGTCTTCGGAGGGCACATACACTTTCTGCCCGTCTGTAAGCTTTTCCGCCTGGTTGAGATAGGAACCGGCCGCATCATCCGTCATGCCCCCGGCCCGCTCTATCGCCTCATAAACCCTGCTCTCCGGTTCAAGCTCATAGACTCCGGGCTGCTCTACCTCGCCGCACACATCTACAAAAATCATCGTGCCGCCGGTTTCCGGTACTTCTCCGCCCTCGTCTTCCGCTCCGGACGTTTCCCCGGCATCTCCGCCAGGGCTTTCCCCGAAAGCTTTTTCCTTTTCAGCCTCTTCCACGCTGATCAAGCCTGTCTCTTCTTTTGATTCTCTCCCGCAGCCTCCCAAAATACAGGCTGCGCCGATCAATGCCGCGCTTACTATGACAGCGCTTATTTTTGTGTTCCGCATAAAATCCTCCTTTACAGAATGTCGAAACTGCAAAGACCCCTCTTATGCCTGGACAAATCTTATTTTACTATTTCCACTGGAAAATTGCAACTCCTACAATCGCAATTCCCATGCCGATTACTTTTCTCCACTCCAGAGGCTCCTTTTCCACCCCAAAAAGCCCGAAAAGCTCTATCAGATATGCTACCGCAAGCTGAGAAATGACAATTAAAAGTGCTGCTTTCGCAGGGCCTAACTGCTCCATGCTCTTGATTACCGTCCACGTAATCCCTGCTCCGATCACACCCCCTAAAAGGACATACTTCGGCTCCACCTTCGCAAGTGTGCCGACGCTGTCACGCCCTGCAATAAGCCATGCCGCAAGGCATACCGCAAAAGCGCTGAGCTGCACCCATCCGTTGCTGACCCACATGCCCGTCGTCTTTGTCACCTGCGTATTAAACACTCCCTGCACGCTCATAAGCGCCCCGGATAAAAGCGCGATCACAAAACCAATCATCTCAAACATACCTCCATGCTGCATTTTCTGGATAGTATACCCAATCTGCAAAGATTCTATCGGTAAAATTGACATTTTGCCCATGTTCCGATAAAATGATAGATACAGCAAACAAAAAGAAAGCGGGTAAAAAGCATTGAACGATATTCAGAAAATAGGTTACAGCGTGCGCGCCCACCGCAGGGATAAAGGCATGACCCTGCAGCAGCTCTCGGACATCTCCGGCCTTTCCATCGGCTACTTAAGCAACCTGGAGCGCAATGCCAACAGCCCCACCCTGGTCAATCTCCAGAAAATCTGTGACGCGCTGGAGATTTCTTTTTACAGCCTTTTAGAGCGGAACAAGGAAGAGCACATCATTATCCGGCATAACGAGCGCGAGGTTCTTATCAACGAGGATAACAGCATGCTGTTTGAAAATGTTGACTTTGGCCTTGAGAACGAGTCTTTCATCTATATGACCATCGAACCGGACGGGGCAGGCGAGGGCTTATCGTGGGAGCATGAATACGACGAAGTAGGAACAGTCGTAAAAGGACATCTCACCCTGTTTCTTGACAACCAGACTTTTGAGCTTGACGAGGGGGATACGATCCTCATAAAGGCGCACACAAACCACGGCTACTATAATAAAACCAGCGAACGCTGCATCTCCTATTGGACAAGGTGCAAAAAGGAAAAATAATATCCGGCCGGTATGAAAGGGATAATGATCCCTTTCTTTTTTATTATATTCTTATATATGAAAATTGCAAATATTTTTCATATATAAGAAATTATTTAATTTTTTATATTTTATGTTATAATAACTTTATCATGAAATTGGAGGTGTTGCTATGAAGAAACCATGTTTAATTATGTGCGGAAAGCTTTTTGACGGAATCCATGACGAACTGATGACGGATATGGAGATTCTTGTAGAAGGAAACAAGATCACTGCCGTTGGAAGGAACCTGACAAGGCCGGAAGATGCCGAAATCATCGATCTTAAGCACCTTACTGTGACTCCCGGCATGATTGACGCCCACGTACACGGCAATCTGATGCGCTGGCAGGAGACCGACAATATCCTTTTCCAGTCGGAAGGGTACAGCACTCTCGCTTTCCTGCATACCGCGGAGAGATGCCTTGAGAGAGGTTTTACCACCATCCGGTGCAACGGCATGGGGCCTGCCGGCTACGGAATCGTAGACGTGAAAAACGTGATTGACCGCGGGCTTTTCCCTGCCGCCAGGATGAACGTAGGCGCCCACATGCTCGGCGGCCCGGGGATGCCCGGAGACATGAGCATGTACGCATGCACTAACGAGCCCCTCTCCGACTACATCCAGATAAAGACCATCGGCAGCGGACGCGACTTCTTCCGGAACCAGGTACGAAGAGAAGTAAAATACGGTACGGACTTTATCAAGATCTTTTTGTCAGGCAGTTTCTTAAGTCCGGACGGAGGCCCTGAGATCAGCTATCTGGATGACGAGGAACTTCAGATTATCATCCAGACCGCCCACGACCTGGGAAAACCGGTGACGGCGCACGTATATCCGCCCCGCATGATGAAAAAGCTTCTGGAGTTCGGCATTGACGGCATGGAGCATGGCGCGCTCATGGATGAAGAGACAGCATCCATCTTTGAAAAACAGGATACATACCTTGTGCCTACTTTCTCTCCATTCCAGGATGTGATAGAGGGTAATGACGACCTGGTTGACAAAAATACCGCTGACAGCCAGATGAAACTGCGGAAATTCGCCCCCCGCCTGAAAGAGAGCCGCCAGATTATCCGAAACAGCCAGATACGCCTCGGTTTCGGCTCTGACTTCTGCGCGGTGCACCAGCCTTATGAAGGGTGGTACGAGTACCGCAGCTGGATACGCTCCGGAATGGACGCTTTCCGTACACTTAAGGCCGCCACCAGCGTAAATGCCGGCATCTTAAAGATGGATCACCTGATCGGAACCATTGAACCCGGAAAACTTGCCGATATTGCAGGATGGCACCGGGATCTGCTCGATGACTGCGATGCATTGAGCGAGTGCGATTTTGTCATGAAAGACGGAAACGTATACCCCACGGCAAACGACGTTATTGACGATTACTGCCGTTAGAACAGCAATCAACAACAAAACATTCAAAAAGAGGAAGGCTCCCCGATGCCTTCCTCTTATATTTTTAATCTGCAAGTATTCTCTTCAGAACCGATATCATCTCGTCCACATGCTCTTTCTCAATGATAAGAGGCGGAACAAGGCGGATCACATCGCTTCTGGCGCTGATAAGGACCAGTCCTTCTGAAAGCGCTTTCTTTATGACTCCCCCTACGGGTTCTTTAAGACGAATGCCCTGAATCAGCCCGGTTCCCCTTATTTCCAAGATATCCCCGCAGGTTTCAGAAAGTTTTTTAAGCTCTCCGGCAAGATACGCGCCCGTCTCACGGACGTGGCCGGTCATATCTGTCTTTTCATAGATCTCTATCGTCTTTGCCACCGCCGCGCACACAAACGGATTTCCACCGTAAGTCGTGCCGTGGTCCCCCGGCTCTAAGGAAAACTCCGCCACTTCCTCTGTCACGGCAAAAGCTCCTACCGGAACTCCGCTTCCGATAGCCTTTGCCATGGCCATGATATCCGGTCTCACTCCATAGCCCTGCCATGCAAACATAGCGCCTGTGCGCGCCATCCCGCACTGAATCTCATCACAGATCATAAGAATCTCTTCTTCGTCACAGATCTTGCGGATGCCCTCCATAAATTCCTTTGTAGCCGCGTTGATGCCTCCCTCTCCCTGAAGAGGCTCCAAAATGATAGCGCATGTCTTCTCATTCACCAGCGCCTTCACACTGTCAAGATTATTGAATTCCGCAAACTTTACGCCGGGTATCAGCGGCTCAAAAGGGGTTCTATAAGGTTCATGCTCCGTCACGGACAAGGCTCCCATGCTGCGCCCGTGGAAGGAATTGCTCATGGCTATGTACTCGTACCTTCCGTTATTTTTCTTCCACGCATATTTCCTCGCGGCTTTCAGCGCTCCTTCTATCGCCTCCGTGCCGCTGTTTGTAAAAAACACCCGGCCCATGCCTGACACACGTCTAAGGGCGTCCGCTGCCCTGCCGCAAGTTGTATTATAGTAAAGGTTCGATGTGTGGAGAAGCTTATCAACCTGCTCTTTCAGCGCGCTGTTAAGCTCTTCATGGGCGTATCCCAGTCCTGACACGGCAATTCCTGCCGCAAAGTCCAGATATTTCTTTCCGTCAGTGTCATAAAGATACACCCCCTCCCCCCTCTCAAAAGTTACCGGGAAACGGTTATATGTATGCACCAGGTTGTCTTCTGTCTTCTGCATATATTCGTTTACAGCCATCCTTACACGTCCTCCTACTCTCCCATGTAAAATCTCTGCTCTCCGTCATTGATGATAGCAGTTCCGATTCCTTTATTGGTAAAGATCTCCAAAAGCAGGCAGTGGGGAATCCTTCCGTCCAGAATATGCACCCTGGACACGCCGTGCTCAATTGCTTCAATACAATTGTGGAGTTTCGGCAGCATCCCTCCGCCGATATACCCGGAATCCATAAGTTTTCTCGCCTCTGAAACCTTAAGCTCCGATATCAGCGTGGAGGAGTCATTTGGATCTTTATACACCCCTTCAATATCCGTAAGGAAAGCCAGCTTTTCCGCCCGCATCTGCCTTGCAATAGCGCAGGCCGCGTCATCTGCGTTGATATTATATGTATTGTATTCATCATCCAGCCCAATCGGACAGATGATAGGAAGGAAATCTTTTTCCAGCAGATCATAGAGAACGCTTGCGTTCACATTTTTTATATCGCCCACAAAGCCGATGTCCTGCCCGTCGGCATATTTTTTATTCACAGAGAGGAGCTTTCCGTCCTTGCCGCTAAGTCCGATAGCGCGGACTCCCAGGCTCTCCACAAGCTGCACCAGCTCTTTGTTCACTTTTCCCAGAACCATCTCCGCAAGCTCCATGGTGTCTTCATCCGTGACGCGCAGCCCGTTTACGAATTCCGGTTTCATTCCTACCTTTCCTACCCACCGGCTGATTTCCTTCCCTCCCCCGTGGACGATGATAGGCTTGAATCCCACCAGTTTAAGGAGCGTCACATCCTGGATGACCTGCTGCTTTAACTGGCCGTCCACCATGGCGCTCCCGCCATATTTGACGACGATCACCCGGCGGTTAAACCGCTGTATGTAAGGCAGCGCCTCAATCAGCACTTCTGCCTTCTCAAGATACTTTTCCATGTCTTTGTTCATTTAAAAGTTTCCTTCCCTTCGTTATACTTTGCTGCCGGCGCAGCGATTTTGCCAAGCTGCACTAACTTCTGTAGTCGGCATTTATGTCGATATATCCGTGGGTCAGGTCGCACCCCCACGCCGACGCTGACACCGCGCCTGCTTTCATATCCGCAACTGCCGTCACCTCCGGCTGAGACAGGATTTTCGTAGCCTCCTGTTCGCTGTAGTCCACTGCCGTTCCGTCTTTTACGATCTGAATCCTGCCCGCAGCGCTCTCAAAGAACAGATCTACCTTTTCCGGGTCAAACTGCGCTCCTGAATATCCCATGGCGCACAGTATCCTTCCCCAGTTGGCGTCATGCCCGGCAATTGCCGCCTTTGTAAGATTGGAGCACACGATCGCCTTTGCAAGAGTCTTTGCCTGGGCCTTGTCTTCACAGTTCACCGCCTTTGCCTCAAAAAGCGCCGTAGCTCCTTCGCCGTCCCCGGCAATCTTCTTTGCCAGATATTCATTAATCGTGTGGAGCGCTGACACAAACTCTTCATACTCCTGGCTGCCGTATATAATCTCCGGATTTTCCGCAAGCCCGTTGGCCAAAAGCAGCACCGTGTCATTGGTAGAGGTATCGCCGTCCACGGAAATCATATTATAAGTGTCTGGCACGTCCTCGCTCAGCGCTTTCTGAAGCGTCTCTTTGGAGATAACCGCATCCGTCGTGATAAATGCTAGCATCGTGCACATATTAGGATGTATCATGCCGGATCCTTTTGCCATGCCTCCTACCGTCACTGTCTTTTTGCCCGCCTCAAACTCCACGGCCAGCTCTTTCTCACAAGTATCTGTCGTCATAATGGCCTTTGCCGCCGCCGTGCCGCTCTCCAGGGAGCTGTCTTTTTTCTCTGCCATCGCCCGGACGCCTGCCGTCAGCTTATCAATAGGCATCTGTTTTCCAATCACTCCCGTGGAGCCTACAAGCACGCCCTCTGCCGAAACGCCCAGCGCCTCTGCCGCAGCCTCGGCAGTATCCTTACAGTACCCAAAGCCCTCTTTTCCTGTGCACGCATTGGCAATGCCTGAATTTACGATGACCGCCTGAGCCCTTTTCCCGGATGCGACCACCTGCTGGTCCCACTTTACCGGAGCAGCCTTTACAATGTTTGTGGTAAATGTGCCTGCCGCCTCACAAGGAACCTGGCTGTAAATCAGCGCCATGTCTGTGCGTCCTTCATATTTGATGCCTGCCGCCGTGCTTGCCGCCTCAAATCCCTTTGCCGCGGTCACGCCTCCCTTTATCTGTTTCATATTCTTCCATCCTTTCCTTTTTCTCCGCCTTACTGGTTGAAAGCTGTTATATTTTCTTCATTTAACGTGAAATCGTAATAATTCAGGTCCAATCTCTGAACCCAGCCGATTTCGTTCCAGAATGCATTGCCGATATCATTTTTTGTAAACGCGATCAGCGATACTTTATTTATCTTTTCTTTCTTCAGGGCGTCCATAGAAAATACCACCATAGATTTCCCGATTCCCCGCCTCCGGTAACTCTCGTCCACGCACACATGGTAAAGGCACCCCCGCCTGCCGTCATGGCCGCACAGGATTGCGCCTACGATTCTTCCGTCCTCTTCCGCCACGACGCTTGTGGTGGGGTTACGCTTAAGGAAACGTTCGATTCCCTCTCTGGAGTCGTCCACACTGCGGATCCCAAACCCGTGAATCTGTTTCCACAGCCTATAGACTTCCTCATAATCATCGATTGCCATTACCCTTAACATATCTTTTCTCCTGCATCTATTTTTATTCCGCTGGAAATCTGCCTACGGAAATACCGGAACAAGCTCAAGGCCTTCGCTCTCCTTAAAGCCAAACATAAGATTCATGTTCTGGACCGCCTGCCCTGCCGCGCCTTTCACAAGATTATCCATGGCTCCCATCAGAATGACCCTGTTTGTCCTCGGGTCAATCTTAAAGCCGATATCCACATAATTGCTTCCTTCCACCCATTTTGTCTCCGGGTAGCGCCCTTCTTCCAAAACACGGACAAAACTCTCGTTTCCGTAATATCTGTCATAAGCAGACCTCACGTCCCCGTCTGTAACGCCAGATTTTAATTCTGCATATTCTGTCACCAGGATCCCGCGATTCATGGGTACAAGATGAGGGGTAAAGCTTATCACCACGTCCTCTCCAGACGCATAGCCAAGCTGTTCCTCGATTTCCGGCGTATGCCTGTGGGTGCCCACGCCGTAAGCCTTGATATTTTCATTCACCTCACAGAAAAGGTTTGGAACCTTTGCTCCCCTTCCCGCCCCGGATGTGCCGGACTTCGCGTCAATGATCAGGCTCTTCATATTGATAAGCCCTTCCTTCGCCAGCGGATACGCCGTCAGGATGGAACAGGTCGTATAGCACCCCGGATTTGCCGTCAGACGCGCTTTTTTTATCTGCTCCCTGTTGACTTCGCAGAGCCCGTACACTGCCTCTCCGATAAACTGGGGGCTTTTATGCGTGATACCGTACCATCTTTCATAAATGTCCACATTCTTGATCCGGTAGTCCGCACTTAAATCTATGACCTTCGCTTTCGACAATATCCCTTCGCTCATCACCGATGCACAAAATCCCTGTGGAGTTGCCGTAAAGATTACATCTGCCCTCTCTGCCAGCTCTTCCATATTGTCATCAAGGCATCTGTCATCCACAATCTCAAACATATTCTGATAGACATCCGCATACTTTTTGTCTATGTAGCTCCTGGAGCCGTACCATATGACCTCCGCCTCTCTGTGCCCTGTCAAAAGCCGCACAAGCTCTGCGCCGGCATATCCTGTGGATCCTATGATTCCTACTTTGACCATCTGCTTTCACCTCTCCTGAACTGATTCCCGATTATCATAAACCTTTTCTCCTGCATTGTCCAGCATAACCCGGAAAATTTAAAGAACTTGCATAATTATACATCTGATTCGTATAATATGCAAGTTCTTTTTTTACATGCCACAGACCATATATCCGTTCCTTTTTATTCCCGGCATCTTTTTTCCCCGAACAAGGCTGTTTTCCCTGGCTTCATCTCCAGCGCCCCGTTCTGGTACCGGTAAATGCTGAGCAGGATCCCAAGCAGTATATACGTTACTGCTGCACCGCTGTTCCCGTAAGTAATAAACGGGCAATACGAAGAACCTGGGATTATAATTCCCATATTTATGAGCACATACCATGCGATCTCTGTCAGAAGAACCGCGCCGCAGCCAATTCCCATAAGCATACCCAGCCTGTTTGCCTGCCTCCATGTACAGGATAAAAGCCTTAAGAAAAGAAGTATGATTGCCCCTGCAAGAAACACTGCCGCCAGCACTCCAAAATATGCCGCGGTATAGGCAAGCACAAAATCCATGCTTTCCGGCACTGTATCGGCAGCCTCTGCAAAATTCACCCCTTTTCCCACAAGCCTCGTGCCTTCCAAAAGTTTCTTCACCGCATAAAACTGGTAATTTTCTTCTCCATAACCCTCTGGATTCAACATTACGCGAATCCTCATTACCTGATAGTCCGCCCCGAACTTTAGGACAAAAAACACAGTTCCTGCAAGAAACGAAAAAAATGCTCCCCAGATAGCAAACAGCGCCTTTTTTACATTTACTTTAAAATATCCTTTTAAGACTGCCGCCGAGAGGACGATAAGCGCTGCCGGCACAAGCACGTTCACCGCAGACAGGGAATACAAAAGCGATGCCGCCAGCATAGGCGCGCTCCACAGGATTCCCTTCAGGAGGCCTCTGTATCCCTCCCCCCGATAACGGTACACTGCCCCACAATATAACGGGATGAATAGTAAAAGAGCCATCCTTACATTGACGCTGACTTGCAAAAAATGAAACACGATAAAAGTCCTGGCACCGTTTACAGGCACTGAAATCCCTATCCCTGCCGCCAGAAGTACAAAATACGTAATCATAAGCTCCCTGGCGCGGTAAGCAATCCTCGTATAGTCAAGAAAACAGACTCCCGCCATAACTGCAAGACCCGCCAGCATACCGGCAGCGCCCTCCGCAAACGAGCCAACGGAAAAACCTGCCCCATCCCCTGTGTCCACATGAATGTCAAGATAACACCGGATTGCCAGGCCCAAGATACTTAAGAAAGCAATCGCAGCTATTGCCGGCCAGTTCATCTTCGGACGGTGGATGCGGTCCATGTCCACCCCTACTTCCACCGGGTCTCCCATCTCCGCCACTGCCGCTGCCTCCGCCTCGCTTTCCGTCATTCCAGATGCTATAAAATCCGCTTTCTGCTCCTCAATGTGCGTCTCAAGCTCTCTTTCCACCATCGGAACTGCCCTCTTCCAGCGTATCTGACCGGCTAGCGTCTCCATATAATCATGCCTGTCCATAACACTCACCTCCGGCAATGTCTCTTCCCGCAGCACCCATGACGCTTGCAACCGCACGAGTGAATTCCTTCCACTCTTCCTCTTTTTGTTTCAGCTGCTTTTTTCCCGCCTTTGTCAGATGATAATACTTCCGTATCTTTCCCACAGCCTCCTTCTCATAGGCATCCACAAAGCCCTTATCCTCCATGGAATGCAGAAGGGGGTAGAGGGTTCCTGCCTTTAACTCAAACACATTTTTCGACTTTTCCCTCAGCGTATCTATCATCTCATACCCATACATGTCCTTTTCCTCCAAAAGCCTCAAGATAAGCATGGATGTGTTACCGGACACTAAGCTTTTATCTGCTGCCATCTTTCATCCTCCTTTTTATTTTTAATGTAGATTATCGATATATCGGTTATCTACATTATAGATAGGCCATCTATATATGTCAAGAGGAACTTTAAATATTCATTATATTCATCATTCATGCATATTTTTTCATTTTCCTCTTGCGTTATGAAGAAAGATGGTGTATAGTAGTCCTTGCGGTTTAAAAAATAATTTCCGATACATAGAAAACAGATATTTTATTAAGGAGGATTCTTATAATGAAAGAAAAAGTTGTACTGGCATATTCGGGAGGTCTTGACACCACAGCCATCATTCCATGGTTAAAGGAAAATTTTGATTACGAGGTCATCTGCTGCTGCATCGACTGCGGACAGGGAGAAGAGCTTGACGGCCTTGAAGAGCGCGCAAAGCTTTCCGGCGCCTCCAAGCTGTATATTGAGGACATCGTAGACGACTTCTGCGACAATTACATCGTTCCCTGCGTCCAGGGCCACGCTGTCTACGAGAACAAATATCTCCTGGGAACATCCATGGCGCGCCCGGCTATTGCTAAGCGCCTCGTGGAAATCGCGAGGAAAGAAGGCGCCAGCGCAATCTGCCATGGCGCTACCGGAAAAGGAAATGACCAAATCCGTTTTGAGCTGGGCATAAAGGCTCTTGCCCCGGACATTAAGATTATTGCCCCATGGAGGATGACCGACGTGTGGACCATGCAGTCAAGGGAAGATGAGATTGCGTACTGCAAAGCCCACGGCATCAACCTTCCTTTCGACGCGAGCCACAGCTACAGCCGCGACCGGAACCTCTGGCACATCAGCCATGAAGGGCTTGAGCTTGAGGATCCCGCAAACGAGCCGGACTACGGCAATCTCCTCGTACTTGGCGTTACGCCGGAGAATGCCCCTGACGAATCAGAATATGTCACCATGACTTTTGAAAAGGGAATTCCTACCAGTGTAAACGGCGAGCAGATGAAAGTTTCCGACATTATACGAAAGCTCAACGAGCTCGGCGGAAAGCATGGCATCGGAATCTGCGACATCGTAGAGAACCGCGTGGTAGGCATGAAATCCCGCGGCATCTATGAGACACCTGGCGGAACTATTCTCTACGAGGCACACCAGCAGCTGGAAGAGCTGGTATTAGACCGGGCTACCTACGAGGTAAAAGAAGAGATGGGAAACAAGCTCTCCCAGATTGTATATGAAGGAAAATGGTTCACTCCTCTCAGGGAGGCTGTCCAGGCTTTCATTGAAAGCACCCAGGAGTATGTGACAGGCGAAGTTAAGTTCAAGCTCTATAAAGGCAACATCATCAAAGCCGGAACTGTTTCTCCTTACTCTCTGTACAGCGAATCCCTTGCAAGCTTTACGACGGGAGACCTCTACGACCATCACGACGCGGACGGTTTCATCAACCTCTTCGGCCTGCCGCTGAAAGTGCGCGCCATGAAGATGCAGGAGGCAGAAAAAACGATTAGGAAATAAAAATACAGACGGCAGAGGGTTCTTTATCCTCTGCCGTTTCTATTTTCTTATTTCCTTTTGTGAATGACGCGAGATAATGCCAAAAGCACAATGCCCGCCGTAAGATACACGTCTGCCAGATTTGCAGTCAGTTTTGAAAAAAATGAGTTCTTGCTCTCTAACCCGATGTAATCAATCACTTTGCCGCGCGCCAGACGGTCATACACATTGCTTACCGCGCCGGCGCTGGCAAAAGCCATCCCAAGCTTTTCCAGAAACCTCCCTCTCTCCAGCAGCAGCCTGACATCGCTGAAGAAGATCCCGGCCATTGCCGCCAGCGAGCATTTGCGGATAATCCCCGGATGCCGGTCCAGCATGTTCAGGGCGAACCCTTTATTGTAGACCTTTCGCAACACAATCCCTGATACAAGGGTTTTCCTTTCTTCATTTTCTTCAAAATCGTCCTCTATGTACTGCTTTATCCCCATGTCAATACAGGCCAGCACAAGGAACAATCCCGCGCATATCGTTATCATCATAAATCAGCCTCTTTTATCTTATCCAACTGCGTTTCTTTTTCTGTAATCTCTTCATCACGTTTCTCTATCGCTTCGCAAATCGTAATATAGTCTGTTCCAAAAAGCTCTCCGTCCTGAAACTTCTCATACACCATGCGGCCAATGTCCATGTAGTCTCTGTCATTTGCACGTTTCAGAGAACGAATCTGACTTTTGATTTTTTGCGTTTCAATCGTATCTCCTGCTCTGCGCCCGAGATCATCTGCTACCTCCGTAATCTTTTTTCCGAGGTCTTCAAAGAAATCTGCCATCACAAACTTCCTCCTTTCGTAATTTTTTATAATTCTCTCAGCCGGTTTAGCGACTGATAGATGTCAATAGTTCCATATCCCCATTCCCGGTTCGGATAGTCCATGTCGTCTCTCTGGTTTGTTCCGAAAAGAATGATGTTGCGAACCTGATTGCACGTAATCCCCCTTACATTCGGCTGTTTGACGAGCCATTCCATGATCAGCGCCACAGCCCCCGCGGCAATGCCGGCGGATACGCTGGACCCGCTCTTTTTTACGAACCTGCCGTCCAGGGTGATGCCGGTAATGTCCACTCCCGGAGATGCAAAATCCGGTTTAAGCGTCGTACATCTAGTATACCCTCTTCCAGAATTAATATCAATACCATTATCAATACTATTGTAATATGACACGGTTATAGAATCCCGGGTGCTGCCCGGCTCCGAGAGAGTCGTGTCCGGATTTGCCTCCAGAAAGTACACGTCGCTTTCCAGAAATTCCGACACAGGCAGCCATATATGGAATCCGCCCTTCACGATGTACCGCGGCTCCACTCCTATTTTCCAGATTCCCTTCGCAACTCCCCGAAACCGGAAGAATATGAGCTGGGAATTACTGTTTTCCAGAAGCAGCCGGTACTCGATCTCCACCTGTGTATCGTCAAAGACAAAGCCAAGGTGATACTTGCTTCCCTGCCTCAGCGACAGCGTAGGGCTTCTCTCCCCGGAAGGCGATATCAGGTAAACCGTCACAATGTTGGGCAGACGACCCCACAGCTCCGCCGCGAATCCTGACGTTCCTTCCTCCACCCGCAGCTCTGCCTCCTTTGCCGGGCCGCCCTGTTCTACTTCCCCGTAGTAATGATGCCTTTTATTCGCCTCGTTCCCGCCGCCTATCACAATGCAGTGGTTTAAGACATTCGTATAGGAATCCAGAATCTGAGACAGCAGTGAGCTGCCGTCATGAGGACCCATATTGGATCCAAGAGCAATGCACATAACAATGGGGAGCCCCCGTTTGACCGCCAGCTCATGCAGATATTTCAGGCCGAACATAATGTCATTTTCCTGATAGCAGGGGGCGCCGCTGTATATTCCATAAAAATCCTTCAGATAATTCTTTGCCTCTTTCAGCTTGACAACTCCTATCACTGCCTCCGGAGCGGCTCCTGAAAACTGATTTTCAGTGCTCACTCCTCCGGCTGCCACGCTTGCCAGAAACGTTCCATGGCCGTTTTCGTCCTGGCTCGGAACAACTGCCAGCGGATCCTCTGACCGGAGGGCCTCATTGATCATCTCTTCCGTATATTCACTCCCGTATGCAAACCCTTCCGGCAGAGTTCCCGTCTGCACCGTCTGATCCCAGATTCCGGCAATCCGCGTTCCTCCCGCCGAATTGCGGAATATCATATTCTCATAATCAATCCCCGTATCAATGAACCCGATCATGATATCTCTGCCCCTGAGCTGAAGAGCCGGATAATTCTGCACGGCACTAATCCCCGCCTCATTGAGCGCGCTTGTGTCAATCAGCGTGTAGCATCCCGGAATCCCCTGATATCCGTATCTCTCCAGAGAAATCTCTCCCGCCAGCCCCTTCTCCACGTATACGGCACGGTAGCCAAATCCCAGCGGCAGGATGCACGACTGGTCCTGCCGGACTACGATATTTTCTTCACTCCGGTAGCTTGGGCTTAAAAAGTCTACATAATCCTGCGACAATATTTTTTCTCTGCATTGTTCCGCGCTCATATAAAAAACACCTCATATACTTTTTCCAAAGTATATGAGGCAATTTCTTTTTTATGAACCAATTCCCACAACATGCTGTCCTCTGAGCGCGATCACTGGCCCTCCGGTCCCTTCGATGTACTCTTTCGTAATGGTCACTTCCCCGATGCTGTCGTCTTTTGGAATCTCATACATGATGTCCAGCATAAATTCTTCGATGATCGCACGCAGCGCCCTGGCTCCGGTATCCTTTTCCATCGCTTTTGCCGCAATGGCATGGAGCGCTCCGTCATTAAAGGTAAGCTTTACTTCATCCAAAGCAAGCAGTTTCTGATACTGTTTTAATATTGCATTCTTCGGTTCCTGCAAAATCTTCACCAGCATGTCCTCACTCAGCCCCTGCAAAGTGAACACGATGGGCAGACGCCCAAGAAATTCAGGAATCATCCCGAACTTTCGAAGGTCTTCAATCGTCACCTTCTCAAGAATCTTCTTGTCATGGTCATATTTATCCTTAAGCTCCGCCCCAAAACCAATGGAGGACTGCTTTTTAAGCCTTGCTTTTATTATGCCGTCCAGATCCGGGAATGCCCCGCCGCAGATAAACAGGATGTTTCTTGTGTTCACCGTGGTAAGCGGAACCATGGCGTTCTTACTGTTAGCTCCAACCGGAACTTCTACTTTGCTGCCCTCTAAAAGTTTTAACATCCCCTGCTGCACGGACTCGCCGCTGACATCCCGCTGGCTGGAATTTTTCTTTTTCGCGATCTTATCAATCTCGTCGATAAAGATGATCCCCTGCTCCGCTTTCTCCACGTCGTTATCTGCCGCCGCCAGAAGCTTTGACACTACGCTCTCAATGTCATCTCCTATGTAGCCCGCCTCTGTCAGTGACGTCGCGTCTGTAATCGCAAGCGGCACGTCAAGAAGCCTTGCCAGAGTCTTCACAAGATAAGTCTTTCCCGAGCCTGTGGGGCCGATCATAAGCATATTGGATTTTTCAATCTCGATATCATCCATAGTGTCCGTGGCAACACGCTTATAGTGATTATACACTGCTACCGACATCGCCTTTTTCGCATGTTCCTGCCCAACCACATACTCGTCAAGCTGAGCCTTGATCTTGTGGGGCGCAGGGAGATTTGCTATATCTACAAGCGGTTTTTTCTCTGCTTTTTCTTTCTTCTTTTTTATCTTCTGCTGTTTTGGCACTGTCTGCTCCACGTCAGACAGGTTAATGAACTGCATCCCCGGTATGTTCATAAGCTGGCTGTAATCAATCTGGCCGCTGTTCATAATGTCAAAGCTTTTCTGCATGCAGTCTCCGCACACGCAGATATTGTTCGGGAGATTTATCATCTTTCCCGCCGAGCTCTCCGGCCTGCGGCAGATAAAGCACACTTTCTCGTACTCGTCGTCTTCTTTCTTATCAGTATCCTCCACCGTTACTTTTGCCTCGTCAATCTTTTCCGTCTCATTCTCTAATGTCTTGTCATTGTCAGCCATAAATACCTCCTTGATACTTCCTGCGCTCTCCGATTCAACGAACCCTGATATTCCGCTGACTAATCCGCTTTCCGGGTCATCCTGATAAATTCTTCCTCCGAGATAATCGGAACATTCAGCTCATTCGCTTTTTTATTTTTAGACGATGCAGAATTTACATCGTTGTTAATAAGGAAATCCGTCTTTGCCGTCACGGAGCCTGTAACCTTGCCCCCGAGGCTCTCGATAAGCTCCTTTACCTCTCCCCTGTTTGCAAAATGTGTAACGCTCCCGGTGATGACGAATTTTTTCCCTTCCAGTACACGTTCAGTATTATCCACTATTTCTTCGGGAATTTCCAGCTCTTTCAGCAAATTTAATAATAATTTTATATGATTTTCGTCCTTAAAATAAGAAACGAACGCCCCGGCGAGAACCCCGCCGATTCCGTCTATGCTGTTCAAGCTCTCTTCGTCGGCATGGATGAGGGCATCTGCGTCATTATGGAACTCCCTGCATATTACTTTTGCGTTGGCAAGCCCGATCCCGGCAATGCCGAGGCCATAGATCACTTTCGGCAGAGTCGTCACCCGTGCCTTCTCAATGCTGGCAATCAGGTTCCGGTAAGATTTTTCCCCGAATCCCTCCATTCCCTTTATTTCTTCGCTATAGCGCTCCAGATGGAAGATGTCCGAAAATTCCCTTATAAATCCTCTTGCTACAAATTTCTCAAGCGTCGCCTCCGACAGGCCTTCGATATTCAGCGCATCCCGGCTCGCAAACAGGGAAAATGCCTTGATATGCTTTGCCTGGCACTCCGGGTTCATGCAGTACAGAGCTTTTGCGTTCCCTACCTGCTGTACTTCTGTCCTGCCCTGGCAGACCGGGCACAGCTTTGGAATATCTCTGATGCCGCTCCTTGTCAGGTTCCGGGCAATCTGGGGAATGATCATATTCGCCTTGTATACTTCAATCTCATCACCGACGCCAAGCTCAAGCTCCTCCATAATGCTGATGTTATGAACGCTTGCCCGGCTCACCGTCGTCCCCTCCAGCTCCACCGGTCGGAAGATTGCCACCGGATTGATAAGCCCGGTTCTCGACGGGCTCCACTCAATCTCCAGAAGTTCCGTCATCCGTGTCTCGTCCGCCCACTTAAACGCAATAGAATCCCTGGGGAACTTTGCCGTCTGCCCGAGGGAACGCCCATATGCGATATCATCAAGCACAAGCACCAAGCCGTCTGACGGAAACTCATTGCCGGAGATTTTTTCCGAAAACCAGCGCACCTCCTGCTCCACAGTATCCCGCTCCACAATGTGGTACTCCACCACCTCAAAACCCTGGCTCTTAAGCCACTCCATCTGGCACGCCCTTGAATTGGAGAAATCCACCCCATCTGCCTGTACAAGCGAAAAGGCGTAAAACCGCACATTCCTTTTTGCAGTAACCTCATTATTCAGCTGCCTTACGGAACCGCTGCACAGATTTCTCGGGTTCTTGTACTTTGCAGCCGCCTCTTCTATCCCGTCATTGATCTTCTCAAAATCCCTGTAGCTTATGACTGCCTCACCCCGCAGGATCAGCTCTCCTTTAAAAGAAATCTGAAGAGGAATATTTTTAAACACCTTCGCATTGCTGGTGATCACCTCGCCTACTTCACCGTTCCCTCTCGTTACCGCCTTGTAAAGCTTTCCGCCCCGGTACGTCAATACTATCGTAAGCCCGTCAAGTTTCCAGGACATCAAAGCCCTCTTTTCCCCCAAAAACTCTTTCAGGCCTTCTGTTTCTTTCGTTTTGTCAAGAGAAAGCATCCGGCTTTCATGGCGCTCTTTCGGCAGCTCGCTTAACACCTCATACCCTACATTCGCTGTAGGGCTGCCAGACAGTGTGATGCCCAGTTCCTCCTCCAGCGACTGCAGCTCGTCATAAAGCCTGTCATATTCAAAATTACTCATTATCTCCCCTGACTCCTGATAGTAGACGCGCCCCGCTTCTCTCAGAAGCCCGGTCAGCTCTTTCAGCCTCTCATACCCCTGCTCTCTCATATAATTCTTTCAACTCCTGTCCTGTAATTTCCCTTGTCTTGCCTGTCATAAGGCCGTCAAGCCCTATATTCATAATCCTAATTCGGATAAGTCTCGTCACTTTGTAGCCAAGAGCCTCGCACATCCTGCGTATCTGCCTGTTAAGCCCCTGGGTGAGCACGATGGAAAATGTATATTTCCCGATTTTTTCAGCCCTGCAAGGAAATGTCACCGCATCAAGCCCCTTTTCCTTGTCTGAAATGTGTACGCCCTGCCTCATCCGCTCTAAAAATTCTTCCGTCACGGGCTTA
Organism: uncultured Dorea sp.; assembly: GCA_910578455.1. Taxonomy (GTDB): domain Bacteria; phylum Bacillota; class Clostridia; order Lachnospirales; family Lachnospiraceae; genus MD308. The sequence continues at coordinate 30,733 of CAJTQA010000022.1, forward strand.
TGCACCGTCACCCGGTACTCTTTCTCATGCCCGTACCGGGAGCGCATCATGCGCTGGATCAGCTCGCCGTCATTGGTCATGATAAGCAGGCCTTCCGAATCCTTGTCGAGCCTTCCCGCGTAAGTCAGCCGGACAGGATAATTCAGGAAACGGATGATATTCCTTTTTTCCCTCATATCCTCCGTACATACAATTCCCACTGGCTTATTGACTGCCAGAACGATTATTTCCTTCTTTGGGCCTATCTTCTTCCTTCCGACACGCACATCACTGTCTTCCGTCACCTGCATCCCCGGCTCCGCTCTCTGCCCGTCCACCGTGACGCGCCCGCTCTCGATCAGGCGGTCTGCCTCACGCCTGGAACATAGCCCGGACTCGCTTATATATTTATTCAGCCTCATCCTGACCGTCCTCTCCTTCGTCTGTGTACGTATCTCCTGAACCGCCGTCCCCACTCCCGGCATTGTCATCTCCCGGCTCACTTCCTTTGTTTTCGGCGTCCGCATCTCCCGTACCGCTGTCCTGGCTTTCAGCATCCGTCTCTTCCAAGCCGCCGTCCCGGCTTTCGGCATCGGTATCTCCCGACCCGCCGTCTGCGCCTCCGGCATCCGTTTCCCCGGACTGGCTGGCAGAAACCGCCGCACTCCCTGCCGTAGTCTGAACGGCCGGCGTGTCCGGCCGGATTTCCAGCACCTTGCCGACAGATGAATCCGTCACAAAAGAATTTCCGCTGTACAGGAACAATATGCCGGTAAAGTTTCTCCCCTCCATGACATCCTCAAGATTCCCCTTATAAAGCGACGGGTCTATCATGACAATCTCACGGTAATAGGGAACTAGAAAAGGAATCAGGCAGTTTGCATAGGAATCCTTGAAAACGAGCAGGCGATCCGCGCTCTCCGCCGTAGTCCTGATGTCCAGCATGCCGTGGTCTCCGCCCAGGAACAGAGAATACTTATCCCGCCCGTCCAGTTTTGATCTGTCATAGAGAGTGGCGGACTTCATATTTTCATCCGCATCCGTCACAAGCACTTCCAGATTATCTTTCAGGCTGTCCGGCGCATAGATGCTGATTGAATCCTCATAATTCTTCCCGTACCCGCTTTTCTGGGCAAGAGAGCCTGAAAAGTCATTGTTCACCACATAAGGCTCAAGTTTCGGAGCCTTTGAAACATCCAGCCCCATCGCCTGCGCCAAGACTTCGTACCCATACTGCGCTCCCAAAGTCGTCCAGTTTTTGTCCGTCCTGTAATAGATATCTTCATCTCTGTGTTTTTTCAGCGTCTTTCGCACATCTACCCAGTTGATGCCCGTTCCCAGCTTTTTTTCTATCTCTTCGAACTGCTTATCCTGATCCTCCCCAATGTGGTAGGCCGGCATCTTGTCCGGCAGTATGCTGGCAGCATTTGGAACAAGCATAAAATAGACAGGCACATTATAGTATGCCTCAGAAAACGCATTTACAGCCTCCAGATTTTTCTCAAGATTCTTTTTATCAGGTGCCGCGATCTCCTCCAGAAGGTATTCATCCTTTCCTTTCCAGATGCCGGACGAATCCCGCTTTCCAAACAGCGTTTCCACGGACTCATTCAGAAAGGTGAACGCTCCCTTTCCGGCAAAACGCTCCTCAAAATATGTTTCGTAATCTTCCATATAGCTGCCGTCCAGAACTGCTGTTATCCTCAATGCTGGCTTATGCGCCTCCTTATTTCCAAAAATCAGGTTAAAAAGGCAGAGCACGGCAAGCACTCCAAAGAAAACAAGCGCCGTAATCTGTTTCGTATAAGTCTTTTTCTTTTTTGTTTTCTGTGTCTGCTCCATATAAAGCTCCTAATCACTCTTTCTAAGCCGTTAAAACCGGAAATAAAACAATTCATGCCCGGAACCTGCGATGATTCCTGCAACACTTAATAAAAACAAGCTAATATACGCCGCACAGTTAAGTACAACCTTCCATCTTGTTCCTCCACGCAGCAGCCATTCGTAAGTGCGGTGCGCCAAAGGCAAGGAAAATACAAACGCCGCTGCCCACAACATTCCGTAGCCTGTAACAATTGAAACTGCTTTTGAATCCACGAATCCGTTTCCCCCGATGCCCGCCATAAGCCCAAGGTAGGAAAATGCCTTCCCTGCCGACGCGTTAAAGAAAAATGCCCAGCCGACCATCAAAAGCAGCATTGTAAAAAACCATCGGATTATCTTTGGTATCTTTGCCAGGCTTTCTCCAAGCACAAAGCCTTCTAAAAATAAAAGCACTGCAAAATAGATTCCCCACACAACAGACGATGTGCCAAACCCATGCCAGATGCCGATCAGCACCCACGTTGCCAGGAGGCTGAAAAAACCCATGCTGCCTCCCGGGTTCCCTTTGCAGAGAGGAAGATAGACATATGAGCAGAACCATTTCCACAAAGTGGACATCCATCTTCCCCAAAAATCCATGATTCCAACGGACATAAAAGGATGATCTACATTATCCGGCAGCTCAAACCCAAACATCTTTCCAAGCCCTAACGCCATGTCGCAGTATCCCCCAAAGGAAAAATACATCTGCATAGAAAATGCAAGGCAGCCAAGCCATGCACTGGCAGCCGACATCTGGGAAGGCGGGAACAGCTGAATTGTCTGGAATACCCTCCACAGCATATTCCCCAAAATTACTTTTTTCGACATTCCCCTGATAAAAAAAAGCACTCCCTCCGAAAAACGCCCCCAGGAAAACTTCCGTTTTGCAATCTGTTTTTCAAAATCGCCGCACGACACAAGAGGCCCTGCCGTCACTTTGGGAAACATCGCGATCAGAACCGCAGCATCTATAATATTTTTTTTCGGCCTTACTTCGCCGCGGTATACGTCTATAATGTAACCTATACTCTGAAGCATAAAGAAAGACACGCCAACAGGCACCAGAAACCACCGGCTCTCTGCAAGCCCGTTCCCTGCCATCCCAAGCACATCTCTGGCATATTTGCATACAGCAAGCAAAAGCACGTCTCCCCCTGCCACAGCAAGCGCAAACGTCCTCCTGGATTTTTTATGTTTTCCCGCAACCGCCAGCGCCCCCGCATAGTTCCATATGATCGCCCCTGCCAGAACTGCTGTGTGAACCGGCTCTCCCCACGCGTAAAAGGCCAGGCTCTCAAACACCAGTGTCAGGTTCTTAAATTTTGCTGGCGTAACGTAATACAATATAAGTGATATTGGTAAAAAGATAAATATAAATACCGTACTGTCAAATGCCATACGTAATGCTCCTTAAAGATTCGCCGTCTCCACCGCACGGTTTATCCATGCGGTATAATATTTCCTTCTCATCCTCTTGCCGTCATCCTTGTAACAGTCCTCCGTAACCAGATCGCTGTTATCAAGGAATACTACCCCTGCCTCCTTACAGACGGAGTCCAGCCTTTTATTAAACTCCGGGATGTCTGCCAGTGTTTCCGTCTCTGCGATCGCTTTCTGCTGCACAGGGAGGATGCTGTTTACATAAATCTTTGTATCCGGCAGCGCCTCTTTCACTTTTTCCAGGAAATTCCTATAATCCTCCTCAAAGATATCTGCGCTTCCCTCTTCCAGCGCCACGTCATTTGAGCCGATCTGCAAAAAGAGCACCTCCGGCTTTCTCGCCGCCGCGGCCTGAAGGTTTTCCGTCACTCCGGTTCCGTCCATGTCATGGACGCAGGCAGATTCTCTCGCCAGCACAAAAGATTCCCCGAGAAGTTCCTGCTCATAGACTCCCTGCGCCAGAAAATCCCCGAAAATAATAGTATTTTCAAATTTTTCATTAATAGGCCGTTTATTCCTCTCCTCTATGGCACGCGCCTCTTCCGCCTCAAGCGCCTCTATCTTTTTTTCCGTCTCTTTTACGCTTGCCTTTTCCATCGCCTCAAGTTTCGCCACGCCTTTTGTGATGTCCGGGCGGGGATTCATAGATTTTATCCCTACAAGCGATGCTCCCATGACAAAAAGCAGAAGGACAAGTATGATTGCCATTTTTAGGACTCTGTCTTCATTATTGTAACTTTTATTACCGTTTTTATTTCTTTTTTGTTTTTTCTTTCCTGTATTTACCGCCATATCTTTTTCTCCATCATACAAGATATTGTACTGTTTCCTCAGGCAAAAGTCAAATTATGATGCAATTTAACCAGAATCCTGTTATAATTTTACGAAAGGAGCAACGACTATGATTATCTTAAACTTAAAAACAAAAAATTTCATGCAGCATCTTCTTCTGAAACCCACTTTCGATGCATTTTCTCTTATAGAGGGAGAAGTTACTACTTACAATACTTTTAAAATAGACGGCTATATCCACAAAAACTTTTTCGAGGATGCCCCTCCGGCAGAGTATTCCCTCTGGGCAGATTTGAGAGACTTCTGTTTTCAGATCATTCGAGGGAAAAGGACGCCCCTTGCATTCAAGTTTGTCCTTTCCCTTCCGAAAGAGCGTTTTGAGGATTTTCTTTCCGGGCAGGGTGTAACCGGCATAGTCTCCTCCGACATCCAGGGAATGTACATAAATATCAGGTACAGCGGAAGCCTTCTCCAATGCGCCACCGGCATCTCTTTCAAAAGTTTCGTAATGGACAAAACGCTGGACGGCATCTGGGATTCCTACGTAAAGAAGTTCTTTTTAAATCATGAAATTGACTTTGAATAAATATCCTCACATATTTTTTCACATAAGTAAGAGCAGACATTGCAGCATGTCTGCCCTTTTCTTATAATATAGCTTTTCCTGTCAGTCCGCCTTATATACCCAGATAGATTTTATCTGACCCTTGATTTTTGAATATTCCCAGACTTTATCACTGTTTTTCTGGCTGAAGGGATCGTGAACCTTTACTTTCCCGTCCTCATACCCTGCCAGGACGATAAAATGCCCTTTCTTCGTAAAATCTCCAGGCCCTACGCTGCATATCATGGGATGGCCTGCTTTCAGCTCTTTTGCCACAAAATCTTCCGAAACATCTCCCCCGTAAGTTTTTATGCCCCAATGCTCCCCTCCCTCGCTCATAAGTGCCCAGTAAGTGTTATTATCTTCATCAATATATCCTTTTTTCTCACTGTATGCCGCCACTTTCACCGGCGTCACCGTGACATCCCCCGTAAGCCCCGCTATTACCATGGACATAGCTGTCGGCCCGCAGCCGCAGTTGGCGATAAACCCGGTTCCGTAGGACGCATGCCCCCATCTCTCATCCCACTGGAGGAGCTGGGGGATCTCTCCTTTCTCCAGATGGCCGCTCACAGTCTCTGCCGGCGGCTTATCCTTATTCTTTCCATAATGTTCGACAAAATCCACTGTCTCTTTATTCTTCTTAAGCAGGCTTATGATATCTTCCGGATATCCTGCTTCCTGCGCCTCTTCCCTTACCCGTTTAATACGCTCCTTTTTCGTTTCATTGTCCGACACTGAGCCAATAGCTGCCTCTCCGATCTTTCTCGCCGCGTCAGCCGACACCTCGCCCTTTATCACGCTGTTCTCAGCCGCTGCCGCCTGCCTCCGCTTTTCTTCCTCCGCCGCTTTCGTGCTGTTATATGTCACAATAAGGGCAATGGCCAAAACCGCTAAGACCCCGCTGAGAACAATCTTTCTCTTAAGCTCCTGCTTTCTTCTTCTTGTTCTGAGGTTATGGCGTTGTCCGGGTGTAATATGTTCTCTCATATCATCTTCCTCTCTTGCTTGGAGCTTATTATACATGATGCGCTCTTTTATTACAACTTATATAATTCTTAAATTTCCCAGCTTCTTGCCATTTAATCTCTATTGTGCTATATTTTTTGGGTAGACATTTTTTTGGAGGCACACGTAATGGTAAATTATTGGGATATCAAAATTCCGGAGCTTACAGGCGAGGAATCGAGGAAAGCTTACATTTACCTTCCGGATTCCTATCAGCACGAAAACGCAAAGCGCTACCCGGTACTTTATATGTTTGACGGCCACAATGTCTTCTTTGATTCTCACGCGACTTACGGAAAATGCTGGGGAATGAAAGAATACATGGACAAGACAGGGCTGCAGCTCATCATCGTCGCTGTAGAGTGCAACCACAGCCCTGATTTCGGGCGCCTTAAGGAATATGCGCCGTTTACTTTTTCCTCCCCGGAGTTCGGAACAATTGCAGGGAAAGGGCGCGTTACCATGAACTGGTTCGTGGATACGCTCAAGCCGGAGATTGACCAGGCTTACCGCACCTTTCCGGACAGGGAGCACACCTTTATCGCCGGAAGCTCCATGGGCGGTCTTATGAGCCTTTACGCCGTCCTCGAATACAATCATGTATTTTCCCGGGCAGGAGTGCATTCCCCTTCCCTCTGGACAGATTTCAACCGGGTAAAGATGCTCATCAGGACTTCTCTCATACGGAAAGATACGGTTGTCTACATGGATTACGGCGAGCTTGAGGCAGCCTCCCATCCCGGCATTCTGCGCGCGTTTCAAAAAACTGCCGGCCTGCTCCTTGAAAAGGATGTTCTCCTGACATGCAGGATCGTGCCGGACGGTTATCACAATGAAGCGACCTGGGAAAAGCAGCTGCCGTTTATGCTCCAGACGATTACATACGGCATTGAAAACAATTTATAGAAAGGCCAGATTATGCAAGTACAGTATTTAAAAGACTACAGCCCCGCCCTTGGACGTGATATGGAATGCAAGATATACGGCCATGCGGGAAGGCCCGTTTTATTCATACCATGCCAGGACGGGCGTTTTTATGACTTTGAAAATTTCAAAATGACGGATGCCTGGGCGCCGTGGATTGATTCCGGCCAGGTCATGGTATTTTCCATTGACACTATGGATGCCGAGTCCTGGTCCGACAGGCTCCGGGATCCTTATTGGCGCATCCGCCGCTACGACAGCTGGATCCGCTATATTACCGATGAGCTTGTTCCCTACATCCGAAGCGTTGCCAATGAACGGAACGGGTGGGAGGGATATCCGGGCGTCATCGTGACCGGGTGCAGCCTCGGAGCCACCCATGCCGCCAACCTTTTCCTTCGCCGCCCCGACCTCTTTGACGGCCTTCTGGCATTAAGCGGAATTTACACCTCCGAATACGGTTTTGGCACCTACATGGACGAGGTTGTCTACAACAACTCTCCTGTCCATTTCCTCCCGAACATGCCGGCAGACCATCCGTTTATCGAGCTGTACAACAAGAAAAACGCAATTCTCTGCGTCGGCCAGGGCCCTTGGGAGCTGCCCGACGAGACAAGAAGGCTGCACCATATCCTTATGGAAAAAGGAATTAACTGCTGGGTAGATTACTGGGGATTCGACTGTTCCCATGACTGGTACTGGTGGTATAAGCAGGTAGATTACTTCGTGCCTTTCCTTCTGGGCCTGAAGTAGCGCCCCGCCGGTTAAGATACAGACTGCTCCGGCAGCCAAGCATGCAAAGGAGAAAACTCTATGAAAAACTTTATCTTCATATCCCCCAACTTCCCTGCCAACTACTGGATGTTCTGCAGGGAGCTGAAAAACAACGGAATGAACGTCCTCGGTATCGGCGACCAGCCTTATGACGAGCTGTCGGCGGAATTAAAAGACAGCCTGAACGAGTATTACAAAGTTGGCAGCCTTGAAAACTATGAGGAAGTGTACCGCGGCGTTGCTTTCCTGATTTTCAAGCACGGAAAGATCGACTGGCTGGAATCCAACAATGAATACTGGCTGGAGCGGGATGCCCGCCTCCGGACTGAATTCCACATCACCAGCGGATTCCAGGTCGAGGACATGCCCCGGATTAAATATAAGTCAAAGATGAAAGAATATTACCAAAAGGCCGGCATCCCCACAGCCCGCTACCATCTCGTTGACAATTTTGACGGCTGCCGGAAATTCATTGATGAAGTCGGCTATCCAGTTGTTGCCAAACCGGACAACGGCGTAGGGGCTTCCCATACATTTAAGCTGGAAGACGACGCAGAGCTTGCATCATTCTTTGGAGCGATGCTGCCGGACGTCACGTACATTATGGAAGAGTTCATAGACGGGGAGGTATGTTCCTATGACGCTGTCATCGGCTCTGACGGGGAGCCTATGTTCGAGACCGGAAATGTCACCCCCTACTCTATCATGGACATTGTGAACAATGCGGGAAACCTGGTCTATTACATCGTAAAGACCCTCTCTCCGGACGTGAGGGAGGCTGGCAGGAAAACGGCCAAAAGCTTTGGAGTCAGAAACCGTTTTATACACTTTGAATTCTTCCGGCTCCTGAAAGCCCATAAAGGGCTTGGGAAAAAGGGCGACGTGATCGCCCTGGAAGTAAACATGCGCCCCTGCGGCGGGTTTACGCCGGACATGATCAATTTCAGCCACAGCACTAACATCTATAAGATCTGGGCAGACATGATCGCGTTCGGCCGTTCTACCATGCCTTCCGGCAAAGACCAGTTCTGCGCTTACGCAGGGCGGCGCGACGGAAAAGATTTTTCCCTCAGCCATGAGGAAATTCTGGAAAAGTACAGCCGCTGCCTTAAGATGGTAGAGCGCATCCCTGATGTTCTCTCCGGAGCTATGGGAAATCAGATGTATGTCGCAACGTTCCCCACCAGGAAAAAGATGGATGCATTTTACAATGATGTGCTGGAATGTAAAAAAGATGACAAGAAAAAAGAGAACCAAGAGAAGTAAAGGATGCCTGCGGCATCCTTTTTTTCATATCATTACAGATTTTCCGAGTCGAGAATAATGGTAAACGGCCCGTCATTTACAAGGCTTACCTTCATATCCGCTCCGAATTCCCCCCGCTCCACTGCCGAAACCTGCTCCTTGCATTTTCTGATGATATACTCATACATCTCCGATGCCGCCTCCGGCGCTCCTGCCTCGATAAAGCTTGGACGGTTCCCTTTCTTGCAGTTTGCATACAGTGTAAACTGAGAGATAAGGAGCAGCTCCCCGCCCACGCTATCCAGTGACAGGTTTGTCTTCCCATTATCATCCTCAAAGATGCGTAAGCCCAGCATCTTTTTCACCATCCTGTCGGCCGTCTCCCTCGTATCGGAATCACTCACGCCAATCAGAACCATGAAACCCTTTCCAATCTTCCCCAGAGTCTTTCCGTCTGCTTTCACTTCACTTTCTGACACTCTCTGAATTACAAATCTCATATCTTCCTGACCTTCCTCCTGTATTTTATACCATACTCATTATCCGTAAGAACCATAGAAAAATCAAGTAGAAACTTTGGAAAAATTATTGACAAACGATAATTTTATGTTAGAATAAAATTATCAATTATCGCAAAACAATAATTTCTCAAAGGAGGTTTCCTATGCAGTCAATCCTATATTCTTATCTTATCACATTCCCGTTTGAGCAGCTTGGCATGGGACTCAGAAAGCTGTCGCTATCCGGCAGCGCAGGCAACACGGCTGCCATCATTGCCTATATCCTCATCTGCCTTGTTCCCTGCATGATTTTCCTGGGATTAAAGAAAGCACACAAGATTTTAAAAGCAGATTTCTTTCTTCCTCTCCTGAGCATCCTGCTCTTTGCCGTTATCTACTTCATGGTCAACCCGGGGCTGTTTCCTTCAAATGTGCCGGGAACAGGACGCACGTTCTTAGGAACCGCTTTTTATTCTGTATTCTGGGGATATATCTTTCTTCGCGCACTGGAAAAATACAGCGCCGCAGACGCAGGGCATTTACAGAAAGGATTGAAACTGCTTCTGACAGCCATGAGCCTTCTGCTCATCTTCACCTTTGCAGGGCAATGTTTCGAGGCTGTCTTTTCCGCTATCCCCCAATTGGAGGCAGCCAACAATTCTCCCGATGCCCCGCTGACAGTTTCTTATGTGTTTTTAGCCTTTCAGTGCATCATAGCTGCCCTTCCTTATTGCTTTGATGTCTACATCCTCATTACTGCAGTCCGGGCACTGGATGATTTGCTTAAAGACCCTTATTCCGATGCGTCTGTCTCAAAGGTTGGCAAAATCTCTTCCCTCTGTGCCAAAGCGCTCGTTATTGCCATATTATCCAGCATTGCTTTCAACATATTCCAGTTACTTTTCTGCGGCATGCTGCCCATAATAAATATGGTAGTCTCCATCCCTGTATTTTCTGCCGCACTGGCCTTTGCGGTACTGCTGACAGCAAAATACGTCCGTGAGAACCAGAGGCTAAAACGAGATAATGAATTATTTATTTAGGAATAAAGCATATGGGAATAAAGGTCTGTCTTGAAGACGTACTGAAAAAGAAGGGAATGACGTCAAAGGAACTGTGCGGGCTGGTAAATATTACCGAGGCGAACCTGTCCGTGCTCCGCAGCGGCAAAGCAAAGGGCGTGCGTTTCCACACAATTAACCGCATCTGCTATTACCTCGGCTGCGATGTGGGAGACATCTTAAAATTTGACGGAAAACTAGAAGAGGAGGAGAACAATGAGACATAAAAAAATATATCACTTTATTTTAACCGCTGTCCTTATATCTGCCATCATACTGCCGCTTAGCGGATGCACTCTCGCAAAAAAAGATGCCGGAGAAGACGCAAAAGATACGCTCATCGGAGTCTTTGTCACAGAGGAATATCTGGATCTTTTTGGCACAGATGCTTATCTTTATGGCCAATACGCCAACCCATTATATGCTACGGTCAACCGGCACGGAAGCGATGAGCTTTCCGACTGGGAGGTTTCCTTTCAAAATATACGCGGGCTTAACTTCCTTGCTCCAATCAGGACAAACAAAGACGGAGAGTCATACCGTGCAACCCAGGAAAGCGACGGCATCTGCCACGCTCATACCGATATCAGTTCATCTGATGATAAAGAGGAACTCCGATTATCAGCTACTGTCTACAGCATCCCAAAGGCATCGGGCGAGAATCTTACTTATTTTGCAAATCCTGTCTACCAGACTACCGACGGAAAAATCTATACCGTTCCTGCCAGCGGAATCAGCATCAGCTCCACTGACAGCGAAGGAGCATGTATGTCAACGTCTATCAGCGACCAGACAGAGACAAAAGATAAGTGGAGCGTAAAGACAGAATCCACCACTGTGGATATGCAGTTTTCTGTCATGTATGAGCCTGTAAGGATCACCCTCTTCCAGATGGGTGCGGATAACAGGATTTTAAAGCAGGAAAGCCATCTCCCCGGGAAACTGCCGGAAACATTGCATGCGGAAAAAGACGCCGCCTACATTCTTGTGGAGACGGAAAAAAAGAAACCCGACGGAAGCTTTCATATTGAACGAAACATATATGAGCGCAGTGACAATGATGATAATTCCCTTGAAACGTTCTATGCATTGGACAATGGGATTGTGTCAAAGATGTTTACTGACGTCATATGGGAGCAGTAGCCTGTCCGCCATTTAGTGCCCCTCATGACAGAGGGGCACTGTCCTGTTTTCTAATTTCCCAGCATCATGTTCAATATCTCAGTGTCCGTACTCTTCATGCCATCTCTTCCCATACGTCCAACAGCGCTGATAGTATCTTCAATGTCCTCCATCACCAATCCTTCTCCCGGCTGAAAGGCAAGTCCTTTAAAGCTTAGTTCTAATGACAGCAATGCCGTCTGTACTGCTGCCGCGATTTTAGCGGCACAGGAGGATTTTGCGCCATCACAGGCCATGCCTCCAATGGTACAGATTGTATTGGTAATCACAGCACAGATAATCTTATGCCGCTCCTTGGCATCACTGGTTCCTTCTGCCATTTTTCTGCCGCAGAGCATGTATGCAATCCCGCATGCCGCGCCACATGCCGCACTGGTCGCGCCACAATATGCCGATATGCCTTTTCTGGTGCAGCGATATTAAATTTGCAGCTGCCAATGCACGTAACAGGTCTTCATGCGGAATATCCAAATCTTCCGCATAGGAATATACCGGCAGGCAAACTGCCATGCCCTGATTTCCAGAGCCTGAATTTATCATGACCGGCATCGCACATCCATTCATACGGGCATCTGAACCCACTGCCGCCCATGCCGCTGCCTTGACGCTGCGTGAAACAGGAAGAGACATTTCTAACAGGTTCTTTCCTACATTTACTCCCCATTTTCCGCTTAATCCCTCCTTCGCAATCGCACAGTTATATTCGAGCTGCTTTTCCAACACATCCTTTATGTCCCTGACTTCCAGGGAGTCAGCATATTCCAGAATATTTTTTACACAGAGGTTTTTCTTACAATCGTCGTATTCTGCCTGAGCCTTCTCTGTCTTAGCAAAAATAACCTGTCCATTTCGCTCAATCCGGGTAATGTTTGTGTGGTAATTGCTGATTTCCACTAGCGCGCTGTCCTCCCCTGACACAACCTCCATGGACAGATAAAGATTTGCCACTCCTTCAGCAAGCTCACAATCGCAAAAGTTTTTTCCCAATAGCTTTCTCGAGAGAGCAAGGTCTTCCTGCGTAACTGTATCGAGGACATCCAGTCCTCTGGCAGAGTCCCCGCCTACGATTCCAAGAATCGCCGCAATTTCTATCCCCCGAAGCCCTCCTGATTTGGGTACGACAACACCTTTCACATTTTTCACAATATTACCGGAGCATTTTACATGGCAATGTTCCGGCATTTTGCCCAAATTTTTTTTCGCAGTCGCGCCGGCGTAGGCGATAGCTATAGGTTCCGTGCATCCCATGGCAGGAATCAGCTCCCTGTGCAGCAATTTAGTAAATTGTTCATAAATCATTTTATCCATAGTCTTTCTCCTGAATTACTCTCCGCATATCGGCCCTGTATTTTTACCCGGCACTTCCAGGCCGTCAGGAAGCGGGCTTTTATATGGTTTTCCGTTAGTCTTCTCCAAAAACTCTCTCTTTGCTTTTTCGAGAAGATCTGAATCTACCATAATATCCAGAGCTGCTTTTGCCAAAACCTTCGCCCCGTAAATCATACCCTTTATACCGATGCTGTGGCCGGAGCAAGCTGTAATCTGCCAGTTATGCCCTGGAGCGCCGATATTATTGCATGCAGTAGTGAAAAACGCTGTCGGAACAATATGCGCCACGTCTCCCACATCGGAAGAACTACCGTCCCCGTCATTTTGCATCGGCAATACCCCTGAGTGAATCTCCGTGCCTAACGGTAAATTATTTACTTTTATTTTCTCCTCTTTATTCTCGTTAAAATATCCATTCAGTTTTGCAGCAAATTCATGTTCCTCCTCTGTCCATTCCTCCTGCCTGATGCTGCCCATTGCCCGATAAACAACATCTTCTAAATCTTTGTTATTAAGCGTATTGTAGCAGCCTCCCAGAAATTCAATCTCCAGTTCTGTCTCCGTCATGAGCGCCGCGCCTTTGGCGATATTCACCACCCGTTTGTAAACATCTTCTGCATCTTCACGTTCCTTTGCCCTCACGCTGTACCACACGCTGGCCTTATCTAGTACGATATTGGGAACGCTGCCGCACTCCGTAATCATATAGTGAACGCGTGCGTCTGGCTTTATATGCTCCCTGAGATAAAAAGCTTATGCAGGAAGGCAGATTCCGAAAGGAAATGAAAAAACCATCAGCGGCACTGCTCTCGAAATGCTGATCCATCACCAGTGGAAAGGGAATGTCCGTGAATTAAAAAATGTCATCGAACGCTTATACCTGTATTCAGAGGATGACCGCATAACCGAAAAAGATTTGTCCTGCCTTCCGGAGCTCTTCCCCCCGGATGGTTACAGCATCCATGACTATACAGCGCTTTTAGGCAAACGGTACATGCCGGATATCCTCAATATTTTTGAAGAAAGACTCCTGAAAGAATCTATGAAACAAAGCGATTCAACCTACAGCTTGGCAAAATTGCTCGGAATCAGCCAGGCAACAGTTGTACGAAAGCTTCAAAAATATAACCTGAAATTTTAGAAATCATTTGTCATTTTTTATACCATGCTATATAATATTGCGTTGCAAATCGCCGCTGCCACGTTGCTGCCGCCTTTCCTTCCCCGGTTGATGATATACGGCACGTCCGAGTAAAGGAACAGCTCCTTCGCCGCCTCCACATTCACAAACCCTACCGGAACCCCGATGATAAACGCTGGCTTAAACATTCCTTTTTTCATCATCTCGTACAAAGCAATCAGAGCCGTAGGCGCATTCCCGACGGCAAAGACCGACGGCTTTAAAAGCCCTGCCGCCCGCTCCATGCTGACTGCCGCCCTCGTAAGCCCTCTCTCTCTCGCCTTGGCTGCTACATCTTCCTCTGCCATAAAGCAGCGGACGGTGCCGCCAAATGTTCCCAGAATCTTTTTGTTGATTCCCGCCCGTGCCATATTCGTATCCGTCACGATATCCGCCCCGTCCCGGATAAGTTTCTTTGCGATCTCCACCGCATTTTCAGAGTAGCATAGTGTATCCGCATACTCAAAATCCGCGCTTGTATGGATAACCCTCTTCGTCACCGACTCCTCCGCTGGATTCAGCCGGATTCCCCTTTCCTTAAGCTCCTGCCCTATTATCTCAAAGCTCCTTTTTTCGATTTCTTCCGGCAGGACGAACTCAATCCCTTTCATGTCCTATTATCTCCTTCATCTTACTTACCAACATTTTATTATCCCTGTGCCGCCTGACTGCAATACGGTAATATCCCTTTCCGAGACCCTCATAATCACTGCAGTCTCTAATTAGGATCTTCTCTCGCAGAAGCGATCCGTACCAATCTCTTCCGTCATAAAACAGCAGATAATTAGCATCAGAGGAAAAAACTTTCTTTACAATCCCGGAAAGTTCCTTCGTCAGGTACTTCCGCTCTCTCTCCACAACTTTACGCATATCTGCAAGGCTCTCTTCCTTTTCCAGCGCAGCCGCCCCTGCCATCTGTGCGGGCACCGAGACATTCCACTCCGGAAGCTGCGCCCGTATTCTCCCTGCCAGCCCTGTTTCAGAGCACAGGCAATACCCAAGCCTTATCCCCGGAATAGAAAAGCTCTTAGTAAATGCTTTTAGAATTATCACATTAGGGTAGGCCGACACGCGCTTTTCAAAGGACACCTCCATGTTTCCGCTGACCATCTCTGAAAAACACTCGTCAATGACAAGGAGCGTTCCTGTTCTGGCGCAGAGCTTTGCAAGCTTCTCCATCCACGCCGCGCTGACTGCTTTCCCGCTGGGATTGTTAGGATTTGCAAAAAAGATAACAGAAGGACGTTTTTCTTCCAAAAGAGAAAACATGTCTTCTCCTATCCCAAATCCCGTCTCTTCCTTCAGATAATAATAGACGATTTCCGCCCCAACAGCCTTCAGGGCATGTTCGTACCCACTGAAACCAGGGGCAGTAAGAACTGCCTTTTCAGGCATCGCAGCATGGGAGATTGCCATAATGAGCTCCGACGCTCCATTTCCGCAGATGATTTTATCCTCATCCACCCTGTGCTTTTCAGAAAGGAGCTTCACCAGCTTTTCGCAGCGCAGGTCCGGATATCTCTCCACATATAGAAGAGAATTCCTTAACGCCTCCGCCACTCTCCGCGGAACGCCCAACGGGCTTATGTTCACAGAAAAATCAAGCTCTGCTGAATTTCTGTATATGTCACCGCCATGCATCTTTTGCCTCCTTAAGCATCCCGTACACGGCATCCATATCCAGATACTGCCGCACCGTTTCCGCCAGCTTATCGTACTGGCTCTCCTTAAATGCCCTGTAATCCATCCGTTTCTTTTTCAGGATGATCCCTTTCCGATCTGCCAGCGTCTCCGCTACCCGAAACGCTATATCCCCACAGTCAAAAAAACCATGTATATAGCTGCCGTACGCATTCCCATTGCGGGCAAGTACCTGACAATCCGGCTCCGTCTTTCCCATATGTATCTCGTACCCTTCAATGTCGCGCCCTGCCATGCAGGAAAGGGGCCCTTCTACTGCTCCCAATAATGCTGAAACCCGCTCTCTCTTTTTCTCGTTTGTCAGCGTCGTCCGAACATTTATAAGCCCAAGTCCTTCTATGCTTCCTCCCTCTTCCACCCCTTCCGGATCGTCAATTCTGTTCCCAAGCATCTGATAACCTCCGCAGATGCCAAATACAATACCTTTTTTTGCATGCTTTAAGATTGCCAATTCCATGCCTGATTCCCGCAGCCACCGAAGGTCTCCTATCGTGTTCTTGGTGCCTGGCAGCACTACCATATCCGCCTGCCTAAGCTCTGCCGGTGACTTTGCATAGTACACCCTGACGCCTTCAATCTGCTCAAAGACAGACATGTCCGTAAAATTAGACATCCTTGGCAGGCGGATGACCGCGATATTGACAAGCCCGTCCGCCTTTTTCTCTAATCTTTCGCTTAAGCTGTCCTCGTCATCCAGGGAAATGTCCATATAGGGCAGCACTCCCGTTACCTCAATCCCCCCCTTTTCCTCCAGAATGGAAATCCCCGGATCCAGAATCGACCTGTCTCCCCTGAATTTATTGATGACTAATCCTTTCACCCGCTTCCTCTCACTTTCCTCAAGCAGCGTGAGCGTGCCTAAAAGCTGGGCGAAGACTCCTCCTCTGTCGATATCCCCCACAAGGAGTACAGGGGCATCAACCATGCCCGCCATTCCCATGTTGACGATATCATTTTCTTTCAGGTTTATCTCTGCCGGGCTTCCAGCTCCTTCTATAACGATTATGTCTGCCTTTTTCTGTAATTTGCGGAAAGCCGCTTTAATATCCGGAATCAGCCGTTTCTTATACTGGAAATATTCTCTTGCGGACATATCTCCAAGCACTTCCCCGTTTACAATGACCTGAGAACCGCAGTCGCTGGTGGGTTTCAACAGAATCGGGTTCATGCAGACGTCAGGCTCCACTCCCGCCGCCTCCGCCTGCATCACCTGCGCCCGACCCATCTCAAGCCCGTCCTTCGTGATAAATGAATTTAGCGCCATATTCTGAGATTTGAAGGGTACGGCCTTATACCCATCCTGCTTAAAGACTCTGCACAGCCCTGCCGCCAGCAGGCTCTTGCCCACATTTGACATTGTTCCCTGAATCATAATTATCTTTGCCATGAACTGTCCTCCCTCCGTAATTCTTATTCTTTGCCTTTCGTTTCACAACACATCCTCAATACAGTGTCTTAACTTTCCAGCCTTTCTGGCATATTCCAAAAGCTCTCTGTTCTTTATATTTACCGGTCCAAAGTTCCCAAGCGGACACAGACAGCCCGCACACTTGTCGATAAGCAGCTTCCCCCTCTCTACCTGCCTATCCCCTACCGGGTGAAATGCCGGAACGGAAACCACCTCTGCCGCCAGCGCCTTTGCTGCGCTATATTCCAGGTCATTTTCACACAGCGCCCCCGCCGCAAAGGAGATATTCTTCCTCTGCAAATGATAATAAGAAGGAATGCCGCTTCCTCCTCCCCCGATGACAAATACTTTCGGCACACCCTTCGCTCCCGGAAGATACATGCTCCCAAGGACAGGGTCGAAACTATCTGCCTCAACACCGTAAAGGCTCTGAATATAATCTCCCTCAAAAATCTCCTCTGGCATCCCTATCCTTTCAATCTTCTCCCCGTCCACACATGCCACCACGTCCGAAACCATCCGGGCAAGATCCAGCTCATGAAGCGACAGGATCACCGAAAGCTTTCTCTCATGTGCCATCTTCCTGATATTTCCCAGGATATCAAGCTTATATTTCATATCTAGAAAAGATACCGGCTCATCCAGTATTAAGGCTCCCGTGTCTTGGCAGATTGCCCGGGCAAGCATGACACGCTGTCTCTGGCCGTCGCTGATTTTCATAAAATCCCTGTAGGAAATCTCTTTTGCCCCCACAATCTCAAGGGCACTGTCCACCGCCTCCCAATCGCCGGCGCTTAAGATGCCAAGCCTTCCTGTATAGGGATATCTGCCGCTTGACACTACATCCCGGCAGCTCATAAACTCTGTCCGCAAAGGCTCCGTCATCACGATAGACATTTTCTTTGCAATCTGCGCCCCCTTTAAGGTCTCCATATCTCTTCCGTCAAGGTATACTGCTCCGCCCATTTTCTTAAGCTGCTTTGTAATGCTTTTCAAAACCGTAGACTTTCCCGATCCATTAGGTCCAATCAGGGTTAGCACTGTCTCCTGACCTGCAAAAAGAGTAACACCTTTAATCAACGGCTGTTTCCCATATCCTGCATCCAGTCTGTCCGTCCGTATGCTCATGCACGCCCCTCCTATCTTTTAAGCATCATCCCAATTACTACCGGTGCCAGAAAAACTGCTGTCACGGAACTGATACTAAGCTCTGTGGGAGCAAATGCTGTCCGCGCCATTCCGTCGCAAAAAAGAGTGAGCGCTCCGCCGCAAAGAAAGCACCCTGGTATCAAAAGCGCAGGCTTTGCCGTTCCTGTCATCGTCTTAACAAGATGGGGGACTGCAATCCCCACAAAAGAAATTGGACCTGCAAATGCCGTCACGCAGGCGGACAGAAGGCTTGAGAGAAGTATCAGGCTCACTCTCAGCCCCCTTACATTCACTCCCAGGTTAGCTGCGTACGCCTCCCCCATCCGATATGCGCCTATAGGTTTTGAGAGAAAAAATGTTAAGATAACTGCCGTACAGACCACCGCAATAATAATCCTCACATTTCCCCAATTCATCCCTGAAAAACTTCCCATGGACCAGTTGTGGAGGTTCACGATATCAGAATCATCTGCAAATGTTATGCAAAAATCTGTAACCGCTGAGCAAATATATCCAATCATAATACCGCATACAATGAGCAGAGGCATTTTCCCGACCCTCACCGATATCACGAGGATAAATCCCATGGATACAAGCGAGCCTGCAAATGCCGCAGCAATCATCCCAAAAGAACCTATCTGAATTCCTCTTTCAAGAAGAAAAATCATAGTAAGCGCAACCGAAAGCTTTGCCCCTGAAGAGATGCCCAGCACATAAGGCCCGGCTATCGGATTCCCAAAAAAACTCTGGAGAAGATATCCTGACACCGACAGCGAGCCTCCCAAAAATACAGCAGCAATGATCCTCGGCAGGCGGATATCCCATATGATGCGTCTGGCAGTGCCCTCCGCCCCGCCTCCGGACAATATCTCAATAAGCTCCCCTGGCGCAAATTCTACACTTCCGGAGCCGACATTCCACATTATCAGCCCTGTGAGCAGGGCAAAAATTGCACCAAATGATATTACATACCGCCTCATTTTGCGTTCACCTTAATTTCCTTAAAAATCTCAACTGTTCCATATCCACGTCTTTTTTCCCGCTGACATGAGAAAATACAATGTTCATGTCTCTGATAAAGTCACAGCTTCCTGCGGTTTCCTGAAAGAAATTCTTCCCGGTACAATAGACATTTCCCTCTTTTACCGCTTTAAAATCAGCAAAAAGAGGATTTTTATCCAGCAGGTTTCCGATACTTTCAATCTCTTCTTCAATGGCACTGTTATAGATGAGGATATCCGCGTCCTTTGCCCCGGCGTAAAAGTCCTCCATCTGCATCCTTACGGCTGAAAGGGCATTTCTGTCCTCTTTCCCAATATATGAAAACACATATTTTCCCCCCGCCATCTCTATCATTTTAGCAATATAATCCTCAGATCTCCTCACTGTGACGCTCCCATTGGATGAAACTGAAAAAAAGGCGGCTTTAAGACCTGTATTTTCACTCTCAAGAATGGGTTGCACCTGTTTCAGCTCCTCATGAAAAAATGTCTCTGCCTGTCGTTCCTTTCCAAATAAAACTCCATAGAGCTTTATCCACTCAAGTCTTCCCAATGGATCCGGCTCATAGCTTGACCTTTCCACCAACACCGGAATACCAAGCTCTTCCAACTTTTCCTTCACCTCAGGATTGTGGAAAATCATAGTGTTCTCAATCGCCAGCGTGCACCCTTCGCTCAGTAAAAGCTCATAATCTGGAGCGCTGTATTTTCCCGCATACAAGACAGCGCCTTCCTCCATAGCCTCTTTTGCCTTGATGACGTGCCAGTTTTCCTGCCTTGTTCCAGAAAATCTTATGTAATCAAGTGCATCCGCCATGCAGATTAAATCCATGGCCGACGTAGACACAAGGTATGTTTTATTAAGGGGCATTTTTAACACACTTATGTCTTTTGGAGTCTGCGAAGGAGTTTCTTTTTCCTCCGGAACAAGCAGGAACCTCCCTGCGCCTGCAATGGAAACCATCCTGTATCCCTCGCAGCTCTCTATGCTGAACTGGCGGGCATAAGACAGAACCATATCTTTTTCCCATTTTAACTCATTAAAGTCAGTTCCTGCTTTCTCTGACGACTCCTGCTCCTCAGAAACACATGCCCCCAGCAGGAGCAGCACCGCAGCTGTAAGTAAGACAGCAGCATTTCTTATCTTTCCCATATGAACCTCCAATTAGCTGGCCAATAGCTGCCTCTTACTCTGCCAATTCAAAATACAAATCATACTCTATCTCATGTGGGGTGCTCATGGCTGTTGTATCTGCTGTCACTGGAATCTTATGCTTGAGTCCGGACACTGGAACTGTGAACACTGAGTTCCCCTCCGTGCTTTCATTCACATATTTTTTTCCGTCCACTATCATATAATCAAAACTGCCACTGCTCCAGACAATCCTTGCATACGCCTCCCCATCTTTCACTGTAAGCTTTGCCGGGGATTCTATACCTGCTTTACCTGAGCCCCCCTCCAGAGTGGCTTTAACTGAATATTCACCGTCCTCGAGTTTCATCTGTTCTCCTGAGCCATCTGCCTTCTCGCCTTCTTTCCACGCTTCATCCGGCAGGGATGCCGCACGGAAAACAAGTGCACGGTCATACCATTTCTCACGTTTCCTGCTGAATGCCGCACAGGCGATTGACTTATCCAAAGCCTCCACCGGTATGGTATAAGCGTGTTCTCCTGAACTTTTTTCTTTAAAAGAAATGTATTTCGAAGCAGATGCCTGTGCTGCCTCACTGGCCGTACCCATAAATACATACAGATACCCTGTGCCGCCCATTGTCATGACTGCAGTCATTTTCCCCTCCTGAACTGCCAGAGAACACTCTGTAATATTGAACATGGCGGAACTGGAATCCACTTCCACATCATAAACCCCGTCCTTTATCTGATCAGCCATTACAGGACTCATGCCATCCGGCTCAGCATCATTCGCCTGTCTCATCTCTGAACCGTGTGCCAGCGTATCTGCTGCTTCCTTTGCGTGTTTTACGATGATGTCCCGGATCGCCGGAATCTGTCCCAGCCCCTCCATGACGCATTCTACTTCAAATCCTTCACTCCTAAACCGTGATTTCCATGTATCTTCTCCGTCTCCTGCCATGTCATTATTGGCATGGTCTCCAGCGACAATCATCAGAGGGCGGAGTATGACACGCTTATAATTCCCTTCTTTCACCTTAGCTATGACATCTTCTAAAGTCGGCTCCGCCTCCACCGTTCCCACATAATAGTTGTTGAATCCATTTTCCGTCAAAAGAGACTGCATTTTTCGATACACTTCATTGGAATCTGCCTCAGTGCCATGCCCCATAAGACAGATAGCAGTCTTGCCGTCGTCATATTTTGCCGTCTCGTCAGTGACAGCTTTCATCACATCTATATAATCCTGGCTGGACGAAAGGAGGGGCTTTCCAAGAGCAACCTTTTCAAATGCGTCTGCATAACCTGAAAGCTCTTTCTCAAGATCTTGATATTCCAGCCCATTCATCAGATGCGTAGGCTGCACGACCAAAGTTTTTACTCCGTTATCCAGAGCCCTGTCAAGCGCCTCTTTTACATTGTCGATGGACACATTGTCCCGTTTCTTCACATGGTCAATGATAATCTGGCTTGTAAATCCTCTTCTCACGGAATATTCCTCTCCGAACTTTTCATCCATAGCCTGCTCGATTGCCCCGATGGCGAGACGCCGGTTATCATTGTAGCTCGTTCCAAAGCTTACTACCAGCAATTCCTTTTCCCCGATATCATTCTGATTTCTCGTATTATCCAAATCTGCGTCTCCTGTTTCATAATTTTCTCCGTCATCCTCGGCTGCCTCTGCATTTTCACCCAGGGCAGCTGAGGAATTTGCGGCCTTTTCACCACAGCCTGCCATTATTCCAATGCTTACTGCACACACAAACAAAACCGCCAATGTTTTTTTCTTCATGTTTTTTATCATTCCTTTCGCTTCGCTCAAGGCACAAACAAGTTATGAAA
>CAJTQA010000023.1 GCA_910578455.1 uncultured Dorea sp.
ATGAGAAGCAAGCCTGCATCGGAGGATAAATCTCCTCCATCAAAATTTATTTTAATCTGTCTATTGCTTTCTAATGGTAAGGTGTTTACAATACTCATAAAGGGCTCCTTTTGTTGGTATTATTTGAGATTAGACACCTTAATTTTATCACAAGTGGATGCTCTTTTTTCATTCACTTGACAGGTGAAAAGCAATATTCAGTTAAAATACAGCAACTATGTGGCTTTCAGACACTTTCACGGCTGTGCCGTGAATAATCTAGGATCAAGATACTATTCAAATGATACAAAACACAAATCGCAGACAAAATAATCACAAATTTGTAATTTCTCCTCTTAATTAATGTCCAGACCAGAATATAACATGACACAATAAATCCAACAATCGCCTGATGGCTGGTAAGGACTAATATCAGTATTAAAATCCAGTGTTCCCGATTGGATAAAAAGCTTTTCAAAGAGGGGGAGCTTTCAGGCTGCCGCGGCGTTTTTGGGGGTTCTTCCTCACTATCCGCTGCTTTTGTTCCCAGCAGCTCATCTACGGATATCCCGTAAACCTCACTGAGGAGAGTCAGGTTATCGATATCCGGGTAAGCGGCTCCGTTTTCCCAGCGGGAGATAGCCTGCCGTGAGATGCCGAGCTTTGCGGCGACGTCATTTTGCGACAGGTTTCTTTCCTTACGCGCTTTCTTAAGATTGGAGTGTAAACTTACGGATTCTGCCATGGGGTAATTACTCCTTTTCTGGTACTTTTAAGATTATTATAGCTGTATGTCTTTCTTATGTAAATGAATTTTTACTTATAACGGTCTTTGTTTCCTTAAATTAAGAATTCTGTAACAAATGCTTTTCTTATCCGTCTAATATATATGAAAAAACCGGAAACATAAAGGAGGAAGAGGAACATGAGAAAAGCAGTTATTTTAAGCGTGCTGTGCATACTGGCTGTATGTATGGCGGGATGCCGGGAAAATGATATTGACAATCGTAAGCGGACGGATGCGTCTAAGGATAAGACGCTGCCCATCTATGAGGAGAATGACAAAGAGATTGAAAAAGAATCTGACCTTGCGGCGCTAAAGGATGTCTATAAGTCGGAAGTCGTCTGTGAGGAATGGATAAGTCCGGATATAGAAAGTCCGGGCGGAGTTCTCTGCGGTGAAACGGGCGTAATTGTCACGGACAGGGAAAAGAACTGCATTGTCAAGACGGACGATTCGGGCAATGTGATAAAGAAAGCAGGCGGAACGGGGAGCGGAGAAGGAAAGTTCCTAAACCCTGGAGCAGTTGCCGGGTATAAAGACGAAATTTTCGTTATAGATGAAGGGAATCAGCGGATACAGGTGTTTGACTGGGAGCTGAATTATGTCAGGGAAATCAGGTTAAAATCTAAAAAGGAAGTAGACCTTGATTTTAGGCCGGGCTACCTCGCCGTCAGCCGGGAAGGGGTGTATGTTTCAGGAAACTCTCTGAGAAAAACGGTGATTGACAGGTACGGGGAGGGAGAGCCGGAGGAAGTCGGAGATAACTTTATCGGCTCGGTCGTTTCATACAAAGATAAAATATATGCCATTAATTACATGGTCCGGTATTACAGTGAGGAGTATGACAGCTTTGGTGCCGCAACCAACGGCCCGGCATGGCTTTTAGAGGTAAATAAGGAGAAACTCTGCAAATTTGTCAAACTGCCTCACGGGTTTAATATAAAGGGGTTCGTCATGGAGGAGAGCAGGATTGTATGCATTTCAGGATCGGCGGAGGCTGTTTTTGTGTTAAGCCCTGACGGGGAATACGAGGAAACGTTTGCCTATATACAGGGGCTTGTAGATGAAGAATTTCCGCAGATTTCCGGCAGCGGGAGGGGGGAGTATTATATAGTGCTGCCGGATGCCGGGAGGATTTTCCGGTGCCGTACGTCGTGAAAAGCAAGACAAATCAATATGTCAGCATTTTAAAACAGCCGTACTGAGCAGCCAGAACAGAATGATATGCAGAGGGTAGAAGAGATAGAAAGAATATTTCACTTTACGGCCTTGCCTTTGATTATAAGACAGAATCAGGGGCAGGGCGAAAAGCATACACCACTGATAATTGATGAAAATCATGCTCCCTTCCGTGGAGGGCATATCGATTCCAACAAACACTTCTAATATGTATTCTAGGATGCCAGAAAGGGCATCGCCGACTACAGGGATGTAAGCCTGGATTTTGCCAAGGATCGCCGGTATCACATAGGTTGCCATGCTGAAAGTGTATGCTAGGATGTAGACGGCAAATGCGGCGGATAAGCGTTTCTTTTCCCCGGAAAACCAATAGAATATCATGCCGATAAGGACATAGACAAGGCCGCCTTCCAGAGTGAAAATGCTCCCTGACAGGGCGGGCAGCAGATAAAAGCAGAATGCCTCCATGTCCGCGCTGCTGTTTGCAGCCCATATGGCGCAGATGATACAGGAAGATACTTGATAGACAGAAAAGAGAATCAGATATTTTTTTGCATGCTCCCGTATCTCTAAGATTGCAATGAGCACAGCAATTATAAATAAAGTCCTGAAAAAATTAAGCTCTGTCTGCGATAGCATCTGGAAGACTGCCATAGCGGCACTTGCAAGGTAAAGCCTTAAAATATACTTCCTTTTGGACCGGGTGTATTTCATCCCATTAACGACACAGAAAATAAACAGGGGGGCGGAAATCCGCCCGATCCAGTGAAAGATGAGGGCGAGAGGGGTTTCCCCAAGAAAAAAATATGCGATGTGGTCTAAGGTCATTGCCAAGAGGGCGATGATTTTTATCTGGAAAGTGTTCATGGTATTCTCCTTTTGATATATTATATTTATAATAAAACATCATATTGATTTTATTATATGAATATGTTATCATATTTATAATAAAAAAGAAAGGAGAAATTAGAAGTTATGTTGAAAAAAGCAAAAAATAACGTTTTAATTTCAGTTATTGCTGTATTTTGCGCGGCAATATTAACAGCAGTAATGCCTGTTCAGGCATCATCATTTGAAGAGGTAGAAATTCCACTAAGTCCTAATGTAGGGGTGTCTTTTGAATCTCCAGAAACTAACCCAGCTGCAAGAGGCATTTCACGGCCAAGTAAAGTTTGGAATATCAAAGAAAAGGGAAAATATAGTTTTTCTGGTTCTTCAAATCACAAAACAATGTATACAAATTATAAATTTACCGGAAAGACAAGTTATAAAGTCTATGTCAAAAATACTGGTAACAATGCCATTACAGTAAAAGCAAAACGTCTTACCAAAACTTATGGGTCAACAAAAATCAGCGCGGGGAAAACAGGTATAATTGAATTTTCTAATATTAAAAGTGGTACAAAGTTTTATGTTACTTTTGATGGCGCAAAAGACGATAAGTTTTCTTTTGAAGGTTATGTAAAATAAATTATTAAAATTGTTGATTATAGGAGTAAAACAAACATGTGCTGTGCAATAATCAATCGGTGTTATTGCACAGTACTTTTAACTTATGAATTAGATGGGTTAGACTTTTATCCATTTGCCAATCCATTTTCTTGTTGTATAGTTGAATTGACGTTTGTATAGAATGCCGTTGATAATCTTATACTTCCATCCAATATCATTTTTTCGCGTACTTATAATCATAGAAGACACATCATCGGGAACAGAATAATTTATAGAATGTGAGCATGCTCTTACATTTAAAGATAAAGGTGTGGTATAAAAAAGTGTCAAGATAATGAGTGATGCTTATATTCTTTTTGCGTTCATTTTGTAAAATCTCCTTGTTCATATATTTTGTAATTTTGAAGTTCATTCGGTAGTTCGGTGATGGTTCCTGTATATTTTTCATCTATATAAATGTCATAGCCTTTAGAAGTGTGAATCAAATATGTATTTGATATATCCATTTCAAATTCTTGGTCTTCAGTTGTTGAATACGTTCGAAATGTAGGGTCAGTAACAATAAACAGAGAAATAACCACTGCAATGCATATAATTACAGTATGAATCCATAGCATCCCTTTCTTTTTTTTCGTTTCTTTTGGCTCTCTTAAAAGAAAAGACAGCCGCACTTTCAAATCTGAATGATTTTTTCTCACAAATGAAGTCAATTTATCAGAGTATCTGTGTGGTACGGCATCTTTGGATTCTGCAATTGTGAGTATCAGATTTGAATAGTCGATGCAATTATAGCAGGGGTGCTCCTGTATAAGAAGATGGTCATTTGTCAGTTCAAGTGCCAGGGCATATTCTCTTTTCATGATATATATAAGAGGATTCCACCAGTGAATGCAGGAAAGAACTTCCAGTATCCACTTCATCCATAAATCACGGCGTTTATAGTGATTGATCTCATGTATGCAGATATAGTCCAGCTCATCTGCGGAAAAAACATCAAAATATTCCGGGAAAATGATTGTCGGACGAAATATTCCACTGACTGCCGGTGATATATCATAAGGGATGACAGCGACCCTTATTGGTTTTGGGCTGTATTTCCTGATAGACGCAAAGAGCTTTGAATATTGGCTGTCGTCCGTGACCGTATACGCATCCAGATATTGGCGCAGAAGGAAAGAGCGGACACACAACCTTCCTAATTTGATGGCAGCGATAGATAGCCAAAGCATCATCAGGATATCAGAAAACATATAATCAGAATTTCCTATTGAAACAAAAAATATTTCTGCGAGAGGTAGGAGTATCTTTTTTGAATATATTGTATAAGTGAAAGGAAAATTAACGGGAATGCACATCCTCAGAAGGATAAAAGCAATTCCAATGAAAACTGCCTTTGCGCCATATATATAAGGCTGGGCTAACAGGTACAGAATCATATATAAGTAGCCGGTAAGGAAAGCAATACATAAAATACAAATAAGAAAAGGACCCATTGATACAGACATTTATTTTCCCTCGATTTCTGCTTTTCTTTTGTCTATCATTTTTCGCAATTCTTCCAGCTCCGAAAGGTCTGTTTCCTTGTTGATGATGGAGGAAATCAGAGAGGAGCGGGAATCGTCTCCGGCGATATCCCGGCAGGTTTCGGCAAAGTACTCATTTTTTGATATCAGAGGGCGGTAGCATCTGCTCAGGACAGTTCCGCTGTATACTATATCAGCTACTTCGATGGCCTCTTTCTTGACCAGCACTCGAAGAGAGGCCTGCACAGTATTGATATTCAATTCATTGTGCTGTTTGAGTATATCGGATGCTACGAGCGGCTTGTCGCTGTTCCAAAGTATTTTCATGATTTCTAACTGCTGTTTGCTGAGTTTCTTTTTCACAGTATTACCTCGCTTTCAAAGTGGTTGATTGTTTAAATTACGCTTATATTATACTGAATATTTAAAATTAAGACAATAATTTTTATATATAAATTTATAGTTTCATTTCATTTAAAATGACTAATTAATTATATTAAAAGTTTCCCAATCTGTCGGACTATAGACTTCCGGCAGACTGGCTTGCATCTTTCCTCGGCCGTCCCCGTGGACGTTTTGGTTTAGGATTGGGATCTTTGGGCTTCGGTTTTCGCCCCCGTTTTTTCGGCTCTGGTTTCGGCGCCGGCTCTGACAGCCCGAGTGCTTCCAGCTCTTCAAATACGCACTGCAGGGTATGTACCCAGCAGCCATCATCTGACTTTGGGACAGCTGGTGCATCTGTCCTCCGCCACGCTGAGGACAGGTCGTCCATAAGGTCGCCATAAGTCATTTTGTCAAGCAGTCCGGACTGCCTTGCTTTACGGACAATGCGGCAGGTGGCCACGGTGGATATGAAGTTTACGAACTCAGCCCCGATTACCGAAAAATCTCCCTGGACGCCCGTCTGGTCGAGGCACTCATCGCTTTTGTACTGGTTAAACACCAGATCCAGGAGCCATCTGTCATCATAGCACAGATACGCGGTCCTGGGGTCGAGGTCCTGATCCGACTCGAACACGATCACGCCGGACACAGCCCTCTGCTTATCGTACTTTTGCGTATCAAAAGCTTTGCCTTCCGCCTTTGCGAGGAACGCAGCTTCTTCCTGCGCCGCCTTTTTTGCATCCTTGAAAGCATACAGATAGCGGCCGCCTTTGATCTGTTTCTTCTTATAAAGGACATGGGCGCCTATCCCGTTCAGCACGCCCTCGAAAGAGAGCATCCCGTTGTCGGATATCCGTGCGTCGTTCCTTTTGATGGGCGTCAGGAAATGCAGGTCAGGCCTCTTTTCCAGCTCTTCCTTGATCTTACTGGGAGGAAAGCCCTTGTCCGCAACGATGATCCCTTTCCTGATGTCATTGTCCCGGATGAAGGCAGGGTAGGAGCTTGCGTCGATGCTGTTTCCGGGAAAGACCTCGGCGCACACCGGCTCCATGAGCTCTATGTCATAGGCGTACAGGACGGAGACCTCGCTGCACCCCCGTGTCCTTGCCTTGTATGAAAACGCCGAAAGGTCATTCACGCTGCTGGTGTCCTGCTTTAAGGTGCCATCAATGGCTATATGGTGGTCTGCTGCCACCTGTGAAAGCCGCAGCTGGTAGAAGCGCTTGCGCCGCCTGCCGTCCTGTCCAATCTTCTGCAGAAGATCCGTAATGGAATTTTTGGAAAGGGCAGCGCCCGGGTAGTCCCTGCAGACGAATGTGCGCCTGTAATGGGTGGACATCCTGTTTGCGGTGATCCGGGGCTTCACCACCTTCAGGGTTGCCATGGACATGATGGCATACGCCTCACCCGAATCAAAGACATCAAGGAGATTCGAAAACAGGTCTCCAGTGACGGCCTTTACAAGCGCGGATGCCCCATAGGAAAGCATATCTGCGTCTTCCGATGCCATTGGGCTGCTGACCGGCACATAGCGGTGGTTGATGATATGGCCGATGACCCTGCCGTTGCGCGGCTGAGGGTTGCCGCCGGGCACGTATTTTGACGAAGCCCTCTGCCTTACGGCAAACCGTTTCGGGCCATCCCTGCCGCTGTCATCCACGATGGTGTTCACGGGTCTTGGGACGGCACGGATATCTTGTGGAACTGCCATAAAAATCACTCCTTTATATAGTCCTATTATACAATATCAGGACTATATATACAAGGATTTTAGGGTATATTTTGCAAAGAACTCAGGCCAAAAGCCAGGGGAATCCCCCTTAAAATCCCCTCTGTTCCACAGTTCTTTGCCGTCACATGGCTATCAAATAACCATAAATGGCGATTTTTGCCGGATTACGGGCTCATTTCTATAGTCCGACAAATTGGGAAACTTTTATTATATAATTAATGCGGAAAACTTTGTGAAAAAATGACGCAGGGGAAATGGTCAGGAAATACGGAGGCTTTTACGCTCGGAGCAGGCGGTTTTCTGAAAGAGGAATATCGGGTTTGTGTTCCGGAGTTTCCAGCTTATTGTTTTGCCAAGGAGGACGGGAGGCTGTCCGCCTCGCTTACTTCACCACTACCACCTGCTGAGTATATTCATGGATGAACGGTTCTTTGAATTTTTCTGTCACGATGCGCTCGTAAAGGTTCGCCGCAAACACATCCCCCGCCATCATGCACTGCCCAGCCTCGGACAGCGTATCTGCGTGGGAGAGTTTTGTGATCAGCGGCGTGTCGCTGTATTTTTTTATGCGGGACAAAAGCCTTTGCCCTTCTTTTCGGAAACCGAGGACCCGGGCGTACTGGCAGTATCCGGCTTTCCGGTAATTTTCCATGTGTTTTTTCTTTATATCAAGAAGAATATGGAACAGGCACCGGCTGATGCGGGAGTAGGTGATGTCCTTTGTCTTCAGGAACTGGCAGAACTGGTCGATGGTGATGAGGTGGTTCGCATGGCGCAGGATGCGGTTTGCCAGCTCTTCGGTCACATCCAGGTACTCTGTCAGTGATTCGCTTGTCTCGGTCAATAGCTTATATCCCAAAAGGGAGGAAAAATCATTGGCATAGACGGGATAGCGGATGTGGTGGGTCTCCTCCAGGAACCGGATGCAGCTTTTTGGAACCTCCTGTTCAAGCCGCATCAGCGCCTCGGAAAGGCTGGGCTCGTCAAAAAGCCCCTCCTCTTCCCGCTGGCTGCCTTCAAGGCGGAGTGAGTGTGCGAGGAGCTTTCGGATGGCGGAGGCAGAGCTGTAGCCGGAATTTAAGGAGTCGTCGTGGTAGCCGGAGACGATCCTCTTGATGGTGTATGCCTTCATGGAGCTTTTCCGCCGGCGCAGCGCCTTGATGTACTCGACGCCGAGGATGTTGTTGGGTTTTTCTAATACTTTGCTTAATCTCTCGTCGTGAAAATATTCCCGCAGCGCCCACTGGCGGGCAAGGGGGAAGGAGGCTCCCTGGGAGAGGTAGCGTTTCAGCAGTTCTTTATATTCTTCCGGTTCTTCCGTGATGGTGCAGGCGATTTTTTCCAGCGTGCCGTAATCCCCGCATTCGCTCCCAAAGCAGATGGAGTCGATGCAGCCAAGGTGCTCAAAGAGGGAGACCGCTCCCTCGGCGAAATATTCTGCGCTGCCGGTGGAAAAGCAGACGGGCAGCTCTAACACGAGGGGAACCCCTGCCTCTAAGGCAACCTCCGCCCGGATGTGCTTTGGCATGATGGCAGGGGCGCCCCGCTGGACAAAATCTCCGCTCATGACAACTACCACCGCGTCAGCGCCGGTGATTTCTTTTGCTTTTCTTATATGGTATAAATGCCCGTTGTGAAAGGGGTTGTATTCTGCAATCAGTCCGACAATTTTCATGGGAATCTCCTTAATAACTTGTATATTCATCTGAAATTGATTATACTATATCTTGACAGGGTTCGCAAATCATATACTTATCCCGCAAAATATGCCCTCAAAGGACGGCGGCGCAAGGGCTGTTAAATATAACAGCCTGTGAGACATCTCCGCAAAGGGCTGGCGGACAAAGTTCGCCAGGGGATGCTCCGCGCAGCAGATTTCTGGAGAATGCAGGGTTCGCACCAGAATCCGAAGGTCTGGGCGGAGATTTTTATATGACAGTGAATTTTAGATATGCACAGGAAAAGATAAAATTACAGCGGACCCGGTTGCAGTTGATAAAGGATGTAAGCAAGGAAGGAGGGGGAGGTTTGAGTACGAATCAAGAGTTTAGGGATGCCGGCGCCGAAGAGTGGGGTGGCACAGCCGCCCGGGGCGATTTTGACCGTGATTATGAGGAGCGCGAGGAACTGACCATTGAGCGCATCCAGGAAATGTTGGAAAAGCGCCAGTTCAAAGAGCTGAAAGACGAGCTGGAAAATAATATGTACCCCGTAGACCTTGCAGATATTTTGGAGGATGTGAATGAGAAACAGCTTGTGCTGATTTTCCGGCTGCTGGTGAAGGAAGAGGCGGCAGAGACATTTTCTTATATGAACAGCGATTTGAGGGAGGTGCTGATCGGAGCGCTGACGGATTCGGAGCTTGAGGAAGTCATGGAGGAGATGTACCTTGACGATACGGTGGATGTGTTAGAGGAGATGCCGGCCAATGTGGTGGATCGTCTTCTCATGGTGACCAACGAAGAAAAGCGGATGCAGATCAACCAGCTTTTGCAGTACCCGGAGGACAGCGCCGGGAGCGTCATGAACGTGGATTACATCGCCCTCAATAAGGAGATGACGGTGGAGGATGCCATCTTGAAGATCCGCCAGGTAGGCTTAAACCGGGAGACGATCTACACCTGCTATGTGACGGAGAAAAAGCGGCTTATGGGCGCGGTGGATATCAAGGACCTTCTGACGACGGGCGAATCCAGGGTGATTGAGGAGATCATGGACACGAACATGCTCTACGCCCACACTACGGACGATCAGGAGGAGGTGGCCAGGACTATAATGAAATATGGCCTGATCGCGCTGCCTATCGTGGATAATGAGCATTGCATGGTGGGAATCGTCACTGTTGACGACGCCATGATCGTTTTGCAGGAAGAGGAGACGGAGGATATCAGCATCATGGCCGGCGTCAACCCGAATGATGAATCTTATTTTGGGACGACGGTGTTCGAGCACGTGAAGGGGCGCATCCCCTGGCTGCTGTTTTTGATGCTCTCAGCCACTATTACCCAGATGATCATGAACAGCTACGAGGCGGCTATCGCGGTGATGCCGCAGCTTACGGGATTTGTTCCGATGCTTACGGGCACCGGAGGAAACTGCGGTTCTCAGAGCTCGTCTCTTGTCATCCGCGGGCTTGCGGTGGGGGAGATCGAGTTCCGGGATCTTTTTAAAGTCATCTGGAAGGAAATACGGGTGGCGGTGTGCGTCAGCCTTATCCTGGCAGTCATCAATGGCCTCCGGATCATGGTGATGGGGCAGGGAGACGTGCTGATGGCGCTGACCATCGGCGTTACGATGGCATGTACGGTGATCATCGCCAAAGTGGTTGGGTGCAGCCTGCCGCTGCTTGCGAAAAAAGTGGGGCTTGACCCGGCTATCATGGCGACGCCTTTGATCTCCACGCTGGTAGATATCAGTACCATCAGCGTGTATTTTGCGATTGTCAGCGGGGTGTTCCAGCTGGGGGCGTAAGGCCGGCAGGAATAAAGACGTTTGTAAGTATTTGCAACAGAAAGGAAGTATTGCGTATGCCACAGGCCATGCAGAGATTGATAGAACAATATATTTTTGAAATCAAGAAAATATATGGTTCGCATTTGCGAAAAGTGATTTTATATGGTTCTTATGCCAGAGGAGATTTCAAGCCGGATTCAGATATGGATATTATGATACTGCTTGATGTGTCAGAGTTAGAATTAAAAGCTTATAGCCGGAGGCTTTCTTATATGACCTATGATTTTAATTTAGATAATGACCTTGATATTAAGCCGATAGCTAAGAGCGAGGTTCATTTTAAAAAGTGGATTGCAAATTATCCGTTTTATGAGAATGTTAATAAAGAAGGAGTGGTTTTGTATGGAGCAGCTTAAAGAAGATATAGGAACACGGAAAGACTTATGCTTGTACCGCATCAAGACAGCAAAAGATAATTTGAGATCGGCAAGAATCCTATTGGAGGCTGAGGAATACAAGAGTGCGAATAACCGAGCTTATTATGCTGTTTTCCATGCTTTAAATGCGATTCATGCTTTAAATGGAAATGCTTTTAAACGACACAAGGAAGCAATTGCAAATTTTAATAAAAACTATGTGAAAACTGAAATATTTCCAAGAAGCATAGGAAGAAAAATCGGCGAAGCAGAAGAAATACGTCATGCAAGCGATTATGATGATTTTTATATTGCCAGCCGGGAAGAATCCCAACGACAGGTTATAGTTGCTGAAGAATTTATACAAATGGTTGAAGAGTATTGTGAGAAAATAGCAGATGATGAATCAAAAACGGGAGAATGTACTGAAAAATAGACATAAAGAGACCTTGTCCGCAGGGTCTCTTTGTATTATAATAAAAATAACTGAGAATAAATGGAAAGGAGTCTATATATCATGGGATTTATAGATGAGATCAAAGCAAAAGCAAAGACATGCAAACAGACAATCGTTCTTCCGGAGACTGAGGACATCAGGACTTATGAGGCGGCAGAGGCTGTTTTAAAGGAGGGTACTGCCAACCTTATCCTTGTGGGCAGCGAGGAGGAGATTGCAAAGAACAAGGGCGGTTTCGACATCAGCGGCGCGACGATCGTGGACCCGGCGACCAATCCGAAGACAGAAGAGTATATCGCAAAGCTTGTGGAGCTGCGCCAGAAGAAGGGAATGACCGAAGAGCAGGCTAAGGAACTTCTCCTTAACAATTACCTGTACTACGGCGTTATGATGGTGAAGATGAAAGACGCTGACGGCATGGTAAGCGGTGCGTGCCATTCTACGGCGGACACTTTAAGGCCGTGCCTGCAGATTCTTAAGACAAAGCCCGGCACAAAGCTTGTATCCGCGTTCTTCGTTATGGTAGTACCGGACTGCGACATGGGAGCAGACGGAACGTTTGTCTTCGCGGACTCCGGTCTTGAGCAGAATCCGGACCCGGAGAAGCTTGCGGCAATCGCTCTGTCTTCCGCAGATTCTTTCAGGGCGCTCACCGGAAAAGAGCCGGTAGTGGCGATGCTTTCCCACTCCACAAAGGGCAGCGCGAAACATGCGGATGTGGACAAGGTTGTGGAGGCTACCCGTATCGCGAAGGAGAATGCGCCGGAAGGCCTGATGCTTGACGGAGAGTTCCAGCTTGACGCGGCTATCGTGCCGGAGATCGGCCAGTCCAAAGCGCCGGGAAGCCCGGTTGCAGGAAAGGCAAACGTCCTGGTATTCCCGGACCTTGACGCAGGAAATATCGGCTACAAGCTGGTGCAGAGGCTTGCGAAAGCAGAGGCTTACGGACCGCTTACCCAGGGCATCGCGGCTCCGGTCAACGACCTGTCCCGCGGATGCAGCGCGGCAGATATCGAAGGCGTAGTAGCGATCACAGCCGTACAGTGCATGGCAGAACATTAAAGATTATTTTTAATTATATTAAAGAGAGGTAAAGAAAAATGAATGTATTAGTTATCAACTGCGGAAGCTCATCCCTGAAATTCCAGCTCATCAACTCAGAATCCGAGAAGGTTCTGGCAAAGGGTCTCTGTGAGAGGATCGGCATTGACGGACGTCTTACTTATCAGCCGGAAGGTGGGGAAAAGGCTGTATCGGACAAGGCGATGCCGACACATACCGAGGCGATCCAGTTCGTCATCGACGCGCTGACAGACGCGGAGACGGGCGTGGTTAAGAGCCTTGACGAGATTGGCGCGGTAGGACACCGCGTGGTACATGGCGGGGAGAAGTTCGCAAGCTCCGTAGTTATCACAGACGAAGTAAAGGCAGCTATCGAGGAGTGCAACGACCTTGCGCCTCTTCACAACCCGGCAAACTTGATCGGCATCAATGCGTGTGAGAAACTGATGCCGGGAACACCGATGGTGGCTGTATTTGACACGGCGTTCCATCAGACCATGCCGGAGAAGGCATATATGTACGGGCTTCCGTATGAGTATTATGACAAATATAAAGTAAGACGCTACGGTTTCCACGGCACAAGCCACAGCTTTGTATCAAAGAGGGCGGCAGAGCTTGCAGGAAAGCCGTATGACGCGATGAAGACGATCGTGTGCCACCTTGGAAACGGCGCCAGCATCTGTGCGGTTGAGAATGGAAAGTCCGTAGATACTTCCATGGGACTTACTCCTCTGGAGGGTCTCGTGATGGGAACACGTTCCGGCGATATCGACCCGGCAATCCTGGAGTTCATCGCCAAGAAAGAGGATCTTGACATTGCAGGGCTGATGAACATGCTGAACAAAAAGTCCGGCGTGCAGGGACTTTCCAACGGGCTTTCAAGCGATTTCCGCGATCTTGAGGATGGCGCCAACAACGGCAACAAATGTGCGGCGATCGCCCTTTCTGTATTCTGCTACCGCGTGGCCAAATATGTGGGCAGCTATGTTGCGGCTATGAACGGCGTTGACATGATCGCGTTCACGGCAGGAATCGGAGAGAACTCTGGCACAGTCCGCGCGAATGTGATGGAATACCTGACCTATCTTGGCATCGGCCTTGACGCCGAGGCAAATGGAAAGCGCGGCGAAGAGATCGTGATCTCCACACCGGATTCTAAGGTTAAGGTTATGGTAATCCCGACCAACGAAGAACTTGCTATTGCAAGGGAGACAGTTGCGCTTGTATAGACATGCGCTGTACAGGAAAATAAGATAATAAACTATATACTGTATGTTAAAAACCTACTGCGTCTGCAGTAGGTTTTTTGGTATTTCCGCAAAAGAAAAATATGCTGAAAATATGTGCAGCGCAAAAAAACGGTGGGGGGGGTATAGAAAGAGATAATAAATGCGGTTACTGATTATAATTATCAATTTAACATTTTGATGTTCCTATGATAAACTTGACTAATAAGAAATATATGTGGAATATCTTATAAGAATCTACTCAGGAGAACATTTTATGTCAGAAAAAATCACAAAAGATATGAAAAACAACATGGAGAAAGGGCAGCTTCAAAACCTGACAAGACAGCAGTTAAAAGAGCTGGAGGAAAAAAAGAAGACCGGATGGCAGAAAGCGCTGGACTGGCTGATCATGATACTTCCATTTGCATGCGGACTGGCAGCGATGCTGGAGTACTGGATGATTCCGAATGGAAGCCCCAATGATGCCCCATACACCTATGTATGGTTTCTCGTGGTGCTGATGGGCGCATATCTGGTTTATTTTGTTTATTCGGCCGCGAAGAAAGCAGGCGGGGATAAGACAGTTTTAGATATGCTCCGCTACCGCGCTCCGCTCTTGTCGGCATTGTTCCTTCTGCTTGCAGGCTATGATTATCTGACGCTTAAAGCAGGGATTCTGACGCAGCCTTTTGTTCCTTGCATGAATTACATCATTAATATTGCGTGGATTGACAGGGCTCGCCTTATCGAATGTACTTTACATACGCTGAGGCTCTTGTTCCTGGGATATTTTATCGGTGTTGCTCTTGGGCTTGTGACGGGCATTACCTGCGGCTACTCGGAGAAAGTGCGGTACTGGGTCAATCCGGTGATAAAGTTTTTAGGGCCGATCCCTACTTCCACATGGATACCGATTGTGATGGTTGTGGCAACCTCATTATTCAAAGGGGCGGTGTTCATTATCGCGCTTGGTTCCTGGTTTGCGGTGACGGTAGCTTCCATGACCGGCATATCCAATGTGGATAAGGATTTCTTTGAGGCGGCAAGGACTTTGGGGGCAAGCTCGAGACAATTAGTATTCCGGGTGGCAATTCCGCATGCCATGCCCTCCATCCTGCAGGGATGTACGCAGGCCATGAGTTCAGCCTGCGTGGCGATTATGATTGCGGAGATGATGGGTGTGAAAGCAGGACTGGGCTGGTATATGAACTGGGCAAAGTCGTGGGCGGCATATGATAAGATGTTTGCGGCGCTGTTTGTAATCTGCTTTATCTTTACAGTAGTGACAAAGGCGCTGGACCTGATCAAACGCAAGGTGCTGAGATGGCAGAATGGAGTGGTGAAATAGATGTCGGAAAAACAGGTTTCTTTAGTGTTGGAAAATGTATCGAAAAGTTTTGCGAAAGTGGAAAATGACGAAGTCACCCATGCGCTTAATGCCATTGACATGAGTTTAAGGAGCGGTGAATTCGTAAGCCTTGTAGGACCTTCCGGATGCGGAAAGTCTACAATCCTGCGGCTGGTGGCGGGGCTTATCATGCCCACTACCGGCAAGATAACCGTGGATGGGAAAGAGATTACGGAGCCTTCCCCGGAACGGGGCATGATGTTCCAGAAGTCCACCCTGTTTCCCTGGCTTACGGTTGAGAAAAACATTGCGTTCAGCTTAATGATGCAGGGAAAATATAAAGGGAATGAAAAAAGGGTTGCACATATGCTTAAAGTGATCGGCCTTGAGTCTTTCCGTGATGACTACCCGGGGCAGCTCTCAGGCGGCATGGCGCAGAGGGTGGCGCTTATGCGGTCACTCATCAATGAGCCGGACATCCTTCTCCTTGACGAGCCTCTCGGCGCTCTGGATGCCTTTACCCGCATGAATATGCAGGATGAGATCCTCAAGATCTGGCAGCAGAAAGGGCAGCTTGCCCTGATGGTGACCCACGACGTGGATGAGGCTGTCTACATGGGAACGCGTGTAATTGTCATGGACTCCAATCCTGGGCGGGTGGTGGCGGACATCAAGATAGAAGAAGGGTATCCAAGAGACCGCTCGTCGGCAGCATTTGTAGAATACCGGAACGAAATACTGAACCGGCTGCATTTCGGAGGGAAAAAGTAAAGCTCTAAATTGTTCCGAAAACGGAAGGATGCGCTTGTATTCTTTGGTTTTTATGGATAGATTTTTAAAGACACAAGAGAGGAGAAAAAGTATTATGAAATTTCTAAAGTTCAAACGGCTGGCTGCTGCAGCGCTGGCGGTAACGATGGTCTTTTCGCTGGCGGCATGCGGCACGCCGGGAGAGCCGGAAAAGAAGGATGAAGAGGCGGCAAAGACAGAGGCTCCGGCGGAAGGCGGGGGCGCATCAGCGGCGGCGGACGCTGAAAAACCGGCTGCTGTCACCGACGAGGACTGGGCAGCGATGCAGAAAGAGCCGGTATTTGGCACAGAGCTTAATTATCTGTTCAACGGCGGCGCCTGCGTATCCGCAAAATATATGGCAGAGGTACAGGGCTACTATAAAGAGTACGGAATCAATGCTTCCTATTTGGAAGGAGAATCTGTAGTCAATACAGTGGGAACCGGACAGTGCCTTTGGGGAACAGACCATATTGCCACCATGCTTGTTCCGGTGACAAACGGCGTGAATATGACCTTTGTGGCGGGAGCACATATCGGCTGCAAGTCA
Source organism: uncultured Dorea sp. (assembly GCA_910578455.1). Classification (GTDB taxonomy): domain Bacteria; phylum Bacillota; class Clostridia; order Lachnospirales; family Lachnospiraceae; genus MD308. Next base: position 16,338 of record CAJTQA010000023.1, read on the forward strand.
ATTTTCGTTCCGGCGGACAGCGCCATTAAGACTGTTGAGGATTTAAAGGGCAAGACAATTGCCATCCATGACGGCATCGGAAACTCTGACCAGAATATTACCTACCGCCTCCTTGACGAGTACGGCATCGACCCGACTAAGGATGTGGAGTATCTTGATATTGCCGACAGCGCGGCTACGGTGGCTGCTATGGAAAGCGGAGAGGTCGACGCATCCATCTTTTCGGATTACTTTGTGCTTGCTAACTATAAGGAAGATATGCGGATGATCTGCTCGATTACCTATAGCCCGGAATTCCAGGATGAGCCTTGCTGCGTGACGGCTATGAACAATGACTTCATTAAGGAAAATCCGGTGCATGCAAAATATGTGGTAAAGGCAATCAAGCGTGCCGGCGAGTTCAGCCGCCTCAACTCCAAGGAGGCAGTACAGGCAATGTATGATGCCGACAAGATGACCGGCGAGCAGGCAGATCAGCAGATATTCTGGGATTCCCTCCACTTCGGCCTTTCTGATGCATTTACCGAGAGAGCGCTCCGTGAGATCGCAGAAGATTACATTCGTCTTGGAATTATCACTCAGAAGGACATGACGGCTGACAAGGTGATGGAGATGGCATGGAATCCGGTGTGTCCGGACGCTGAGATAGATGGCCTGACAGTGGGCGACCCGGTTGAGGCTGAAAATGCCGGCGTTCCGGTAAAACAAAATGAAAGCCCGGCCAAGGATGACAAATTCGGTCTTTCCAAATAAGAACGAAGGGATGCGGTTTTATAAGCCGCATCTTTTTTTGCGGAATAGCGGCGACAGTGCGGCTGAATGACGTAAAATTCTACAAAATATAGTGAATAAGCAGTTGACAAACCACATTTACATGATATAATTATCTAGGTGTGAATAGGGGTGATAGCATGATATTAGACCTATCCGGTGTTTTGTCTGAACAGCATACGCCTGTCGATGAGACGGTTCCCTGTACTATGGAGAAGTTCATGGTCGATGGCACGGCTTATCAGATCCTTTCCAAAAGCGATGCCCGCGTTATGGTGGAGCATGTAGGGGAAGAGAGGCTTAAGGTGGCGGGAACGTGCAGGCTGGTGATTGAGATTCCCTGCGGCCGGTGTTTGAAACCGGTGCCGGTGGAATTTGGCCTCGAATTTGAGAGAGAGGTTGGCAGCCAGGTTTCCGAGACGGTTTCGGACAAGGCAGATGAATTAGATGAAAACAATTATATTGACGGATATCATCTTGACGTAGACAGATTACTCTATAATGAGATATTAGTAGGATGGCCGATGAGAGTTCTATGCAGTGAATCCTGCAAGGGGATTTGCAACGTATGTGGTCAGAACCTAAACGAGGGTGCCTGCAGCTGCGAAGATACGAGGTTAGACCCAAGAATGTCAGTTATCCGCGATGTATTTAAGAATTTTAAGGAGGTGTAACCTATGTCAATTTGTCCAAAGAACAAATCTTCCAAGGCCAGAAGAGATAAGAGGAGAGCAAACTGGAAGATGAGCGCTCCGAATCTTGTAAAGTGCAGCAAGTGCGGCGAATTAATGATGCCTCACAGAGTTTGCAAGGCTTGCGGCAGCTACAACAAAAAAGAAATCATTCCGCAGGACTAATTCCCGGAAAAGACAGACGGACAGAGAACCTTTGGGCAGGAACAGGTTCTCTGTTTTTACTTTGCTTTTCATGTAAAAAGGGATTGAAAAAAAGACATATTTCGAGTATAATAAAAAACGAACGGGAAAATACCTAAAAGGGAATGTGAGAAATGTTATTTTCTAAATATTTCCTGAATAATAAAAATGGAGGGGTAAATCATGGGAAAGTCAATTAAACGGTCCGTATGGATTAGGGTGATCGTGATTCTCGCGGTAGTTGTCATCAGTGCCATTTTTACAGTCAACGGCGTGAAGAAGATCAGGGTTGCCAGCAACAATACGGCAAAGGCAACAAAAATTCATACGTTAGCGCTTGCGGGAGAAAAAGCACATTTCAGCTGGATTGAGAATTTGAGTTCATCAATCAATCTTGGAACGGAGTTTACCGGAAGCACGGACTATACGGCCTGTGATCTTGGGAAATGGCTTTATGGAGACAGATCCGGCATAGAGAACAAGGAAATCACGGCTCTTATGGATAAGATGATTCCGATTCATGAGGCGATTCATAATTCTGCAGTAGAAATATTGGAGATGAATGAGACGAATCATGATAAAGCTCAGGATATGTATCTGAATGAGACGAAAGAAAACGTCAGCAGCCTTGTTGCCCTGCTGGATGAAGTGATTACTCTCAGCGAGGCGGACGCGGAGACTTATCAGACGACTCTCAGCCGTGCGATCACGGCGACGACCGCGGTTACGGTTGTTACGTTCATCGTAAATATAATTGCGTGCCTGTCGCTTGTTACATATGTGATGTCAAGGATTGTACGTCCGATTCAGGTAATTACTACGAACAGCCAGCTGCTTACCCAGGGCAAGCTTGACTTTGAGATTGACGTGCCGAATAAAGACGAGATCGGCATATTGGCGAACTGCCTTAACCAGGCGGCGAAGACGCTTTCGATGTACATCTCAGATATATCTGCGAACCTGACTGCAATTTCTGAAGGTGACTTGACGATGGAAGCAGCAGATTTCGAGTATGTAGGAGATTTTATTGAAATCCGCAAATCGACAGATGTGATATTGCAGCAGCTGAATGAGACGATGGCTCAGATCAGCACGGTGGCGGTACAGGTTGGAAACGGAGCAGATCAGGTTTCCAGCGGCGCGCAGGCACTGGCTCAGGGCGCTACGGAACAGGCGAATGAGATTGACAACCTTGTGAATACGGTCAGTCAGGTTTCCGAGCATATCAATACGAATGCACAGAGCGCAAATGAGACCAGCGAGGAAGTAAGCAAGGTTGAACAGAAGATTGAGCTGTGCAACCAGCAGATGCAGGAGATGGCTCAGGCAATGGGCAATATCAGCAACTGCTCCAATGAGATTGGGCATATTATCAAGACGATTGAGGACATTGCATTCCAGACCAATATCCTGGCGTTGAATGCGGCTGTTGAGGCAGCACGTGCAGGCACGGCGGGAAAAGGATTTGCTGTTGTTGCTGACGAGGTGCGTAACCTTGCGGCGAAGAGCGGCGAGGCGGCGAAGAGCACGTCCAAGCTGATTGCCGAGACGCTTACGGCAGTATCAAGCGGCGTTCAGCTTACAGAGTCCACCCAGGCTACTCTTGACAGCGTAGTGGAGGGAGCAAGGACGGTTGTTGAGTCTGTCCACAAGATTTCAGTGGCATCTGTGGAGCAGGCGGGTTCTGTCCGCGGCATCAGCGAAGGTATTTCGCAGATTTCCAGCGTTGTACAGACAAACTCGGCAAGTTCAGAAGAAAGTGCGGCGGCAAGCGAGGAGCTTTCAGGCCAGGCACAGGTTCTGAGTTCCCTGATCCAGAAGTTCCGGCTCAAAAACTCCGGGTATTAGAACTGGTATTTAATGAAGTGAATAAATGCAAGGGCTTGTGGTTTAAACACAGGCCCTTGTTACGTTACAGGCAATCGCAACTTTTTAAGAATAATTGTTGATTTTTGCAGTGAGGTTTAGTAGAATTAATCTAGTAATGCTAGGAGGGTGAAAAATGACAGAAAGAACCAGCATAGCGCTTGATGCCATGGGAGGCGACAACGCTCCGGCGGAAATCATAGCAGGCGCGGTCGATGCGGTAGAAAAGCAGCCGGCTTTGAAAGTGTTTCTTGTAGGCAGGCAGGAGGCGGTTGAAAAAGAGCTGATCAAATATCGGTACGATAAATCGCAGATTGAGATTGTGGGTGCGTCAGAGATTATTGAAACTGCTGAACCGCCGGTAAACGCAATACGGAAGAAAAAAGATTCGTCCATGGTTGTCGGCATGAAGATGGTAAAGGACGGGAAAGCAGATGCATTTGTGTCGGCAGGAAGTTCAGGGGCGATACTTGTCGGGGGACAGGTGATCGTTGGGAGGATTAAAGGCGTGGAGCGCCCGCCGCTTGCACCGCTTATCCCTACGGCGAAAGGCGTTACTCTTCTGATCGACTGCGGAGCCAATGTTGATGCGAGGCCCTCACATCTTGTTCAGTTTGCCAAGATGGGTTCCATATATATGGAAAATGTCCTCGGCATCCCAAATCCCAGAGTTGGGATCGTGAATATCGGCGCTGAGGAGGATAAGGGAAATGCGCTTGTGAAGGAGACTTTCCCTCTGCTGAAAGAGCAGGAAGGAATTAACTTTATAGGAAGCGTTGAGGCCAGGAATATTCCTTACGGGCAGGCGGATGTGGTTGTCTGTGAGGCATTTGCGGGAAATGTCATTCTGAAACTCTATGAGGGAGTTGGGGCAGTGCTTGTGAGCAAGATAAAGGAAGGCATGATGTCCACTCTGCGAAGCAAGATAGGGGCGCTGCTTGCGAAACCTGCGTTAAAAGAGACACTGAAGGCGTTCGACGCCAGCGAGTACGGCGGAGCGCCGCTTTTAGGACTCAATGGTCTGGTGGTGAAGACTCATGGAAGCTCCAAAGCAAAAGAGATCTGCAATACTCTTTTGCAGTGCGTTACTTTTAAACAGCAGAAAATCAACGAAAAAATTAAAGAGAGCATTCAGACGGGCGAAAAGCCCGCTGGCAATAATTAAACAAAAAGGAGAATGAGATATGGAATTTGAAAAATTGCAGGAAATCATAGCGGATGTAATGAATATCGAGGATAAGGACATGATTACACAGGATTCTGCTTTCGTAGATGACCTGGGTGCGGATTCTTTGGATGTTTTTCAGATTATTATGGGGATAGAGGAAACATTTGACATTGAAATAGAAAATGAAGATGCAGAAAAGATTGTGACCGTGGGAGATGCGGTAGAGCAAATTCGAAATGCAACAAACGATTAAGAAATTTTGGCGTGAAAAAGCCCGTCAGGGCTTTTTCGCTTTTAATGCCTAACAGTGCAAAAAGTCAGGGTAAGATAATATGAATAGAGATTTAAAAGATTTAGAGAAGAAAATAGGATACCAGTTTCATGATGCTTCATTGCTCATGAGGGCGATGGCGCACAGCTCTTACGCCAATGAGGCGCATCTGTCAAAGCATGAGTGCAATGAACGGCTGGAGTTTCTGGGAGATGCCGTCCTGGAGCTGATTTCCAGTGAGTTTTTGTTTTTTGATGAGGACATGATGCAGGAAGGCGACCTGACGAGGCTGAGGGCTAGCATGGTGTGCGAGCCTGCATTGGCTTTCTGCGCCCGACAGATACAGCTTGGCGAATATCTTCTCCTGGGGAAAGGCGAGGAGAGCACAGGGGGAAGGAAGAGGGATTCCCTTACGTCTGATGCGCTTGAGGCTCTTATCGGCGCAATCTATATTGACGGTGGTTTTGCTAGCGCAAAAGAGTTTATTATGAACTTTGTATTGAATGACCTGGAACACCGGAAACTCTTTTATGATAGCAAGACTATCTTGCAGGAAATCGTCCAGGCAAACCAGAAAGAGGGCATAGAGTACCGCCTGACCGGGGAAAGCGGCCCGGATCATGACAAAGTTTTTTCCTCGACTGTCTATATCGGGAACAAAGGATATGGAACGGGAAAAGGGAAGACGAAGAAGGCCGCAGAGCAGGAGGCCGCGTATAAGAGCATCCTGATGCTCCGTGAGATGAATATAAAGTAGGTGCAGAATGTATTTAAAATGTATAGAAGTGCAGGGGTTTAAATCCTTTGCACATAAGCTTAAGTTTGATTTCCATAATGGGATTACGGGCATTGTGGGCCCTAATGGAAGCGGAAAGAGCAATGTGGCGGACGCAGTGCGGTGGGTGCTGGGCGAGCAGCGGGTCAAGCAGCTCAGGGGCGGCAGCATGCAGGACGTTATATTTTCGGGAACAGAGAACCGCCGTCCTTTAAGCTATGCGTCAGTTGCGATAACGCTTGATAACTCTGACCACCAGCTCCCCATTGAGTACGGCGAGGTCACGGTGGCCAGAAAGCTGTACCGCTCCGGCGAGAGCGAGTACCTTATCAATGGCAGCACATGCAGGCTCAAAGATGTGAACGAGCTGTTCTACGATACCGGCATCGGAAAAGAGGGGTATTCAATCATCGGCCAGGGCCAGATCGACAGGATCCTGAGCGGAAAGCCTGAGGAGAGAAGGGAACTTTTTGACGAGGCTGCGGGAATCGTCAAGTTCAAGCGCCGGAAAAACATGTCCGTAAAAAAACTGGAAGAAGAGCGCCAGAACCTCCTGCGCGTGAGCGATATCCTGGCGGAGCTGGAAAAACAGATAGGACCCTTGGAGAGGCAGTCGGAAAAGGCGAGGGAGTTTTTAAAGAAAAAAGAAGAACTTAAAACATATGACATTAATATGTTTCTTCTGGAGACGGCGCGCATCCAGGAGCATATAGAGGCTTTGGATGAAAAGATAGAGCTTGCAGGGGCAGAGCTTAAGGAAGCAAGTTCCCGGTATTCCGAGATGAAACAGAAATATGAGTCTGTAGAAGAGCAGGTGGACGTAATTGACGAGTCCATTGAGCGGGCGAAAAGCCAGCTGAATGAGACGACAATGTTAAAACAGCAGCTGGAAAACCAGATTGCGCTCTTGAAGGAGCAGATTCACAGCGCGCGCATGAATGACGAGCATTATGACCAGCGCGCCGGGATCATTGAGACAGAGATTTCTGAGAGGGAGAGCCAGCTTGCCGGGCTTTTAGAAGAACAGCAGCAGATTCACGGCAGCTTAAAGGAGAGCAGCCAGTCGGAAAATAAGGCGAGGGAAGAGCTGATCGGAATCCAGACGTACATCGCGACCCTTACGGACGGTATCGAAAAAGATAAGGCCGACATTATGGAGCTTTTAGGGAACCGTGCGTCCACTAAGGCAAAGATTCAGAAGTACGATACGATGCTGGAGCAGATTCAGATGAGGAAATCCCAGCTCAAGCAGCGCCTAGCGGAGTCCGAGGTCGAGACAAAAGAGCAGGAAGAGAAATTATCCGGCCTTGACGCGGAGCTTAAGGGCATATCGGAGGAGATTGTGCTGCTCTCGGAGGAAAACAGCCGGTATGAGGAGAAGATCGCTTCTATCCAGAGCGTGCTGTCAAAGCAGGCCGAGCAGTTTCGGATTGGGCAGACGGCGTATCACCGGGAGCAGTCAAGGCTCGAATCGCTGAAAAATATTACGGAGCGGTATGACGGCTACGGCAACAGCATTCGGAAAGTGATGGACAGGCGCCCTCAGGAACCGGGGCTTTTAGGAGTTGTGGCGGATATCGTAAAAGTGGAAAAAAGCTATGAAGTCGCGATTGAGACGGCTCTTGGAGGGAACATCCAGAATATCGTCACGGCCGACGAGGATACGGCGAAACGCATGATTTCATATTTAAAACAGAATAAGTTCGGGCGGGCAACATTTCTCCCGCTTACGAGCTTAAAGGCATACGGCGGCATCGGAAAGCCGGAGGCGCTGCATGAGCCCGGAGTCGTCGGAACGGCGGACACGCTTGTAGAGGCAGACGGCCAGTACAAAGAGCTGGTGCGCTACCTTCTGGGAAGGACGCTTGTCGTGAACCATATCGACAACGCGGCGGCAGTCGCACGCAAATACAGGCAGTCAATCCGTATCGTGACGCTGGAAGGAGAGCTTATCAATCCGGGAGGCTCCATGACAGGAGGAGCATTTAAAAATTCCAGCAACCTCCTCAGCAGGCGGCGTGAGATGGAGGAGTTTGAGAGGACGGTCAGGCAGCTGAAACGTGAGATGGACGAGCTTGAGACTGTTTCCGACAGCCTGCGCTCAGAGCGGGCCGGCTACTATGAGGAGATAGAGCGAATCAAGGAAAGGATGCAGAAAGCGTACGTCATCCAGAACACGGCGAAGATGAATATCGAGCAGGCAAATGCCAGAATCCGGGCATTGAAGAATACATCGGAAGATATGAGGGAAGAGTCCGTAAAGCTGAATCAGCAGATTACGGATATCATTGACAATCAGGAATCCATCAATGTAGAGCTTGACACTTCCGAGCAGCTGGAGAGCCAGCTGTCAGCTCAGGTGGAAGAGGCGCAGTCGCTGCTTGACAATGAGCGCATCAAGGAGGCGGCAAAGCAGAAAGAGGCGGAGGAAATCCACCTTGTCTGTGCGGGGCTGGAACAAAGATATGAATTTGCCTCCCAGAATGTCTCCCGTATCCGGGAAGAGCTTGGGAAGTTCTGCGAGGAAATGAAAGAGCTGGAACAAAGCAAGGGCGGCACATCCAGGGAAATCCAGGAAAAAGAGGAAAAGATCGCAGACCTGGCCCGGACGATAGAGGATTCAAAGGATCTGTTTACCGAGATCCGGGAGGAGATTGAGAAGTTTAAAGCCCAGCGTGAGGAATTGAACCAGAAGCATAAAGTGTTCCTGCAGGGCAGGGAGGATCTCTCCAGGCACATGTCAGAGCTTGACAAGGAAATCTTCCGTCTGGAAAGCCAGAAGAGCAGCTACAGCGAGGCATCGGAGAAACAGATCAATTATATGTGGGAGGAATACGAGCTTACATATAACCGTGCGCTGGAGCTTAGAAATGAAAACCTGACAGACCTCTCCCAGATGAAGAAAAGGATCCAGGAGATCAAAACTGAGATAAGGAACCTGGGAGATGTCAATGTCAACGCCATAGAGGATTTTAAGAATCTGTCCGAGCGGTATGAGTTCCTTAAGGGGCAGCATGACGATCTTGTAGAGGCGGAGGGCACGCTTGTAAAGATTATCGAAGAGCTGGACAATGCCATGCGGAAACAGTTTAAGGAGCAGTTTGGCAGGATATCGAAGGAATTTGACACCGTGTTCAAGGAACTTTTCGGAGGCGGTAAGGGAACCTTGGAGCTAATGGAGGACGAGGACATTTTAGAGGCGGGGATCCGGATCATCGCCCAGCCGCCGGGAAAGAAACTGCAGAATATGATGCAGCTGTCCGGCGGGGAGAAGGCGCTGACTGCCATCGCCCTTCTGTTTGCCATCCAGAACTTAAAGCCGTCGCCATTCTGCCTGCTTGACGAGATTGAGGCGGCGCTGGATGACAATAATGTCGTCCGCTTTGCGAGATACCTCCACAAGCTGACCAAGAGCACCCAGTTTATCGTCATTACCCACAGAAGGGGAACAATGACGGCGGCAGACCGGCTCTACGGCATCACGATGCAGGAAAAGGGCGTGTCGACTCTTGTGTCGGTAAGCCTTCTGGAGGACGAGCTTGATAAGTAGCGGCAGGGGAAACAGGCTGTCAGCAGGTGTTAATGTTAATAAAAGATTACGGATAACGGCAGGAGGTGCATTATGGCTGAAGAAGGATTTTTCAAGCGTCTGATCTCGGGGCTTGCAAAGACGAGGGATAATATCGTAAGCGGGATGGACGGTATCTTTTTCGGTTTTTCCAATATTGATGAAGATTTTTATGAAGGGCTTGAGGAAGTCCTGATCATGGGCGACCTGGGAGTGCAGGCGACCTATGATATCCTGGACGATCTGCGGGAGAAGGTGAGGGAGCGCCGCATAACCCAGCCCTCGGACTGCAGGGAGCTTTTGATCGAGAGCATAAAAGAGCAGATGGAAGTTGAGGAGACGGCGTACGAGTTCGAGGAGAAGACTTCAGTCGTTATGGTTGTGGGCGTAAACGGAGTGGGCAAGACGACGACTATCGGGAAGCTTGCCGGCAAACTTAAGGCCATGGATAAGAAAGTAATCATGGCGGCGGCTGACACTTTCCGCGCGGCGGCGGGAGAGCAGCTCAAGGAGTGGGCGAACCGGGCGCAGGCTGAACTTATCGGAGGCCAGGAAGGCTCTGACCCGGCATCAGTTGTCTACGATGCGGTGGCGGCAGCGAAGGCGAGGCATGCGGACGTGCTTTTGTGCGATACGGCAGGGCGGCTCCACAATAAAAAGAACCTGATGGAAGAGTTAAAAAAGATGAACCGGATCGTTGACCGGGAGTTTCCGGAGGCATTCCGGGAGACTCTGGTAGTTCTTGACGCTACGACAGGGCAGAACGCGCTGCAGCAGGCGAAGGAATTCAGCGAAGTGACAGATGTCACCGGTATCGTGCTGACGAAGATGGACGGTACGGCAAAGGGCGGGATTGCGGTTGCAATCCATGCAGAGCTTGGGATTCCGGTAAAATATATCGGCGTGGGCGAAAGCATCGATGATCTGCAGAAATTTGACGCGGACAGCTTTGTGGAGGCGCTGTTTACTGTGGAGGAGAAAAAAACGGATACAGAAGAGATCTAAAGATTTGATTTATTGGTGATATATTGGAATCAGGAGGGATTAAAGATGCAGGAACTGACATTGGAAAAATTTGAAGAGGCCAGTGAGATCGTGAAAAAGGTTACTTTGACGACGAAACTGATATACAGTGAGAATTTAAGCGGGCTCACCGGCGGGAAAGTATTTTTAAAGCCGGAGAACATGCAGTGTACGGGCGCTTACAAGGTGCGGGGGGCGTACTATAAGATCAGCACTCTGTCCGAGGAGGAGAGGAGCCGAGGCCTTATCACTGCGTCGGCGGGAAACCACGCCCAGGGGGTTGCGTTCGCGGCGCAGAAATTCGGATGCAAGGCTACTATCGTCATGCCTACGGTGACGCCGCTCATCAAGGTAAACCGCACGAAAAATTACGGAGCGGAAGTGGTGCTCCACGGAGATGTATTTGACGATTCCTATGCCTATGCGGTAAAATTGGCAGAGGAGACCGGGAAGACGCTTGTACATCCTTTTGATGACCTGGCGGTTGCTACCGGGCAGGGCAGCATCGCCATGGAGATTATCCAGGAGCTGCCGACGGTGGACTACATCCTTGTGCCGATTGGCGGAGGCGGCCTGGTGACGGGCGTTGCCACGCTGGCGAAGATGCTGAACCCGAAGATCAAGGTTATCGGCGTGGAGCCAAAGTCGGCGGCAAGCATGTCCGCGGCACTGGAGGCAGGCGAGCCGGTGACGCTGCCAAGCGCAAATACTATCGCAGACGGCACGGCTGTAAAGCGGGTAGGGGAGAATATTTTCCCGTACTGTAAGGAGAATATAGACCAGATTATTCTGGTGGAGGATGACGAGCTGATCGGCGCGTTTCTTGACATGGTGGAAAACCATAAGATGGTGGTGGAAAATTCCGGACTTCTCACGATTGCAGCGCTGAAACAGCTGGATCTTAACAAAAAGAAGGCGGTGGCCATCTTAAGCGGCGGCAATATGGACGTGACTACTATGTCCTCCGTCGTACAGCACGGCCTGATACAGAGAGACCGTATATTTTCGGTGTCGGTGCTGCTGCCGGATAAGGCAGGGGAGCTGGTGCGGGTGGCGACGACTATCGCCGGCGCCAACGGCAACGTCATTAAGCTTGAGCACAACCAGTTTGTGAGCATCAACCGTAATGCGGCCGTGGAGCTTAGGATTACGATGGAGACCTTCGGTACAGACCATAAGAATGAGATACTTATGGCGCTTGAAAGTGAAGGATTCCGCCCGAGAGAGATCGGGGCGAAACTGTATTAGAATTGTAGGAGGTAGATTTGTGGAAAGAATAAAGATGATAAACCCGGTTGTTGAGATGGACGGAGATGAGATGACCAGAATACTCTGGAAGATGATCAAGGAGCATCTCCTGGCGCCGTTTGTTGAGCTGAATACAGAGTATTATGACTTGGGGCTTGAGCACCGGAATGCGACGGGCGATCAGGTGACAGTCGATTCTGCCAACGCGGTGAAGAGGCATAAGGTTGCGGTGAAATGCGCGACAATTACGCCGAATGCGGCGCGGATGACAGAGTATGACCTCAAGGAGATGTGGAAGAGCCCTAACGGAACGATCCGGGCAATATTGGACGGAACGGTTTTCCGGGCGCCGATCGTGGTGAAGGGGATTGAGCCGTGTGTCAGGAACTGGAAAAAACCGATTACGATTGCAAGGCATGCTTACGGGGATGTGTACAAAAATTCGGAGATGAAGGTTCCGGGAGCCGGGAAGGCGGAGCTTGTCTTTACGGATAAGGATGGAAAAGAAGTAAGGGAGCTGATCCATGAGTTTGACGGCGAGGGCATCATCCAGGGCATGCACAATGTGAACCAGTCCATTGAGAGTTTCGCAAGGAGCTGCTTTAACTATGCGCTGGATACGAAACAGGATCTTTGGTTTGCCACAAAGGATACGATTTCCAAAAAATACGACCATACGTTCAAGGATATTTTCCAGGAAATTTATGACGCGGAGTATGACGGGAAGTTTAAGGAGGCGGGAATCGTATATTTCTACACGCTGATCGATGATGCGGTTGCCCGCGTGATGAAGTCGGAGGGCGGCTATATCTGGGCATGCAAGAATTATGACGGGGATGTGATGAGCGACATGGTATCCTCGGCTTTCGGCTCGCTTGCCATGATGACTTCCGTGCTTGTGTCTCCGGAAGGGTACTATGAGTATGAGGCGGCTCACGGAACGGTGCAGCGCCATTACTATAAGCACTTAAAGGGAGAAGAGACTTCCACGAACTCTGTTGCGACTATCTTTGCATGGACGGGCGCTCTTAGAAAGAGGGGCGAGCTGGATGGGAACAAGGAGCTTATGGAATTTGCGGACAGGCTTGAGAAGGCCACCATTGACACGATTGAGGAAGGAAAGATGACGAAGGATCTTGCACTGATTACGACGAACCCGAATCCGGTTGTCTTAAACAGTGAGGACTTTATAAAGGCCATCGCTGAGAGATTGTAAGGAAGGGATTCTGTATGAATATACTGATGATTAACGGTACTATGAGAAAGGGCTCGACGTATCGGATTGCGAAGATGTTTGTGGAGAGGGTCACCTTGTCGCAGGATACGGTAAATGAGCTGTTCCTGCCTAAGGATATGCCGGAATTCTGCCGGGGATGCGGCCTTTGCATCACCCAGGGAGCAAAGAAGTGCCCGGATTATTTTATCTATCTGAGACGTGTCACGAAACTTATCGACGAGGCGGATCTTCTTGTGTTCGCAACGCCCACTTATGTCTATCATACGACAGGGCAGATAAAAGCGCTCCTTGACCACTACGGATACCGGTGGATGCTGCACCGCCCGGAGGGGTCCATGTTTCAGAAACAGGCGGTCTGCTTTGCTACGGCTGCCGGGGGCGGCATGAAGAGCGCGCTCAAGGACATTACAGACAGCCTGAAATGGTGGGGCGTCGGCCGGATCTATACATATGGAGTGGCGATAAAGAGCATGTCCTGGGATGGGGTGGAAAAAGATATCAAGGATAAGATTGATAAAAAGGTCAATGAGATCATGGCGAAGATTGTCCACGAGCCGGAGAAGGTAACGCCCTCTCTCAGGGCGAGGATTCTTTTCTGCCTGATGAGGCATATGCACAGGCGGGCATTGATGCAGCAGATTGACACGGACTACTGGAAAGAGAAGGGATGGCTCGGCGATAAGCGGCCCTGGATGCCGGAAAGTTCCGGCCCGGAAAAAGCAGAGCCGGATGCCCAGCCCCATCAGGATGACTTAGAACAGGAAGATGACCAGGAACAGCCTGAGATCTTTGGAACGGCGGGGCAGGATTTCCAGCAGGCGCGCGGGGAATATGTGCAGGAGAGGCTGCCTCTTGAGGATCTTATGCCGGAGGATATGTGGAGATAAAGGGATATTTGTATAAAAAACTGACCCTTGAAATGTCAGATGATTTTTTATGTTATTTTGATAATGATGCATTTTCAGACCATGAGGATTTTTTAAAGACAGGGTTGAAAAAGGAAAGATAAAGGTCAGGCTACCGGGAAAGAGGGATTGCGAAAGCCGTATATCCCTTCTCAGATACAAAACGCGGCTACCAGTACAGAGGGCCGGTCAGGCTCTATGAAAAATACGGATTTAAGCTTTACAGAGAACAGGATTGGTTTCTCATTATGAGAAAAGAAATATACTGAAATTTCAATAATAGTTTAAACATGGTTTTTGAACCTGTTTTGTGACGAAACAGGGGGGAGCCGGCAAGTTTTTACTCTGCCAGCTCCTCCCATTTTTCATATAATTCTTCCAGTTCTTGTGCAATCTCCGCCTTTTCCGCCGCCAGTTCCTGGCACCTTACGGAGTTCGTATACACTTCCTCCTGTTCCATGAGCCTGTCAATAACTCCATCCCGATCTTCCAGCTCTGCGATGCGGTCCTCGGTCTTTTTCAGGTCATTCTGCCGTTTGCGCCTGCGGGCCTGCGCTTCCTTTTGCTCCTGCCAGCTTGTCTTTGAGCTGTTGGCAGTATTTTCAGGAGGCTGCAGGCCGCCGGAAACAGAGGCGCCATTTGCCCCCGGCCCTGAGTAGGCAGCCGTCAGCTCCTCGCGTTTTTCAAGGTAATAGTCATAATTCCCGATATAGTTGACAAAGGTCTGGTTCACAAGATCTAAGATGCGTGTCGCTGTCTGGTTAATAAAATACCGGTCATGGGAGACGTAAAGCACGGTTCCTGTGTAGTCATTTAACGCTTTTTCCAGTATTTCCTTTGAAACGATGTCTAAGTGGTTGGTGGGCTCGTCCAGAATGAGGAAGTTTGCCTCGGAGAGCATCAGTTTTGCCAGGGATACGCGCCCGCGCTCGCCGCCGCTCAAATCCCCGATACGCTTGAACACGTCATCCCCGGTAAAGAGGAAGGCAGCAAGCATGTTGCGGATCTCCGTGTTGGTGAGAGACGGGTAGTCGTCGGATATCTCTTCAAAAATTGTCTTTTCCATATGGAGGACGTGGTGCTCCTGGTCGTAGTAGCCGACCTGCACGTTTGTTCCCAGGGTGAACTGCCCGGTGTCGGCAGTAAGGACACGGTTCAGGATTTTTAAAAGGGTAGTCTTTCCTGTGCCGTTGTCTCCGATGACTGCTACATGCTCTCCCCGCTTGATTTCAAAATTCACATCGGAAAAGAGTGTGTGCGGCGGGAACGATTTGCCGAGGTGCTCTACCGACAATACATCGTTTCCGCTTGTGCAGGAAGGCTCTAATTTCAAATGAATCTCAGTGTGGAGCTCTATGGGCTTTTCCACGGGCTTTATCTTTTCCAGCATCTTTTCCCGGCTCTCCGCCCGCTTGATGGACTTTTCCCGGTTAAAGGAGCGCAGCTTTTCGATGACCGCCTCCTGGTGCTTGATTTCCTGCTGCTGGTTTAAGTATTCTTTGAGCAGCGCATCCCGGAGCATCTTTTTCTTCTCGGCGTACTGGGTATAGTTGCCGGAGTACACCATCAGTTTCCCGCCCTCAATCTCGATGATCTTTGTGACTACCCGGTTTAAGAAGTAACGGTCATGGGAGACGATCAGGACTGCGCCCGGGTAATTCAGAAGATAAGTCTCAAGCCATGCGATGGAATTAAGGTCTAAGTGGTTTGTAGGCTCGTCAAGAAGCAGGATGTCGGGCTTTGTGAGAAGAAGCTTTCCAAGGGAGACACGGGTCTTCTGGCCGCCGGAGAGGGTTTTAATCTGCTTGGAAAACTCATCCTCCCCGAAACCAAGTCCTTTGAGGACTCCCGTGACCTCGCTCTCATAGGCGTAGCCATTGGCACGCTCGAATTCTGCCGTCAGGCGGTTATAGGACTCCATAAGGCTCTCAAGCCGCTGGCCGGAGAGATGTTTCATCTCCATCTCCATCTGCCTGAGACGCCTTTCCGTTTCGACAATCTCTGCTTTGGCGGTCTTAACTTCCCCGTAGATGGAATTATCCCCGGACATGTCCTGATGCTGGGCGAGGTAACCTAAAGTCCTGCCTTTTGTGAGCGCTACGTTTCCGCCGTCAAGGGGAAGCTCGCCCACGATCATCTTAAGGATGGTAGATTTCCCGGCGCCGTTGATGCCCACAAGGGCGCATTTTTCGTGGTCTTCTATATGGAAAGAGCCGTCGGCGACAATCACGTCCTCGCCGAATGCTTTGCTGATTTTCTGGCATGCTAATATCATGGTATCCTCCTGCATATGGTAAATATCTTCTACCATTATAGCGAAAATAAAAGAAAACACAACCAAAAAGTTTGACTTTGGTAGGACAATTTACTATAATATTTTTATGAAAGAAATGGAAGGTGAACACGAATTGGAAGAGAGAGGAATTTCCCAGGCAGTCATTCGGAGGCTGCCAAGATATTACAGGTACTTAGGAGAATTGCTGGAAAATGGGGTGGAACGCATTTCTTCTAATGACCTGAGCAAGAAGATGAAAGTCACCGCTTCCCAGATCCGGCAGGATCTTAATAATTTTGGGGGATTTGGGCAGCAGGGTTACGGTTACAATGTAAAATACCTGTATACAGAGATCGGAAAGATCCTCGGGCTTGAGGAAGATCACAATATGATCATCATCGGCGCGGGGAATCTGGGGCAGGCGCTTGCAAACTATGCGGCTTTTGAAAACAGGGGATTTATACTGAAGGGAATCTTTGACATCAATCCGCGTCTGCAGGGCGTATCAATCCGCGGCGTGCCGATCCGCATGATGGATGAGCTTAAAGGTTTTGTGCAGAGCAATGATGTGGAGATCGCAGCGCTTACAATCCCGAAGGAAAAGGCGATTGAAGTCGCCAATCTTTTAGTGGAGAACGGGGTATGCGCTATCTGGAACTTTGCACATACGGATCTGAACCTGCCTGAGAATATCATTGTGGAGAATGTGCATCTGTCGGAGAGCCTGATGCAGCTGTCCTACAATATCAGCAGGTACCGTCAGGACCATAAGGACTTATAGTGGAAAACGTGTAGCGATGGGCCATGCATAGCGCAGGCTCATCCTTACACGTTCTTTTGATATTTTGCGGAAGGAAGAATGATATGAGGTATTTGCCGACGGCGCGGCAGATGAAGGAGGCAGACCGGCATACTATCAGCAAATTGGGCATACCGTCTCTGGAACTGATGGAAAGGGCTGCTGCAGGCTGCGTCAAAGTGATGAAAGAGAAACGCTTGGACTTATCCCATGTATGCATCGTGTGCGGCTCAGGCAACAACGGCGGAGACGGCTTTGCCATAGGCAGGATGCTCTTAGAAGACGGATGCAGGGTTACGGCGGTCATGGCGGGAAACAGGGAGCGCTGCACGGATGAGTGCAGGGAGCAGCTCCGGCTTTTTGAAGAGGCCGGGGGAATTGTGGGCAATGAATATTCAGAACAGGAATATGGTGTTATTGTAGATGCTCTTTTCGGCGTGGGGTTAAGCCGCGGCATCGAAGGGAGATATTTAAGCCTTCTGGATGCCATGAACCGGTCGGGGGCGTATAAATTTGCCGTCGATATCCCGTCGGGCGTCTCGGCAGATACGGGAAATATACTGGGGGCAGCGTTTCATGCGGACCTGACGGTGACTTTTCAGGAGAAAAAGTTCGGCATGGAAGTTTATCCGGGGAAAGAGCTGTCCGGAAATGTGGTCACAGCGGATATCGGAATCAGCAGACAGACGCTTTGGGAGGATGAAACGGCTGTGGCTGCGCTTGAGGCAGCGGATTACCGGAAACTTCTTCCGGCAAGAAAAGAGGATTCCCATAAAGGAACATATGGGAAAGTGCTTGTGGTCGCAGGCAGCAAAGGAATGTGCGGCGCGGCGTATTTTAATGCGAAAGCGGCGTATAGGTCGGGGGCAGGATTGGTTAAAATATATACTGCGGAGGAAAACCGGCCGGTTTTGCAGCAGCTTTTGCCGGAGGCGGTCATTGCCTCTTATGAGAGGTTTGATGAAGAAGGGCTGAAAAAGCAGCTTGCCTGGGCGGATGTAGTGTGCATGGGTTCCGGCATCGGAACGGGAGAGGCTGCAGCCGGACATGTGCGGACGGTACTCACGCACGGCGGCGCGCCCTGCGTGATTGATGCGGACGGCCTGAATATTATAAGCTCGGACCCGGAGCTTGCCGGACAGCTCTTAAAGGGCAGGCATGTCCTGACCCCCCACATGAAAGAGATGTCTAGGTTGGCGGGGTGTTCCGTGGCGGATATTAAAAGCGACCGTCTTAAGGTGCTGAAGGATTACACGGATAAGACAGGCGCGGCATGTGTCCTTAAGGATTCCCGGACGCTGATTGGGATGAGGGGCGAGCGGACCGTCCTGAACCTGTCGGGGAACAGCGCCATGGCAAAGGCTGGCTCCGGAGATGTGCTGGCGGGCGTGATTGCAGGATTTTTAGCCCAGGGCGCCGGCTGCTATGACGGGGCGGTGCTGGGGGCGTATATCCACGGAAGGTCAGGGGATCATGCGCGCGATGACAAAGGGTGCTACAGTGTGATGGCGGAAGATATTATTTCGCAGATAGGCATTGCAATCAATGAATGTGCAGGCAGGAAGACGGAGGGATAAGATGGAGAAGTATACGAGAGTGCGGGCAAAAGTAGACCTTGACGCAATAGAATATAATGTTGACAGGATGAAAGACAATACAAAAGAAGGCGTAAAGGTCATCGTGGTCATCAAGGCGGACGGCTACGGCCACGGCGGCCTTCAGATCGCGCGGATGCTTTCCGAGAAGGAGTATGTATGGGGATTCGCGGTGGCAACTCTTGACGAGGCGGTGTTCCTGAAAAAGAGGGGCATCTATAAGCCGGTGCTGGCGCTGGGCTGCGTGTTCCCGGATCAGCGGGAGCGGCTGCTTGAATATAAAGTGCGGATGACCGTCTATACGGCGGAGATGGCGAAAGAAGTGTCGGACCTGGCGGTGAAACTTGGCCAGAAAGCATACATCCATATTAAAATTGACACTGGGATGTCAAGGCTTGGATTTATGCCGGACGAGGAGAGCGCAGATGAGATCGCGGCTATCGCAGCCATGCCGAATCTTGTGATGGAAGGGATGTTCACTCATTTTTCCAAGGCCGACGAGACAGATAAGGCATATACCGAGAAACAGCTGGAAAAATATCTGTGGATGAAGGATGCGCTCAGGAAACGGGGCGTTGATTTTACCTATTACCACTGCTCAAACAGCGCGGGGATTATCGATATCCCGGAGGCAAATATGGATCTGGTGCGGTGCGGGATATCCACTTACGGGCTGTATCCGTCGGCGGAGGTAATGAAAGAAAATGTTCCGCTGAAACCGGCGATGGAGCTTATAAGCCATGTTGCCCATGTAAAATGGGTGGATGAGGGAACGCTTATCAGCTACGGGGGAACCTTTGTCACAGAGAGAAGGACGAAGATTGTCACGGTTCCGGTAGGATACGGGGACGGTTATCCGAGGAGCCTTTCCAATAAAGGCATTGTGCTGATACACGGCAAACGGGCGAGGATCTTAGGGCGTGTGTGCATGGACCAGCTCATGGTTGACGGAACGGACATTGACGACGTGAAATTCGGCGACCGGGTTACCCTGATCGGGAGGGACGGCGATGAGGTGCTGGCGGTGGAAGAGCTGAGCGGACTGGCAGAACGGTTTAACTATGAGTTTGTCTGCAACCTGGGGAAACGGGTTCCCCATGAATTTATCCGGCACGGCGAAGTGATCGAGCAGAGGGATTATTTTAACTAAATTCTATGACTCTATGGAATACATCCGAAAAAGATGGAAATACTTACTTTATCTTAAATGTATCGGAGTGTGAATAGAGTGCAGGTAAGACGCGGAGACATATATTATGCAGACTTAAGCCCGGTGGTGGGTTCCGAACAGGGAGGAATCCGCCCGGTGCTGATCATACAGAACGATGTGGGGAACAGGCACAGCCCCACGGTCATCTGTGCGGCGATCACTTCCCGCATGAACAAGGCGAAGCTCCCGACCCATGTGGAGCTGGACGCGAAAAAATGCCAGATTGTGAAGAATTCGGTGATTTTGCTGGAGCAGATTAGAACCATTGATAAGCAGAGGCTTAAAGATATGGTATGCCATCTTGATAAAGGGATGATGAACAAAGTAGATGAGGCTTTGAAAGTGAGTTTTGAGCTTCATACATAGCAAAGGAGTTTAAATAAGTTAATCATGGAAGAAGGAAGTTTGTTTCAAAAGGTACGACAGATATTCCAGGTAGAGGAAGAGATGGACGAGGAGATGAAAAAGGAAGCGGCAATGCTGATCCGCAATATCTTCCGCTACATGGACAAAGACGCAAAAGACATTATGACCCACCGGAAAAATATCATTGCCATAGATGGGAAGAGGAGGCTCGACGAGGTGCTTCGTTTTATGCTGAACCAGAATTTTTCCAGGTTTCCGGTCTACAGGGAGGACATTGACGAGATTGTAGGTTTCCTCCATCTCAGAGATGCCATGGCGTGTTATCTCTCCAGGCAGAAACGGCAGGTTGCTGTGGAGGAGCTTGGAGATTACATAAGGCCAGTGACATTCATACCGGAGACGAAAAGCATCGACACGCTTTTTAAGGAGATGCAGGCGTCACAGAACCACGTAGTAGTGGTGCTTGACGAATACGGGCAGACAAGCGGACTTGTGACGATGGAAGACATACTGGAGGAGCTTGTAGGCGACATACTGGACGAGTATGACGTGGAGGAAAAGAGGATAACCCGCCTTGCCACGGGAAACTACCTCGTAAACGGATTCATAGATCTCGAAGACCTGGAAGACTATCTTCCGATAAAATTCGAAAAGGAAAATTACGAGACGCTAAACGGATTCATGATAGACCAGCTGGAGCGGATCCCCGGAGAAGATGAAGAGTGCGTCGTAGAATACTCCGGCTACCGATTCACCGTGCTGCTGGTCGATAACAACACAATCCAAAGAGTAAAGATTGAAAAAATCTGGGAAGAATGATATGATAGCATCAGGGTTTCAAAGACATGCGGTTCATGCCTGCATGAAACCGCATGTCCTTGAAACCCGCAAAACATGAGAAAGAAGCCCCGGAGGGCGGATTTCGAATGTTTTCAGGATTGCGGAGCAATCCGCAGATGCTATAATTAAAGAAATAAGCGAGGGATAAAGAAATGTCAGGACATTCAAAATTTGCCAATATCAAGCACAAGAAAGAGAAAAATGATGCGGCAAAAGGAAAGATATTTACAAAAATCGGAAAAGAGCTTGCAGTGGCGGTGAGGGAAGGCGGCAGCGCCGACCCGGCGAACAACAGCCGCCTGCGTGACGTGATTGCAAAAGCAAAAGCCAACAATATGCCGAATGACACCATTGAACGCAACATCAAGAAAGCGTCAGGGGATGCCAACGCGGCAAATTATGAGCATATTACATACGAGGGATACGGGCCTAACGGCACGGCGATTATTGTGGAGACGCTTACAGACAACCGCAACCGCACTGCCACTAATGTGAAAAATGCATTTACGAAAGGAAACGGAAATGTGGGAACGCCTGGATGCGTGTCCTTTATGTTTGACCAGAAAGGGCAGATCGTCATTGACAAAGAAGAGTATGAAGGTGATTCCGACGAGCTTATGATGATGGCGCTGGATGCGGGCGCAGATGATTTCTCAGAGGAAGAGGACAGCTTTGAGGTGTTTACGGCGCCGGAGGAATTCAGCGCGGTGCGGCAGGCACTGGAAGACGCGGGGATTGTCATGGCGGCCGCAGAGGTGACGATGATTCCCCAGACGTATGTAGAGCTTACGGATCCGAAGGACATTGCCAGCATCCAGAAGACACTGGACATGCTGGAGGACGACGATGACGTGCAGGATGTGTATCACAATTGGGATGAATAAGGACGGAGGACGGAAATGAGCGACGTTGATGCCGTAAAGGAAAGCCTGATTGAGTTTTTTGAGGAAATGCTGGCAAACAAAAAGAAATTTAAGAAAAAACTCTACGAAGAGGCGATAGAGGATGCCAGGAAAAAACATGCCGGCATGATAAATATGATGGTAGGATGCTTTGAGGAATGTGCACAAGAGGATAGGCCGCAGCTGGTGGAAGAGCTTGCAGACGTAATCCCTGAATATGCCTACGGGAAGATGCAGTCTGTGAAGAAGCTAAGCCGTGAAAGCTATGCCATGGACTATAACCTGAATATGGCGGCATTTGTAGTTCCGATTCTGAACTATAACCGGAATGAGTATTGCGTTGCTGTCACAAAGAGGATGGTAGAGCTGTGGAATCAGCGGAAGGTGAACTCACTTAAGCTGTCTCACAGCACGTATGAGGAGATTGCCGGCGGGTTTGAACGGAAACTGTGCTATATAACCACCGCTGTCTGCCGGAGCCAGGGCAAGCCGGACGACTGCTACGAGCTGCGCGCGTTCCGGGATTTCCGTGATGGTTATCTGATGCGTTCCGGGGATGGGCGCAGGCTGGTGGAGGAATATTATGACATTGCGCCGGGAATCGTCATGCTCATCAATATGGAAAAACATCCGGATAAAACCTACGAGGGAATTTACGAAAAGCACCTGATGCCTTGCCTCCGTTTCATAGAAGAGGGGCGGAGAAACGATTGCCGGAACCGGTATATGACGATGGTGCGGGAACTGGAAGAAAAATATTTAGAATCATAGGAGGAACAGCCAATGAGCGATTATAGAATTGAGACAAAGTGCATTCAGTCAGGTTATGAGCCGAAAAACGGGGAGCCGCGGATCCTGCCGATCTATCAGAGCACAACCTTTAAGTATTCCAGCAGCGAGCAGATGGGGAGGCTTTTTGACCTGGAGGAGTCAGGTTACTTTTATACCCGGCTTCAGAATCCGACTAACGATGCGGTGGCGGCAAAGATCTGCGACCTTGAGGGAGGCGTGGCTGCCATGCTCACATCATCGGGCCAGGCGGCAAATTTTTATGCCATTATGAATATCGCTCAGGAGGGAGATCATATTGTGTGTGCGTCGGCTCTCTATGGGGGCACTTACAACCTGTATGCACATACTATCAAAAAGATGGGTGTTGATGCGACATTTGTGGATCCGGACTGCACTCCAGAGGAACTGGATGCGGCATTCTGCGAGAATACAAAAGCTGTGTTTGGCGAGACGATTGCCAATCCTGCCCTGGTAGTCTTTGACTTTGAGAAGTTTTCCAAGGCGGCGCATGCCCACGGCGTGCCGCTTATTGTGGACAATACTTTTGCGACGCCTGTCAACTGCCGGCCTTTCGAGTGGGGCGCGGATATTGTCACGCACTCTACAACGAAGTATATGGACGGACATGCGTCCTGCGTGGGGGGAGCGATTGTAGACAGCGGCAATTTCGACTGGGAGGCTTACGCAGATAAATTCCCGGGCCTGACGCAGCCGGACGAGACTTACCACGGCATTGTCTACACGAAAAAGTTTGGGAAGGGAGCTTACATTACAAAAGCGACGGCACAGCTTATGAGGGATCTTGGCTCCATCCAGTCGCCCCAGAACGCATTTCTCTTAAACATCGGACTGGAGACGCTCCACCTCCGCATGCCGAGACACTGCGAAAACGCGCTGAAAGCGGCAAGATACCTTCAGGCTCATGAAAAGGTTGCCTGGGTGAGCTGCCCGTCTCTGGAAGGAGACAGATACTATGAGCTTGCCAGGAAGTATATGCCGGACGGAACATGCGGCGTCCTGACTTTCGGGTTAAAGGGCGGGCGCAGCGCGGCAGTACGGATGATGGACAGCTTAAAGATGATTGCCATCGTGACTCATGTAGCGGATGCAAGGAGCTGCGTTCTCCACCCGGCGAGCCATACGCACCGCCAGATGAGCGACGCGGAGCTTGCGGAGGCAGGCGTACAGCCGGATCTGATCCGTTTCAGCGTAGGTATTGAAAATATCGAAGATATCATAGCAGATCTTGAACAGGCTTTAAAACAAGTATAAAATCAGAAATCGCCTCCATACTAAATAAAAAGTATGGAGGTGTATTTTTATGGGAAATGAAAAACAGGAAGAAAAGCAGGGAATGAAAAACGAGCAGATCCGGCAGGTGGGCTCTTTGAACCTGAACGAAAACAAAGAAAAACATAAAATCAAGCTGCTGACGATCATTGGAGAGGTGGAGGGACACGAGGCCGTGTCCGGAAATACAAAAGCCACGAAATACGAGCACCTCCTCCCGATGCTTGCAGAGGTGGAGGACAGCGAGGAAATCGAAGGGCTTCTGATTCTTTTAAATACCCTTGGCGGTGATGTGGAGGCAGGTCTTTCCATCGCAGAGATGATTGCATCCTTAAGCAAGCCCACGGTATCCCTTGTGCTTGGAGGGAGCCATTCGATCGGCGGCCCCTTGGCGGTATCGGCTAAATATTCCTTTATCGTGCCAAGCGGGACGATGATCGTCCATCCGGTCCGCTCAAGCGGAATGTTTATCGGCGTGGCGCAGAGCCTGCGTAACATGATAAAGACCCAGGACCGGATCACCCGCTTTCTGGCCAGCCATTCCCGCATGAGCCAGGGGCGTATCGAGGAGCTGATGCTGAATCAGACGGATCTGGTGAAAGACGTCGGAACGCTGCTTGAGGGCAGGGAAGCCGTGCGGGAAGGACTTATAGACGAGGTCGGGGGCATGAGCGATGCATTAGGAAAACTGCATGAAATGATAGACGAGGCCAGGGGAAAAAAGAGCGAAATTTAGTAATGACAGCTTATATGAAAAATGCTATAATAAGATGCTAAGGTCAAAAAAACAAGGAGGAGAGCACATGGCTGCAAAGTCAAAGAGAAAGCAGGGCGCAGGCCGCCGCGCAAAAAAGAAAAACGAACAGAGCTTTGTTGCAGATGAGATCATCATCTGGTCGACGCTTGCAGTCAGCATCCTGATACTGCTCAGTAATTTTGGGTTGGGGGGAGCTGTCGGGAAGACGGTTTCAGGGATTTTGAAAGGTATATTCGGAACGGTGGCTTATGCGGTTCCCTTTGTCCTGTTTGCCGTCGTTGCTTTCCTTGTTTCCAATAAAGATAATTTCAAGGCATATATAAAAGGAGCCGCAGGACTTGTGCTGACAGTTCTGTCGTGTACGTTCTTTCAGCTTGTGTGGGAGAGCGGCGGGCTTATCGGAGAAGGGGTTTCGGGCCTCTTGATCCCGGCGGTGGGCATCGCCGGTACATATGTGGTAGTCATTATATCCGGCATTATCTGCGCTGTAGTCATTACCGGAAAGTCCGCCCTGAAGGGCGTTAAAAACCAGGGAGGAAAGGCGTACAGCAGAGCGAAAGAAGATGCCGCCAGAAGAAAAAGGGCAGTGGAGGAGCGACGCCGGGAAAATGAGGAATCCCCGTATGAAAAAAGAAATCCCCGCCCGAAGGGCAAAAAGAGGCAGGATCATCATGTGGCGGGGGTGTCTTTTGACACAGAGCTTTCCAGAAAGACTCCGGACATGAGGGAGCTGACCGTGGATGTGATAAGCTATGAGGAGGAAAGTGACGGTTTCGAGATTCAGCGCGCGGACGTGGCGGAACCGGAGGTTTCGCCTTTGCCGGAAGAGGCGGAGGCAGCGGAAACCTTTGCGGAGCCGGCGTATGCATCTGACATTTTGCCGGATGAAATGAAGGTTGCGGCAAAGCAGAAACAGGAAACACCCTCTGAAGACATCATGCCTGTGAAAAGCAGGAATGAGGGCGCTAAGAAAGCGTACAAGCTGCCGCCGCTGTCGCTGCTTAAAAAGGGAAAGAAAACAGGCGGGGAATCGGATGTGAGCCTTCGGGAGACGGCAATCAAGCTTCAGCAGACTCTTAAAAATTTCGGCGTGAATGTGACCGTGACCAACGTAAGCTGCGGCCCGGCAGTTACCCGCTATGAGCTTCAGCCTGAGATGGGCGTAAAGGTCAGCAAGATCGTGGGGCTTGCCGACGATATCAAGCTGAACCTGGCCGCTGCGGATATCCGTATCGAAGCGCCGATTCCCGGGAAAGCAGCAGTGGGAATCGAGGTTCCCAACAAGGAAAACTCAGCGGTCATGCTGAGAGATCTCCTGGAATCCGCCGAATTTAAAAACAGCAGTTCAAAGCTTTCTTTTGCAGCCGGAAAGGATATTGCCGGAAAGGCTGTTGTGACAGATATCGCAAAGATGCCTCACGTCCTTATTGCCGGAGCGACAGGCTCCGGAAAGTCTGTCTGCATCAACACGCTGATCATGAGCATTCTCTACAAGGCGGCGCCGGAGGAAGTAAAGCTCATTATGATAGACCCCAAAGTTGTGGAATTAAGCGTTTATAACGGGATTCCCCATCTGATGATACCGGTGGTTACCGACCCGAAAAAAGCAGCCGGTGCGCTTAACTGGGCGGTAGCGGAGATGGACAGGCGATACCGCGCCTTTGCAGAGTTTAACGTAAGAGACATGAAGGGGTACAATGAAAAGATAAAGGCCCTGCCGGAAACGGACGGGGAAAAACAAGAGCCTATGTCTCAGCTTGTCATTATCGTGGACGAGCTTGCCGACCTGATGATGGTGGCATCGGGAGATGTGGAGGGCGCCATCTGCCGTCTGGCCCAGCTTGCCAGAGCAGCGGGCATCCATCTTGTGGTGGCGACCCAGAGGCCGTCTGTAAACGTCATCACCGGGCTTATTAAGGCGAACATGCCGTCCAGGATTGCATTTGCCGTATCGTCGGGCGTAGACTCCCGGACGATCATTGACATGAACGGCGCAGAAAAGCTGCTGGGAAAAGGCGACATGCTCTTTTATCCGGCGGGATATCCGAAACCAGCCAGGGTGCAAGGTTCTTTCGTGACAGACGAGGAAGTCCAGAAAGTTGTGGAATACTTGCGGAAAAACAGCGGGGATGCCGACTACGACGAAGAGGTCATACAGCAGGTGAGCACCAATGAGCCGGGCATGGCCGCAGCTTTGGGGGGCGGAGAGGATAATGATCGCGACGCGTATTTCACAGAAGCGGGGCGTCTCATTATAGATAAAGAAAAAGCATCCATCGGGATGCTGCAGCGTACATTTAAGATTGGATTCAACCGGGCGGCGCGCATCATGGACCAGCTCTGCGAGGCGGGGGTCGTGGGCGGCGAAGAAGGCACGAAACCAAGAAAGGTTTTGATGTCAAAGGAAGAGTTCGAACAGTACGTGGAGCAGATGTAGCATGTAGACATTGACAAAAAGAAAGGATTGGAAACCAATGAAAACAGATATCCAGATTGCACAGGAAGCGAAGATGGCACATATTAAAGATGTTGCCGGAACATTAGGCATCCATGAGGATGAATTGGAGTTTTACGGAAAGTATAAGGCGAAGCTTTCCGATGATGTGTGGGAACGGGTAAAAGGCAACCCGGACGGAAAACTGGTGCTTGTAACAGCTATCAATCCTACTCCGGCGGGAGAAGGAAAGACGACGACGACAGTTGGTCTTGGGCAGGCAATGGAAAAGATCAGCAAACGGGCAGTCGTAGCTTTGAGGGAGCCGTCTCTTGGGCCATGTTTCGGCATCAAGGGAGGCGCGGCAGGCGGCGGTTACGCCCAGGTCGTTCCGATGGAGGACTTAAATCTCCACTTTACGGGAGATTTCCATGCCATAACATCTGCAAATAATCTTCTGGCGGCGCTTTTGGATAATCACATCCAGCAGGGCAACGCCCTTCAGATTGACCCGAGGCAGGTTGTCTGGAAAAGATGCCTTGACATGAACGACCGGTGCCTCCGCAATATCGTAGTTGGCCTTGGAAACAAGATGGACGGCATGGTGAGAGAAGACCATTTCGTCATTACGGTTGCGTCTGAGATCATGGCGATCCTATGCCTTTCCGATGATGTCCATGACTTGAAGAAAAGGCTTGGGAAAATCATTGTAGCTTATAATTTCAGCGGTGACCCGGTAACGGCGGATGACCTTCAGGCGACCGGAGCCATGACGGCTCTTTTAAAGGATGCCATAAAGCCGAATCTGATCCAGACTTTGGAGCACACCCCGGCCTTGGTACACGGAGGCCCGTTTGCCAATATCGCTCATGGCTGCAACAGCGTGAGGGCGACGAAAATGGCTCTTAAGCTGAGCGATATCGTGATCACGGAGGCGGGATTCGGCGCTGACTTAGGTGCTGAGAAATTCTTTGACATCAAGTGCCGCAAAGCAGGGCTTAAGCCGGATGCAGTCGTCCTGGTAGCGACGGTGCGGGCATTAAAATACAACGGCGGAGCCGCAAAGGAAGACCTCTCAAAGGAGGACCTTGACGCTCTGAAAAAAGGAATCGCGAACCTTGAAAAGCATATTGAGAATATCAGTAAATATGATGTTCCGGTTGTTGTGACACTCAATTCTTTCATAACGGATACGGATGCGGAAAATGATTTTATCCGCAGATTCTGTGAGGAGAGAGGATGCGAATTCGCTCTTTCCGAGGTATGGGAAAAGGGCGGAGAGGGCGGAATCGCCTTGGCAGAGAAGGTTGTGGAAACTCTGGAGACGAAACAGAGCAATTTCCATCCGTTATATGATGACGAGCTTTCCCTCGAAGAAAAGATAGAGACGGTATCAAAGGAGATATACGGCGCGGACGGCGTTGTGTTTGAACCGGCGGCAAAAAAACAGCTGGCAAAGATCACGTCTATGGGATTTGGAAATCTTCCGGTCTGCATGGCGAAAAACCAGTATTCCCTTTCTGACGATGCAAAGAAACTGGGACGTCCGAAAGATTTTGACATCCATGTGCGCGAAGTGTATGTAAGCGCGGGAGCCGGGTTTGTCGTGGCTCTGACAGGCGCGATCATGACTATGCCGGGTCTTCCGAAAGTTCCGGCGGCGAACGGGATTGACGTGTCCGAGGAAGGTGCGATTACAGGGCTGTTTTAATAAAGGTGCTGGAACCGGAACATATGTCGGTTTCGGTTTCAGCACGGGATGTATGTATTATAGGGCAGGAGGTAGAGACGCAAAATGAGATGTAGATACTGCGGATACGAAATACCAGACGGTATTCTATATTGCGAAAAATGCGGAGGCGAAGTACGCATCGTTCCGGACTACAATCCTCTGGACGATATGCTGGCGGCTCACGTAAAAGAAGCCCTGAATAATACAGGCAGGAACGGGCGGCAGAATGAAGGGCGCCGCCGCGTCAATACCGGCAGGACTGCAGCTATGGGTTCGGACGGGAGAACTGCCGCCATGCGTTCAAGAGACGGAAGGACAGCTGCCATGCGTGCAGACGGAAGAACCGCCGCCATGCGAGGGGCAGGAGGAAGGACTGCTGCCATGCGCTCAAGAGACGGAAGGACCGCCGCCATGCGTGCAGACGGAAGAACTGCTGCCATGCGTGCAGACGGAAGAACCGCCGCCATGAGGAGCGGAACACGCCGCGGCAATACTGCCATGATGCAGGAAGAAACGGCAAGGAGAAAACAGGCAGAGCGCAGGAAAGCATTAAAGAAAAAAAGAAGGAATGTCCTCCTGACGCTGTTTTTGATCCTTGCAGCGGTTGCAGGCGGAGTCGCTGCCCTTTACTTCACCTCTTACGCGGGAATCGTGTACCTGGGGAACCGGGCGCTGGGCGCGGGGGAATACATGAAGGCAACGGATTATTTCCAGAAGGCGATCTCCAGGGATAAGACAAAGGCGGATGCCTATGAAGGGCTGTCGAAAGTATATATCGCCCAGAACGATTTAAGCGAAGCGGAAAGCCTTTTCCTGGGCGCGCTGGACAAGCAGCCGGAAAACGCAGAGCTTTACAGGGCGGCTTTTGAATTCTATCTCAATACAAAACAGCCCATGGGGATTCCTTCTCTCTTAAGCAGCGCCGACAGTAAGATTCTTGAAGAGCTTCCGGAATATGTCGTGAGCGAGCCGGAGTTTTCCCTTGACGACAAGACCGTGTTTGACGACGTGCAGCAGCTTACTATTACTTCCCCGGACGGGGTGATTCGCTATACAGTGGACGGCAGCCTGCCGGATACGGACAGCACGGAGTTTAAAGAACCGCTCCAGCTCAGTGAAGGAACGAACATGATAAAGGCTATTGCGGTAAATAAGAACGGCGTGCCCAGCCAGACGGTTGAGAAACAGTTTGTGATCGAGCTTCCGATAGAGGATGCCCCGGCAGTGTCTCCTTCTACCGGGCAGTATGATTTTGCACAGTCTATCGAAGTAAAGGTTCCGGACGAATACGAGGCGTTTTACACGATGGACGGAACAGACCCGACGACAGCGTCTGATAAGTATACCGGGCCGATAGAGATGCCGAAGGGCGAGACGCTTTTTAAAGCGATCCTTGTGACGAAGAGCGGAAGGGTCAGCGGAATTACTACAAGAAATTATGTGAGAGAATAAATTGGAGGACAGAAAAAGGCATTCCAGAGGAATGTCTTTTTGATTTTCGGCAGCCTGCCATATTGTTTCCAAATAAATACAATTTTTTTCGTGCAATGTGTTGCGTTAATTATTTAACGGATGTATAATTTTGATAAATAATTAACAAAAATAAGAAAAGGAGAACAAAACTATGGCAAGATTTACTTTACCAAGAGATATTTATCACGGAAAAGGCTGTTTAGAGGAGCTTAAGAATTTAAAAGGCAAGAGGGCGTTCCTTGTCGTGGGCGGCGGTTCCATGAAACGTCAGGGCTTTCTTGACAAAGCTGTCAGCTACTTGAAAGAGGCGGGGATGGAAGTTGAGCTTTTTGAGGGTGTTGAGCCGGATCCGTCTGTAGAGACGGTGATGAAAGGCGCTGAGGCGATGCGAAACTTTGAGCCGGACTGGATCGTTTCCATGGGCGGAGGTTCACCGATTGATGCGGCAAAGGCTATGTGGGCGTTCTACGAATATCCGGAGACAACTTTTGAGGATCTTTGCATTCCGTTCAATTTCCCGGAGCTGCGCCAGAAGGCTAAGTTCTGCGCGATTCCGTCCACATCAGGAACGGCTACGGAAGTCACGGCATTTTCCGTAATCACCAACTATCAGACAGGGGTGAAGTATCCGCTGGCTGACTTTAATATCACTCCTGATGTAGCCATCGTTGACGCTGACCTTGTGATGGGCCTTCCGGTAAAACAGGTTGCTTATACAGGCATGGATGCGCTGACTCATGCGATTGAGGCTTATGTTTCTACAATGAACTGCTCATTTACAGATCCCCTTGCGCTGCAGGCCATTGAGATGGTGCTTGACTATCTGCCGGCATCCTACAACTGCGACATGGGGGCGAGGGAGCAGATGCACTACGCGCAGTGCCTGGCAGGAATGGCATTTTCCAATGCGCTCCTTGGCATCGTACACTCGATGGCACACAAGACAGGCGCTGCATTCTCCACAGGACATATCCCGCACGGCTGTGCAAATGCCATCTATCTGCCTTATGTCATTAAATACAATGCAAAAAATCCGGCAGCGGCAAAACGCTACGCGGAGATTTCCCGCAGGATGGGGCTTGAGGGGATTTCTGAGAAAGCGCTCATCAACAGCCTGTGTGCGAAGATTGACGATTTTAATGTAAGGCTTAATATTCCGAAGACGCTTAAGGAATTCGGCATCAATGAAGATGAATTTAAAGAGAAGATTGCCGGAATCGCAGAGCGTGCGGTGGGTGATGCCTGCACAGGCTCCAACCCGAGGGAGATTGATACGGCGGCTATGGAAAAGCTGTTTAATTGTACATATTACGGAACGGAAGTAGATTTCTAAGATATTTATGGAAACGGAAGAGCCGGGAAACTGTTTGAAACGGGCAGTTTCCCGGTTTTTCCCGGCAGTTTTAGCTGTCGGATAATCATTCCAAGTGTGGAACTGAGAGATTAAATTCCATCGTTGAAAAGTGATAATTATCTGTCATCTGTGATATTTTAATAACGTATAGCCCAATTACTTGATATTTTTTGATAAATACATTAAAATATACTGTAGCATAAATTATTAGGAGGAAATAAAATGTACAAGATATTAAAAGCAGAAAAGCTGGCTGCTAACATTTATCTTATGGACGTTGAGGCTCCACGCGTGGCAAAGCACTGCGAGCCGGGGCAATTCGTCATCGTGAAGATGGATGAGAAGGGTGAGAGAATTCCTCTTACCATCTGTGATTATGACAGGGAGGCAGGGATTGTTACGATCGTATTCCAGCCGGTAGGGGCGTCCACCACGAAGATGACGAACCTTAAGGCGGGAGATGCTTTCCGCGATTTCACCGGGCCTTTAGGACGTCCGTCTGAATTCGTGGAGGAAGATGTGGAAGAACTTAAGAAGAAGAAATTCCTTTTCGTAGCCGGCGGTGTTGGGGCAGCACCGGTATATCCTCAGGTAAAATGGCTCAAGGAGCATGGTATTGACGTTGACGTTATCGTCGGCTCTAAGACAAAAGACCTCCTGATCCTGGAAAAAGAGATGGAGGCGGTTTCCGGCAATTACTATCCCTGTACGGACGACGGTACATACGGGCATGCGGGCATGGTTACGACCATGGTGGACGAGCTGGTGGAAAAGGGCAACAAATATGACGTCTGCGTGGCAATCGGCCCGATGATCATGATGAAGTTTACCTGCCTGACCACGAAGAAACACGAGATTCCGACTATTGTAAGTATGAACCCCATCATGGTTGACGGCACGGGCATGTGCGGAGCCTGCCGTGTGATCGTTGGCGGCGAGGTGAAGTTTGCATGCGTGGACGGCCCTGAGTTTGACGGACATCTGGTTGACTTCGACAACGCGATGAAGAGACAGCAGATGTACAAGACACAGGAAGGACGTGCGATGCTGAAAGTACAGGAAGGCGACACCCATCACGGTGGCTGCGGCAATTGCGGAGGTGAAAACTAATGGCGGACGTATTAAAGAGAGTGCCTGTCAGAGAGCAGGACGCGAAAGAAAGAGCGGCAAACTTCGAGGAGGTTTGCTACGGCTACAATAAAGAAGAGGCTATGGAAGAGGCCGCACGCTGCATTAACTGTAAGAATGCAAAGTGCATCACCGGCTGTCCGGTTGCCATCAACATTCCGGGATTTATCTCCCAGGTGAAGGAAGGAAATATCGAGGAGGCTTACAAGGTGATCGGCGAGTCTTCCGCGCTGCCGGCGATCTGCGGACGTGTCTGTCCTCAGGAATCCCAGTGCGAGTGCAAATGTATCCGCGGCATCAAGGGCGACCCGGTTTCCATCGGAAAGCTGGAGCGGTTCGTTGCGGACTATGCGCTTGAGCATGATATTAAGCCTGCTAAGGCAGATAAGACAAACGGCCACAAAGTAGCGGTCATCGGTTCCGGCCCGTCCGGACTTACCTGTGCCGGCGACCTTGCAAAGCTTGGCTATGAAGTGACCGTATTTGAGGCGCTCCACGAGCTTGGCGGCGTGCTTGTATATGGAATCCCTGAGTTCCGTCTCCCGAAAGAGAAAGTCGTAAAGAAAGAGATTGAGAAAGTAAAAGAGCTGGGCGTTAAGTTTGAGACAAACGTTGTCATCGGAAAATCCACTACCATCGACCAGCTGATGGAGGAAGAGGATTTTGAGGCGGTATTCATCGGCTCCGGCGCCGGACTTCCGATGTTCATGGGAATCCCTGGCGAGACGGCCAACGGCGTGTTCTCTGCCAATGAGTATCTGACCAGAAACAACCTGATGAAAGCTTTTGACGATAATTACGATACCCCTATCGCAGCCGGAAAGAAAGTTGCGGTGGTGGGCGGCGGCAATGTTGCCATGGACGCTGCAAGGACGGCTCTTCGTCTCGGCGCGGAAGTGCATATCGTATACCGCAGAAGCGAGGCAGAGCTCCCGGCAAGAGTGGAAGAGGTACACCATGCGAAGGAAGAGGGCGTGATCTTTGACCTCCTCACCAACCCGAAGGAGATTCATGTGGATGAGAACGGCTGGGTGAAAGGCATGACTGTGATCAAGATGGAACTTGGCGAGCCGGATGCGTCCGGCAGAAGACGTCCGGTAGAGATTCCGGGTTCAGAGTATGAGATTGAGCTTGACACGGTGATCATGTCTCTTGGCACTTCACCGAATCCGCTGATTGCGTCTACCACCAAAGGCCTTGAGACAAACCGCAGGAAATGTATCGTGGCGGAGGAAGAGAACGGACAGACCTCCAAGGCTGCGGTATTCGCAGGCGGTGACGCGGTTACGGGCGCGGCGACGGTTATCCTGGCTATGGGCGCAGGAAAAGCCGGTGCGAAAGGAATCCATGAGCTGCTCAGCAAAAAGTAGAAAAATTAAGACAATAGATTTCTGGTAAATAATAGAGCTGTCGCATGAATGATGGAATAAATCACCTGGTGCGGCAGCTTTTATTTTCCGTATTTCTGGAGGAGACAGCAAGTGAGGAGGAAAAGTGTATGGATGTGAAGGGATTTATTCATGACAGTCTGGAAAAACTTAAAGCTTTAGGCATAGACGCTGTAATTGCGGAAAATGCCCTTGTAAAATCGGTTCTTTCTATGCCTGCCGATATGCTTGAGGACATGGAAGAAAAAGAGATTCTGGGGTTGCTTTTGGATAATCTGGCAATAGGAATCCGCGAGAAAGAAACAGACGAATTGTTTTGCATGTCCGGGCAGATTTATTCTTTTGATATGGAGGTTTTCGGGATTGAAGAGATGTATACCTCTTTTATCGAGGGCCTTTCTAAAATTGTAAAAGATGATTTCATTTTTACGGATATAGAAGAGGACGCCAGTAGAGTGGATTTTGAATCCGGTACGGGTATCCAGACAATCCGTTTTCAATGTAATGAAAAAGTCTGCCGATACGATGCGAACGTAGAGTATGATTGGTTCGATACCGGAATGCTGACTTATATGAATCAGGTAATAAAGGAGTGCAATACCGGAAAATGCCTTTATGTAACCAGCGACGGATGGCAGAATTGCATCTTGTTTTACCAGACAGAAGAGTGGGCGCAGCATTTTCAGGAATTATTAGGCATTACTCTTCAGATGGCTTAGCAAAAATGGTTTGCAGCGTATTCAGGACAAATGTCTGGATCGCAGTAAAGAGGATTCCGCACAGTACGGACGACAGCCCGAAAACCATAAATCCGGTCAAAAGAACAGCAGTATTGATTATTCCCATGGTGTAGGCGATGTTGACTTTCGGATTCTTTTTGTTCAGGATGAGCGCGATGATGTCAAAGCTTATGGCTGTAGATTTCGCGCAGATGCACAGGTAATAGCCGGCGCCTACTAAAATGCCGGCCAGCATGATGCACAAAGGCAGCGGCAGGCGAGGGCTCAGGCCAAGGCTGTGGAAAAAGGTGAACATGGAAAGGTAGCAGACGCAGCTTAAAACGCTGCCTGCAAAGAACTCCCTCCCGAGGAATACCAGGCATAAAAGGAGCAAAAACAGTGTCAGAAGATTGACGAATACAGAAATGTCCATCCGGCATACCTGTCCGAGAACCATGGAAAAGCTGGTGACGCCGCCGTTGATGATCTCGTTTGGCACGGTAATAAATGCATATGCCCCGGTAATCAGCAGATTTCCCAGGATGATCATTAAAATACGTTTCATAAATGTCTCCTTGTGTTTAAGATTGCACCGGTCCATGCAGAAACAAACAGCTAGTCGGGTTCCAATATGTATGATAGGTCAGGGCAGGTTAAAAGTCAACAGGCAAACGGGGATCAGGAAAGGAGTCAGTTGTGAAGATCACGGTGATCAGCGTAGGAAAGTTAAAGGAAAAATATTTGAAAGATGCCATCGCCGAGTATGGCAAGAGGCTTGGCAAATATTGTAAGCTGGAGCTTTTGGAAGTGGCGGATGAGAAACTTACGGACAACGCCGGGAGCGCCATGGAGGAGGCGGTCCGGGCGAGGGAAGGGGAGCGTATTTTGAAGATCATGCGTGATGATGCCTATATCATTACGCTGGAGATAGACGGCATACAGCTTTCTTCGGAAAAGTTGGCGGAAAGAATCGAGAACCTCGGCGTGCAGGGGAAAAGCCACATCATCTTTATCATCGGCGGCTCCATCGGGCTTGGAGAGGAAGTGAGGAGGCGGTCAGACTTTGCATTGAGCTTTTCAAAAATGACATTTCCCCACCAGCTTATGCGGGTGATCCTTCTGGAGCAGATTTACCGGAGTTTCCGGATTATCAATGGGGAGCCATATCACAAGTGAGAGCGGAATTTTGCAGATATCCGGAAAAGAATCTCCGTGCTTATCCCGGACAATCCGCGGAACCGAAGAATGGGATAATACCTATAGAATCAGGACTGCTGTTGTTTGTATATATCAAAGCAATATTTCGTTCTGTAAAAGAAACTTTGCTAAGATGTAAAGGAATTTTGATAGATTTCTAATGAAAAAAATAAGATAATGCTGTTTGAAAGGATAGATTTGAAATGAATATAGGAGAACAAATAAATAATCTGCGAAAACAACATGATTTAAGTCAAGATGATTTTGCGAATTTATTTAATGTTTCCAGACAGACTATTTCTAATTGGGAAAATGGTAAAAGTTACCCAGATTTAGAAATGATTTAGAGAAGAGCAAAACGCATTGATTTTAAGATGAGATTTGGCTGTTAGACTTTTA
>CAJTQA010000024.1 GCA_910578455.1 uncultured Dorea sp.
AGATATTATAAGGGGTTTAATGGCATTATTATAAATTTAACTGTCAAAGACCCGCCTAAAATTTTCTTGAAACAATATTGATTTTTTTAGTGAAATCACATATACTAAAAACACAGGTAGCGATACCTGTACAGCGGTTAGGTTGTCCAGTTAAAACAATCGTTTAAAAGCGGTTAGGCCGTCCAATTAAAACGGTCGTTCAGAAACGGTTAGATTGTCCAGCCAAAACAATCGATTAACAGCAGTGGGTGGCATCGCCACCCACTTTTTTCTTTATGGAGGCTCTATGAATTGGTATGTTGTGAATAAAGACTATATTCGATACTTGATCCAGTTCGACTCCCGCGTAGGATATGTCGAATATGGAGAGAAACTAAAATTGCATGTTGGAATTCTGTTGACAGTTAATAATTGTCACTACTATGTACCAATTTCGTCAGCCAAGCCTAAACACCAACGTATGTCCAATAGCCTGGACTTTCATAAACTACAGGATTCAGACACTGGTTATCTATATGCAGTGTTGAATCTGAACAATATGATTCCTGTATTACACAGTTAAAGTATAACCAGGTTGAACAATTTCGCCCTTTTAGCAACGAAAAGGAGAAAAATGATTATATCTACCTGCTCCAGAAAGAAAAAGCTCTTATAGACAGCATGCAGTCTACCATACAGCGCAAAGCAGAAAAATTGTATGATAAATGTCTTCATCTCCCTGAATCTTCTCTCGTTTCCAGATGCTGTAATTTCAAATTACTAGAAGAAAAGAGCAGTACATATTCAAAATAAAAATTCTCTATCAATTTCCTCCTTTAAAATCCCTCACCACTCTCAAAAACTGAGGCAGCATCCATTTTACTGCAAGCACTGCCGCCGCAAGCACTGCCGCGTACCTTGCGTACCATTGGACTTCAAAAAGCAGCATTGTCACTAGGTTCAGCCCAAAATATGCCGCCGATATCACGGTACTTTTCTTCAGAGCGATCACTCTTCTCCCTGTCACCTTTTTCTCCAGATATCCCTGCATAACCAGCAGGATAAAATAGCTTGCCGCCGTAGTGTAGGCAGCCGCCATATATCCGAAACGAAGGATGCACACATAATTTAAGATTACATTTATAACCATCGTAACTATCGTTCCCGCAGCCACATATGCCGTCTTCTTGTGATAATTCTGGATTGCCGTGTAGATATAGCTGTAAAAGCGAAGAAGCGTTCCTGTCACCATAGGCGCGATAAGGAACACTGCCATGTGGTATTCCCGAGAGCCAAGCACCGCCACGATCTCCGGAGCCAGCGCCACGAGAAACCAGGACATCATCCCGAATCCATGCATCAGCACTGTCCACGGCTTTTCAATATCCCCTGCCTCCCCCTGAGATATTTTCTCATACATCCAGGGAAGAAAAGCATTCCAGACCGAATCTTCCACAATCCAGATGATAAAAGAAATCGTCGTGCCAAGAGCAAAAATCCCCGTATATTCATAACCTACCAGAAACTGAATCATGATCTTGTCCGCCTGGTTCATAATCTGGATGGAAAGCGCCTCCGGAATCAGCGGAAGGCTGTAGCTCAATGCGTATTTCCAATACTTTTTCTGAATGAACTTCCTGCCCTGCGCCCACAAAAGGACAGCCACGATCAGCCCTCCCACTACCTGGGGAACATAAAAGCCCCAGACGCGCAGCTCCACAAGCTCGTCAAGCCGCCCCTCAACGCGCCCCCAGTAAATCAGGGCGATGGAAAAAAGCGTCGCAGGGACAATCGTCACGGTAGTGATAAAGATGCTGGCCTTATATCGCATCATCTGCTTTTCCCTGCGCTGCATGAACAGGATGCTTGTATAGCCGAACACATACAGGAACGCCATGAAAAACATCATGTCCGTCATGCCCCAAAACTTTTGCAGCGGAGTCCTAAAAATCAGGCTCACGCCGAAAAACGACAGTATCGACAGATAGGAAAGGCTCTGCACGCTGGACACATACTCATTGTACCTTTCTCCCATATCATACTTCGCCCTGTCAACGCTTCTCCACAGGCACAAAGACATAACCGGCACCATGATAAGAAGCCAGGACTCATAGACCCGGATCTCCCCGTACTGCGCCTTTGACAAAAGCCTTGTGTAAACCGGGGTTGTGAGGAAGGTAATCCCCCTTATGAACAGCTGCCCCACGATATAGAAAACGCCTGCTTTCAGCGCAAGCTTGTTTAATTTGCTATTCTGCATAATCCGCTTACTTCTCCTCTTTCCCTGCCAATAATATCTGTTCTCCATGGTATCACGTATACTTTAATTTATCAAGAGCATACCAGCTTGAGTTTCTCCCGTAATTATGTTAAAATTGGGTACGCAAATCTCTTTTAACCGATGTAGCTTTTGGTGAAATGAACAAAAAGGAGAAAATAAGAATGGCATTTGTAATCGAAAAAAAACTTAAAAATGTTATGACGTTTTATTACCTTATGAAACTGGACAAAAAAATCCCCACTGACCGGGCGTTTATCCGCAAGCGACAGGGAAAAAAGGTGCATGAGCTTATGGAACGCGCCTATAAGATTCCCTTCTACCGCAAGCGTTTTGACGAAAACCACCTAACGCCGGACGATTTCCATACCCCGGAAGACCTGGTGAAATTCCCCATCACAACACGGGCTGACCTCCGCCTCTGGATGCAGGAGGAGTATGAAAAGAATCCAAAGAAACGTAAGAGCTGGACAATCCTTTCAACAAGCGGTTCTTCCGGAGTGCCCCTGAAGTTCATCCAGACCCAGAGGGAATCCGCCTGTGTGGACGCCAACTGGATCCGCGTCCTTATGTACGCCGGTTACCATCCCCTTCGGGGAAAGCTTTTTTCCTTCGTGACAAGCCATAAAAAGATCGACCCGAAAAAGGGAGATTCCATCATTCAGAAATTCGGTTTCATGCGTCGGAAGGTCGTGTCGGAGGACAACTGTGTCGGCGACGGCATCCGCGACATTATAAAGGATCTGAATGAGTATAAGCCGGACGTGCTCTGTTTTCGCAGAAACTGCCTTGTACGCATGGCTCTGTACGCAAAGCGCCACAACCTTAAGATATACAAGCCGAAACTTTACACCCCCGTCAGCGAGATGGTGGACGACATGACCCGCAAGATCCTCACAGAAAGTTTCGGAGACGGCCTGTTTGACGCTTACGGAAGTTCCGAGACTGGGAGCTGCATCATCCAGCTGCCGGGCGAAGAGCTTTACTACATCAACAGCGATACCCATGTCGTCAATATCTATGACGAGGACAACCGTCTGACAGACGATGGGCGGGTAATTGTCACTACCCTCTTTAAAAAAGATTTTCCGTTTATCAACTACGAGATTGGCGACCGCGCCACATCCGCAACCTTAGACGGAGTGCGCTATATCAAATCCATACAGGGGCGCGTCAACGACCTTGTAAAGCATGAAAACAGCCCGGAGACTTCCGCTCTGTACCTGATGAAGATTCCCAACGGCATCGTAGGCATCGCACAGTTTAAATTTATCCAGGAATCCTACCATGACATGCGGATTCTCCTAGTAAAAGACCCGAATAATAATGCACATACAAAAGAAGAGATTGAAAGTTTCTTCCGCAAAAAGATGGCAGAGCTTTTCAATGATGAGTTTACCCTCCACTTTGACTGGCTCGAGGTCATCCCGCCGGATAAAAATGGAAAAATGCGCTGCTTTGCATGTGAAATCCCGGATGAGGCACACTAATACAAAACAGAGAAAAAGGAGATATTTCTTATGATAAAAAACATTGGCGTCGTCGGCGCAGGCTCCGTTGGGAGCGTATTGATTTCCCGCCTTTACCCGGCATATAAGGAGCATTTCTGCCTGCTGGCGTCCGGAGACCGCTCAGAGCGTCTCAGGAAAAGCGGCATCTGCATCAACGACGAGACGCTGACCCCAACCGTCTGCTCCGACGTTTCCCAGGGCATTGCCCTCGACCTTGTGATCATCGCTGTAAAAAGCTACAGCC
Organism: uncultured Dorea sp.; assembly: GCA_910578455.1. Classification (GTDB taxonomy): domain Bacteria; phylum Bacillota; class Clostridia; order Lachnospirales; family Lachnospiraceae; genus MD308. The sequence goes on from CAJTQA010000024.1 coordinate 4,013, forward strand.
TTGATTCGGTCATTGAGGACATACGCCCCCTGCTGCAAAAGGATACTATTATCCTGCCGCTTTTAAACGGCATCACCGCAACCGAACGGCTTAAGGAAGCTTTCCCGGAAAACCGGGTGCTCTACGGAGTTATGATCCGCACGGATGCCCACAGGACCGGACACAAAGTATACTACACCACTCCCGGCGAGGTACAGCTTGGTTACGCCTATAATAACCCTGTCAGACCGGAGGTGGAACAAGTGTGCCAATATCTTCGGAACGCCGGGATAAACGCCAATATTTACGAGGATATGAAACGCATCCAGTGGCGCAAATGGATGCTCAATACCGGCGGTTCACAGGCGGCGGTTGAAATCGGTGTTGAGTGCGGGTACTTTGAGCAGGTAGACGAGATCGTAGAGATCATAAGGCTTTGCATCGACGAGATCGTAGAGCTTGCCAAAGCAGAAAAGGTCAATATCACCACAGAAGACCGGGATGATATCATAAAGTTTCTCCTAGGCTATCCCGCCCACAAAAAAATGTCCATGCTGCAGGATGTGGAGGCAGGACGCCCCATCGAGATTGAGGAATACGCCGGAACCGTCGTAAGGCTTGGGAAGAAACACGGGATCCCCACCCCGGCCAACCGGTTTATCTACCTGTCTATCGCGGCAAAGAAAAAGGTTTCCGAGCTTAAGAGGCACATGTGATTTCTACTACTAAGATTTCATAACATCTAATTATAAAACCGAGAGGATTATGTACCATGGAGAAGAAAAACAGCGCAAAACTGCAAAAAAGAAATGGGGCAATTGATTTTTGGAAATTTGTTTTTTCCTTAGTCATTGTCTCTTTTCATACATTTTTTGTCACGAATAACAGCATCAATGGCATGCAGCCATTTATCAGAGGAAATACTTCTGTGCAATTCTTTTTTCTTGTCTCCGGATTTCTAATGGCGCAGTCGTCTTACAAAGCAACCGGATTTTCTGATAAGGATGATTTGGCTAAGAATACTTTTATTTTTATGAGACGCAAAATCAAAGGACTGTATCCTGAATTCGCAATTGCCTGGGCACTTGCCTTTATTGTTATGCATCTGGCAGACAGAGCATACTCACCTACCGTAATAGTTAAAGATTTTTTAAACGGCATATGGGAATTATGCCTTCTCCGCATGTCAGGTATGGCCGGCTACCGCGTAAATACCGTAACATGGTACATTTCTGCCATGATACTGGCAATGCTGATATTATATCCACTGTTAATCAAGTATAAAGACACTTTCTTTTTTATTATCGCTCCATGCCTAAGCATTTTTCTGCTCGGCTATATGTATCAATCATTCGGCAGCTTGGGCCGGGGAACTGTCTGGGAAGGTTTTTATTACCGGGGAATTATGCTTGCTCTTGCAGACCTGTCTCTCGGATGCATCCTTTGGAAAATATGCCGGGCCATTAAAAGATACCAATATTCGAAACTTGCGCGCATCTTGCTTTCTGCGATTGAATTATGCGGCTATCTGTTCTGCTTGATATGGATGTTCGGGAAACATTCTGACAACATGCACTTTGTTTTATTATTGATATTTGCCGTATGCGTGCCCATCACTTTCAGCCATGAAGGCATAGCCGCTCCACTTTTTGACAACCGATTGTGTTATTTCCTCGGAAAAGCCAGCTTTTCCCTGTACATAGGACATATTTTCTGGATAAAATCATTAGATGCATTTTTCCCGTCCTATTCTTTTAAGCAGCAGCTCTGTATCCTTGCAATGCTCCTTATTATAACAGTTGCCGCTATCATGGGCATCTCAAACTTAATTCGGAAATATACGCCCTCCGCTGTTTCCTGTTTTAAAAAATTAATGCTTAAAGCATAATACAATAAAAAACCTGTGCCGTTCAAGAAACTGCTTTCTTCAAAGCATTCCGCCACGTGCACAGGTTTTTATAAAATCCTATCCCAAATGCCAGATATCTTTATTGTACTCTTCTATCGTGCGGTCCGAGGAGAAGAATCCCGCGCCGCTGATATTCTTAAGCGCCATCTTCGCCCATTTTTCCGGATTCACTGCATAGTCGGCAACCGCCTGGTTTTTGCGTACTGCATAAGCGCTAAAATCCGGGAACGTCTGGAACCAGTCTTTTCCAACCAATTCATTTTTCAGCCTCTCAAGGCTCTTTTTGTCGCCTTTTCCCATCATCTGCTCTCCCGCTATGAAATCTACTGCCCTGCGGATGTTCGGGTCTGTCTCATACCACTCCCTCGCGCAGTAATCCCCTCTCTCATAGCGGCGGATGACCTGCGGGCTGTTCTGCCCGAAGATATAGATATTTTCATCCCCCACGCAGTCTCTGATCTCCACATTTGCCCCGTCAAGAGTTCCCAGGGTCACGGCGCCGTTCAGCATAAATTTCATATTTCCTGTGCCGGACGCCTCCTTGGATGCCAGGCTGATCTGCTCGGAAAGGTCGCACGCCGGAATCATCTTCTCTGCCGCCGTCACATTATAATTTTCGATAAACACGACCTGAATCCATTTTGACACTTCTGCATCCTCTGCAATGACTTCTGACAGCGTCAGGAGCGCATGGATGATGTCTTTCGCTATCCGGTATGCCGGAGCTGCCTTAGCCCCGAAAACCGCCGTAACAGGAGCTGCCGGAAGATGCCCTTCCTTAATCTCAAAATACTGGTGGATCAGATACAAAAGGTTCAGCTGCTGGCGCTTATACTCGTGAAGCCGCTTTGACTGGATGGAAAACATAGAGTCCGGGTTGACAGACACGCCCTGTTTTTTCTGGATCCATTCCGCAAGTTTCTTCTTATTATCCGCCTTAATCTCCATCAGCCGTTTCAGGACTTCTTTATCGCTCTCGAAAGCCGCAAGTTTCCTAAGCTCCATGGCATCCTTCTTAAATCCGCCGCCAATCAGGCTCTCAATAAAGCCAGCCAGCTCGTGGTTGCAGGAAAGCAGCCATCTGCGGAACGTAATTCCGTTTGTCTTATTGTTAAATTTCTCCGGATACATCTTATAAAAATTATTCAGCTCACTGTCTTTTAAGATTTCCGTATGAAGCGCCGCCACGCCGTTAGTGCTGTGGGTGAAATGGATGTCCATATTCGCCATGTGCACGCGTCCGTCCTCGTCAATGATGGACACACTTTCATCTTTCGTCTTTTTCTTTACTATCTTATCCAGTTTCCTGATGACAGGCATAAGCTGCGGCACGACCTCTTCAAGATATTCCTCCGGCCACTTCTCCAAAGCTTCCGCCAAAATCGTGTGGTTCGTGTAGGCGCATGTCTTCGTTACGATTTTCACCGCCTCCTCAAAGGCAATCCCCTTTTCCACTAAAAGCCTTATAAGCTCCGGTATTACCATAGAAGGATGAGTATCATTAATCTGGATTGCAGCATAATCCGCAAGGTCATGGAGCGTGCACCCTCTCTGGACGCACTCCTCCAGTATCATCTGCGCCCCTGCGCTCACCATAAAATACTGCTGGTAGATCCGAAGTTTCCTTCCTGCCTCGTCACTGTCGTCCGGGTACAGGAAAAGGGTAAGGTTTTTGGCAATGTCCTCCTTATCAAAGCTGATGCCTTCCTCAATAATGCTCTCATCCACCGTATCAAGGTCAAAGAGGTTCAGCTTGTTGGTACGGCCCTCATATCCGGTCACATCTAGCTGATACAGATGTGCCTCATACTCCTTCCCTGCCAGGCTCACACTGTATGTTTTTTTCCCATCATCCGCCCACTGCGCGCCATTAAGCCAGTAATCAGGAGTCTCATTCTGTAGATTATTTTTAAAATTCTGATGGAACAGCCCGCAGTGATACCGAAGTCCCACGCCGTCTCCCGGCAGGTTCAGCGTGGCCAGAGAATCAAGGAAACAGGCTGCAAGCCGTCCAAGCCCTCCGTTTCCAAGACTCGGCTCCGGCTCTGCCTCCTCAAGCTCCGCCATGGACTTCCCGTTCTCCTTCAGGATTTTATCCACTTCCTCATACATACCAAGGTTAATCAGATTATTGCTCAAAAGTTTTCCAATTAAAAACTCCGCCGAAATATAATAAAGCTTACGTCCTTTTGTCTCTTCCTGCCTCTTCCCGCTCTCTTCCTTCACAAGAGCCAGCAGCGCCCTGTACAACTCCTCATAAGTGCAATCCGCTACGTTCTTTTTGCACAACGTCTCCAGTCTCGTCTTCATTATCAAAAACTCCTTTCAAACATATAGTTTGCTCTAATTTTCAACAAGTTATTTTTACCATATTTTTTCACCGATTGCCTGTACAATAATCGCAATATCTTATATAATACTATCATGATAGAAAATAAAATGAACTTTGATAATGATAATTTAACAGATACTCCCCTACAGGGATATCACGAGACAAAAAAACATACCGACTCCCTGTTCCCTTTTAATATATACCTCTGCACAATCCCGGATGACTTTCCATCCGTGTTCCTTCACTGGCAGGATACGATGGAAATCATCTATATTAAAAAGGGGAAAGGGATTGCCAAGGTCGATCTGGACACTTTCCAGATCAGGGAGGGAGATATCATCTTTGCTCCTCCCGGACACCTCCATGGCCTCAGCCGTATGCCACATGAGAGGATGGAATATGAAAACATTATTTTTGACCTTTCATTGCTGGGAAGCGGCGTTATGGACATATGCAGCCAAAAATACCTGACTCCGTTAAAGAGCGGGCAGCTGCCGTTTCCTGCTTGCATAACGCCGCAAGACGCGCTGCATTCCCCGATTTCGGACTGCCTTAACAATATTGACCGGTTGTGTGAAACTTGCCCTCCTGGTTACGAGCTTGGCATAAAGTCTGATATGTTTCGGATTTTTTCTGTAATTCTCCGGCATACAGACACACGGCAAATGCCTGACACCGCATCATTATCGCACGGGAGTCCTCTGCCTGTCAGAACTGCACAAAAAATCAACCGTCTGAAGACGGTTGTTGATTACATAGAGAAAAATTACCAGCGCCGGATTACGATAGACGACGCTGCGGCTTTGTGCGGCTACAGTCCCAGCCATTTCATGCGCTGGTTCCAGCAGATGACAGGCATGAGCTTTATCTGTTTCCTCAACCGTTTCCGTCTGGAAAAGGCCTATCTGGAGCTCAGAAATACCGATAAATCCGTCCTGGAAGTTTCCCAGCAGTGCGGGTTTGACAATCTATCCAATTTCAACCGGATGTTCAAAAGACAGTTCCAGAAAACTCCGCGGGAAGTAAGATTCTAAGTTTTAGGTTTTACAAACAATTATTTTGTAAAGTTAAAAAATGGAAGATTTAAAGGTTTCATCCCAGCTTGCGCTGTTACCGTTGAAATAATGGGTCTGGCATAAGATAATAGGAGGGTGGGGGCATTTATGTTTAATAAATTATCAAAATTTGTTCCTTCAATTTCATCGTCTAATTTAAACTTTGCGCCAATAATCAAACACATAAAAAATGGAAACATATTCGACTTTTCTCCAATTTCAATCTCCAGTTCCACAACCGCTTCTTTTTCATCAATTGTGCTTATATGATTGTTTATTGATATACCGATGTCTTTTTGGGCAGTATCATGTTTCTGTACATAATCGTCATTTGTTATGAAATCTAATTTAACTAATTTGGGATTAGAAAATTTGAACTCACTTTCTTTCACAGTTCTCACCTTCTTTCTGTTGCACACCATTACAATACTTTAATGGACTGACACATGTCTCTTAACTTACGCAGCATATAAAATCGAAATATTATCATTATATTCTTCTGACTCCAAAATTGCATATTCCAATTTAGCTCGATATGATACATTACTTACAGACTCCGTTGATTTTGCAAATGACTGTTCATATGTTTCAGAATAGCTGCATCTTAGTTGTTCATGCGTAGTTTTACACATCATAATATATCGTTCAAAATCATTCTTGTCAAAAGAAATTTGAGGCATTGGGATTCTAATAGTTGATGGTATGCCAATTTTACATATATAATCCTGTAAGTAGTCTTTCATTTCAAGATACTGGTCACTCAACGGTAAATCTGCCTGGTCAATCTCATCATATGCAATATTAATATATCTTACATCTCTTCCAAAAGGTTTACTTGCAACTATAACATTTTTGTTTTTATAAACGCTGAGAACCGTATCCTCGTCATTCAAAACAGTTAACAGCTCTTTGTTTGTCACCTGTGCGATAATCCATGATTCTTCGTCGATTATATCATCACATACACATAAATACCTATTATTGCACATATCAACACACACAAATACAATAGATATATTTTCAAAAGAAAATAATTCTTTTTCAAAATATAGTGTGCCTATTTGTGGAATATTTTCAAAAAATTTATCATACATTATTATCCACCTCTTCAATCAATCATAAAACTTAAAATTTTTTTCTAATTCTTTAAAATTCCCTTTATAAATCCACCAATCAACGTGATCTATATCTTTATAGCCACTTATGCGCTCTTTTGTTAATTGAGATAAACCACATATAGTATTTCCATGAATTAAAGCCGGATGAGGGTACTGTTCATAATATTTCTTTTTAAGAAAATTCAAAAACTTTTTAGGCTGTTTAGGCGAGAGATAGCATGATGTAGAATATAATCCTATTTCTTTAGTGTCTCCCTTAATTTCTCTATCTTCATGTTGAAATTCTTCATAACTACTCCAAAAAGTTTTTTCATCAATTATTCCACTTTTTGAAACACGATATACATGTTGGTCATCCTGTTCTTTACCATTCATATAGATTTCTTCAATTAGTTCTGATGGTATACAATCTGCTAAATTAGATATTCGTTTCATATCTTTTTCCTCTGTATATGAATTTACTACTATATTATATAAGCAAATAATAGAAAAGTCTATACAAACATATACGATATGCCATATTTATTGAAACCATACGTCAAGACCCCAAAACATACATGTTTTGGGGTCTTTAATATACTGCATATTCTGCCGATACCTATTAAAGCGATATAACAGTTGTTCCTTTCGGACATTTCTTGTAGATGAAGTTGATATCCTCATCATACAGACGGACACATCCTTTTGATCTTGGACGGCCGATAGTGGCATCTGCATATCCGCCTTTATAATTCTTAATCCTGGAATGGAAAGAATTCTGGCCTTTAAAGTGAACAATCGGTTTCTCATACGTCTTTTTGTAGAACCAGCCCTTCTCTTTCTTTCCTACCTTAAACTTACCCTTAGGTGTCATATGAAGATGCGTGCCTGTCGCGCATTTTGCGGAGCGAATCATCTTCCATTTCCCTTTAGAACCCTGGTAAATGACTACCCTCTGAGTGTAATGGCTGATCCAGATTAAATACTTGCTCGGACTCGAATACTTCTTTTTATTTACAAAGTCTTCCTTTACCTTCGTAGAATAATCTTTCGTCGTCCAGATACTTGCCTTAAATTTCAGGCGATCCTTTGAAATCCAGTAATACTTTTTGCCTATCTTAATCTCATAACGCCCATTGCCGTAATTAGTTGTCGTAACCTTTTTGCCTTTGCTTAAATACTTTAATCTCTTGGAACTCTTAGATGTTCCAAAGAGCGGAGCCCTTGACTTCAAAACAGCTTTATAGCCGATAGAGCGTATTTTCGTTCCCGGTGTCTTCTTAACGCTGATCTTTATCGATGAAGACAAAGCTCCCGTTCCATTAGAATTCACTCCGGCTATCCGGTACTGGTATTTCTGTCCGGCTTTCAGGCCTTTATCGGTATAAGTAAGCTGTGTCAGGCCACTTTTAACGACATCCCATGTCTTCTTGGAAGAATTATATCTATATACAACGTAAGAGTCAGCATATGCGGCTTTAGACCATGTGAGGATGGCAGACTTCTCTCCGTCAATCCCTGTAAGGCCTCTTACCTGCGAAGGCTTGTTGCCTATCGGCGTGGCAGAAACTGCTGCCGCTATCGATGAATACAGATGCGGCTTACTTGAGCTATCAGTCAAATTTTTCTGGGCTGTCACTGAAAAATTATACTTTGTGCCATTGGCAAGCCCTGTAACAGTGAAAGAAGGCGTTGTCACCACTTTCTCCCCACCATTGTATGCCACTTTATAAGACTCTGCCCCGTCTACCGCGGACCAGCTAAGAGCTACCGCGCCATTAGAGGCCGTTGCTTTCAGGTTGGCCGGCGTTGCAAGAAGGATGGCCGGGATTTCAGCAATATCGCTGCCGTTATTTTCGTTAGTTACCTTAATTGTGTATTGTGTTCCTGGGGTTACCTCTATTGTTTCTGTACCCGCTGTTATACCCGTTTTGCTTTTTTCTGCAGCTCCACCACTAGAACTGCTCCCTCTAAAAGTTTCAATCTTGTATGTCGCTCCGCTTACTACATTCCAAATAATTTTTAATTCATTCTTCCCAGCAACAGGTTCTGCCTTAATTACTGTGATAGCCTGTGTATCAATGGATTTTTCATCGTCAGCTGCATCTCCCTGTTCTGGCAGCTGTGCGCCCAAATCAACATCCTCTGATGATGTTCCCTCGTCGCCTGCCGGAACATCTGTTGAATCAGAACCGTCATCTTGAACAGCGTCATTTCCATCCTCTGACTGCCCGTCATCCTGTTTCTCATCCTCCGGCGCTCCATCATCCGGCTCATCAGTTTCGTCTGCGCCGTCCGTCTTATCCGGCGCTGCGTCATTAACTTCTCCGCTGCCCTCTGTCTGATTCGCTGCGGCTGGCTCTGAAGCTGCTGCTTCTATTCCTGCCAGATTCACAAGCAGCATCAAACTTAAGGCAACGCAGATTGCTTTTGTTATTTTTCTCATATGCATCCCTCTCCTCTTTTGCTATCTAGTCCTCTCCATCTTAACAAACTATTCTCCTCCTTGTCAATCAATTCAATTGTTAAGTTTTATTAAGATTAAGTTACATTCATTCCTAATGGCATCCTCTTTTAGAGCACTGCACTCTCGCCGTAGGGTCTGTCGGATCCCATCTGTGCCATTTGGGAAGCTTTGCCACGGAAGGCTTTCCCAAAGGCCCCGGGTTAGAGCTGTTATAGATGATAACCTTTGTCTTCAGCCTGCAATTGTCGTAAATCCACTTTGCATCTCCGGCCCTCAGGCGTATGCATCCATGGGATGCCGTCTTTCCCAGCTTGTTATAGTTGGAAACGCTGAGGGAAGTATTTTTCGTCTTCCCGTACATTACGGAATGGAACAAATACCCCTGCTTAATGCGGGTGCACCACTGTCCGTAACAATTTCCGTTAAGCTCATGCCAGCGGTATTTTGACGGGGTTCTCGCCGTGGTGATCGGCGTTGCTTTTCCCGCAGAGCATGGAAAAGCTTTTACAGGTATTATATACCCGTTCTTCCCGTCCTTTGCATACACAGTAACGCAGTTCTTCTTTTTATTTACCTTGATAACGTATGAAGACTGTTTCCCGATGATCTTGCTCACGTCTTTTACAAGTTTTCCTTTTTTGTCATAATAAAGCTTATAACCGTTTACATATCGCCATCCGCTGCCGGAAGATACCGAACCCGCCGCCGGCTTTTTCGGCTCTTCATTGTGCATGGGGGCTGAGAGCAGGCCGTAATACTTTTTCTTTTTCACCTGGCGGTAGGCTCTCACCTTATAGTAGTAAACCTTTCCGCCCAAAACCTTTTTATCTGTATAGGAAACTTTCGAGCCTTTCTTTATAACCGCTGTTTTCTTATATTTCCCTTTTTCAGAATTACTGCGGTAGAGGACATACCCACTGGCTCCCCCTGTTTTTTTCCATGCGATTTTCACCCTGCCCGACGCAGCCTTCACATATGTAATCTTCGGAGCCGCCACCTGTTTTTTCTGCGCCTTCACCGGAGACCATTCCCCATAGGCTGTCCGGCCTCCCTCCGTACAGTATGCCCGCACCCTGTAGTAATAAGTCTGGCCAAGTTTTGCATCCCCATCCGCATAGGACAGTGAACCATCGGAAATCCGCTCTGCCAGCTTAAAGCCCGACGATTTCTTTTTGCTTTTATGCACCTCATATCCTTGGGCGCCAGGCACCTTACCCCAGCTCAGGGATATCTTTGAATAGGCGGACGTGCTCTTGAGAGCCGTGCTCCCCAGTTTAATCGCAGAATCTGTTTCTTGTACGCCTGCATACCTGCCGATGCCTGCGGCAGCTTCCCCGTCCTGCTCCTTAAGCCCGGCATCCGTCTCAGCTCCCGTTTTATCATCAAGTTCCGCCTCTTCCGGCAGAATGTCTGACATTTCGGAACTGCCGCTGTCAGGACTGACAATCTCAAATGAAATCTTCAGTGTTCCTTTATAGCCCTTCTCTCCGTCCGACACTCCCTCCACGATCAGGGTCGGTTTCTTGTCAGAATCAGCAGAGACTTCTATATTATCTTGATACTCTGCCGTATAGTCCGTGTCTTTCTCCAGTTCTGCCGGCTGCACTTTTTCGTCTTCTTTGCGGAGGATAACAAATTCCGGTTCTATCCTTTCCCCCGTATACTCGTACTGCTCTCCGTCTGTAAGTTTCAGGACATAGCCTTCTCTCTCCAGGTCAATGACAGCATCCTTCACTTCCTCCTGCCATTCCTCAGTCAGGCTTTCCGTCCGTTCGCCTTCCCTGCCTGTTTCTTCCCCATCATCCTTTGCTGTTTCCATCAGGCTCTCCTCCTGACTGACATCCGAAGCCAGCGCTCCCATTGGCATCGTCACAAACAATACCCCTGCAAGCAAAAACCCCAGCCCTCTCTTTCCCCGCGACAACATAGAAAGTCTCCTTTCTGTTAATGATTCGTATATGTAAAATGCATGTAATCCTTGCTGGATTTCCATGCCCCGCCCCAGTAAAATCCATGCTTTTTCCAGATTGCCACAACCTGGGGAGTCACGGAATACGGGTCAACCCCCGGGCGGTACTTCCCTTCTGTCTTCCCAATCATCGGGTTGGAGCCCCAGTTCAGGTCAACGACACATCCGTAACTGTGATGTGAACGATTTCTCCCGGATACCATGCTCCTCCAGTTATAGGTGTCTGTATCGGCCGCTCTTACTGGAAATCCTATGGCATACATATCCTGAAACGCTCCCATGAACTCCCGAGTAAGAGACTTGTGGACCCTCAGCTGCATCGTGCTGGGAACGCCGTTCTCATCCTTTATCGGCACAGTGATCGTCACAAGGTACTGCTCCATCTGCGCCTTTGTAGTCGGCACGCCTCCCGGGAACAGGAAATACAGCCTCTGTCCTTCCGTAAAGGTTTCCAGTTTCGGGGCGGAAAATTCGCTGTAATGTTTTTTTGAGCCGGACTTTCGGTAAGCTCTTACCTTAAAATAATATTTAATGCCCGGCTTTAGCTTTTTCGCCGTATAGGAAGTTTTGCTGCCCCCTTTCACAGTTCCTGCCCGGACATATGACCCATTCAGGCTTTCACTCCGGTAAACCTCATACCCCTGTGCTCCTTTTGTCTTCTTCCACGCAACCTTTGCCGTCTTTTCCGACGCGCATTTGGCTGATTTTACAGAAACCTTGCCAAGCTTTTTCTTGGCGGCAAAAACTTGAGACCATGGACTGTACTCTTTTTTCGTCTTTGTCTTTCCTTTTACCTTAACTTTAACATTCTCGTAACTGCGTACTTTGTAATAGTATGTCTTCCCAAACTTTGCCTTTGAATCGGAATATGTCGTCTTTTTCCCGGATTTATTCACTTTTACCTTTTTAAACTTTCCTTTAGCTGAAGTGCTGCGGTAGATCTCATAGCCGGACGCGCTTTTTATCTTCCCCCACTTAAACCTGATCTTCGAATAATCCGAGTATTCCTTTACGGCAGGCGCTCCCAGCTTTATAGTAAACTGCCCGTTCCGGCTGCCCGTAAAGTTTCCGATTCCGGTTATCAGAATCCTGGCCTTACCTTTCTTCTTATTATCAGCGTAAGTAACACTGTAGTCCTTTCCCTCCGCAAGCTTTCTTCCCTGATACGTGCCGATGACCGAAACTTTCACTGCCTTTCCCGTATACCCGGCCACATCCGGTATCTGGAACTGGCAATGACTGATATCTGCCGGAGCGATCTGAAACTCAATGGACTTCGTTCCCGTGCAAGTCACTTTGTCTCCCTGCCCTCCGCTCTCTTTCTCCTGCCTCTTATCTCCCTCAAGAGACGCATCATCTGCTCCCGTCACGATAACAGATGCCTTTCCGGCATTGACATTATTTTGATACTTTACTTCATAATATTCCGCATTGACAATCTCTTCCGCCTCTCCGGCATCTGCCGTTCCGGCTGATCCGTGAAAAATCACTTCGACTTCAGGCTTTATTTCTGCACCTGTATAGACATGCTGAGCCTGCAAATCTTTAAGGCGCACCTCTATATTGTCCGCGCTCAGGTCATAAGACGCCGCATTTTTAGAAAGCGTTTCCGGAAGTTTTTCCTTTTCACTGCTTTCGGAAGGTTCTGGCAGTTCCGTCTCTTGAACATTCTCTTTTCCTTCGTCCTGGTTCTCTGGATTGTTGCCAGGCATTTCGTCTTTCTCAGCACCGCCGCTGCTGCCGCTGCCTTCCTCTCCTGTGCCTTCCCCTGCATCCTCTTCGTCCGTTTCCGCCCTGTCAGAATCCTCCAAAACATCTCCCATCTCTTCTGCCTGTTCCCCAAACGGCCCTTCGCCTGCCGCTGCATCCGGCCCGGCAGGCCCTGCCGCAGACACCGGCGCAGAAGTAAGCGCCAGCATAAGGCACATTAAGAGGACTCCCGCTTTTTTCTTTTTCATCTGCATGTCTGTATACCTTTTCCTTTATCTTTTTCTGCCAAGAAGAATTTTATCAATAGCCTTGTCTGCCGCATGGCCGTCATAATTGTTGAAATTGTCCTTCACAAACTGATAGATCTTTTCAATCTCATAGTCCTTGTTCTCAAGAGCCTCCATCAGCTCGTCAAAAGTATCGCATACCTTTCCGGGCGCACTTTCCCTGACGCTTCTGTGCACGCCTCTGGACAGCTCGTAAAGTTCCCTGTCCGGCGTGTAGAAGAGAACCGGCCTCTTCATCAGTGAATACTCAAAGTAATTGGATGAATAATCCGTAATCAGTATATCTGTAACGTAATACAGGTCATTGATATTCGGATAAGATGCAAAATCAATGATGCGGTCCTTGTATTTCCCAGGTATGTGAATCGGCTGGTGCACGAACGGGTGCATCTTCACAAGGAAAATGTACTCATCGCCGCAGAAGTCATAAACTTTCTTAAGGTCAAGCCACTCATAATTATAATGGGCAAACTTCTGCCCGCCTCCCCGGAATGTAGGGGCAAAGAGTATAAGTTTCTTTCCTTTCAGCTTTGGATATGTCTGGTAGAATTCCTCCCTGAAAGAGCTTATCCTGCCTTCGTCCAGAAATCCGTCAAGCCTTGGCATGCCCACCGGGAGAAATGCCTCCTCCTCAATGCCGAACACTTCGGAATAGACTTCCACAAGCTCCTCTGAGCCAACTAACACGTAATCATACTTTTTATGGCAGGAGCCGGACGGGAACGGCGTTCCCACTTTTCCAAAACGGCTGTAGCCTACAGATTTGAAACCTACGCCTGCATGCCATACCTGAATAAGTTTTGTCTTCTTTCTAAGGTTCAAAAACCCGAACACCGGCACATAATCATCCACAAAGATATAATCCTGCTTCGCAATCATGAAAATCAGTTTCGCCCAGCTCAAGGCGCTCATATGTGTGCCGACAGCCTTTCTGAAAGAATAGCTGATATTGAATTTCTTATCCAGCCCCCTGTCATGGAGCCTGTCGTCGATCGCTTTAAGATTGCCCCACAGGTAATCTTTCGTCTCGCTCATCAGCAGGACGTTCCTCCCACGTTTTGGGAACACGTGCGACCAGAACAGGTAGAACAGACGCATCAGCGTAATCGCCGTATACATGTACATACGGTTGAATTTTCCAAGCACCGTCAATGCTTCCTGCACATACCTCCTTATCTTCCAGTGATCGTTCTTGATCATAAAATAAGTATTGATGTAAAACCACAGGTATTTTTCCTCCTCCATCAAAGAGCTGAAGGATATGTTATATGCGTATTTACCGCCCCCGTACCGGAAAATGCGGGAATGCTTGTCATAGTCGTACGCCACCTCATGTGACGCATAGCACACGAAATTCCCTTCTTTCGTAGCCGCCATGATCCTCCAGCGGCCGTTTTCCAGGAACTGGCGTCCCCTTATGGCTGCAATGTTGAACCTGAAATGATATACGCCGTCTTCCTTTTTCTTGTATTTTATGGGCATCCTGTCTTTAATCTTCATGCCCACAATGCTCTGGTCATCCTCATCACGGAAGATCTTTCCAAGGCTCTCCATCCGGAATTTGACTTTTCCTTTATAGTTCGTCTTAATGTAAAGAGATAGGAATATCCTCTCCCACTCTATCTTTACGACTTCAAATATGATTGTTTCTTTTCCCATCGTCATTATCCTCTGATTTTCCTGATTTTATCAATTACTTTGACTGCTGCCTTTCCTGCGATGGCTTTCAGTTCTGTCTGCCAAACTGCTTCCAGCACAACAACTGCTACATAACTTGACGGAATATACGGAATCTTTGAGCCATCTCTGAAAAGATATCTGTTTCCATCCTTTTTTTCATCGTATCCTTCCTGTATTTTATAATCTCCGTTTTGAAGATACCAGTACCATTTGCCGTTTTCTTTTATTCTCATCCTCCATCCAAGAAATTTATGTCCCGGGTAAGCAAAATGATTGTATTCAAGGATATTTTCCCCATTATTAAGCACGAGCTCCTTAGGATAAAACTCAGCAGAGCCTGTGCCTAATATTTTTGTCTTTCCCTTGGACTCATCATAATGATAAGCTAAATCAGACGTTTTCCTTCCGCTGTTATAGATTATCTTTATTTCCGCCGCTCCTTTCTTCCACAGGGTTTCTGCCATTACCTCCTGTGCCGCTCCAAGCTTTTCCCACGGAATACTGGCATATTCTGAAAACCTCTTGACAGGCCGGCAAACTTTCTCGTCGTACTCATCCATTTTCACTGAACTTCCATCATCCAGCATCCAATACCAACAATCGCCATCCCTGAACCTTACTTTCCAGCCGTCCGGCAGATACCCTTTACGGCTGAACTTGTTCTTATGGAATCTCTGAAAGTCCTCATACATAGAAACTGCTCCGGGATCAAATTCCCATATGCCGTCAGCTACTTTTTTAACCTTGCCTTCGCTTTCCTCATAACAGCCTTTCCCGGCATCCTGCAGATCGCTGCCGCTGCAATACTTAATCTTTGGCTGCCACACGCCCTCCAAAGTGATATTTCTGACATCTCCGGACGGCACATAAGGCATCTTTCCCTGATCCTCTATGAAATATCTTTTCCCGTTCTTCTTTTCACAATACTCTTTTTCATACCTGAGAGTACCGTCTTCCAGGTACCAGTACCACTTGCCGCGGACCTCTGCCTTCATTCTCCAGCCCACAAAATCATATCCCGGATGCTCAAATCTGTTTTTTTCAAGAACAGAACTTCCGTCGTTTACGATAAGGCTTTCCGGCCTGTACTCTGCAAATCCGCCCTCTGATCTCATGATGCACCCTGCCGGATCGCCGTTGCGGCAAGACATTTGTTTTGATTTCAGGCCGCTGCAATAAACTACTTTATATTTTAATTCTTCCTTTCTCCAAAGGGCTTCTGCTACCATGCAGGACGCTTCCTTTTTCGGCAGAACCGGTATTACATCACATTCCGAAAAATGACGGATTGGCGGATAGCTGTCTCTTCTATATTCTTCTGCTTTTATATATGTTCCGTCTTCCAGATGCCATTTCCAGCCATCCTTTGTTTTTACCCGCAGTTTCCAGCCATCCGGCACATAGCCCTTACGGTTAAATTCATTGTGCCGGAATCTGATCCCGTCATCACACATGCTTAACGCCTTAGGGAAAAATTCCCATGAACCGTCTTCCCGCTCTCTTAATCTTCCCTTGGAATCCTTGTATGTTCCTTTTCCGGCTCCGGCTCCGCTATAGTACATGATTTTCACCGTCCATACCGCATCCAGTACAACGGCACGGACTGTGTTAAACGGAATATAAGGAATCTTACCGTCTGGTTTCAGAATATATTTCTCTTCATCCTGCCGCTCGCAGTAATCCTCCTGCCTTTTAAAAGAACCGTCTTCCAAGTACCAGAACCATCCCCGGTCATCCTCTATCCGAATATTCCAGCCCACAAAATTATAATCCGGATGGGAAAAACAATTTTCTGCCGAAAAAGCATTTCCATCATTTACCACACGCTTATTAAGCCTGTATTCGATAACCCCCGCATCATCTATCTGCATCACTCCCCGCACGGTATCATATGCGCTGCAGGTTTTTTCAGATTTAAGCACGCTGCTGTAAATAAGCGTATATTCCTGCACTTCTTTGCCCCAAAAAGCGTCAGCCACTGCCAATGATATGTGATTGACAGGAATATGAGGCAGCCTTTCCCCTTCTTCAAATACACGTACAGGCATACATTCCTCATTATGCTCATTTTGCGGAACAAGAGAGCCGTCTTCCAGATACCAAAACCATTTCCTGTCAATCTTAAAGCGCAGTTTCCATCCAGCCGGCAGATATCCTTTGCGGCTAAATCTGTTTTTTATCAGGCAGGAACTCTCATCATTTTTCACCGTTCCTTTTGTAAACAGTTCCCATGACCCTGTATTTAATTTTCGGACTTCTCCCTCGCAATTTCCATATGAGCCCCTTGCCACATCCGGATAGGCTCCGCTGTTATACCGCAGCTCATATGTCAGATTCTTTCGTTTTTCTCCGTAATCACGCCACTCTTTCTGGCTGTGTTCCATACGCCGGATTGCCGACAAAATAAAATCTGACGACTCTTTTTGCCTCTCTTTTAATATAGGCCGAACCTTGTCATAATCAATGTCAGGCAGCGGAACTGTCAGGATATCGCTCTCTTTATTAATCCTGCGTCCGGACAGCCCAAACATGTCTAACAGATGCGTTACCTTATCGCCGTTTCTTGTTCCCACATAGAGCTGTTTTTCAAAAAGTACGCTAAAACAACAGGCATGGAATGAATTTGTGAATATGCAGTCTGCATGCATGATATATCCCAGCCATTCTTCAATGCCCATATCATAATTGTATATTCTTTCTATTCCCTCGTATTCCAAAAGCCTGCCATCCTTGAGGGGCCTATCTGTAATCTCTACGATCTTGAGGTTATGCGCCCTTGCATATTTTACTGCCTGCTCTATCGTATCTTCTGCCCTCTCCATTACATAATAGAGAAATATATAATGCTCTTCCTGAGGCTTTATCAATATATTTTCATAGAATTCTTTATCGTGGAGCAACACAGGGTCAACAACTTTTGTCACTTTATTTTCAATATTTTCATCCAAATATTGCTTTAAGCTGTCTTCCCGCACGGAAATAGCGTCAATATCGCTCACATACCCAAGAAACTGTTTTTCGTCTTCTTCATTTTCACTGAAAAATACTCCCCGGCTGGCTGCATAAGATATCTTCCATTTATTTTCCATCGCCTTGCTGGCGAGAAAAAAGCCACGGTCAAAACCTGCGTTTGGCTCTTTCTTCCATATAACGTCCGTACAGCAAATGTAGCAGTCAAAACCTGGGTCTTTTATTTCCAGCAGATCACTGTCATAGCACTCTTCTGTCTTAATGTAGTTGGAATCAATAAAATTCTGAAATTTATCATACCGCCTTTCACGTTCCTCATATAATGCCCTCCATGAATCGCGAAGGCCTGTAATTCTTTTCCATTCTTCTACTTCTGTCTCATTTCTGCCGCTTGATGCAAAGTTGTTGCACATTGACGCATAATAGTCATAAGGATGCCTTAAATTATAGTCATTGAAATAAATCGGCTTATAACTTATAACCGTACTGTCAATCCCGTTTTTCAGCAAAAATTGCTGAAAAGCATAATTGTGCAGCGGACATGCGAAATTCAATCCTTTCGAGTACATATTGATGGAAATGATTCCAATCTTCATATTTTTTCCTCCTGCTTAACCATTTTATCGTAGTCTTATTTCGTAAAAAGATTATCCTCCGACAGATGAAGCTCTTCCTTAATCTTTGTTGTCGATATTCCCTCCGTCCTGTCAAGATACACAACCTCACAGATATCCCTCAGGTTTTCAAATTTTTCATGACCGACCCAGTCGCTTCCCATAACTACTACGTCTGCATGATATTTCAGGACGTCCTCCCTTTTCTGATCCCAATTATTTTCCGGAATCACGAGGTCAACATATCGTATTGCTTCAAGCATTTCTTTTCTTGTCTCATAATTATGGTAAGCTTTTTTCCCCTTCACCGCATTAAACTCTTCTGTAGATATTGCTACAATCAGATAATCACCTAATGCCCTTGCTCTTTTCAGAAGCCTTATATGCCCGTAATGAAGCAGGTCATATGTTCCATATGTCAATACACGTTTCATATATCCAATCTCCTATTTTTCCATGAATTCCAATATACGCTCCGTTGCATGCCCGTCGCAGCAGCACATGAACCTGTTTTTAAAATCAGTTACCTCCTGCTTGTCAAAACGCTCATCAATATGTTTAATATAGTCAATCATCTCTTCATTTGTCTTGCACAATGGGCCTGGTGTAATCTCATCAAAATCGTAATATAGACCTCTTTCATCAATATACTCTTCAATATCATATACGTAAAAAAGCATCGGCCTCTCAAACAGGGCATACTCAAAAACAACCGAAGAATAATCTGAAATGCAGATATCCGCCACCGCCATCAGGTCATTAATAGACATCCCCTGCCCTCTGGTCATGTCATATGCAAATGTATTTTTATACGGCTCAGGTATTTCCGGAAGCTCCGTTACTGTCTGATGATGTTTAAAAATCAAAATGTACTCATCACTAAGAGCCTCTGCAAACATCCTGACATCCAGCTTATCCGGGGATAGCCTTTTCAAACCTACCCCGCGGTATGTCGGAGCATACAAAATGACTTTTTTGCCTTTTGCTGCCGGAATTGTTTCATATAAAGTTTTATAGCAGTTTTCAAGATATCCCCGGTCAAAAAACTCATCTGTCCGGCTGACGCCTATGGGCTGAATGATTTTTTCTTCTTTACTGATTCCCATAAACTCTTCAAATACCCATGACAATTCAGGACTTGCAATTGTAACAATAGAATAATTGTTATATTCCGGATATTCTTCATATGTCTTTTGTGTTTTGAAATGCTCTTTTCCACTTGTACTCAGTCCTATCTTTTTAAACACGCCGCACCCATGCCACAACTGGATTACCTTTGTTTCTTTCCTGATGTTAAAATAACCCATGAGGCTGTTGGACTCATGAACAAATACCGCTTTCGCTGTTCCCATATCCCGGGCAAACTTCTCCGCATTGGCATAATACACAGAAGTGCCCACCTCTCCCCGGTGCAGTTCTCTCAGGATCACCTGATATTCTCCGGCTTCTTTCAGCTTATTATATATATATTTACAGCTTTGGTTCAACCCAGCTCTCGGCTGCATAAAGACGGCCACTTTCTCCACATGGAATTTTTTAAAATCATCATAAATGCCCGGAAGAATTTTTTTTACATATCTCCTTTTCAGTTCTTTTCTGTAAGCCCCGTAATTCAGCTTATCTATCTGACGGAGTATCTCCCTGACTTCTCTGTCCTCTTTCGCATTCGCACCTTTTAACATCAATGCGGCTCTTTCTTCTGACTTTTCTTTTTTTGCAAGTTCCGAAAGCATGTTTCGGAGCTCCTCTACTACCTTGTGGTCTGTTAGACGCTCCTGCTTTCTCTTTCTTGAGATATTATACGTCTCTTTTACTCCTACAGTCTTTATGTTATTTAATATCGCCTGTACGCCCATTTTTTCCATACCTTCTTTCCATACGTATCTCTTTTTTCAGCGCCTACCCAAACAGCCTGTCCATCAGGCTCACTTTCCTGTTCTTAATAATCCTGTCTTTAAACTTCTCCTCCCGCTCTGCCTTTTTCTCTGCCTTCGTCAGCGTATTATACCGCTCTATATACTCAGCATAGTGGTCGCACACCTCGTCGATTGTTCCGTATTCCTTCATCTTCCCGCCTTCCAGCCACATGGCGGTGTCACAGAACTCCCTCACCTGGGGCAGGGAATGTGAGATAAAGATAATCGTTTTTCCCTCTTCCTTAAGCTCCTTCATTCTGTCCAGGCACTTATGGGCAAACCCTTTATCTCCCACAGATAAAGCCTCGTCTATGATAAGGATGTCCGGATCCAGGCAGAGGTTAATGGAAAATCCAAGCCTGGACTTCATCCCGCTGGAATATTTCTTCACAGGCTGATAGAGGAAGTCTCCGATCTCGGCAAACTCTGCCACTCCTTCCGTAATCTCGCCGATCCTTTTTTCCGTCAGCCCCAAAAGCGCTCCCTTGAGTTTGATGTTCTCAAGGCCGGTAAGCTCCTTGTTAAGTCCGGTATTGATTGCCACAAGAGCCTGCTCCCCGTTGACGGTGATTTCTCCCTCATCCGGGGAGGCAATTCCGGACAGCACAAGAGCCATCGTTGATTTCCCGGAACCGTTGGTGCCAAGGATTCCAAGAACCTGACCCTTTTTCACGTCAAAGGAAATGTCCTTGAGCGCATAAAAGTACTGGGTCTTCTGATCCTTTTGCACATCCTTGTCTTTTCTTTTCAGCTTATAAATCTTGGACACATTTTCAAATTTAATTGCAGTTTCTTTTTCCATCTGAATTCCTCTTTGTTTATTTTTATCTGCCTCAATGCCGCGGATGCTCCGCGCTACCCTCTGCTCCGATTCCGCGGATGCTCCGCGCTACCCTCTGCTCCGATTCCGCGGATTGCTCCGCGCTGCGCGCTCCCTCAATCCTAAAACATTCGAAATCCGCCCTTTCGGGCTGCTTTCTCATATCATATCTATAAATCTTGTCTTGAATTTGTACATCATGTAGCTTCCGAAGAAGAACAGCGCCAGCGTGATTCCCCAGAACCATGCCATAGGCCATCCGTAAGCCAAAAAACCTTTATGGTAGAAGAAACAGTCCCTGTAGCCCTGCACGAGGTAATAAATGGGATTGCACATTATGATCTTTGCGACTCTTCCCCCTCCAATTCTTTCAATATTCCACAATATCGGCGTCAGGTAGAGCAAAAGGCGCATACATGCTAAGATCAGCTTGCGGGTATCCCTCGCAAGCATGTTAAGTACAGATGTGGTCAGAGATAAGGACACCGAAAAAATAATCGTACAGAAAAGATAGTATATCAGTCCCAGCCAATGCACGCTCGGATAATATCCCTGAGTCACAAATATGACGATCAAAATGATCATCAGGCAAAAATGGTCAAAAAGCTTTTCCAGCACAACCGTCATAGGCAGTATGCTCACCGGAAACTTCATCTTCGTAATGACGTTTACCTTTTTATATACAGAGTTGCACCCGTCCGTAATGCATGGGCTCACATAAAACCAGACTACCATCCCCCCCAGCATCCATACCAGGTATGGGATGCCCTGGACATCCTTCCGGTTAAATACATATCCGAACACAAACCAGTATGTGAGCACCTGGATTGCCGGGTTGGCAAAGTTCCAGAAGACGCCCAGCTTGCTCTCCCGCATGTCCGCCAGCAGTTCATATTTGGATATGGACACGATTCTATGAAAATTCTGATAGTTTTCACTCAGAACATACTTCGCACTTGTAAACAATGTTTTTCCTCCCTGTTATTTCATCAGCCTTCCGGACACTTCCCTTGTGCCGAACCCAAAAATCTGCTCTGTCTCCCTGTACTGTATCATGGCGCGGAACGTATAAAGATCCTCTGGTGTCGTAACTTTGATGTTTCCTCTCGGCCCTTCTACCAGAGTCACATTTTTTCCCAGTTTTTTCATCATGGAACATGTGTCCACGACGCCTTCATAGCCGGGATTGTCCTTCCGCATAAGCGCGTGTGCCTCCAGCACCTCCCCCAGCCGGAAACACTGAGGAGCCTGAGCCGTGTAAAAATCAGCTCTCGGCGGTATCTCGTCTATATTCCGTCCGTCTGTGCAGACAACCGGGGTCTCATAGAGCGGCGTACATGTAACGGCAGTGCCGTATCTCTCCACACATTCCAGATCCTCGTCAATCAGTTCTTTCGTAATGCACGGGCGCACCCCGTCATGGATCAGCACGACTGCGTCCGGCGTGTTGTTCTCCCTTGCCGCCTGAAGGGCATTGTAGATAGAATCAAGCCCTGTAGCTCCGCCCGGCACTATTTTTACAATTTTTGAGATCATATGCCTGTCCGCAAGTTTCCGGAGTTTCCTTATATATTCCTCCTTACAGGATACATAAATCTCATCAATATGCGGATGCTCCTCAAAAATATCCAGCGTATGGATAATGATTGGCTTGCCGTTCACTTCAATAAACTGTTTCGGAAGTCCGGATCCCATCCTGGCTCCCACTCCTCCTGCAAATATAATCGCGATATTCTTTCCCATGCTCCTACTCTCCCTCAATCTCCAGATATTCAAGAGTCCTCTTAAAGCCTTCTTTTACGGAATATTTCGGGAGCCACCCGATTCCGCGGAGTTTCTCGCTGCTTAAGATGCCAAGCGTATAGGGTGCAGTTCCCTTCGTTCCTCCCTCGGGAATGTCAAATACAAGCTTAAGCCCCCGCTCCGGGTAAATGTCTACCATAATTTCTGCAAGTTCCCGGATAGAGACCTTTCCGGCCTCGTTTCCGATGTTGTAGACAGTCTCCGGAGAACTTAAAAGAATCCGGTAGAGCGCTGCCACGGCGTCACCGATGTAGGTGTATGTCCTCACCGCCGTTCCCTCGCTTTTCAGCACGATGTCCTCATTGTGAAATACATTCTTCAGGAAATCCGCCTGCACTCTTCCGTCATATATCGACATGCCGGGCCCGTATGTGTGGGCGAGCCTTGCAATCTTCGTATTCAGCCCATACTCATCGCGGAAACATACGCACATTGTTTCCGCCGCCTTCTTGCCCTCCGAATAGCAGGAACGGGGATTTAACTGGTCTACGAACCCATAGGTGTCCTCATGGAAAAATTCCTGTCCATCCTCCGGCTGTCCGTAAACTTCTCTTGAAGAGATAAAAAGATACCCATCCGCTTTCTTTTCTCTTGCCAGGCTCAGCGTATTGAAAGTTCCAAGCGTGTTCGCCGCAATGGTCTCCACCGGCTGGCTCTGCATGATAAGAGGGCTTGCGGGACTTGCCGCATGGATGATGTAATCCACATCTCCCTCTATGCTAAGCTTTTCCGTCACGTCGTGGGCAATCACTTCCACATCCTCCCGCTCCCTTATCTCCTGCGGCAGCTTTGAAACATTCCTGAGCATCGCCAGCACGCGGATTCCATAGGAACGCCTGTCATTGAGCATCGTCAGCGCATGCAGCATGTATGTGCCGATCATTCCGCTTGCCCCCGTGATAAGAACCCGCTTTCCTTTTAACTTTTCCCATTCAATATCCTCTCCGATAATCGTTTCCAGATCCTCTTCAAAAACTCTGTTCATATCCGTCCTCCAATTTCTTCTCTTTCTACATCAATGAAAATACAAAATCTACAATATCTTTTGTAGCATGCTTCGTAGGAGCTACATACTTTTCTGCAAACTTTCCAAGCGCCTCCATATCATATCCGCCGTCAGTTTCCGCTGATTCAACCGCCGACGCAATCTCCCGGGCATCGCCTGATATCGGGCCGGGAAGCTCCTTATAATAGTCTATCGCCAGGCCTCTTCCATCCGTGTAGAGATCCATGTCAAAATTATAAAAAAACAGCGGAATGCGCCGCACCGCAGCCTCATACACGATACAGGAATAATCGCTGACCACATAATCAGCCACGAACAGCATGTCAAAACTTGAAAACTCATCTGCCGTAGCAATCTCTTCTCCCGCACATGTCTTAGACAAAGGATGCAGTTTCGCCACAAAACAATATTTCTCATGGTCCACAGCCATTTCAAGCTCCTTCAGCGCCCGGGCAAATGCCTCCTCATTCTTACGGAACGTCGGGCAATAGAGAATCACAGGTTTTTCTTTAAACTCCGGATATATGCCGTAAATCTTCTCCCGGACCCGCTCTTCATACTTCTCACTATTCAGCAGGTCAAGCCGGGGAAGGGGCATGGTCATAATCTTGGCCGCATCATACCCAAAGCCGCTGGCAAGATGGTCTTTATAAGCGTCGGAGCTTGCGAAAATATGATCATAATTCCGGTGCATCTTCATTGCATATGCAATCTCGCTCTTGCTCCCTTCTTCCGTATCAAGAGACGTATAGCCGAACTTCTTCATCGTTCCCATAGAGTGCCACATCTGTATGACTTTCAAGTCTTTCCTGTGGTTCAATATGCTCACAACGATACAGTAACTGTCCAGTATGACAACCTTCGAGGTTGCGATATGGAACATCTGTACAAGCATATGAAAACCATACTTTATCTTATCCGACATCGAAGAAGCCGCCCCTCCATCTAAAGTATGGCACAAAAGCACGACTTTCACTCTTTCATCCCTGAGTTTTATCCCTTTTCTCACCATCAGGAATTCGTCCGACGGCTTATTAGCCTGTCGGCTCAGCATCGTGACCTTTTTCCTCACCGGCAGAAATTTCATAAAAGCATACACTGCATTCAGAACAGCAGTTCCAGCCTTTATGATCCCAATCTTAATTTTCATCATCTTTTTTTTCTTCCCACTTTTCAAATTTATATGGACAGTGCTTGCTTTTCCCTCCAAACGCTTCCGTACTGTCCTTTTTCAGGAGAACGATCACAGTCTGGAAGATCAGCTGGATATCCTTCAATATACTGAACTGCTCGATATACATCATATCCATGACCAGTTTGTCTTTCGGCGTTGTATTATATTTTCCCGTAATCTGGGCATATCCCGTAAGTCCTGCCTTTACCCGCAGCCTGTACTTGAACTCCGGCAGCTCGTCCGTGTATTCCTCCACATTCTTAAGCATCTCAGGCCGGGGGCCCACAAGGGTCATATCCCCTTTCAGCACATTAAGAAGCTGGGGCAGCTCGTCAATCCTTGTCCTTCTTAAGAACTTTCCTACCTTCGTGATGCGGTCGTCATCTTTTGTGGCAGAATGGTTGTCGTCATTTGGTTTCATCGTCCGCAGCTTATACACATCGAACTGTTTTCCGTGGATAGTGGCGCGCTTTTGCTTAAAGAGCACGGAACCGCCGTCCTCCACCTTAATTGCCGCCATGGCACACAGCCAGACCGGCGCCGAGAGAATCCCGAATCCCAGGGAGAATGCGATATCCATGATACGTTTCACGATCCTCTGCTCCATGGTGAGGGATTTTACATTGCGGTTAAATAAATATACGTCGTCCAGCACATACTGCTTTGCGTTAAGCTCCATGATATCTTCTATCTCGGGGTTGAAATAGACGTTCACCTTATAGCGGTAGCACCAGCGCATAATGTCAGTGCGGGCCTCCACCGGCACATCATACACAAACACGGTCTCCGCGGCTTTAATCTGTCTTTTGATCTGGTCGCTGCGATAGTCCAGTACCGATGACACCTGGTACTGTTTTTTAAACCTCTGCATGGCAAACACAATCTCATCCAGACTCCTCTGGGATGAGGTGATCACACAGCACTTTTCCGGCTCATGAATCAGGAAAAAAAGCCAATTCCCAAAATAAGCAAAAAAGATGATCACAGCAATCTGCTCCGCAAACGCCAGCACAAGCAGCCCAAGGCTCAAAAAACGGAACCCATAGACATTGGGCTGGTTCGTTCTCATGATCATGAGCTGTACATAGGTGATGATGTCCGTACAGGCTACCGCAAGGGCAAGCGAGTAGATAATAGGCTTGCTCTTCCTGCGCCCCACGTCATATCTCCCATATACTGACAAAAACAATAAACCCACGACGGCAAACGTTGACACCGTAATACCAAGCGTTCTCGACAGGCGGGTCAGGCCGATGCTGTCTTTTCCCATTACATGCAGAAAAGCAAACATCAATGTTATATAAAAAACAAATTTAATAAACAGCCACATGGTTGTCTCAAATTTATGCAGATGCTTTTTCATAGTTCCTCCAAAGCAGACTTTAATACTATATTTACAGTTATAGCTCATAACATTATAAACGAATATCCCTCTTATTTCAAGCAATAAGAGGGATACTGTCGATTTTCCTTGTTATTTCCGTTTTCCTTTCACGCCCGGAGTCGTGTATGCGCCTTTATAAATCCCGCTGCACGCCCTTGCCGTGTAATAATATGTCACTCCTTTTTTCGCCTTTTTGTCCGTGTAAGTCACTTTGCTTCCACCCTTGACCGTGGCAATCTTTGTGTATTTGCCTCCAGGTTTCTTCCGGTAAATATCATAAGTCACTGCGCTCTTAACCTTTTTCCAAGTAACCTTCACCCCGGACTTGCTGCCCTTTGCCGATACCATGGAAGGATTCGTAAGACGCCGGATCGTAAGCCCTTTTTTGTCGTAACTGCTTGTCTTGCTGCCATTGTACGCCCGCACGGTGTACACATGCTTTTTCCCTGCTGCCATTGACTTATCTGTATATTTTACCGTGGAGCCGGACGTAATCTTCTTGATCCTCTTCCAGCCGCCCCCGCTCTTGCGGTAGACATAATATCCTTTTGCTGCCGACACCTTTTTCCATTTTATCACGATGCCGGACTTGCTGTTAGAGACAGAGGAAAGTTTCGGCTGCCCGAGAGAAGAGGCTTGGGATGCAGCGCCGCTCACCGCAATGCCGACAGCGTCCATAAGCCTTCCGGAACCTGTAACCGCATAGATTATGCAGTTTCCGGCTTTCACCCCTTTTACTTTTCCCGCGCCGTCCACCGTCGCCACCGCCGGATTGCTAGTCTCATAATAGACCTTTCCCCCGCCCGAGGATACAGATGCGCTCAACTGTTTCTCTGCTCCCGCCTTAACGGTACTGTCCGTATCCGGCTGCACATACCTGGAAGAGATATATCCGCTCTTTCCTCCGTACGACACCTTATACCAGTAGGGATTCTTCTCCTGGTTGGTGACAGATACATCCATGTCCGTATGCACCGCTCCGGAAAGCGTGACGGTCTTTCCCTCCGGTACTGTTCCCAGGGAAGAATATCCCGAAGACGGACCTTTCCGCAACGTCACATCCGCAGTCGCCTTCCCGGTCTTTACGGACTTTTTAATTGTCACTCCCGCAGTCTGGAACGGCATATCTTTGTACACCGGGATGTAAAACACATTCGCATTGTTCACAATACCCATGTTACTGTAGGCATTATAAGTCGTCTTAGCCTCCGATGCCGCAGCTGTCAGGTTCTGCATGTACTGATGCTGGTAATACGGGGACGATATCGTATTGAACTTCTGGTAGTATACCGTGTTCTGCCCCCTGGCTATATAGGCGCTGGCAAGATACTGCGCGCCACCGTCAATGGCTTTTACCGGGGAATTCCACGGCCTCCCGTAGCCGCTTTTGCCTTTGGCATAAGTCAGCCCGTTGGCAATGGCGGAACCGGTGCTGGTAGAATACGCCCCTATATTATAGAAATTATAATACCCCCGATAGGATTTGCCCCCATAAGAATAATTCCCGGAGATACTGCCGTTTTTCAGGTTTCCTCCCGTCTCCTGCCGTATTTTCGCCGCCAGGAACAGCGGACTCACCTTCGTTCTCTGCCCCGCGGCGTAAACTGCCTGGGAATATGTGAGGCTAAGAGGCACTGTACTGCCGTTTGTATCTATATAAGATATTTTATTGCTGCTGCCAAGATCCGTTCCCTTCAGCACATTCTGCACTCCTGCCAGCTGATGATACCCCGCATTGTAATTGAGCGCTTCAAACATGTAGATATAATTGTCTGTCAGGAAATTCCTCGGATCCGCATAGTATGCCACCGCCGGCTTGCTTGCCGATACCCATGTGGAACCGTCCTTCGGTATATATGTACCCTTGGACGCATTATAATCCGTCTCCGCCTTGCTCAGCAGTATTCCTTCCGACGTCTTCGGAAGAAGGCTTCTGTTTGCTCCCGATGTGGAGGACGACACACTCTCTGCCGCCACTACGTCATTCCACTTAAGAGAGCTGTTCATAGCGACAAATATCCAGTTTGGATGCTTTGCATGGAGCTGTTTTAAGTATGTCTGGTAAGATGCCGGAAACTTTGCAAGCTCCGTGCTGTAGCTGCCCACCGCCTGAGTTCTCGCCTGGCGCAGCAGCTTTTCATACTCATCCAGCAATGCCTGGGTAGCCGCATCCGGCGCTCCTTCCCCGTCCGGCATATCTCCGGGCTCTGCCGCCGGCAGCTCGTCTCTTTCTTCCTGCGGCTGCTCCGCCTGATTGCTTTCTGCAGGCCCACGGCCTTCCGCCGCATCTTCTTCCTTACCGTCCTCACTGCCTGAATCCAAAGTTTCGCTCAGCCCGCCGTCCGGCAGCCCGCCAGCCGGCTGGCCGTCCTCCGTAAGATTTTCTTCTTCGGCTCCGGCCCCATCGGAAACCGTGCTTTCTTCCTGCACCGTATTCTGAATATCCCCGGCGCTGACTGCCATGCTGCTAATCAGGCACCCCGCCAGAACCGCAGACAGCATTCTGCGTACTTTTCTTAATTTCAAATTCATCACTCCCCTGTTTTTTTCAGAATGCATCCCCTAACATAGCCCGTCCAGACAGAGCAGGCTAATATAGTTTCCCCGGATACATCCCTTTTTCGATCAGGCCGCGGATTGCCCTCACAACCGCCGCCTTGTCTTCTTTATACGTTACGCCAAACCATCTGTCATGGGATGGCAGCACTTTCACCCGTGCCTCCTTCTTTCCCAGCATGTCTCCGATAATCTGCGGGAGAAGGTACTCCTTTTTCAGTTCGTTTCCGTCCAGATTGGCAAGAAACTCTTCAAACCCCTGTTCTAATTTCCCGAAAAACTGCGGGGGCAGCCCCCACATATTCATAGACACGGAGGAATCAAGTGAAATCTTTATCTCCCTTCCGTCCCTCAGGGCCGACGCATACCCGTCTTTTCCCGTAATGTCATAAGTCTCCTCTATGTCAGTGAGCATAGATTCCTTATTGACGCAGCAGACGCCCCTTGTCACCGTTCCGTTTTCGCTCAGTGTATTCTTTAGCACAAACCCGGCCATGCAGATATCCATAATTCCCGGCTCGCCGACGGTTTCTGCGTTCCGGCAGGACAGATGTCCGTAGATTGCACGGTACGCTTCTTTTCCGTAATAATCGTCCGCATTGATGACGAGAAACGGCTCCTTCACAATATCCTTGCAGCTAAGGACTGCCTGCCCGGTTCCCCACGGCTTTTTTCGGTCTTTCCATCTTCCTTTATATTCCTCCGGGATATCCCCCAGCTCCTGGTATGCATAAGCCACATTCACTTTCTTTTCAATCCTGCTGCCGATAATCCTCTTAAAATCCTCTTCCAGGTTTTTTCGGATTACAAACACAACTTTGTTAAAGCCTGCCTCCACAGCATCGTGGATCGAATAGTCCATGATAATCTCCCCGTTAGGCCCTACCGGCTCCAGCTGCTTGATGCCGCCGCCGAACCTGCTCCCAATCCCCGCCGCCATAATGACAAGCGTCATATCTTTTTTCACCAGGGAACTCCTTTGTGCGCCATTTCTTCCGTCCTCGTTCATTTTACCTGATTTCCCTTTCTTTTGTCTACAAGATTAATTTTCCATTAGTTTTTCCATTTTATTCTTTATCTCCTCAACAGAGCCTTCATCCGGCACCGTCACATAAAGCGGGCCCCCTCTGTAGGAATAGCAGTATTTCTTACCGCTGTCATCCCCGCTCGCCGCAACAGATTCAATCTCCCACCCCTTCATGCCGCCTATCTGCATCTGAATAAGCGACTTGATCTGATTCTCTGAAAGGTTCGTCTCAGCATTTCCTGCTACACTGTTGATCATCCCGTTGGCATACCGCAGGATCATCGGCGACATGCACTTTTTGATAAGAGCCGCAAGAAGAGCCTGCTGATTCTTCCCTCTCTGGTTGTCCCCGGCTGCCAGCGCTTTTCTCTCCCTTACAAATGCCAGCGCCTGTTTGCCGTTAAAATGGTTCTTCCCTTCTTTTACATCCACAATCTCCCCGGCTTCTTTCCCTGTCTGGAATGCAAGCTCCGACTCTACGTCCACACCGCCCATGACATCCACGATTTCCTCAACAGATGTAAAATTCACACGCACATAGAAAGGAATCTCCGTATTATAAAGTTCCTCCAGCGTCTCCATGGAAGTACCCACGCCGTAGTTCCCCGCATGGGTGAGCTTGTCCCGCTCTCCCCCCGACACCCCTGGAATGGGAACATAATAATCCCTTGGCGTCGTTGTCAGGAGAATCTTATTTTCTTTCGGATTGATGGTGGCAATCAGGTTCACATCGCTTCTGCTCTCCTGGTCGATATCCCCATATACGTCAATTCCGCTTATATACACATTAAACGGCTGCTCCGTCACCGAATATGATGGCTGCCCGGCATGGCTGCCGCTTTCCTCGCCGACCGCAATCTTATCAAGCGCCGCGTTTACTTTTAACCCATAGATCCCGCCAACAATCAGGAGCGCGCTCAGCATAGCAGACAAGCCCTTCCCTGACCCGCGTCGCCTCCTGCTCCTTCTCGCCCGTTCTGAAAGCGCCTTCACGGCAAAAAGCAACGCCAGAAGCAAAAGAGCCAGCCCTGCCAAATACTGCCGGGGCAATATGCCAAGAATAGCCATTGCCGCCACGAAAAAGAGAGAGGCCGCCATCTGCACTGTCCATAAAAGACGCCCAAACGCACTTTTCCTCTTTGCCCGTTTCCTCTCTTTTCTGCCGCCCCTTCTTCTCGGCCTTTTTCTTTCGCTTTCATTCTGATGATTTTTGATATATCTCAGCTGATCACGATATTTCATATGCCTCCCCCGTCTGCTGTTCAATAAGATATCATCTTATTGTTTTTATTCGCCAAGTCCGCTTTCCACCTCATCAATCATAGCTTTCAAGGCTTCTTCCTCGTCGTCTCCGTCACAGACAAGCGTAATCCGATCCCCTTTCTTTATACATGCGCCCAAAACGCTGAGAACGCTTTTGGCATTTGCTATCGTATCATCATATTCGAATAACACTTTACAGTCAAACTGGTTTGCCGTATTACAAAATATCCCTGCAGGCCTCAGATGCAACCCAGTCGGATTGTATATTGTAACTTCTTTTCTAACCATGTTCTTTTCTCCGCCCCATTATTCTTTCATGCTCAATATGACTTGCACTTTTACATCCTTTTCGAGAAAACATCCGTTCGGCAGGCTCACAGCCACTGGAACACTGTATTCCCCTGCTTTTGTATAATTCTTCAGGTCAATGCTGACGCTGTGGTCAATCACAAGGCCGCCGAGCACATTCTGAGGGCCTCCCACCTGGACTTGAAGCGCATCCGCAGCCGCATAATTCATTGTCAGCTCTTCTGAAAGATTGTTCACCGTTATCGAGCCCACTGAAATGTCGTATGTCTTCGTACCATCTTTCTCCACAGAGATCGTGACTACGATCAGTCCTGCATTCTCATCCGCTAGTTTGACATTGTCCGGAAGATAATCCGCCACATTGACAATCTCTTCCGTCTTTTCCTTTACCTCAGATACATCCAATGCTTCCGCCGGTATGTCAATGCTCTCAATTCTATTTATAACATTGCTCCTTCCGGCGATCTGCACCTGTTCAGGCTCAACTGTGATCCCCGCAAACTCATATCCTCTCGCCGCCTGTATCTGTGAAGTGTCAAAGTTCAGGGAAACATTCTTTGTATTCAGGATCTGCACTTTGACTCCAACGCCTTCCATGCCCAGGTTATTGGAAAGAAGGTTCTGATCAATGATATTATTATTTGAATCGTACAGCACAAGCTCCGACTCAAGCATCGTATCCCTGGAAAGTCCTGAGACGCTCACGGATGCCTCTACCCTGCTAATCTCATCAATGACAGATTTCGGTCCTCTGATGGAAACCTTCTCAGGCAGAGCCTGGATATCCCCAAGCACATATCCGTCCCTGACCGAACCTGTCGTCGTAGGAACGATCGGGAATCTCTTTGTCTGCTCATCCTCCAGGCGTATCTGCAGATTCCTGGGAGTCGCCTGCGCGTCCTCATAGCGGCCTTCGAATCCCCTGATTGAGATATCAATAGGAATCTGTGTGTCCAGAGTCAGCTCCTTGATGTCCGCAACTGCAATGATATCCTCTTCCTTGATTTTATTAAGCGTTTTTCTCTTCGCAGTAACCGTAACATCCACACTCTGTGTATTGTCCATAATCTGATAGGTCTGCGGCTGTTTCGCATTTGCAAGGACCTCCTCATTAATAATCGAAACAGGAACATCTGAAAATGTCTTATGCATTACCGGATCGTCGATATTAACCACCATCAGCCACAGCATAAATGCCACAAAAAAGGCTAATATCTTAAAACCAATATTATTCATCAGCCTTTTTTTCATTTTTAAGCCTTCCTTTCCAAAATGCTGCAAATTTACCGGTTTCGGTCTTTCGATTCCGCACTTCCTGCAGATAGCCCCTGAGTTCATCCCTGGTGATATCGCGGTTCAGCCGGCCGCCGCATGCTGCAGACACAGCGCCTGTCTCCTCCGATACGGCTATAACAAGCGCATCGCTGACCTCGCTCATACCGACAGCTGCCCTGTGCCTTGTTCCCAGATCCTTGCTAAGGCCCATATTATCAGATAACGGAAGGTAGCAAGTCGCCGAGACAATCCTGTCACCCCTTATGATAATCGCTCCGTCGTGCAGCGGCGTATTATGTTCGAAGATATTGATGAGCACCTGCATGGAAACAATACAATCCATGCGTATGCCCGTACTCTCATATTCCGTCAGGTGTATGGCGTGCTCTACTACAATAAGCGCCCCGGTTTTCACCCTTCCCATGCTAAAGCAGGCATCTATAATGCCCTCCATCGTCTCCTCGCTGAACTTCTCACGCTCTCTGTACGACTCAAAAGGCACCACTGAAGACAGGAATTTCTTTTCACCAAGCTTTTCCAGCGCCCTCCTAAGCTCAGGCTGGAATACCACAACAACCACTATCGCCATGACCGAGATAGCATTTTTGGCAACGTAGAGTATCGTATGCATCTGAAACAACGTGGCCAGAAGAATGAAACCCGCCAAAACAAGAATGCCTTTCATCAGCATCCATGCCTTTGTATTTTTAATCCAGATAATTACACGATAGATTAAAAATGCAAGAATCAGCACCTCTACAATATCCGTAATATGAATCTCTGGAAAATAAACACCTGAAATATAATTATCCAAAATCTGTGAAATTCTGCGTTCCATCCTCCTCACCTCCTTTTTCCTGGATTCTTCTCTTATATCCTTCCCTGATTAACGCGTCCTCGACGAATGCCTTGCACTCTCGGAATGGCTCCTTTTCCCTGAAAGCCTTGCATCTTTCTCCACTCTGCCGTCTCCTCTCGCAGCCCTTCGGTTTCTCACAGATTCCGTGTCCATGATCTCCGTCTCACGGTGTCCGTTAATCCTTTTGACTGTCTTCTCCGGTTTTGCCACTGAAAGTTTCGGAACTGCTTTCACGTAATAATAATACTCATCATCCTCATACTGCAGGCTCTCGCTCTTCGTATAGTCCACCGCAAAGAAGAACAGCTCAAGCACAAATCCAATAACCACTGCAGCCGCGCTGCCCGCTCCGAGCATGCCATAGGAAGTATGCACTCCAAGCGCCATATCCCCTGCAATGTTCACAGACACATAGGCAATTGTTCCCGCCGCGATGGCGATCTTCCACGCATGATTCATAGACTGCCTCCTGAGCGTGTATGCCACAAGAAATGCAATTACAAAAGCTACGATTGTAATCCACATTTCTTTATTCTGGAACACCTGTTTCAAATAAGCAGGAATCTCAGACATGATTCCCGAAAGCCCGCTGCCCGAAAGGCCCGGCGCCGCCTTTTTTACATATTCCATCATAAAATATGTAATCGTACCGCACGCAACCGCCACCATGCATACCGGCGCAGAGATAAGCGCATAGGCCAGGGGAACGGCAAACGGTATCTTGAATGCAAAAGCTATCGGCATAAGCAATACCACAACCGCCATCTTCGGCGTAAGCCTGAAATAAAAAATATACATGACCAAAAATACAACCGCCGTAACGGCAAGAGTACCTATTGACACCGCATACATGTGAACCAGCACCACCGCCGTCGCCGCGAGGACTGTCATAATAGGCGGGAAAAACGTGCAGATCACCGCCAGCGCCAGCGTTGCTGCCGGCGAAGCTGCTGCTTTCATAAATCCGACGTTTTGATTGATCGTATAAAATGTCAGCAGGGCCAGGACAAACTGCACCGCCTTATCGATGACCAGAGACCGCTGCGCGTATATCTCCTGCAATTTTCCTTTGATTACAAATACTCCATCCATCTACTTTTTCTCCCTTTCATACCACTTAAGAAGCCTTGTCAGGTCGTGGTTATATTTCTTTACCCTCATCCTTGCGTCTTTGTGTTTCTGATTATATATATAACTTGAAATAACTGCATATATAACGACCGTGCCAAGATATCCCACGACAAAAATCATCAGAAACATGATCATCAGGCTGTTGGACATGCTGTCCATCAATGCATCAAGCCCTGCCAGGACAATCATGACCGCCACGCACACATATCCGGCCGTAACCCACAGGATAGAGCTGAAAATATGCATCCCCGCATAATCCTTCCTGTAATATTCACTGACTTTGAAATCCTCCTTGCCCTGCGTATGTTCATACAATGCAAGTTTTGTCATCAATTTTACTTTCTGTTCGTCAATCATAATGCACCCCAAACATATATTGTCATAAATTAACCATTAGTTTTAGTATAACAAATATCAGTTTCCTTGTCCAATACTTATCGCCAAATAGAAGACTTTTTCTGCTCCTGCTTTTTTCAGCGTTTTTGCCGCCTCATCTACTGTGCTGCCTGTTGTATAGATGTCATCCGTCAGCAGCACCGACCTGCTCTTTAAAAAAACACGCCTGCGTTTTTCCACAGAAAATGCGCCATTAAGGTTCTGCCTGCGTTTCCTTGGCGTAAGATTCTTCTGCGGAGCGGTTTCCCGAATCCTTTTAAGCAATCTCTCTTCCACCGGAATATCCAGCACTTTTCCAAGCTCCCTTGCCAAGACTGCCGCCTGGTTATATCCTCTTTTCTTGTATTTTCCGGGATAAAGTGGCACCGGGATGATGATGTCTATGCCCCATCCTGCCAGCGCCTCCCCGTACTCCGCCGCCATCTCCTTCGCATAAAATGACCCGAAGCTCCTCCGGTTATGGAATTTAAACTGATAAACCGACGTATTCACAGGAGGCTTATGCACCCACAGGGCTGCCCCCCTGTCATATTCATGCCGGGCATCCAGGCAGTCACGGCAGTATTCCTGCTCCGCGTCTTTGACCGGTTTCCCGCACTTCATGCACTTCGGCTCCCGCACTTTCAGCCTGTCCGTTTTCTTCCTACATTCCCCGCAGATTCCCTGAGCCGATACTTTGCCGCAAAAAGGGCATACCTCCGGCCAAAACAGTTTCAAAAGTTTTGTTATTTTCAATAAAATTCACGGATTCGTTCTGCCAGGGTCGTATTCCTGGCCTGTTCATCTCCATTTTCTATCATCCCCTGAAAGACAGCATCATTCCCTACAAGTGTAACACATTTTCTCGCCCTCGTCACAGCCGTATACAGAAGATTTCTGTTAAAAAGCTGCCTCGGCCCCTGGAGGAGCGGTATCACCACCGCGGGATATTCGCTCCCCTGGGCTTTATGTATCGTAACCGCATAGGCGTGCTCCAGCTCTTCCAGCATCGAAAACGGATAGCTCACCTTTCTTTTTTCATCAAATTCCACTACAAGCGTCTCATCGTAGCTGTT
Organism: uncultured Dorea sp.; assembly: GCA_910578455.1. GTDB lineage: Bacteria > Bacillota > Clostridia > Lachnospirales > Lachnospiraceae > MD308. The sequence goes on from CAJTQA010000024.1 coordinate 40,056, forward strand.
TATACTGCTCACAACCCCCATGTCGCCGTTAAAGACGCCAACGCCTTTGTCAACCTCCAGCCCATACTTCGTCTCAATCTTCCACTCAAGCTGGTAATTATTTTTAATCTGCATGACCTTGTCGCCTTCCCGGAAGATGCGGTCTCCGGCTTCTTTTTCCGCCTTTCCCCCTCCGGGAGGATTCAGATACTCCTGGAGGATCCGGTTCAGGCGCTCCACTCCTAAGAGGCCTTTCCGCATAGGAGTCAGCACCTGGATATCAAAAGGCTTTGCATCCACATATTTCGGCATCTTCTGCTGAACCAGAGTTATCACCACGCTGATGATGACATTTGCATCCTGCCTTTTTAGGAAAAAGAAATCTCTGCTCTTATTGTCTAAGACAACCGGCTCCCCCCGGTTGATCTTATGGGCATTTACCACGATATCGCTCTCTCCTGCCTGTCGGAATATCTTTGTCAGCATCACTACCGGAAAACATTCCGAACAGATGATATCTTTAAGCACGCTCCCTGCCCCTACGCTGGGGAGCTGGTTCACATCCCCCACAAGTATAAGCCTCGTTCCTGGAATGACCGCATTAAGCAGTGCATGCATAAGCGGAAGGTCTACCATCGACATCTCGTCGATGATAATGACATCTGCTTCCAGCGGGTTCTCGGCATTCCTCTGGAATCCGCCCAGGCTCTCCTCCTCCGGGTTGCCGTTCACTTCCAGCAGCCGATGTATCGTCTGCGCCTCATAGCCGGTAGTTTCCGTCATACGCTTTGCCGCCCTGCCTGTAGGCGCAGCCAAGAACAGATCCATCCCCTCGCTCTCAAAAAAGTGAATCATGGCATTGATGGTCGTAGTCTTCCCGGTTCCCGGCCCTCCAGTCAGGACCATGACCCCGTTTCTCGCCCCTTCCATCACTGCCCTCTGCTGGCGTTCATCCAGCTTAAGCCCTGTATTTTCCTCTATGCTGCGAATCCTGCTTTCCAGGACAGTGTCGGCTATCTCATAGTGGACATTCAGGTCATGCAGCATCTTTGCCGAGTTAAGCTCCATGTAGTAATAGCGGGATGCGTAAATCTTTTCTCCGTTCTCCCCCTTGACTACAATCTTTTTTTCCATGGCAAGATCCATCAGGTATTTCTCTAAATCATCAATCTCTGTCCCAAGCAGCTCTCCCGTCCGCCGCAAAAGCATCTGCCTGCAAAGATACACATGTCCTTCATTCACGCTCTGCAGGAGGGTATAGAAAATACCGCTGCGGATGCGGTAATCGGAATCCGCACGAATTCCGACCTTCGACGCAATCTCATCAGCGGTCTTGAAACCGATTCCTGATATATGGTCTGCAAGCTGATAAGGATTCTCCTCAATGACACGGTAAACGCCCTGCCCGTAATGCTGGTATATCTTCGCCGCAAGGGCCGTGGAGATCCCATATTTCTGCAGAAAAAGCATGGCTTGCCTGACATCTCTTTTCTCCTCCACCTGTACCGATATCTCCCTTGCCATGCGCTCGCTGATACCCTTGATCTCCGCCAGGCGTTCCGGCTCCTCCTCAATGATCCGGAACGTATCCTCCCGAAACTTTTTGACAATCCTTCCCGCCAGCGCCGCGCCGATGCCTTTGATCGCCCCTGAGCCTAAGTAACGCTCAATCGACACTAGGTCCTCCGCTTTGCACGCTTTCGCCTCCTCTACCTGGAACTGGGTTCCGTAAAGTTTATGCATGGCATATCCCCCGGATAATTCCAAAAGCTCCCCTTCCTCAATAAAATGGAACTTTCCCACACAGGTAAGGTCTCCGTCGTCATTATTCAGATTAAACACCGTATACCCGTTCCCTTCATTGCGGTACACAATGTGCTCTACATATCCTTTCACCGTTTCCATATATCTTTTGCATTACTCCCTGTACATACTTGTAAGCTCAACGAACTGCCCGGTACCGACGGCAACCACCTGGGTCGGGTCTTCGGCAGTCATCGTATTGATGCCCGTCCGTTCCTCAATCATCTCCTCCAGCCCGCGAAGCAGCGCGCCGCCGCCGGTCAGCATGATTCCCCTGTCCAGAATGTCAGAAGACAGCTCCGGCGGGGTTCGTTCCAGGACGCTCGTGACTGCCTCCACTATCTGCCCCGAAGTCTCCCGCAATGCCTCTTCTGTCTCGGCGGAAGTCACCGTAACTGTCTTCGGAAGCCCTGTCAGCAGATTCCTTCCCCGAACCTCCATAGCATCATTCTCCATGAGCTGGTATGTGGTTCCAATCTGAATCTTAATATCCTCGGCAGTCCGCTCCCCAATCAGCAAGTTATGCTTTTTACGCATGAACCTTACGATTGCCTCGTCAAAATCATCTCCCGCCACTTTCAGCGACGTATTCACCACTGTGCCTCCGAGGGAGATCACGGCAACATCCGTAGTTCCCCCGCCGATATCTACGATCATGTTACCGCAGGGCTTTGAGATATCGATGCCTGCGCCTATCGCCGCAGCCACCGGCTCTTCAATCAAGTTGACATCCCTTGCCCCTGCCGCAAAGGTCGCCTCCTCCACCGCTTTTTTCTCTACCTCTGTCACCCCGCTGGGCACGCAGATGCTGATGCAGGGCTTTCGGAACGTCCTGCGCCCCATAGCCTTCTGCACAAAATACTTTATCATCTTTTCAGTTACTGTATAGTCAGATATAACGCCCTTTCTCAGAGGGCGGATGGCAATCACGTTTCCCGGCGTGCGCCCAAGCATCAGCCTAGCCTCCTCGCCGATTGCCTTTATCGTATTCGTATCACGGTCAAATGCTACTACAGAGGGTTCTTTCAGTATCACACCCTTGCCCTTGACATATACAAGGACACTGGCTGTCCCCAAATCAATCCCAATATCTACTGACATGTATAAATCCCCCTTCAACCTGCTCATATTCACGGGATGCCCTAACGGGTATTATATCCCGAACCCCGCCAAATAGAAACCTTTATTTTCTTAATTCTTTCTGAAGCATATCTTTAATGTACTTTCCCGTATAGGAGACAGAGTTCTGCGCCACTTCCTCCGGCGTTCCCCTGGCGATCACCGTTCCGCCCCCGTCGCCTCCTTCCGGCCCCATGTCAATGATGTAATCTGCTGTCTTGATCACGTCCAGGTTATGTTCGATGACAAGAACCGTATTGCCGTCCGCCGACAGCCTCCGCAAAATCTCCGTCAGCTTATGAACATCCGCAAAGTGCAGCCCTGTAGTCGGTTCGTCCAAGATGTAGATTGTCTTCCCGGTGCTGCGCTTGCTCAGCTCCGACGCCAGCTTAATTCTCTGAGCCTCCCCTCCGGAAAGCTCTGTGGACGGCTGCCCCAGGCGTATATAGGAAAGACCTACGTCATAAAGCGTTTCCATCTTTCTCCGTATGCTCGGCACGTTCTCGAAGAAATGCATTGCCTCCTCTACCGTCATATTCAGGACGTCGTAAATATTCTTCCCTTTATACTTAACTTCCAGCGTCTCCCGGTTATACCGTTTCCCGTGGCACACTTCACAGGGAACATATACGTCCGGCAGGAAATGCATCTCTATCTTAAGGATCCCGTCTCCCGAGCATGCCTCGCAGCGTCCGCCCTTCACGTTAAAACTGAACCTTCCTTTTTTATATCCTCTCGCCTTTGCGTCCGCAGTCGCCGCAAACAGATCCCTGATCAGGTCAAACACTCCCGTATAAGTGGCGGGGTTGGAGCGGGGCGTGCGCCCGATAGGAGACTGGTCTATGGCAATCACCTTGTCAAGCTGTCCGATGCCCTCCACGTCTCTGTGCTTTCCCGGAATCGTCCTTGCACGGTTCAGGTCTCTGGCAAGCCGCTTGTAAAGAATCTCGTTAATCAGAGAACTCTTTCCCGAACCGGACACGCCGGTAACGCACGTCATAACCCCTAAAGGAATCTCAACGTCGATATTTTTCAGGTTGTTCTCCCTCGCTCCGGCAATCTTAACCCAACCGGTAGGTTTTGCCCTCTCTTCCGGCACCGGAATGCGTTCCCTTCCACTTAAGTATGCGCCGGTAATAGATTTCTTATTCTTAATTATGTCTTTTGCCGTGCCGACTGCCACAATCTCACCGCCATGCTCTCCGGCTCCCGGCCCTACATCCACGATATAGTCTGCCTCCCGCATAGTATCCTCGTCATGTTCCACGACGATAACCGAATTTCCCAGGTCACGCAGATGCTTTAACGTATTGAGCAGCTTGTCATTATCCCTCTGGTGAAGCCCGATGCTCGGCTCGTCAAGAATATACGCCACCCCCACAAGCCCGGAGCCAATCTGGGTCGCCAGCCGGATTCTCTGCGCCTCCCCTCCGGAGAGGGACCCGGTGGCTCTTGAAAGCGTCAGATAATCAAGCCCCACGTCCAGCAAAAACTTCGTCCTCGCCTGAATCTCCTTTAATATCTGCCCTCCGATCAGCATCTGCTGCTCGCTCAAAGTCATCTGCTGCAGGAAATCCTGCAATTTTTCAATGGAAAGCGTCGTCACCTCATGAATATTCTTATCCCCAAGGGTGACAGCCAGCGCCGCAGGCTTAAGCCTCTGCCCACCGCACTCACGGCATGGCGTGATCTGCATGAATTCTTCATATTCCGCCTTCATGGTGTCGGAAGACGTCTCGCGGTAACGCCTCTCCACATTTTTAACCAGGCCTTCAAACGCCACGTCATAAACTCCCTCGCCTCTCTGCCCTTTATAGTAAACCTTTATTTCCTTCCCGTCAGTTCCGTAGAGTATAACATCCTGAATCTTTTTGGGATATTCCCCGAATGGCGTGTCCAAAGAGAAATCATACTCTCTGGACAAGGCATCCAGAATCGCGTAGGTAAAGCTTTTTTTATCCGTGCAGGACTGCCATCCCATCACTGTGATGGCTCCCTCTGCAATGCTAAGCCGCCTGTCCGGAATCATCAGCTCTTCATCAAATTCCATCTTGTACCCCAGGCCAAAACATTCAGGACAAGCGCCGAATGGATTGTTAAAAGAAAAGCTCCTAGGTTCAATCTCGTCCACGCTGATGCCGCAGTCCGGGCATGAAAAGCTTTGGCTGAAATTCATCGGTTCACCGTCTATGACGTCCACAATCATAAGCCCTTCCGCAAGATGCAGGACATTCTCGATGGAATCCGTCAGCCTCTTTTCAATCCCTTCTTTTACCACAAGGCGGTCCACGATAATCTCAATGCTGTGCTTGATATTTTTGTCCAGCGCGATTTCCTCAGAAAGCTCATAGAGATTGCCGTCAATACGGACACGCACATACCCGCTTTTCTTCGCCCTCTCCAGAAGCTTTGCATGAGTGCCTTTGCGCCCCCTCACCACCGGGGCAAGGAGCTGGATCTTCGTCCGCTCCGGCAGTTCCATGATCTGGTCTACCATCTGGTCTACCGTCTGCTTTTTAATCTCCTTTCCGCACTTCGGGCAGTGCGGAATCCCGATTCTGGCATAGAGCAGACGGAAATAGTCATAAATCTCCGTCACCGTTCCCACCGTGGAACGGGGGTTGCGGTTCGTAGACTTCTGGTCAATGGAAATCGCCGGAGAAAGCCCCTCTATGCTCTCCACGTCCGGTTTCTCCATCTGCCCCAGAAACATCCGGGCGTAGGAAGACAGCGATTCCATGTACCTTCTCTGACCCTCCGCATAGATCGTGTCAAACGCGAGAGAAGATTTCCCCGATCCGCTAAGGCCGGTCAGCACTACCAGCTCATTTCTCGGAATCTTCAGATCCACATTTTTCAGATTATGCTCGTTCGCTCCGCGAATCGTAATGTATTGCCTGTTGTCTTTCTTTTTTGACATCCTTTTATCCTCTCTTATTTATCTAAAAGTCTAAAATCCTTTTCCTGCCTACTCATGCAGCAATTTCTTAAGCTCCACAAGCTTGTCCCTGAGTTCAGCCGCCGCCTCGAAGTTAAGCTCAGCCGCCGCCTTCTTCATCTGTTTCGTCAAGTCTTTCGTCAGTTTCTCCAGTTCCTTGACACTCATGGATTCCGGATCTTTTTCCAGACGCAGCTCTTCTGCCGCCACTTTCTTAGAGATGCTGATAAGCTCCCGGACACTCTTCTGAATGGATTGGGGCGTGATGCCATGTTCCTCATTGTACCTTTCCTGGATGGCCCTCCTGCGTTCCGTCTCATCCATAGCGCGCCTCATGGAATCCGTCACCGTGTCTGCATACATGATGACATGCCCCTCCACATTTCTCGCCGCGCGCCCGATTGTCTGTATAAGAGATGTCTCTGAGCGCAGGAATCCTTCCTTGTCCGCGTCTATAATGGCAATCAGCGTAATCTCCGGAATGTCAAGGCCTTCCCTGAGGAGGTTGATCCCCACCAGCACGTCAAACACGTCCAGCCTCATGTCGCGGATAATCTCAGCCCTCTCAAGCGTATCAATGTCAGAATGAAGGTACTTCACCCGGATTCCCAGCTCACGCATATAGTCCGTCAGATCCTCCGCCATGCGCTTTGTAAGCGTTGTGACCAGTATCTTATTCTTCTTTTTAATCTCTTTATTCACCTCAGAAACCAGGTCGTCAATCTGGCCTTCTACCGGGCGCACCTCCACCGACGGGTCTAATAGTCCCGTGGGGCGGATTACCTGCTCTGCCCGCAAAAGCTCATGGTCTCTCTCATAAGGCCCCGGCGTCGCCGATACAAAAAGCGCCTGATTAATCTTGCTCTCAAACTCCTCAAAGCTAAGGGGCCGGTTATCTTTCGCGGAAGGCAGACGGAACCCATAATCTACGAGGGTGGACTTTCTGGACTGGTCGCCGTGATACATGCCGCCCACCTGGGGAATTGTAATATGCGACTCGTCAATCATCAGAATAAAATCGTCCGGAAAATAATCAATCAGCGTGTGGGGCGGCTGCCCTGCCTCAAGCCCTGTCAGATGCCTGGAATAGTTCTCAATCCCCGAACAGAATCCTGTCTCCCGCATCATCTCGATGTCAAAATTCGTCCTCTCGGAAATCCTCTGCACCTCCAAAAGCTTTCCTTCACCCTTAAAATACTTAATCTGCCCTGAAAGCTCCTCTTCTATCCTCTGAATGGCCCTCTCCATATTTTCTTTCGACACGACATAGTGGGATGCCGGAAATACCGCGATATGGTTCAGCTCACTCCGAATCTCCCCGGTAAGCACGTCTATCTCCGTAATCCGCTCCACCTCGTCACCGAAAAACTCTACCCGAATTGCATATTCCTCCGAGTAGGCCGGGAAAATCTCCACCACATCCCCATGCGCCCTGAATGTTCCCCGCTTAAAGTCCATCTCATTGCGGTCATACTGGATGTCAATCAGTTTCCGCAGCATCTCGTCTCTGTCCTTAATCATCCCCGGACGCAAAGAAATCACCATCTCCTGATAGTCGATGGGCGAGCCGAGTCCATAGATGCAGGACACGCTGGCAATGATAATCACATCCCTGCGCTCGGAAAGCGCAGCCGTCGCCGAATGGCGGAGCTTGTCAATCTCATCGTTGATAGACGAGTCCTTGGCAATGTAGGTGTCAGAAGAAGGAACGTAAGCTTCGGGCTGGTAGTAGTCGTAGTAGGACACAAAATACTCCACCGCATTCTCAGGGAACATCTCCTTGAATTCTCCGTACAACTGAGCAGCAAGCGTTTTATTATGTGCTATAACGAGAGTGGGCTTCTGCAATTCCTGAATGACATTCGCCATCGTAAATGTCTTGCCGGAACCCGTAACCCCTAGTAAAGTCTGGAATTGATTGCCCTCTTTGAAGCCTTTGACCAGCTCGGCGATGGCCTGGGGCTGGTCGCCTGTTGGCTTGTAGGGAGCCTTTAAAATAAATTTATTCATAGCAATACCTCCGTTTTGTGACTTTTGATACGATTATTACCAGCCACTCACTCAAAAAGAATGGTAATGAAATCTTCAAACACGCAACAAACCATTACATAGTATTGTACATTACAAACTTTCTTCGCCAAAGGTCATAAAATTCATAGCCATTTGCAAAACAGCCTGTTGAATAGTCTGCAACTGAAAGCACTACCAATCCATCTCCTTAGCAATTCTTGTCCTCTCATCCTCAACAAGCGGCACTAATTCTTCTAAAGCATCATGCAATTCTTGATGATTGTTTTTAGCATCATATGTAATAATTTCCAGATTTCTATTCTCTTTAATAATTCGTTTATATTCATCATTTATACCATCTTCCGGTGTAATAAAATAATGACTTGGGCTTCCCGGAAAAACAAACGAATAATTTTCCAGAACTAATTGTATATCTGGATCCGAAAAACCACATCCTAAAAAAACAAAGGTATAATTCAATGAAAGCGCTTCTAACAATTTATAAAATGCCGCATTCTCATAACGAGCATTTGTATATTGACTACGCGTAAAAATCATTTTCGAACTTTCATCAAGAGTTCCATGAATCTTCAAAATAATTCTTTCCTCTGATTTTATTTTACTAACCAAGTCCGCGTCATAATATTTTTTTACTAAAATAGTTCCTGCAGTTTCCGCTTGGGCATACACCTCATATATTTTATCAACATTCGGCGTTATTACAATTCTTGCATCTAACTTTAATATATTTTCATGTATTTTATGATTTTTATATTTTGGAGCTAGAAATTCTTCAATTGCAATTTTTTCAAATCTTATGTTGCCGATCCTATTTACCAACACCTCACATGCAGTTAAATAATCCTTTTCTTTCAAAAGTGAATTTACATACCTTTTAATAGAATCATCAGCAATTTCCTTAAGAATTACCCGCATAAACTGTTCCCAAGTCGGAGGATGCTTTTTTCCGTCTAAACTAACTGCATTCGCTGATATTCCTGCTCCTAAAAATAGAATTGCTTTTCTCTTTGCTATCTTCTCAATAATATCCATTGACCATTTCATCGCATCTTCTCCATATTAATCTCAAACCGTTCTGCTATACCGTTCATAACCTTTTTAAAATCTTTTACTTTTGCAAAATGTGCTCCTACAATGCCATCCACACTAGTTAATTCAAAGACCGGCTTATGAGCTGTCTGCGATAATGGAATAATACTATTAAAATTAGGAATACTCCCTAACTCATAATCCATATTATCACGCTGATTATTAACTACACTTATCAGCTCTCTTTCAATTGTTTCAGGTACATTCGACAATATTCTTTCAAATGCTTGAACTGGTCGCCTAATACCATCAATCGTTTTACTTGTATATTGTTGTGTTACATACCCCAAAAACTCTATATACGGTATAGGCTGAAAACATTCTCTCAGTTCTTTATCATTACACCTATTAAATCCTTCTTTAAAAGAATCCCTCCATCCCTTTATAGTTTTTCCTATATTTTCAATTGCTAATAACGAAAATATATCTGAAGACATAGGAGTAATAAAATAGTCACATGCCAACAAAATAGCTCTATTAATAGCGCCTAATGAAGGACCCATATCAAAAATAACATAATCATATTCTTTAAAACGCCCAATCAAGTCATTAAATGTTAAAGTCGTTCTTATTCCTCTTTCTCCACCTGACAAAGAATCTTTCCAATCAGAAGCCAGCGTATCCTCAAAAAGGGCAAGTTGTGGATCCCCTGCTATAAAATCCAAACCGAAATCCTCTAAATAATATTTTTTCACTTCTTTAACATATCCAATTCCTTGATTTACTGGCTTTATCACATCATAAATAGTAAATCCCTTTTTTTCATAATATATTTCTGTGAACAATTCATCTCTGAAACAATAAATTGTCGAATTACACTGCGGATCTGCGTCTACTAATATAATTTTTTTCCCTTGTTTTGCAAAAAAAGCTGCTAAATTACAAGTTAATGTAGTCTTTCCAACGCCGCCTTTATTATTAAACATAGCAATTGCTTTCATAAATAATTATCCTCTCTTAAATACTCTTTCACCACTTTACAACTATTATAAATAGCGCTCCTTTTGCTGAACAAGGTATTTTAA
>CAJTQA010000025.1 GCA_910578455.1 uncultured Dorea sp.
TAGCCGGGCTTTGATATTTCTATCCCCGGATGTGCCGTTTTCATATAATTGCGCAGCTCCAGACTCAAAGTAATCCCCCTTCGGTTAATCATAGTAAACAGAAGATCCGTTAAAGGCATTTTTCGGTTTCTTATAAAAGAGGACGGATTTCCATCCCTGCAAAAATCGTGGAAGCCATCCTGATGGATCAAACTGATATCACAACAGGTACGTTTTTGAGAATTTTTCATAAAATCACCTGCCTTATGAGAAAAACATCAGTTATTTATTTCTATTATACAGCAAAAACACAGAAAAAAGGAACCTTTTACCATTCAAAATGTAAAAGATTCCTTAAGTTAATGACATTGTGAAAAATTGGGATTCTAAGTTCAGCAAGCGATAGGCAGTTATTTACGAACAGAAAAGAGACAGAAAACCCACAGACAGATTTTGTTTGTGGGTTATTTTATGGAATGAATTGTGATATACTTATATTGAACTTAAAAAATGGGGGAATTAAGAAATGCCGGAGATTTCATTGTTTTACGGAATACGGGTAACTATGTACTATGATGACCATAACCCGCCGCATTTTCACGCTGAATATAATGGGAATAAGGCAATTATTAGAATTGATGAGGCCAGAGTGATTAAGGGAGCGTTACCGTCAAGGCAGTTAAAATTGATTTTGGCATGGTGCGTTCTGCATCAGGATGAATTAATGCAGAATTGGGAATTATCAAAGGATGGAAAACCATTGAACAGAATTAATCCATTAGTGTAACGGAGGTGAGGGTATGTTTCCAAAGGTGGTACAGGTTGTGCCAATGCGAGATTATTCCGTATATGTATATTTTGAAGATGGAAAGATTGTACGTTATGATATGTCGCAGATGATTGAGAAAGAGGCTTTTTGCTGCTTAAAGGAAATTGAAATATTTATGGACAGATGTACTGTGATGAACGATACACTTGCGTGGGATATCAGTGGGAATTGGGATAACACAACATGTCTTGATATTGATCCGGACACACTATATGCATTGCCATTTATCAGGGATGCTCTTGCATAGTATCTATGCAAGAGATAGGAAACAAGGGAATTTACAAATTCAAAAACAGACTCTGCAGGTTTTTCCTGCGGAGTTTTTGTCTTGGCAATAAGATTAAATAAAAAGGACAATGGCTGAGCCGCTGTCCTTAAGTTGTCAAATCAATGACTACAAATTTTGTTTGCCCACTGAAGGGTTCTTTTTTTAAATTGATCTTATGACTAACATGGATATTCCTTTGCGTTGATTGATGCTCCAGGAACTGCGATTAGCTTAGTGCAGCAACTCCCCGTAGTATCCTCCGCAGTAATTCTGATTTTGATGGCATTATATCAATTGATAAGACATAAATCAACAAAATAGAATTTAAGATCGCTGTTTTATTTAATAAAATGCATTGAGATACCAGAACGTTTGTGCTATAATCTGTTTTACTTATTACATGATTGCGACAAAAGACACGGTGAGAAAGAGTGTGAGGATAATAGATAATGGATTTAGGGCAAGTGTTTACGGATAGAGCGGTTGCAGCATATATGGCATCGATGTTTGAAGTGGAAAGAGATGCGCTTATTTTGGATCCCTGCTTTGGCGCAGGGGTGTTTTTAGAAATGGTCATGCAACGGGGTTTTACAAATGTTGAAGGTTATGAAATTGATAAAGAATTATATAAAAATGTTAAGGTGCAGTATCCAAAGTTCCACCTTTATAACAGTGACTTCTTAAAAGTCGCCGGCACAAGGAGATATGACGGGATTATTATGAATCCTTCTTACATAAGGCAGGAAAAAATAGATGACTTGAAACAGTTAGGAATTACTAAGGCAAAACTCAGAAAAAACAAAATATATAAAAAATTGCCAGGCAGCGCAAACATGTATATGTATTTCATTTTTAAAGCATTGGATTTGCTCAAAGAGGATGGGGAGCTGGTAGTTATCTTCCCAAGCAGCTGGATGGATGCCAGGGGTGGAGAGGCTTTCCAAAAGGTATTGAATTCATGTGCAACCATAATGAAACAAGTGCATATATCAGGAGATGTATTTGAAAAATCAGCTTTGGTGGAAGTTATAATTTTAAAGCTGAAGAAAGGAAAAATTGAGCATAAAACTGAGACCATATATTTAGAAACAAGAGATGGCAGTATGCGTGAAAAAGCAAAAACGTTTGACTGCGGGGAAGTGGAATTTGACATTCCGTTTTCGAGGTATGCTTCTGTCCGGCGGGGGCTTACTACGGGGTGCAATGCAATGTATATAAATCCGTCAATAAAAGAAGAAGAAGCCCGGAAGTGTCTGCTGCCGATCATATCCAGCCCCAAATCGATAACAGGTTACGGAACGAAGGGGGCGGTCAAGGACAACTTGCTGTATATTCAGGATTGCGGGAATGTACCAGATGGAGTGGAAAAGTATCTTGAGAGATGGAAGAAAACAATACATGATAAAAAGAAACCTAAAACTTTGTTTCAAAAAATGCAAAAAAGTGAGAACTGGTATGGAATCCGTCCGATAGATAGTAAAGGTATTGTGTTTGGCTATATTGTACGCAATGATATGAAATTTATAATGAACGACTTAGGATGCCTGGTGCGCGACAATTTTTACATTATCAAGCCGCAGATTGACGAATATTTGATGCTGGCCCTGCTGAATAATTATTTTACATATTATCAGTTGGAAAAAAGCGGAAAAAAATATGGCGCAGGATTACTGAAACTCCAGAGGTATGATATTGAGGCGCTCAGGCTCCCGGATATAACGCTCTTTTCTGACGATGACAAGACTCAGCTTATTAATCTTGCAAAAGAATTGGCGACTGCAAATGAGAAACGTAATATTGTAAAAATAACAGATTGTATATCCAAATATTCAGAAGTGAAATTCAACATGATTGAGGTTATGTATGAAAAGATTAGGAAATTCAGACTGGAGGGAAAAGAGTAGTGGCAGCGAAGGTAGTTAGTCTTTTTTCCGGTGGTGGCGGTTTAGATTTGGGCTTTAAAGCAGCAGGATTTAAAATAATCTGGGCAATAGATAACAACCAAAATGCGGTCAATACTTATAAGGCAAACATTGGTGAGCATATTATATGCGAAGATATAAATAAAATTGATGTGAAGGATATTCCCCATGCTGACATTGTTATTGGCGGGCCGCCATGCCAGTCCTTTTCTCTTGCTGGAAACAGAAATGCAGATGATGACAGAGGCAAATTGGTATGGACATATATCAGTATCATAAAAGAAATAAAGCCAAAGGCGTTTTTGTTTGAAAATGTAACAGGTCTTTTGTCTGCAAAAAATGCCAAAGGGGAAAAGGTCATCAGCTTATTGAAGACAGCGTTTCGGGAAATCGGCTATACGATAACAACACAGGTGGTGAATGCCGCGGACTATGGTGTTCCGCAGAGAAGAAAAAGAGTTATTATTGTGGGGCTAAAAGGCGGGGCAAAATTTTTGTTTCCTCCGGCTACACACAATGAATCAGGAGATGGCCTAAAGAAATATGTCAGTGCAGAAGATGCGCTGGACGATCTCCCAAAGGCGATTTGCAATGAGAATGGCAGAGCAGTTTATTCAGAAATGCCCAGGACAGAATATCAGAAGAGGATGCGCGGCGGGAGAGAGGTTACGGAGCACTTTGTGCCTCAGATGAGCGAACTGGATAAGTTTATTGTGAGCCATGTAAAACCCGGCGGGAATTATATGGATATTCCGTCTGAGGTGGCGTCTGGCCGGATAAGGCGACTGCAAAGGGATGGCGGGCATACGACATGCTATGGCCGGATGAAACCGGATGAACCGTCATATACAATTAATACATATTTCAACAGACCCAATGTCGGGTGTAATATACACTATAGAGAAGACCGTCTGATTACTGTCCGGGAAGCGTTACGGTTACAGTCATTTCCTGATTCATATGTTATTGTTTCATCCAGTAAGCAAGGGAGGAATCTGATTGTTGGGAATGCGGTTCCGCCGATGCTGGCGGAGATTATGGCGAAAGAGTTAAAAAAGTACATAGATGGAGAGAAAAGAATGATTAGTTATGCAGATTCGGAAGTAAAAACATTTCATCCGCTGTGCGAAGAGGCGCTTAACCAGGCGTTAAAGAGTCTGGGATTGAGCCGTGAATATGAAGTTTTGCATCATCAGTATGTGGAAAAGCTGGAGATGGATTATGTTATCAGAAATATCCATACACAAAAGTATCTTTGCGTTATTGAAGTGAAGAGAACTCCCGCGGACGTGCAAAGTACACGCTATCAAATTCAGGCCCAGTCATATGTGCAGATGAATCATCCGCAAAATGAAAAGCCGTTCTATGTTTTGACGAACTTAGAAAAACTGATAAGCTTCCGGTATGATACTTCAAAGCCGAGGGTATATCAGCAAATGCTCGCGCCGGGCATGGAAAGTATATGTGATTTTTCCATGGATGATGAGAGTACGATTGTAAAGAAACTTGCGGCGGCATTTGCCGAATTGATTGATAAATTTAAAAAGGACAAGTATCAGTATCTGTCTGCTTTAGACCAGTTCCTGTCTTATATGAATACTGTCGCCGCTGATGATAAAAGATGGAAAAGCAGCATGGCAATGTTGATGTATGAATATATACGTGGAGCTTTCAGGGCAGTCAGGAGATCTGAAATCAAGTATGATATCCGTAAATTCCATGATGATGTTGAACAGGTTTGTATAGAAGCAAATAAGGTGGATTTTGATGGAATTTTTGCATATGACAGCGCCAAGTATCTTCCTTTGCTGTATTCACATATCCGTCTATGGATGAGGCGGAGATTGCGGCATCTTATATGACGACGGTTTTTTACCAGCTGGAATGTGAAGTGATGTGCAAGAACCATGCCGGAGTAAGAAAAGGGGAAGTGGGAGATATTATTACTACGCATGTACCGGTGTTTGCTGATATCTCCCCGTCAGAAATCCAAAAGATACAGGATGAAGTTTCCAATATTAGATTCCTAGATTTAAACAAACCGTCAATATCGAAAATGGATGAAATATGGGCGGAAATTTTATTTGGAGCGGATGCAGGAACTTGTCTTGAAGATGCCTGTAGATTGCTTCGATTCCTGGCAAACAGGCGTAATTTACAATAAATTCGTATGCCACTTGCGTAAATTCACTCTTTCGATTATAATGTATTATGGTTGGAAAGGAGCAATTATTATGCTTGAAGTGAAAAACCTGACATTTAAAGTCAATGAGAATGGAATAGAAAGAAATATTGTTAAAGATATAAGTTTTCAAGTGGACGACGGCGAGATGCTTGTCATAACCGGGCCGAACGGCGGAGGGAAATCATCTCTGGCGAAGGTTTTGATGGGAATTGAAACAGCCGACAGCGGGCAGATTATACTGGACGGTGAAGACATCACTTCTTATGACATTAACCACAGGGCTAATGCGGGGCTTGGCTTTGCTTTTCAGCAGCCGCCCAGATTCAAGGGCATGACGGTCATCCGTCTTTTATCGCTTGCTGCGGGGAAGGAATTGTCTAAGCCGGAGTGCTGCAAGATGTTGAGCGCAGTGGGGCTTTGTGCCAATGAATACATTACAAGGGAAGTAGACGGGACGCTTTCGGGAGGAGAGATGAAACGCCTTGAGATTGCGACCGTGCTTGCAAAGACGCATAAGCTGTGCATTTTTGACGAGCCTGAGGCGGGGATTGACCTCTGGAGTTTTTCCATGCTTGTGCGCCAATTTGAGGCGATTCATAAGAAGAAGGAGCAGAGCCTGATACTTATATCCCACCAGGAGAGGATTATCCGCATGGCGGACAGGATCATGGTGATTGAAGGCGGAAAGGTCGGTTCTATCGGGAACGCAGAAGAGATGCTTCCGAAATTGATAAATACGGCGGATAGCTGTGTCTGCCTGGAAAGGGAGTAGGGTGGCGGCGATGATGACATTAGACGAGATTACGCAGAAGATATTGGAGCAGATTGACGGGAAGGGATTTTCCCAGGACGGGGCATTTAATCTCCGGCACAATGGTATCGCGCTGTGCCACGGAGACAGTGAACATGTCAGGATTAAGAAAAAGGAAGACAAGCCGGGGATCGATGTATATATTGACGGCGGTGCGAAAGGCGAGCAGGTGCATATCCCTGTTGTCGTAGACGCATCGGGCATGACAGATGTAGTGTACAATGATTTTTATATAGCGGAAGGCGCGGAAGTAACGATTGTAGCCGGGTGTGGGATTCACAACAGCGGGTGCAATGAGAGCCGCCATGACGGGATTCACTCTTTTCATGTGGCAAACGGCGCAAATGTACGTTATGAGGAGAAACATTACGGTGAAGGAAACGGAACGGGGGCGAGGGTGCTGAATCCGGTTACCAATATTTATATGGAAGAAGAATCGGTATTTACCCTTGACACTGCACAGATTAAAGGTGTAGACTCGACTAAGAGGGAGACAAACATTTTCATGGGAAAAGGTTCGAAACTGTTTGTGGTAGAAAAGCTGATGACGCATGATGACCAGACGGCGGTTTCCAATATGGAGGTACAGTTAAACGGAGAGGGAAGTTCTGCACAGATTGTATCGCGTTCTGTGGCGAAGGGGAATTCGAAACAGACATTTCATCCGAAAGCGGTGGGAAATGCAGGATGCCGGGCACACGTACAATGTGATTCCATCATTATGGACAAGGCAGAGGTAAGTTCAATTCCGGAAATAAATGCAAGGCACTTAGATGCTGCTATCATCCATGAGGCGGCAATTGGAAGAATCAATGATGAACAGTTAGTCAAGCTGCGTACAATGGGTATGACAGAGGAAGAAGCAGAAGGAATTATTATAGATAATTTCCTGAACTAAATAGCGTAATACTATTAGTTGTTATGTGGAGGAAGAGTATGAAGATTCAATCAAGTAAAAGGATATGGACAGGCACGATCTGTATCTGTGCAATGGCTGTTCTGTGCTTTTGCCTTACGGTAAAAGCCGGGGATGTAGAAAGCATGGAGAACCAGTCGTCAGAGCTGAAGAACCAGCTGAGTGATATTAATGAGGAGATTATTGATATCGGAAGCGAGATTGCCGATACTGAGGAAAAGATAGAAGAGACACAGGGCGAGATTGAGAAGACAAAAGAACAGCTTGCAATTGCCAGGCATCGGGAAAACGAGCAGTACGAGGAGATGAAGGTCAGGATCAAATATATGTATGAGAACGACAGTGCCTCGCTCCTGGAAGTTGTATGTGAAGCGCAGAATATGAGCGACTTTCTGAATAAGCTTGATTTTATTCAGAATATCAGCGAATATGACCGGGAAAAGCTGGAGGAGCTGCACAAGCTTCAGACGACGATTGCGGATCAGGAGAAACATTTGACAAAAGAGCAGAAGTCCCAGAAAGATATGAAAGCCAAGCTGAGTACGCGCAAGAAAGAATTGCAGGCAAAAGCTGATCAGACAGGGGCGGACATTGAATCGCTGCGTGAGCAGATTAAGAAGATTAAGGATGAAGAGGCAAGAAAAGCGGCAGAGGAAGAGCTGAAACGGCGGGAGGCAGCAGCGAAAAAGGCGGCGCAGGAGGCAAAGGAGAAAGAAGAAAAGGCTGCCCAGACAAGCAAGACCCCGTCATCGGGCGGCGGATATGACATGCCGTCAGGAAACGGTGTCCTTACGAAGAAAAAAGGCGTGAATTATTTTAACGGACACAGAGAGACTTACTATTCCCAGAAGGTGCTGCCGGGCGGCGGCCTTAAGATTCCGGGAAGGCATATAGCGTCAGACGGCACAATTCGAGATGCGGACGGGTATATTTGCGTTGCAAGCAGCGATTATCCGAAAGGAACGGTAGTGCAGACATCCCTTGGAGCAGGAAAAGTCTACGATACGGGCTGTGCATCTGGTACGATTGATATATATACAGACTGGTAAAAGATACGAAAAATAAAAAGATAATAACATCCCCGCAAGAATTTATTTCACAGTTCCTGCGGGGATTTTTGTGCTGAAAGGATTGTAGCTGTAGAGTAAGACCTACAGCTTTTTAAACTATAGAGATAATGGTTCTCTATGTAGTATATTCCATATAAATTCATTTCTTAATAAAATTATAATTACCTGAAGCGAAGTAAGCAGCAAGAGATTAGCAGGCGCTGATTAAACTTCATGTGGAGCGGGGGATGTGGGGATTTGTCAGAAGCATGTCACCTGCGGCAGAAAGACGCAAATAAAAATGTAGATGTATGAGGATGTACAATATGGATTATGAGATGCTGGGAGCCCGCATCCGGGAGGCACGGAAAAACAAAGGGTATACACAAAGCGAGCTGGCGGAATTGACAGAATATTCTGTGCAGCATATCTCGCATGTGGAGACAGGCAGCACGAAGTTAAGCGTCGAGCTGCTTATCTGCATTGCGAATGTACTGGACACATCCCTGGATGAACTGCTGAAAGACAGCTTAACTTTTAGCCCAAAGACTCAGTATAACCTGTCAATCGAGGCGAGGACCGAAAAAGAAAGAAGTGCTATTGTAAAGATCGTGAAGACATTGGAGAAAGAGATTGGAAAGTTAATGGATTAAAATGGAGCATACATATGATGAAAATAATAGTAAGCTGTTTCATTGATACGTTGATTTTATTCTGGTTTAACAGGAGGCTTGACAGGCGCAAGGGATATGCGGCGGTGCAGGCAGCCTGCTTTTTCGGAATGGCAGCATTGACGGTGTTTATGAATAAGAACGGCATGGATTCATTCCATGAACGAGTCTTCATGAGCCTGCTTTTTTACATCGGGATAACCTGGATTCTTTACAGGGTTCCGGTAAAAGCGGCGGCAGCCAGGAGCGCGGAACTCATGTGTTCTGCCATACTGGCGGAACTGTCCGTATCGGTTATTCTAATGTTCCAGCAGAAAAGCAATGCGTTGGAACAGCGGATGAAGACGGTGTTCTTTTGGGCGGCATTTTTATTGATAGCCCGCAGCATTGAACTGATTTTTCTGAATTTTATCAACAGTATAAGGGAGACACATAGAGAGATAGTGAAGAGGCTTGGCTGGAGCGTGTTGGTCTTGCTTGCGATTTTAGGCTATCTCTATTTTATTGTATCCTGCATGCTGATGGAAAAGACGAATTATGCCGTTTTCCAGATTGCTTTTGTGGTGAACATCGTTATGATCTATGGTTTTATCATCGGATTTTTTGTATTTATCAGGCAGAGGGATACGATGGAGGCGCAGAAGAGGGAAATCGAGCTGCTTTCCAAAAAGGCCCAGTTTCAGACTGAGTATTATAAGCAGATCAGCGATTATAAGAAACAGATGCGGAGAGTGTATCATGATTTGAAGAACCATGTACTGGTTGCGGGGCAATTGGAGAATGACAGCCTGCGGGAGAAGTACCTAGTATCGCTGAATGAGTATTTTACGGAATTTGACCGGAAGACGTATACCGGGAACGAAGTTCTTGACCTGCTGGTAGATGAAAAGAAAAAGAGCTGTGAGGCCGGGAAGATCCGGTTTGAATGCAGCATGGACTTATCAGACGGCAGCTTTATGAATCTGATAGATGTCTGTGTAATCTTCGGGAATATCTTGGACAATGCGATTGAGGCGTGTGAGCGGTACGAAGGTGAGAAATACATTAAAATGTTTGCGGACAGCTACAATGATTTTCTTGTGATCAAAAGTGAGAATTCCACAAAACTGGAATCCGCAAATACAAAGTTCCTGCCGACGCAGAAGAAGGACTATAAGAACCACGGCCTGGGGATGGGATGCATACAGGATTCGTTGGATAAGTACGGCGGTACGTTTAATTATGAAGTTAAGGATCATGTATTTAAAATGAATATTATAATCCCGATTAAGCGTTAAAAAGGACGGATTAGTCATTTGGGAAATGTTTTCCATACATGAGGTGTAGAATCTAAGCATATTTCTGCAGAGGTAAAAATGAATGATTGAATTGTTATCCAGCCGTCTTTCCGATTTTATTCAAAATAATGCAAAAGACGCCGATAAGACAAAAGAAATGGGTGAAGTGATTGCGTTTGGGAGCAGGATACTGGTGTCTACCTTGTTTAACTTATCTGTGGTTTTGGGGTTGGGAATCATAAGCCGCCGATTCTTTGAGAGCATTTTGTTTTTAGTGTCGTTCTGCTCATTAAAGGGATTTTCCGGCGGATTTCACGCGAAAACGCTGAAAGGATGTCTTGGCATCACGATTGCTGCTTTCAGCAGCGTAATCTTATTGCAGGGCTTTGCTGGGATGCATTTGGAGTATCTTTTAGCTGTAGATTTGGCGCTGACGGTATTTCTTGTAAAATATGCGCCCCTGGGCACGCCGAGGAATCCTTTTCCCCAAAAGATAAGAAGGCTAAGGAAGATAAAGACTCTGGCCATGGCTTACGCTTTGCTTGGATGTTTCGCTTTGCTTTCTGGCTCAATGGCTTATTTTGGATTGGCGGGTATTTTTTGGGCTGAAATTATGTTTATGATAGGAAGGGTGTTATACGATGAAAAGAAGAATTAACAGTATGAAATTGGCAATGAGCAATATTTTGGGAAAAACGACGGTCATGCTTGCGATGTCGGCAGTATTTCTGACTGCCAGAGACTGGCCATGCCTGCTGTTCGGGGGAGAACCTGAGATACCTGATATTCTGGTACAAAAGAAGAAGGAAACATATGGTGGGATAGGTGAAGATATTAATATGTGATGATGAGCCTCGGTTTGTGAAGGTAATGATCAGATATTTGAAGCAGTATGAACAGGAAACGCAGAACCATTATTCAATATTTACCTGCCAGCGTGCGGAATCAATGATGGATGTGATTGAGCGTGAGAATGATATAGACCTTATTTTTCTGGATGTTGTCCTGGCTGACGAGGATGGCATAGAGATGGCAGGGAAGATAAGGGGATTTAACCAAAAGGTTAAGATCATCTTTATATCGTCGCACGTTGAATATGCGGTAAAAGGGTATGATGTTGATGCAGCCGGATATATGTTGAAACCACTGGATTATAGAGAATTTAAAAACAAAATGAACCGGATGATCTATCAGATCAATGATAAGGATGCCAACCGCTTCTGGGACAGGACGGATAAAGGAAAAGTGCTGTTTGAATTTTGTGACATCCTGTACCTTGAAACTTATGGACGAAATGTAAGGCTCCATACAAGGACAGACACTTATACGGTGTACAGGAAGATGAAATATTATGAGACACTGTTATGGAAGCAGCCCTTTTTCCGATGCCATTCCGCGTATATTGTCAATATGCAGGAGATCCAGAGGATAGACGGAACGCAGGTATACCTGAAAGAGGGGTCTGAGGTTATGGTCAGCAAGGCTCGGAGGAAAGAGTTCATGCAGGCATTTTTAAAGTATGTGGAAGGGAAAGTTCAGGCATTTTGAGCGAAAAAGCATACTATGTCTCTGCAAAAAAATAGGAAACCCTGATAAACACAGGAGTTTCCATATTTTGGGAACACGGAGACGGAGGGATTCGAACCCTCGTACCGGCGCAAAACCGGTAAACTGATTTCGAGTCAGCCCCGTTACGGCCACTTCGGTACGTCTCCACACTTGCTTAGTATAACACATTATCATCAAAATGGAATACCTAAATTTTATTTTTTGCTATTACCCTCAGTGAACAAAGGACCGTGTGTTCCTTTGTTTACTGAGGGTATCCGTTCATGATGCTGTCGCGGTATTCTTTTGGAGTACATTTCATATACCTTTTAAAAATCTGTCCGTAGTATGCAGGGCTTGAAAATCCAACAAGCCCTGCAGTTTTTGTAATGGTTTCGCCTTCTTTTAAAAATGCGAGGCTGTTTTGCACACGCAGAAACAGCAGATATTCAAAAATCGTCATATTCATATGTTTCTTGAAAAAACGGCAGCATTCGCTTTTGCAGATGTTCACATGGAACGCCACGTCGTCCAGGGTGATGTCCTGGCTGTAATTGCTCTGGATAAAGGAGACGATATCCCTGAGCCTTTGCAGGTGTTTCTGAGGATGCCGCTGCTTTTCAGGAAGGTTAGAAAAATAATGATAGAGTTTCCTGAAAATCTGCATGAGCATGATATGAACCGTAAGTTCATAGTCCGCTGTTTTTTCTAATGACAGATGGTAAAGCCCTTTTATCTGGTCAAGGACTTCCTGATGCCATGCTACATGCTTTTCAAGTTTCAGTGAAGGCCAGCTGTCATTTGACGTGATGAAATCAATATATTTTGTCTGCAGGATGCTGTTTTCATACCCGTAGAGGAACCTGGGATGGAAGGTGACGGAGAGATAAGTGCACTCTTGCCCGTCTTTCATGTAACCGGAGTGGAGGGTGTTGCTGTTGCCGAAAAGCCCTTCGCCTTCTTTTAGGATGTAGCTCTGGTTGTTGACACGGTATTCGATGGCGCCGGACATGATCCACGTAAGCTCCACTTCCGGGTGCCAGTGCCACAGGAAAGAGCCCTGCTCATAAGACTGGATTGTTTCGATGCTGACTTCCACCGGAAAACTGTAATCCCCATGCTTTTTGATCTCTTTCTGGTTCTTCTCGGTATTAATCTGCGTTTTTTCCATAATCTGTAATTCCTTTTCCATATATAATTCAAATTCCCTCAATATCCTTATAAAAAAGTTCAATATTCTTATTGCGCGAAAGCTTTATTCTCATTATCATTATAATCATAAAGCAAGGGAGAACTTCTTGCAAGGCAAATTTAGCAGTTCGGCTATAAAACGAAAAGGAGAGCGATAAAATGGTAGAAAAGCTGATTAAGACATTTTATGAAACTTTCGGGGAAGGCGGCGAGGTCCGTACATATTTCGCGCCCGGACGCGTGAACCTTATTGGGGAGCACACCGATTATAACGGAGGGCATGTATTTCCCTGCGCCCTCACCCTGGGAACCTACGGTATCGTAAGAGACCGGGAGGACAGGATGCTCAGGCTTTATTCGGTCAATATTGATTCTGTGGGAATCGTGGAAGTAAGCCTTGATGAGATCGCGGCGACGAAAGAGGCGTCCTGGACTAATTACCCGAAGGGAGTTGTATGGGCATTTGAAAAGCGTGGCTTTAAGATGGCCCATGGCATGGACATCCTGATCTACGGTGATATTCCAAACGGCTCCGGCTTATCTTCTTCTGCGTCATTAGAAGTCCTGACGGGCGTGATCTTGAAGGACACTTTTGGATTTGACGTTTCCATGGTAGATATCGCGCTTATCGGGCAGGATGCGGAAAATAACTTTAACGGGTGCAACTGCGGCATCATGGATCAATTTGCCAGCGCTATGGGAAAGAAGGACAACGCGATCTTCCTGGATACGAATACGCTCAATTACACCTACGCCCCTGTAAAACTGCCGGATGCGAAGATTGTCATCACCAACAGCAAGGTGAAACACAGCCTGGTAAATTCTGCATACAACGACCGGAGAAATGAGTGCGAGACGGCGCTTAAGGAACTGCAGGCGGTTGTGGACATCAAGACTTTGGGAGATCTTACGGAAGAGCAGTTTGAGGAGCACAAAGGCGCTGTGAAGGACGAGGTTCGCCGGAAACGGGCGAAACATGCGGTTTATGAAAACCAGCGCGCCATCAATGCGGTGGAGGCTCTTAAGGCAAATGACATCGAGAAGTTCGGAAAGCTGATGAATGCCTCCCACGAATCTCTTCGCTATGACTATGAGGTGTCCTGTGAGGAAATCGACGTGCTGGTCGACCTTGCACAGGCGATGCCCGGAGTCATCGGATCCCGCATCACCGGCGGCGGTTTCGGCGGATGTACTGTGAGCATTGTGAAAAATGACGCGGTTGACGCATTTGTGGAGGAGATTGGAAAAGCGTATCTTGAAAAAGTAGGCCATGAGGCGGAGTTCTATGTGGTAGATATCGGCGACGGCGCCGGAAAGCTTGGTTAAGGAGGTTCGGGCATGTTATCGGAGAATATTAAAAAATTAGTGGAATACGGCGTGCAGGCGGGGCTTGTGCCTGAGTGCGAGCGCATTTACACAACGAATCTTCTGTTAGAAATGTTTTGCGAGGACAGCTATGAGGACATAGAGATTGACGGGGAGGACATTGAGCTTGAGGAGGTGCTTAAGAACCTTCTTGACGAGGCGGTTTCCCGCGGGATCATCGAGGACAGCATCGTATACCGGGATCTGTTCGACACAAGGCTGATGAACTGCCTGATGCCGAGGCCTTCGCAGGTGCAGAAAAGTTTTTGGGAAAAATATGAGAAATCCCCGGAGGAGGCTACCGAGTATTTCTATAAGCTCAGCCAGGACAGCGATTATATCCGCCGCTACCGGGTAAAGAAGGACATGAAGTGGAAAGTAGATTCTCCTTACGGCGAGATTGACATCACGGTCAATCTGTCCAAGCCGGAGAAGGACCCGAAGGCTATCGCGGCGGCGAAGAACGCCAAGGCCAGCAGCTACCCGAAGTGCCTGCTCTGCATGGAAAATGAAGGGTACGCAGGGCGCGTGAACCATCCCGCAAGAGAAAATCACCGGATCATTCCCATCACGGTCAACGACAGCAAATGGGGCTTTCAGTATTCGCCCTATGTGTATTACAACGAGCACTGTATCGTGTTCAACGGGCAGCACACGCCGATGAAGATAGAGAAGGCAGCGTTTGTCAAGCTGTTTGATTTTGTCAAGCTGTTTCCCCATTATTTTCTGGGCTCCAATGCGGACCTTCCGATTGTCGGCGGCTCCATCTTAAGCCACGACCACTTCCAGGGAGGGCATTACACTTTCGCTATGGCGAAGGCTCCCATCGAGAGGGAAGTGACGGTTCCGGGTTATGAGGACGTGGAGGCCGGCATCGTGAAATGGCCGCTGTCTGTGCTCCGCATCAGGAGCAAGGATGAGAAGAGGCTTATAGAGCTGGCAGACCATATTCTGGGCAAATGGAGAGGCTACACGGATGAGGCGGCATTTATCTTCGCGGAGACGGACGGGGAGCCACATAACACGATCACCCCGATTGCAAGGAAGGTTGGGGAAGTCTTTGAGCTTGACCTGACGCTGCGTAACAACATCACGACCGAGGAGCATCCGCTGGGCGTTTACCATCCCCATGCAAAGCGCCATCACATCAAAAAGGAGAATATCGGCCTGATTGAGGTTATGGGTCTGGCGGTTCTGCCGTCAAGGCTTAAGGAAGAGATTGAGCTTTTGGCGGAATATATCACCGAGGGCAAGGATATCCGCAGCAATGAAAAGATTGAAAAGCATGCGGAATGGGCAGAGGCATTTCTGGCTGAATATGACAATGTTACGAAGGAAAATGTGACGGATATCCTGAAAAAAGAGATTGGAAATGTGTTCGTTGAGGTTCTTGAGGATGCGGGCGTCTATAAGTGTACAGAAGAAGGGCGCGAGGCATTTATGCGGTTTGTAAAGACTTTGTAGGGAAGACTTTTGAAGGAAAAGTTAGGATAAATACGGGAAAGGGCGGCAGGTCAGACGGGATCTGCCGCCCTGTGTTTTATGACTGGCAGGCTATGGCATAAGCAGGGAAAGGTATTTCTCGTAATTTACGCCGTCGTTGCGGTCAATCTGCTCTTTCACAGAGTCGGTAAGGGCCAGCTCGATAAATTTCCCGGCGGACTGTATGGTGGACGGGATATTATCGCCCCTTGCGATTCCGGCGCACAGGCAGGAGGCAAAAAGGTCTCCGGTGCCGGAGTAGCTGCCGCCTACGTAAGGGAAGGAGAACACTTCATAAGTATTCTTTGTGGCGTAGAGGTTTCCCATCTGGCTTGCGCCTGTATCATCCGCGAACCGGATGCCGGTCACGATGACGTGCTTAAGCCTCCCCCTGCACAGAGATTGGGCGAGGGTGCGGATTTCTACCAGCAGGTCTTGAGACTGCCCGGTCTGCGAGATGCGGCTGTAATCCGTGTCTGTGAGAAGGCAAAGCTCCGTCACGTTGGGCGTGATGATATCTGCCTGAAAGGCAAGCTCTTTCATCAGGGAGAGGAGGGTGTCGGAAAACATGTCATAGGGAATCCCGTCATCTCCCATGACAGGGTCTACCAGAAGGAAACTGCCTTTCTTGTGGAAAGTGCCAAGGAACCGGAAGATTTGCGTTATCTGCTCCTCGCTTGCCACGAACCCGGTGTAGATGCCGTCAAACTGTGCTCCCATCTTCTCCCATTCATGCCGGAAGTGCTCCATCTTGTCTGTGCAGTCGCCGCAATAGTAGCTGGGATAACCGGTCTGGGCGCTTAAAATGGCGGTAGGCAGCGGGCATGGGGAGACGCCCATAGCGGATAGTACGGATATGGCAGCCGTCAGGGAACAGCGGCCGAACCCGGACAGGTCGTTGATTACAGCGATTTTTTTTGTCATGATATATGAACTCCTTATATTGGTATTCTGGCAATTGATATTCTAGCATGAGAGTGGCTGTGATGGAAAGTCCAGATTTGAAAGAAAGAGACATGCCAGTTGCAGGGGGGGAGGGAGGAGCGCGCAAGTAAGAGAAAGGATTTGTCTTTTTTTAAGCCGTGTTAGAATCAGGTTGATTGGGGAAAATTCTAATTTTTAGTTGACAGACAGCAAAAGATGAGATATAATTAGTTCTGTTGTAGAGAGGTACAACTGTGTGGGCGTAGCTCAGCTGGATAGAGCGTTTGGCTACGGACCAAAAGGTCGGGGGTTCGAATCCTCTCGCCCACGTTATATATTTCTTGAAAATAAGAAAGAAAAGCACTCTGGATTTCTGGAGTGCTTTTTATATTTGCCTTTTGAAAAAATTTGCAGCTCAACAGGAAATTTCCTTGACCTTAAATCTACTTGAAGGTGCATAAAGAGACTGGAAACAGCAAAACAAGTGTAGTTTATCAATTATGGAATGGTGGCGGGAGGAGGATTGCTGATGGGTAAATTTTCATATCGGATAATCAGTTTTGTTATGGGCATATGCCTGGCAGTTTCCATGTCTGGATGTGCGGGAAAAGCAGGACAGGATAAGGAAAAGGGCACATACATTGAAAAGGGCGTTTGGCGTGGCTATCTTGAAAATATAATGATAGAACTGATTATATTAAAATTATACCGAAACGGCCCCAATATGTGATACAATGTTAATAATAGATTTTCCAGGTGGAAATAATGGTCAAAAGAGGTGAAAATACATGGCAAAATATGTTATGGCATTGGACGCAGGCACAACCAGCAACCGCAGTATCCTGTTCAACGAAAAGGGAGAGATCTGCAGTGTGGCGCAGAAAGAATTTACTCAGTATTTCCCCAAACCGGGCTGGGTGGAGCACGACGCCAATGAGATCTGGTCTTCGCAGCTTGGAGTGGCGGTGGAGGCGATGAACAAGATTGGGGCGGCAGCGGAGGATATCGCGGCAATCGGAATCACGAACCAGCGGGAGACGGCTGTCGTGTGGGATAAATCTACGGGGGAGCCGGTCTATCACGCGATTGTGTGGCAGTGCCGCAGGACGGCGGAATACTGCGACGAGCTAAAGGAAAAGGGATATACGGAGATGTTCCGCAAAAAGACGGGGCTGATTATCGACGCATATTTTGCGGGAACGAAGATAAAGTGGATTTTGGATAATGTGGAGGGAGCAAGAGAGAAGGCGGAAAATGGAGAGCTGCTTTTCGGAACTGTGGAGACGTGGCTTATCTGGAAACTGACCAAAGGCGCGGTGCATGTGACGGATTATTCCAATGCGTCCAGGACGCTCCTCTTTAATATCAATACGCTGGAGTGGGATAGAGAGATTTTGGAGATTATGGATATTCCCGAGGCGATGCTGCCGAAAGCCCTTCCCTCAAGCTGTGTGTACGGACATGCGGATTCGTCCTTTCTCGGGGGCGCCATTCCCATTGCGGGGGCGGCAGGCGACCAGCAGTCGGCGCTTTTCGGCCAGACCTGTTTCCGCCCGGGAGATGCGAAAAATACTTATGGAACAGGCTGTTTTCTGCTGATGAACACGGGCGAGAAACCGGTGTTTTCCGAGAACGGGCTTGTTACCACTATCGCGTGGGGGCTTGACGGGAAAGTATACTATGCGCTTGAGGGCTCTATCTTTGTGGCGGGAGCCGCCATCCAGTGGTTAAGGGATGAGATGCGCCTGATTGATTCTGCCATGGATTCAGAGTACATGGCACGAAAGGTCAGCGACACCAATGGATGCTATGTGGTGCCGGCGTTTACCGGGCTTGGGGCGCCCCACTGGGATCAGTATGCCAGAGGAACCATCGTGGGCCTTACCCGGGGCGTGAACAAGTACCATATTATCCGGGCTACGCTGGAATCGCTGGCTTACCAGGTAAATGACGTGCTCAATGCCATGGAGGCTGACTCGGAGATTCCTTTAAGCGCCCTTAAAGTGGACGGCGGAGCCAGTGCCAATGATTTCCTCATGCAGACTCAGGCGGATATTATCAATGCGCCGGTCAAGCGCCCCCGGTGCATTGAGACGACGGCCATGGGAGCGGCTTACCTTGCGGGGCTTGCCGTCGGCTACTGGAAGGACAAGGAGGAAGTGGTGAAAAACTGGGCGATGGACAGGGAGTTTACTCCTCAGATTGAAGAAGAGGCACGTATAAAGAAAATAAAAGGATGGGAGAAAGCCGTAAAGTATGCTTACGGCTGGGCGAAGGATGAAGATTGAGAAGATTCGGTGTGAAATTTGTGACAATCACTGTGAGATAGAGGCGGAAGTTGAGGACGGGGAAGTGCTTGACGCATCCGGAAACGGGTGTATGAAGGGATTTATCTTTGCACAGCAGGAGATACGTAGGATGGAAGAGGAATAGCCGGCCTATTTTATTTTTCAGTGGACAGATGGCACAAAATATAATAAAATAGCTTTATTGAGAAATTTTAGACATATAGTAGAAGGAAGGTATTGGAATTATGAAACGAAATGTTATTGTTGGACAGTCCGGCGGGCCGACAGCGGCGATAAACTCCAGTCTTGCAGGTGTTTACCGCACTGCGAAGGACCGTGGAGCGAATAAAGTATATGGTATGCTGCACGGGGTGCAGGGTCTTTTGGAGGAAAAGTATATCGACCTTTCCGACCATATCAAGACAGAGCTTGACGCAGAGCTGCTTAAGAGAACTCCTGCGGCGTTCCTTGGCTCCTGCCGTTATAAGCTGCCGGAGATTCATGAGGACAGGGAAGTTTATGACAAGATTTTTTCCATTTTGGATAAGCTTGATATCGAGGCGTTTATCTATATCGGCGGCAATGATTCTATGGACACCATTAAGAAACTGTCTGATTACGCGATTATTACCGGCCATCCCACAAGATTTGTAGGATGCCCGAAGACCATTGACAATGACCTTGCGCTTACAGACCACACGCCGGGATACGGAAGTGCGGCGAAGTACATCGGAACTTCCATGAAGGAGATCATCCGTGACGGATTCTGCCTGGAGTACGCGAAAGGGATTGTTACCATCGTAGAGATCATGGGACGCAATGCGGGCTGGCTTACCGGCGCTGCGGCGCTTGCACAGGGAGAGGACTGCGAAGGGCCGGATATGATTTATCTGCCGGAGCATTCTTTTGACCTGGTTAAGTTTAGGGATAAAGTTCAGAAGATTCTGGATAAGAAGACATCGGTTGTTGTCGCTGTATCAGAAGGAATCCGCACAGAGGACGGCAATTATGTATGCGAGCTTGGCAACAGCGTTGATTTTGTAGATGCGTTCGGGCACAAGCAGCTTTCCGGAACAGCAGCTTACCTTGCAAGCTATATTGCAGGAGAGCTTGGCTGCAAGACCCGTGCGATCGAGCTCAGCACGCTCCAGAGAGCGGCATCCCACGCGGCATCCCGTGTGGATATCTTAGAGGCTTATCAGGTAGGCGGTGCGGCTGTGAAGGCAGCGGACGAGGGAGACAGCGGTAAGATGGTTGTATTGCAGAGGCTTTCTGACGATCCGTATCAGTGCGGAACAGAAGTGAAAGATGTGCATAAGATTGCCAATGACGAAAAACTCGTTCCGCCGGAGTGGGTGACGAAAGACGGAACATATGTGTCAAGCGAGTTCATCTCTTATGTAAGGCCGCTGATTCAGGGAGATGTGTCTCCAGTCATGGTAGATGGGATTCCGAGACACCTTTATACACCGAGGGAATTAAGCGAGAGAAACAAAAAATAAAACACTGCCCGGGAGGATTTGTCCTCCCGGGCTATTTGCCAGAAATATAAATTGCGGAAATCCTCAAAAAACTCTTGATTTTTTTCATGAATTCTTTTAATATATGAATTACTCTAATCATTCTTAAAATCTATTTTATCTTTAATGTTCCTTTAGGCTGAGTAAAAATCCATATTCCCACAGTATTAAAAAAAGAGGTGTTGCGTTTGGAAATAAAAGAAGAATATGATGTTCTGCGGCTGATTGAACATAATCAAGTCTGTTATATCAGCTCGGAGTATGTAAAGGGAAAGACTCTGGTGCGATGGATAAAATACCATCCTTGCGTAAAGAAAGAAGAGCTGTTTCATATAATCGGCGGTATTGCCGGACAACTGTCGCAGATACACCGATGCCGGGGAAATCCATGCTACCGCTATGTAAATCCATACAGCATTATCATTTCTGAAGACAGTAAAGTGTTTTTTCTGGATATTAATGCGGGTTCAAATGCCGGGCAGCTCAGGCTAATGAAACGCCGTACGGTCCGGGAGCATTTCCTGCCGCCGGATGAGCCTTATTACCAGAAAGAAAGCGTTGGGCTTGATATATACGGATTTGGAAGGACAGTGCAGTATTTACTTTCTGAATCAGATGTGGAGCCGTATCTTACCAGAAAAGAAGAGTCAAAGCTAAAAAAAATCATCTCAAGATGCTTAGACAGAAATTCTAAAAAATCATTTCAAAATGTTTCGGAAATTCAGAAAATCATTCCAAAAAATATCCAATCAAAAAAAGATAAGCAGATACAAGCGGAACCTACTATCCGTTTTGCAATTACCGTGCTGGGTTTGTGCATGATTGCAGGGCTGGCGGCAGGGGGCGGGTATATGGCTGTACATAGCATCTGTTCCGTATCGGAAGAGCAAAAAAGCGAGAAACAAAAAAAGAATCAGGAAGGGGGTCAGGCGGGGAACAGGACGGAAGGAAAGGTAATGGCGGCGGAAGACAGGGAAAACCAGGAAATGAAAAAGGAAAGCCAGTTGAGCATGGAACTGGGTCTTGTGCACTTTCTGAAGTTTAAAGATTATAAAAAGAGCCGGGAATATTTTAAAGAGGCAGGAGAATATGCTCTGGCAGAGCATATGGAGGTAATTGCAGAAACCCTTTCCGGGGAAGGGAACCGTTCGTTTCCGGAGAGGCTAAGGGATGCGCTGTCAGGGGCAGAGGCGGAGATTCAAAAAGTGAATGGGGAAAAAATCGGAGAAAAGCCGGACTATTATCGATGCATGATAAGGGGGTATATCTCTTTAGGGGAAGAAAAGGATCTGAGAGAGGTTT
Organism: uncultured Dorea sp.; assembly: GCA_910578455.1. GTDB lineage: Bacteria > Bacillota > Clostridia > Lachnospirales > Lachnospiraceae > MD308. The sequence continues at coordinate 21,528 of CAJTQA010000025.1, forward strand.
TGAGACTGGGAAAAGAATGTATCAGGGAAACCGCCGGGGATGACTTGTCTGAGGTTCTGGGCTATCTGGCATTCGCCCACGAGGGCCTTGGCGAGTTTGATGAGGCGGCAGATATGTATGGAGAGCAGATGGAATATGAGGAAGATGAGAAAGCAAGGGAAGAGATTTATAAAAAAACGGCTCATCTATTAGAGCTGTCCGGAAAAAGCAGCGAGGCACAGGAATTGCTCAGAAAAGGAATCGGAGAGATAGAGGGATCGATAGAATTAAGGACGCTTTATATTGGAACATTGCTGAAAGACGGGGGCATAGACCGGGAGCTGTGTATTCAGAGTATCAGGTCGCAGTTAAAGGAAAGCCCGGAACTTTCAGAGCATGAGGAGTTTCAGAAATTAATGAGAGAACATGGAATTAATTTGGAAGGAGAAAACATATGGCAGGCAAAATAAAATATCTTATTGCGCTGACGGTTGTGATGTACATGATTTACATGCAGGGGGATTTTGTGATATACGCGGGAGGAGCCGGGCAGACGAATATAAAGGGGGAGAATACGGCAGTGCCGGGAGATGGAGGAGATGCCGGAGCTGAAGGAGGCTCTCAGGAAAATGCGGGAGACGTCCAGGATAAAACAGAGTCAGAGGGAGATGGAGGCGGGGATGCGGGAGACGGAGAAGAAGAAAAACCGCCGCTCCCGGAAGAAAAGCCAATTGAGAAGTATGAAACAAAAATTCCCGAGGCAGACGGAAACGAAGGATATTATATCAGGAAACCGGAAGTCGCGATCAGGCATGTCAGTGAAAGAGGCGCGACAAGGTACAGGCTGACCCACGGAGATAAAATGCAGGAAGAGAGGACGCTTAAAGGTCAGGGAGAAAAAGCAGTTATTGATGGGAAGGCTTTTGCGGAAGGGAAAAATATCCTGCACATTTGGATGGAAGATGAGGAGGGGAAGAAATTAGAGGAATTTGTAATGAAAAAGGAGTTTCTGGTTGATACGAAAGCGCCGGAGATCCATATGAGCGTTCCAAAGGGATTTGAAACATGGTATCAGGGAAAGACAGTCCTTTCAGTAAAGGGAGACGGAACAGGCAGTAAAATAGAAAAGATTACATGCAAGCTGGATGGCAAAGTGCTGGGAAATACGGATAAGGCACAAGGAGATTTTTTGATCGCCCAGGCATCAGAGCAGGGAAAAGGAGTGGAAGTGACGATTGCCGCACAGGACAGGGCGGGGAACAGAAGCGAGCGGGTAAAAACAGTCTACATCGATAATAAGCCGCCGCGGCTTAAGCTGTCCGGGGCGAAGAATTATATGATTGCGGGAAGAGATATAATGCTTACCTGTGAAACGGAAGAGGAAAATATGTTTCAGGAGTATTATGCAGAAATTATCTGGGAAAATGTTAAAGGAAAAAGAAAATCGCTGCCTGCATCCGCCTGGGGTGGAGATGGAATGAAAAGGACTCTTTCTCAGAAATTAGATAAAGATGGAACCTATTATATCAAAGCTTATGTTAAGGACGCATCCGGACAAGCGGCAGAAGAGGAAATGCAGATTATCATAGATAAGACGGATCCGGTAATCCGGCGGGTGGAAACGCTGCGAGGAAAATATCTGAAAAAGTTCCGGTGGGATTATCCGCCCAATAAGATGATATGGGATTTTACTACGTATTCTTATGAAGTCCGGGTGGATGGGCGGCTTTACCACATGGGCGAGACAATTGATTCAGAAGGAGCGCATAAGATGACGGTAAAAGTAACGGATGCCGCCGGAAACAAAGCGCAGTCGTCGGCAGAGTTTATCATAGACAGGACTGCGCCGGAGATCGTATTCCGTAATATTGAGAATGGGGGAGAATATGAAGAGGAGCGTACTTTTAAGGCGGAGGTAAAAGGAACAGAGGACGCAATCAGGCAGATACTGATCAATGGAGAGGAGCAGAAACTTACCCCAGGAAACAGGGCATATGAATATACGCTGGATGTATGTAAAGATTATGAAGTGACGGTAAAGGCGGCAGACATGGCAGGAAATACTTCTGAAAAAAATATATATTTCCGAATTGTGCCGAAGAAGACATTTGCCGAAAGCTTTGCGGATAAAGTGCTGTTTCGCAAACACAAGCCAGAGAACTCAAAGAAGACTTTGGAAGGAAGGCAAAACCAAGAGGTAAACGGGGGGAACTTTTCCAAAAAAACTTTTGGGATCGGGCTATTAGGGATAGCTCCGGCAATTGGGGCGATTTTGTTTTGGATGAGAAGAAAACAGGAGGAACGAAAGGCCGTGAAAACGGAACTTTAAATAAAAAATAATCTGGCAGAAAAATCTATATATGGACTTTTCTGCCAGACATCAGTTTTTCATTGAGGCTTTATTGGCCAGTGCGTACAAAAGCCAGGCTGATAAGCCTGTCGACAAGCTCCTTTTTAGGGATGCCTTCCGCTTCCCAGAGCATCGGGTACATACTGATGGCGGTAAAACCGGGCATCGTATTGATCTCATTAAAGATGACCTTCCCTTCATCGGTTACAAAGAAGTCCACACGGGCAAGCCCATAGCCGTCTACAGCATTAAAGATTTTCTCGGCAGCTTTTTTGACTTGCTCGGACGCGCCGTCCGGCAATTGGGGATTTATGACGGTACGGGATTCGGAGTTAAAATATTTGGATTCAAAATCATAAAAATCTGCAGCGGAGAAGATCTCGCCTACGCCGGATGACAACACCGGCTTTTGTCCTCCTCCAAGTACGGAACATTCAATCTCATGGCCGCAGATTGTCTCCTCTACAAGGATCTTTCGGTCATGGACCGCAGCCTCTCTCAGCCCGGAAATAAGCTCCTGGCGGTTCTTTGCCTTGCTGATGCCCCTGGAGGAACCGGCATTTGAAGGTTTTATAAATACTGGATAGTCAAATTTTTCTTCAATCTGCCTTACGATATCGTCCATGCTGTCGCGCATGCGCCAGCTCATGACGGGAATATAGTCGGCCTGGCAGAAACCAAGGTCGTCAACAATGATTTTTGTGTATAATTTATCCATTGATACGGCAGAGGACAGGACGCCGCATCCGACATATGGGATCTGTGCCAGTTCAAAAAGCCCCTGCACAGTGCCGTCTTCACCGTAAAGCCCGTGGAGTACGGGAAAGACAGCGTCAATTTTTACGGATGTATTTTGAGAATCTTTTGTTAAGATCACGCATTGCTTTGTGGCATCGGGGGAAATTATGGCTTCTGTCCTGCTGTCCTTCCATGCCCCGGAACGGACATCGTCCAGAGATTCTGCCTTGAGCCAGTGTCCGTCTTCCGTGATTCCGATAAGGAGCGGTTCATATTTTGAGGTGTCGATTTGTTCGATAATGTTGGCCGCCGACATGCAGGACACGATATGTTCGGATGACTGGCCGCCAAAGAGCACAGCTATTTTCTTTTTTTGCATAGAATTTTCCTTTCTTTTTTCGATAAAAGTAGAATATCCCTTTTTTGCCGCCGCGTCAACAGTAAAATTTCCGGATAAAAGGGAGGATGCCGGGTCACCGCTTTCGCGATGCCCGGCATGTATTATGAAAAAGTTTATTCAAAATAGTGTGCTACTATGATATCGTCTTTGTTTCCCTTTGCTGATTATAGTATACGGGTCAGCTATGAAGAAACAATGTTAAAGTAGTAAAAGAATTTTGAAAGATAAGTAAACAAATTATGAACGGCAAAATTACTTGCGGTATGCAAAGAGCGGTATTCCGTTTTTCGTGGGAAGCTCCACATACCCTTGTGTGAGCGGCCTTGCATAGTCGATGAAGTCGTCGCTTATGTCGGAGCCTTCTCCGATGATCCATTCGGCAGGAACCGGTTTTTCTTTATTGCAGATGATGTTCACATCTGCCGTGCCATAGGATAGTTCGTAGGGAACGCTCTTGTTTCGGATAAAAGTGATCATCTTGCCGGTCTCTCCTGCGATGGCAACCTGTACCGCATATATTCCGGCATTTACGGCCTCGTCAAGGTCTACTCTGGAAAGGTGGGCGCAGGAACATCTCTGGCATACGTTAAGTTCGATGGAGCGTACCTTTACTCCAATCTTCTCTTTCACAAGATTTTCAAGATATTTCCCGGAGCCGGTGAGCATCTTGTGGCCAAAGTTGTCCACTCCTACATCACTTGCGTACTCGCAGATAAATGTACCGTTTCCGTCATTGATTCCCTCAGAGATGCAGACAACAAGATTTGGCGTAGTATTCAGGTTTTCTTTCACCTTTTCTATGAATGCATCCTGATTGAAAGCGACCTCAGGAAGATAGACAAGTACCGGATTATCCCCTTCAAATTTACGCGCAAGGATGCTTGCCGCAGTGAGCCAGCCCGCGTGGCGGCCCATTATTTCTACAATGGTGACGGACTGCTTGTTGTCGTAGACAGTTGCGTCAGTGGAAATTTCTCTTACGACGGTAGCGACATATTTGGCGGCGCTTCCGTAGCCGGGGGTGTGGTCTGTCTCCACGAGGTCATTGTCGATTGTTTTCGGTACGCCGATAAAACGGATGTCGCTGCCTGCGCCTGCGGCGTAGCGTGAGAGCTTGCTTACCGTGTCCATGGAATCATTTCCGCCGATATAAAAGAAATAACCGATATTTTTTTCTTCAAACTTTTTAAATAGTTCAGGGTATACAGGATCGTTTAGATCTTCCGGCAGCTTGTAACGGCAGGAGCCAAGGTATGCGCCCGGGGTAGTCCTCACGAGCTCAAGCTCATTGGTGGCATCAAGCGCTCCGATATCCATAAAGTGGTCGTGCAGAAATCCTTCAATGCCGTTTACCATGCCATATATGGTTCCTACTTTTTCTGACTGCTTTAAACTTTCAGATACGACGCCATACAGGCTTCCGTTAATTACTGCGGTAGGTCCGCCGGATTGTCCGACAATTACATTTTTCTTCATATTCATTCCTCCAATTCTATACTTAACTATATCGGATGTTAGCTGATATTACAATCATATAATTCACTTTTCTGAAAAAATAAGTTGGAAAAAGGGTGAGATTGCTTTATACTAGGAAACAGTGAGCAAGAGGAGGAAATTAAGATGAAGTATATTTCGTTTGCGATTCCGTCTTACAATTCAGAAGATTATATGTCGCATGCAATTGAAAGCATCCTGCCGGGAGGAGAGGATGTTGAGATTATCGTTGTCAATGACGGCTCCAAAGACGGCACGTCGGAAATCGCCCATGAATATAAAAATAAGTATCCAAATATTGTGAGGGTAGTTGATAAGGATAATGGAGGGCACGGAGATGCCGTCAATTCCGGGCTGTCTCATGCGACAGGAAAATATTTTAAAGTTGTTGACAGTGATGACTGGGTGGATGAGGATTCCCTGCATAAGATCCTGGAATTTTTAAAGGAGCTTGAGGAGGAAGACAAGGAGATCGATATGCTGATTTCCAATTATGTCTATGAAAAAGAGGGGGCCGCTCATAAAAAATGCATCCATTACCGGAACGTGCTGCCTCAGGATGAGGTGTTCACATGGGATGACGTCGGCCGTTTCCGTCTGGATCAGTATATATTGATGCATTCGGTAATCTATCGGACATCCATGTTGAAATTAAGCCAGATGACGCTGCCGAAACATACATTTTATGTGGATAATATCTATGTTTATTATCCTCTTCCCTATGTGAGGAAGATTTATTATCTGGATGTGGATTTTTACCGTTATTTTATCGGCAGGGAAGACCAGTCAGTAAATGAAAAAGTGATGATATCGAGGATAGACCAGCAGATTTTTGTTACGAAAACAATGATTGACATGTATCATTTAAAAAACATCTCAAGCAAAAAGCTCAGGCATTATATGGTAAACTATCTGGCTATTATGATGACGGTATCTTCTATCTTAATGATACGGTCAAAAAAACAGGAGAATCTGGAGAAAAAGAAGGAACTATGGGGGTATCTTAAGAAAAAGGATCTAAAGACTTATCTTCGGATACGGTATGGGATTCTGGGGCAGACCATGAATATTCCCGGAAGGTCGGGAAGGAAGATATCGTCCCTGGCGTATTCCGTGGCGAGGAGACTGATAGGATTTAATTAGAATATATGCTGAAAATGCCGTTCGCAGGATTGCATCTGTGAACGGCATTTTTTTGATATGCTTATATGATTTTATTTTTCTTTCGGTATTCGCTGGGGGGCATGTCATAAACGTTTTTGAATGCGCGGGAGAAATGGAGGAGATTAGGATATCCGACTGACGCTCCAATCTCTCCGATGGACTGTTCCCCGATGATCAGTGCGTCTGCTGCTTTTGCCATGCGGTAATGGATTAGGAAGTCCTGAGGGGACTGGCCAAGTACCTTTTTAAATATTTTTCCGAAATAACTTCGGTCCAGCCGGCATTTTCCGGCAAGTTCTTCAATGGTGATGCTATTGGCGTAGTTGTGTTCTATGTATGCCACGGCCTCTCTTACATAGAATTCGCTCAGATTCCCGCCCTGGGATTTTTTCCTTGAAGAAGAATAGTTGATAAGCTTGCTGATAAACAAGTACAGGTGCCCGATAAGTTCCAGCGAGGCATCATTTGGACTGTCAAGCATAGCCCTCATCTGTTCCAACACCTTTATGCCGTATTCGGGCTGGATAGGGTGAAAAACGGGAGATTTGTGGGAGAGACCTGCCAGTTCCATAGACTCTTTTGCGCGGAGCCCTCCGAATTCCACCCAGATATATTCCCAGGGTTCTTTGGCATCTGCGCTGTAGGTATTGACCAGTCCCGGCTCGATCAGGAAGCCGTTTCCGGCGTCGATATGGTGGTAAGAGACGTTGTCTTTCTCGTCATTGGCATAGAGGACACCCTTGCCTGATATTACATAGTGAAACAAAAAGTTATTTCTTACATAAGGACCAAAGGACTTCAGCGGTTCGCACTGCTCGTATCCATATTGGTAAATTGTAAGATCCATGAAACGTTCGTCCTGAAATACTGAAAAGAAGTGATTCGTCATGGTGCGTTATCCTCCTTTGAACTTTTTTTCGTGATTTTCACAAAAAATTAAGAGTGATTTTTGTTGAAAATACCGATTTTTAATTGTTTTTTTATATTATATACCATAATGCGTCTATATTTCAACTTTTTCGTTCCAAAAACGCATTTTTACAAATTTGAAACGCATTCAAATATTTACGTCTTTGCAGCAAACTGCTATTATTTTACACGAAACGAAACAAAATCTTCATGCAACTTAACAAAGCATGGGAAAAGGAGAGGTGTGGAATGAAAAGAAGAGTAATTGCCACAGTACTTGTGGCAGCAATGCTGATTGGGACCATGCTTTCAGCTACCGGATGTTCATCCGAACCAAATGATGGCAAGACCCATATCACCATGCTTCAGTACAAACCGGAGGCGGTAAAGGCTTTCGAAAAGATGGAAGAGGAATTCAATGCGACTCACGATGATATTGTACTAAAGATTGAATCTCCTAACGATGCCATGACGGTACTGAAGACACGCTTTATTAAGGAGGATGCCCCGGACATTATCGGAATCGGCGGAGATGTCAATTTCTCCAACTTCGTTGATGCTGACATGCTCATGGACATCTCAGACTTTGAGGGGTTGTCACTTGTCAAGCAGGCGTACAAGGACATTGACAAAAACCTGGAATTTGTTCCGAGAGAAGGGGTATATGCAGTTCCCTACGTAGCAAATGCTGCAGGCATTCTCTACAACAGAGACATGTTTGAAAAAAATGGCTGGAAGATTCCTACGACATGGGATGAGTTCACCAGCCTCTGCGAGACAATCAAGTCCTCAGGACAGCAGCCGCTGTACTTCGGTTACAAGGATGTGTGGACATGTCTTGCACCGTGGAATGCGCTTGCCTGCGATCTTGCACCGGCCGATGTATGCCGTCAGGTAAATAAGGGCGAAACGAAATTTGCCGACGAGTACGGCGAGGTGGCAGAGAAGATGTTAGAGCTCCTTCAGTACGCACAGGACGACCCGTTTGCATACAATTATAATGATGCGTGTACGGCTTTTGCAAACGGCGAAGCAGCGATGTACCCGATCGGAAGCTATGCGGTTCCTCAGATTCAGTCTGTAAATCCGGATATGAACATTGATTCCTTTGTTATGCCAGGATGCGATAACGCAGAAGACAATGTCCTGAATTCAGGTGTTGACCTTCAGTTCTGCGTTACAAAAGACTGCCCGAGCAAAGAAGCGGCATACGAAGTCTTAAGCTTTATGCTGGAGGATTCTACGATCCAGACTTATCTTGACGATCAGAATGCCGTGCCGTGCAAGGATAAAGAGTTCAAATTGTCAAGCGCGCTGGACGGTATGCTGGATTATATCAATGCCGGCAAGATGACAGACTACCAGGATCACTACTATCCTTCTGAGATGGCAGTGGATGCCCAGATTCAGACATTCCTTCTGGACGGCAGCGTTGAGAAATTCCTCAACAAATTTGATACTGACTGGTTAAGGTATAATCGTGACATTATCCGTAAGGTACAGGAATATGAGAAAAACGGAGGGAATAAATAATGAATAAAAAATTAAGTAGAAACCAGACATTTTTGCTCATTACAATCCCGGTTTTGGCACTGTTCTTCTGTTTTAACACGCTGCCGCTGATTAAAGGCCTCATGTACAGCTTTACGAACTTCAGGGGATTCGGATCTTATGAGTGGGTAGGGATGCGAAACTATGCAGATTTATTCACAGATGCCAGGGTAGGAAAATCCTATCTGTTTACCTTTAAATTTGCGCTGCTGGCAACAGTTGTTACGAACGTGATCGCTCTTTTGATCGCACTTGGGCTGAACGGAAAGATCCGTGCAAAGAGCGCGCTCAGAGGCGTATACTTTATACCGAGAATTCTGGGAGGACTTGTTGTAGGCTATATCTTTGGATATATCTTTACATATATTCTTCCGGCAATCACCGGCGGTTCCAGTATGCTGTCAAACACAGGAACAGCATGGATTGCGATCGTAATTGTTGCGGCATGGCAGTCCATTGCACAGACGACCCTCATCTATATTTCCGGACTTCAGACAGTGCCTGAGGACGTATACGAAGCAGGCGCCATTGACGGGGCTACAGGATGGAAAAGTTTTAAAAACCTTACTTTCCCGCTTATCATCCCGTTCTTCAGCATCAATATGGTACTGAGCATGAAAGACTTCCTGATGGTATTCGACCAGATCATGGCTTTGACCAAGGGAGGTCCTGCACAGAGTACAGAGTCCATCTCATTCCTGATCTACAACAATGGTATGGGCGGCGGACAGTTCGGATTCCAGAGCGCCAACGCGGTAATCTTCTTTATCGTAATCGTGACGATATCTGTACTGCAGCTTAACATTACAGGAAAGAAGGAGGAACAGTTATAATGAAAAAGAAAAATAAAGTTGCTGCCGTTACAAACTGGCCGCTTACAATTTTGTTGATTGTTGGTTGTATAACCGTAATTTTTCCTCTTTACATGGCGATTGTAATCGCGTTCAAGAAACCGTCAGAGATGACAAACGATATTGCAGGGGCGTTGAGCCTTCCGAAGACATGGAGCCTTGAGAACTTTGCAGAGGCAATGCGTGTTACGGATTTCTGGCATTCCCTGGGCTACAGCGTGCTTATCACGGTAGTGACAGTAGTCCTTGCAATCTTAATCCATTCACTTGCCGGCTATGCAATCGGCAGAAGCATGGCAAACAGTAAGTTTTATAAAGTTTCATACCTCTATATCGTGAGCGGTATGTTCGTTCCTTTCGCAATTTTGATGATGCCTTTAGTAAAGCAGACCGCGCAGATGGGCGTAGACAACTGGTTCGGCGTAATATTATGTTACCTGGTATTCTATATGCCGATGAACATCATGCTGTATTCCGGTTACCTGAAAAATATCCCGATCGCGCTTGAGGAAGCGGCTTTCGTAGACGGGGCGACTACATGGTCTACCTACTGGAAAGTTATCTTCCCGATTATGAAACCTATGCACGCAACCGTTGCAGTCCTGACTGCACTTGGAACATGGAATGACGTTATGACGCCTCTTGTCATCATGTCAGGCACGGGAGCGAATACGCTGCCTCTGGCACAGCTTACGTTCCAGACCCAGTTCGGTACGAACTACAACCTGGCGTTTGCCTCTTATCTGCTTGCACTTTTGCCAATCCTTGTATTCTATCTGGTATGCCAGAAACAGATTATCAACGGTGTTGTAAATGGTGCTGTAAAGTAATAGTTTCTGTTTTGCCTCTTTCTGTTGTTTCACGTTTAAACAGTACAGGGGCGATTGCCTTATGGACCGGCTCTTTCAGGAGGGCCGGCCTTCTTTTCTTTCTTTCATTCATCTGTTCTACAAGCATCTTTACCGCCTCGTATGCCATGACATCAGTCTGCTGCCCGACCGTGCTGATCGGGATGATCGCCTCCCTTGAGACGGGAGAGTTGTCAAAGCCGACGATTAATATGTCTTCCGGGAGCATGCCGTGCTTTCTAATGAGGATGTTTAAGAAAATATTTGCCTGTGTATCGCTTGAGAAAAAAATCCCTTTTTTCTGTGCAGGATATTTTTCAGCCAGCTGTTCTGCAATACCGCCCAGATGTTCTTTGAATGTTTCAAAAGTATTTCCCAGGTCTTTTATGATCAGTTCGTGTTTCAGCTTCTTTTCGGCGCAGAAATCAAGGAATCCCTGAATGCGTCCGTAAGCCGGATTGACCGGGCTGGAAGATGTATTTACATGGATCAAAATATCGCAGTCATGCTCTGCGAGAAGGCCGGCCGCCTGGTAACCGCCGGTATAGTTGTCTGTGTTTACGCTGCATACATGAAGGTCTTCCCTCTCGATTGTAACAATAGGAACCTGCAATTCGCTGAGTTCTTCTGAAGGAATCACATGGCTTAAGATCAGGAGCCCTTCAATTTTATAAGCAAGCAGCTCGTCGATATAGCGCCGCTCCTGTTCCTCGTTGCCGTTGCTGATGAAGACAAGGAATTTGTATCCGAACTGTTCATGGGTGGAAAGAATCTTGTTCAGCAGTTCGGAGAAGAAATGGTGGAAGAGTTCCGAGACGATGACTCCTATAAATTCTGTCTTCCCGCTGGCAAGGATGCGGGCCACTTTGTTTTCCTTATAGTTAAGGTCAATCAATGCCTGGGCGATGATTTCCTGATTTTCAAGAGTCAGGGAGTCCGGATTGTTAAAATACCGGGAGATCGTTGTCTTGGAAAAATGGGTGTACTGTGCAATGTCGTTGAATGTCACATTTTTTTTGCTCATGATGCCGGCCTTTCTTATTTGCGTTTTGCTATGTGTTGATAGTAAGGATTATTATATCAAAAAAGAACTAGGAGGGCAATGAGTAACCGATTAAGTAACCGGTTTTGTAACAAGTATACAATTTTAAGTTTCTGAATTCATGTACATTTCACAAACTTATAAGTTGGAATTGACGAGGGGAATTCCAGGTGCTATGATAATTACACATAAATAACCGGTCACTTTACCGGTTATTAATAAAAAATAGGAGGAATGATTCATGGGAAAGAAAGTCTTGGCAAAACTTGTTTCAGCAGTGCTTGTGACGGTATTGATGATGACAGCGCTGACGGGATGCAGGTTTGGGTTTGCCAGCGATCCTGATGACCCGAACGAGGAGTCTAAGGAGGTGCCGATTGATACGTCTGTCGATACATTTGAGTATGACGGTGCGCTGAAAGGAACAAACATTACGCTCCTTAACACAAAGGCAGAGATACAGGTTGCGCTGGAGAAGATGGGGGCGGAGTATGAGAAGAAATCAGGCGTACACGTAGAGGTTATGCCAGTAACGGACGGCGATTCGCCGTACACGAAGATGGTAAGCCTGTACAATTCAGGGAATCCGCCTACATTGGCGATTCTGGACACGACGGATGTTATTGCTTTGGCAGAGGAAAAGGCGGTTGATCTGTCTGCCGAAAAGTGGGTCTCGGAGGCAGAAGGGTATACGACGGACATAAACGGGAAGATATACAGCTTTCCGCTTTGCATCGAAGGCCGGGGGATTATCTATAACAAAGCGGTCATAGACAAAGCTCTCGGAACAGAATTTGACCCTGCGTCTGTCACGACACAGGATGAGTTTGTGGCGCTGCTGGATAAACTCGTGGAAAAAGGAATTGAACGCCCGGTGTCGATGGCGAAGGAGGACTGGTCTCTTGGAGCCCACCAGCTGCAATATATCTATGAGACATATGATGGAACATCTGACGGGGCGCAGAAGGTAATCGGGGATATTAAGTCCGGGAAGATGGATCTGGCTACATACAGCCGCATGTCGGAATTTTTGGATACATTTGATATCCTGAAGAAATATAACGTCGCTCAGAAAGACCCTCTGGGCGCAGATTATGACGAGATGGCAATCGACCTTGCCGATGGGAAGACGGCCTTTTGGTTCAACGGAAACTGGGCGTGGCCGAACATTTCCGAAGCGGGGGCAAAAGAAGATGACGAGTACGGATTCCTTCCTTACTTTTTGAATAATGACAAGAGTGATTTTGCAAACCAGATGATTCAGGCGTCTCCGTCGAAACAGGTCATGCTTGACGGGCAGGTGGCGACAGAAAAAGAGCAGGCGGCAGGGAAAGAATTCCTGAACTGGATCGTGTTCAGCGAGATTGGACAGCAGATGCTTGTCAAGACATGCAACGTCATACCTCCGTTCAAGAATAATCCGTTTGAGCCAGCCGACCCGCTGAGCCGCGATATCTACACAAAGGTGCATGAACAGAAGGCGTTTAACTCGTCCGCAATCGTGCCGAACGACCATTGGGCGGTACTGGGAGCGGCGATGCAGAAGTATCTTGCAGGCAGGAGCGGCAGAGACGAGATGATCAGCTCTGTGCAGGGTTACTGGGATGAGCAGGAATAAGAAGGAGGGGCGGAATATGAGGTCAAAAAATAATGGAAAAGATTTCTGCATGTTTGCATTGCCGGGTATGTTTTGCTTTTTTGCAGTTGTGATAATACCGTTTCTCTACGGAGTATATCTGACGCTCACGGATTGGAACGGAGTTGCTAAAGTTAAGAACTTTGTAGGTTTAAGGAATTTCTCGGGCGTTGTGAAGGACGGCCAGTTCTGGACATCCCTCCTCCTGACGTTCAAATATGTCATCTTTGTTGTGATTATCGTGAATGTCCTTGCATTTGCGATTGCATATCTGCTCACAAGAGGCATAAAAGGCCAGAACTTTTTCAGGGCAGGATTTTTTACGCCGAACCTGATCGGCGGCATCGTGCTTGGTTATATATGGCAGTTTGTGTTTTCCAGAGTGTTCGTGAGCATCGGAGAAAGCACGGGATGGGGGATCTTTGAAGTGTCCTGGCTTTCAGATCCGACGAATGCATTTATCGCTCTTGTAGTGGTATCAGTATGGCAGCTGTCCGGTTATATGATCCTTATCTATGTTGCAGGATTCATGGGTCTCAGCGAGGACGTTATGGAGGCGGCAAGCATTGACGGGGCATCCGGGATTGTTAAGCTTAAGAGCATTATCATGCCGCTTATGATGTCCTCCATTACAATCTGCCTGTTCCTTACGCTGTCGCGGGCATTTATGGTGTATGATGTGAACTTGTCGTTGACGGCAGGGGCGCCCTACGGGACGACGGAGATGGCGGCAATGCACGTATATGAGAAAGCGTTTACGTCAAGGCAGTTTGGAGTGGGTCAGGCAGAGGCGCTTATCCTATTTGTGATTGTCGCGTGTATCAGCGGCATCCAAGTATATCTGACAAAGAAACAGGAGGTGGAAGCATAATGAAAAAGACACAGATTGGCGGAACAAAGAGAAAAGTGACAAACATTCTTGCGATGCTGGGGCTTATCATTATCTTTATCGCATATATGTTTCCGTTTATCATGGTAGTTATAAACTCCCTGAAACAGAAAAGGGATATTATAAAAAGCCCGTTTTCCTGGCTGTTTACAATTAAAGGACTTTCTTTTGACAATTTTGTAAAGGCATTTACGCAGATGGATTTTCTGAATGCGTTCAAAAATTCTCTGCTTGTAACCGTGTCGGCGACGGTACTGGTAACGTTGCTTGCGGCGATGCTGGCGTACTATATCGTCCGTCACAACAACGGGATCTCAAAGCTTACGTTTGCGCTGATGGTAGCGTCCATGATTATTCCTTTCCAGGCGATCATGATTCCGCTGGTGAGCATATACGGGGGAACGCTTAATATTTTAAATCACAGGCTTACGCTGATTTTCATGCATACCGGATTTTCCATGGCGATGTCCGTGTTTATGTTCCACGGCTTTATCAAAGGAAATGTGCCGATGGCGCTTGAGGAGGCGGCTTATATTGACGGATGCACACATTCACAGACATTTTTTAAGATTGTGCTGCCGCTGTTAAAGCCGATTATCTCCACGATGGTAATATTGAACTCACTGGCATTCTGGAATGACTTCCTGCTGCCGTCGCTTGTCCTGACGGACAAGAAACTTTTGACCCTCCCGCTTTCTACCTACAGTTTCTACGGAACCTATTCCGCGGATTACGGAACGATTATGGCAGGACTTCTGCTCTGCGTAATACCGATACTGGTTCTTTATGTGGCGCTGCAAAAGCAGATTATCGGAGGCGTTGTGGCAGGCGCTGTGAAATAAACGGATATTCTATATGCTGTCAAAAGAGGGTATTGAAAAATGCCCTCTTAATTATTATAATAGAGCGTGACGGGAGAAGAACGCCATGAGACATACATTACATTTAAAAGCGCCGGGTAACTGGATCAATGATCCAAACGGATTTATCTATTACAGAGGGAAATACCATCTTTTCTATCAATATTTTCCTTATGCCCCCGTGTGGGGAACTATGCACTGGGGTCATGCGGTGAGCACGGATCTTGTACATTGGGAGCATCTGGGAGTTGCGCTTTTTCCCACAAAGTACGAAGACCAGAACGGCTGCTTTTCAGGGAGCGCGCTGGAACATGACGGAAAGCTGAATCTGTACTATACCGGGATTCATTATGACAAGCCGAGAGCAGACAACATACACACATGCATAGAAGAAAGGTTTGCATCTTCGCAGCTTATGCTTATTTCAGAAGACGGCGAAACGTTTGATAATTTTGAGAGCAAGCGCACCGTAATTCCTGTGATTGAAGATGACGGCATAGGGGATTCAAAAGACACCAGGGATCCGAAAGTGTGGGAGGAAAACGGGAAATTTTATATGGTTCTCGGAAGTACGAAAGGCGGTGAGGAGGGCAGGCTGCTTTTTTATGAGAGTGAGGATGCTCTGGACTGGAGATATGCTTTTCAGGTGTCGGGGAAACAGTTCGGCAGGATTTTGGAGTGTCCCGACCTTTTCAGCCTTGAAGAGAAACATGTGTTTATTGGATCTCCGATGTATATTGAAGAGAAAACTTACGGATATGAGCACCATGCAGTGTGCGCTCGGGCAGAGTTCTGCCCGGAGGAGGGAAAGTTTGAGCTGTCCGGCAGTTATCAATACATCGACTATGGGTTTGACCTCTATGCGCCCCAGACAAATGTAGACAGAGAGGGAAGGAGAGTCCTGATTGGATGGATGCGTATGCCGAAGGCCGTGAAAGAGCCGGGGCATAGGGAGTGGATAGGCATGATGGGGGTTCCCAGGGTCGTGAAAGAGGACGGAGAGCATATTTGTTTTCAGATGCATCCGGAAACAGACAGGTACCTTTCCCGCAGGATTGGCGGGAGGGAAGAGCTTTTCCGGCAGAAAGAAATATATCCTTATAGGGTGAAGGCCGTGCTCTCAGAGGGAGAGTCCTTGGATATCGGGGGCTATAAGATACGGATGGAGGGCGGCGCTGTAAAGACGGACAGGAGTGAAGTCTTTGGCAGTCTTGAAGGATATCATCTGATGAGTGAAACACCCGGGATAGGCGGGAAATGCAGCCTTGACATCATCGTGGATCCAAACCTGATAGAGATATTTATCAATGACGGGGAATATGTTATCAGCAATGTTGTCTATGGCCTTGGCAGCTATATAGACGGTCATGTAGAACAGATCTTTGCGGGAGATGAATAATTTAACAGCCATGGAGCATACTACCATAAAAAAGAAGGAGTGTGTGACATGGCTGTTGAATTTAAAGAGAGTAAGACAAGAGAAAACCTGATGAGGGCGTTTGCCGGGGAGAGCCAGGCGAGGAACCGCTACACCATAGCTGCGGAGGCGGCGAAGAAACAGGGGATGTACGCCGTAAACCAGGTGTTCCTTTTCACTGCCGACCAGGAGCGTGCACATGCGGAGAGGTTCTACGGATTGTTAAAGAACCTGTCCGGTACGACAATCCATATTGACGGAGGATATCCGGTGGATCATTTTGACGATGTGGTGAAACTTTTAAAGTCTGCCCATCACAATGAGATGGAAGAATTCGGGGATGTGTATCCTGCGTTTGCTAAAGCAGCGGAAGAAGAAGGCTTTCAGGAGGCGGCGTATACTTTCCGGGAGATTGCGAAAATTGAGGAAATCCACGGGAAGCGGTTCGGAAAGCTGGCAGAGCTTATCGAGAATGGAAAGATCTACGACAGCAGCGAGGGGAGAGACTGGATGTGCTTAAACTGCGGGCATATTTACAGCGGAACGAGCGTTCCCGCTCAGTGCCCGGTGTGCCTGCACGGAAAAGGGTATTTTATACCGGCGGGGCTGGCTCCATATCTGGCGGAATGCTGCATGAACTGATGAATATGTAAGAGTGTTTTTGTGCGCGAGGTATTGTCCTGATACTGACTGTAAGATTTGCTGTTTCATCAGACAAGTGTCTGTTAGCATATGATAGAAGGATAAGGAAAAACGGAGCAATATTTTGGCAGGGCAGAAATTAGAAAATCTTTTAAATCTGGCGCTTGACGCCACGGAGGATGAGAGGGAGAAGTCATTGCAGCTGGAGACAGGGTATAATCCGATTGAGAGAACCTGGGAGCTGATTGTAAAATATTCAGGGAATCTTGATGTAGCCAGGGAGCTTGCGGAACGGGTGACGGAACTGATGAATGAATATGCGGTAATAACTATCCGGGAATCCCGCATTGGTGAGCTGACGGCACTGTCTCAGATTGAATATGTAGAAAAACCGAAAAGATTATATTTTCAAGCAGCAGAGGGAAGGCGGGTGTCCTGCATTGATTCAGTGCAGGACGGCCGTTTTTCTTTGTATGGACAGGGCGTGCTGGTAGCGGTGATTGATTCGGGCATCGATTATACGCTGGCGGATTTCCGAAATGATGACGGAACCACGAGGATACGCTCGCTCTGGGATCAGTCGCTTCGCCCAAGAGAGGGGGAGAGCGCGCCGGAAGGATACGGCATCGGTGTGGAGTATACGAAAGAGAGGCTTGACGAGGCGCTGAAAGCCCAGACTCCGGCGCAGCGGGCGGAGCTTGTGGCGACAAGAGATACGTCCGGACACGGAACGGCGGTGGCGGGAATCGCGGCAGGAAACGGCAGAGGGGCAGGAGAAGACTACCGCCGCTATGCGGGCGTGGCGCCGGAAAGCGGGCTTTTGGCTGTAAAGCTTGGGAATCCCACAGGAGATGGATTTCCCCGGACGACGGAGCTTATGATGGGGATTGACTATGTGCTCAGGAAAGCGTTGGAGTACCGAATGCCGGTGGCGGTGAATATCAGCTTTGGGAACACTTACGGCTCCCATGACGGAACGTCGCTTTTGGAGAGGTTCATCGACGATATCTCGAACGTGTGGAAAAGCTGCATCTGCATTGGAACAGGAAATGAGGCGGCCAGCGCGGGGCATGTGTCCGGGCGGCTTACGGACGAGGGGGAGAGGGTCATAGAGCTTGCCGTCCAGGAAGGGCAGCCGTCACTGAACATACAGATCTGGAAGGAATATGTGGATCTGGTAGATATATCCATCATTTCGCCGTCAGGGATCCGGATCGGGCCGGTGCAGGAAATACTGGGATCTCAGCGGTACGTGGCAGGACAGACAGAGATTCTTTTGTATTACGGAGAACCAAGTCCATACAGCGTGGCGCAGGAGATTTATATTGATATGATTCCGAGGGAGAGCTATATAAACGGCGGGGTCTGGCGGATCGTGCTGATACCGCGGGATATCGTGTCCGGGGAATTCCAGATGTGGCTGCCCAGCGAGGGCGTGCTGAATAAGGGAACAGGATTTTTATATCCGACGGACAACATGACCCTCACGATACCGTCAACGGCAGGGCGCGTGATATCCGTGGGGGCGTATAACGGGCTGACATTTGCCTATGCGGACTTTTCCGGACGGGGGTCTCTGTCGCGATGGGGGGAGAATATCGTTAAGCCGGATATCGTGGCGCCCGGAGTAGATATCACAACCGTGACAGCAGGCGGCGGGTATGCGGCAGTGAGCGGAACGTCGTTTGCAACGCCCTTTGCGGCGGGCGGGGCGGCGCTTATGATGGAGTGGGGAATCGTGAGAGGGAATGATCCGTATCTGTATGGAGAGAAGGTGAAAGCTTATTTGAGGCGTGGGGCGAGGGAGCTGCCGGGGTTTACAGAGTATCCGAATCCGCAGGTGGGGTTTGGGGCGTTGTGTGTGTGGGATAGCTTGCCAGTATAAACCATCTATTGAGTTATCAAATGTAAAAAGAAAGATAATAATTTATTAAATGCAGAAGTTGTAGAAATGTTCATAGTTTGGTACAATAACAATAATATTGATGCCAAAGGAGTTCCTATGAGAAAACGGGTCAGAGAAATAGAGTTTGATGTGGATGCTTATACTGCGAGATTGATTGGACGGGAAAATGTATCGAAATTGGAGGGAGCGGTGCTTGAAATCGTAAAAAATGCTTATGATGCTGATGCATGCGTGTGCTGCCTATATTATTCTAATACAGAAGATTGTGTCTATATTGTAGATAATGGCTGCGGAATGAAGGAAGAAGTACTTCGTACCCATTGGATGACAATTGGCAATTCTTCAAAAAAGAATTTTTATGTTACAAAAAATGGAAGGATACAGACGGGAGCAAAAGGGATTGGCAGGTTTGCATTGGAGCGTATGTCAGATAAATGTGATATGCTTACGATTTCGGAAGAGGGCGGTCTGGAGTGGATTGTAGACTGGCGGGATTTTGATGGGAGTAAGAAGATATCAGAAGTTAAGGCAAAAGTCTATGATACGGATATATGTCTATTGGAGCATGTTGGATCGAAAAACTGGAGAAACCAAGCAGTGGCATCGGAGATAGAAAAATATGATTTTTCAGGAACAGGGACCGCATTTCGGTTGGAGAATCTGCATGATGTCTGGGACGAAAGGGCTATGAAACGTCTTAAGAATCATTTAGAGAATCTGCTACCTCCGGATGTGGTACAGAATTTTCACATTTGGTTTTTCGATGACGCAACGAGTTTAGAAGAGGCATTGATAACCAGTGCAAATGTGGAATCTTATGACTATCGGATTGATTTTCAGGTTGTTGATAATTTGGTTGATATTCAGATTATAAGGAATGAATTCGATTTTCGTGGAGAGGAGCAGGAGGTATATAAAGAGGCAGGATTCGATGAGCAGGAGCAGGCATATCTTCAAGGGGAAAAGAAAGAAGAGTCTTTTACCATGGAAGAAATAGGAGAGAAAGAGAATTATATTGGGGATTTTGGAGGCGTACTGTATTTTTATAAAATAAGGGTAAGTAAAAAGGAAAGAGAACGATTTTATTCTAAGGATATTACAGGTCGGGAAAATCTTGCAAAAAAGTTCGGAGGAATTAAATTATATCGTGATCAATTCCGTGTACGTCCTTACGGTGAGTATGGGGATAATGATTTTGATTGGCTGGAACTTTCTGCCAGGCGGAATCGTTCGCCGGCAGGTCTTGGAAAGGAGATCGGGAATTGGCGGGTTGGTTCGGAGCAGATGTTAGGGACAGTGTCAATATCCAGAAAGAATACAAATTTGGAGGATGCAGCTAATCGGAATGGCATTCAAGAGGGAATTGGTTTTTCACAGCTGAAACGAATCCTGTTATTCGTAATTGCGGAATTTGAGCGGGATCGGCAGTCCGTGGGACGTAAACTGGCAAGGTATGCGGATAAAAAGGATCAATTGGCGGCTGAATTGGAAAAAATGCGTCAGCTTGCAGAACAACGGAAAAAATGGGAAGAAGAACAGAAAGCCAGCCAACAGCAGGAAAAGGCAGAGGAATCAAAGGGGCAGTCTGCCAAATCAGGTTTGCCGCCTTCTGCAAATCCAGAAGATGTTGTGAAACTGATGACAGATATGGAGCAGAAGCAGGAGGAAGAACTGGAAGATCTGCGTAGTGAGAACAAAATGCTTCAGACCTTAGCTACAACAGGAATTATTACTAATATGTTTATGCATGAGATTCGAACATCTACCAATAATATCGGTCTTGAGTTAAATGCGGCTTATGAAGCTATAGAATATGACAATGATATGGCATATGCCTTACAAAATATTCTGCGTGCAATCAGAGTGAAAAAAAATTTTGCGTCATGGTTTGGGATTACCATTGAATCTATCAAGAAAGACAAACGAAAGAGAAAAAAGCATAATATTCAAACTATGCTGGAACAATATATGTATACGTGGAAGGATATTCTAGATAAAAGCGGTACTGATTTATTCTATGAATGTGATCCTGATATTGATCTTTGGTGTTTTGAGTTTGACATTGAAAATATTATTAGCAATTTGATTGCCAACAGTTTAGCATCTTTTGATCAGGAAATGGACAGAAGATTGGAGAAACGGCAGATTAACCTGAATATATCCAAATTTGGAAATGGATTATCCATGGATTATATGGATAGCGGCTGGGGCCTGATCCCTAAATATAAAAAGCGGCCGAAGTTGATTTTAGAGCCGTTTGAAAGTGGTCATCATTTTGAGAAGGAGGATGAAGATGATGGAACAGGTATGGGAATGTGGATTGTAAACCGTACCATATCCGAGTATAATGGAATTATTGATTTGAGTGAGAATCAGAGGAAAGAGACGGGATTTTATGCAAAAATCATACTAGGAGGCCGGAATGTATAGAGTAGGATATATTGATGATGAACCGACACAATTTGAAAATTATAGGAGATCATTGCAGCGGCGATGTAAAGAACTCGAATTGGTGTTGATAGATGATTGTGAGAGTAAGCAGGATATTTTGGACAAAATTTATGAGAAACAGATCGATGTGTTGTTAATTGATTATAAAATGGTAAAAAGTTATGGATTTAACGGAACTACATTGATTAATTATATCAATGATTCTATGCGTGATATCCAGTGCTTTATTATGACTGCTGTGGATACGGAGCAGATTACGGATGGTCTTGTGGCAGAGAGGGATAAATATTCCAAAAATATTTTTGATACGGAGGCAGCAGATCCCCAAAAGGAGGCAGAACTGAGTGATTTTATTCAGGTTTTGCTGGAGAGTGCGAAAGTATTTCAGGTTCGGCGACAGCAAAAGCTGGAGAGGTATCAAGAACTCTTAGATAAGAAACATCAAGGGGAGTTAGGGGCAGATGAAGAAGAATTTTTAGAGTTATACAAGGTTTTGTCATCTTATGGGATGGTAGAAAAGTTACCTAAAAATATGCTGGATTCAAAATTTGAAGAGCGGTTACAACGGATATTGGAACTGGGAAGTGCGATTATTTCGGAACATAAGATGGAATAGAAAACGGTAAATAAAGGAGAGAATATTGAGAGTACATGGTGATAAAGTAATTCGTCGGCGCAAAGGCGCATCAAAGTTAAAGCATTATCAAGATGGCAGAGAACAGATAGAACAGGATTTTTACTATTTGTGTGGCTACTGCGGAAAGAATGGAAATGTGCTGCATCAGAAGTTTCATTTGGATCATTTCGTTCCAAAGAGTTTGGATAAAAGCAGGGAAAAAGATTATTATAATTTGGTTCTGGCCTGTCCAAGATGTAATTTATCCAAGTCGGATAAGTGGCCGACGGGAGATAGTATGCAGCCGCATAATGGTGAGAGGGGATTTGTGGATCCGGCCAGTGAAGAATTTGACGAACATTTGGAACGCAATGATAAAGGATATGTGATAGGGAAAACCTCTGTAGGAAAAAGCATGTGCAATATGCTGCATTTGGATATCAGAAGAACAGACCTATATTGGAATGCCGCGCAGTTGAGGATACAGTTAAAGGAACTGGAAGAACTGTTTCAGGAGGGCAAATTAACAGAGAGGCAAAAGGACATTTATATCGAAACTAATATGATTTTTAATGAATACATAGATCAGGCGTTCGTAAAAGGTGAATAGTGATGTTGGAAAATCGAAAAGAAAGTGGTTCATATTATACGCCTACAGAATTAGTGGAATTTATGGTGACATATCTAAAAAAAAGAGCAACAAGATTTTGACCATGTTTTGGAACCTTCCGCAGGAGACGGAAGGTTTCTTCCATTACTATTGTCATGTTCTAATCATGTGGAAGCAGTGGAATTATTTCAGGAAAAAGTTCAGCGAATAGAACAACAGTATGGATGCGAAAAGTTATCGGTAGAATGTGAAAATTTTATTCGATATGCGTCTATAAATGATGATAGGTATTCGCTTATTATAGGGAATCCACCATATATTAGTTTAAAGATGATGAATAAAGAGGATATAGCAAAGGCAAAGCAATTTTGTGAAGAAGTTGGGCTTCCTTCATCAGCAATGCAAAACATGTGGTTTGCGTTTGTTTTGGCATCATGTAAATTATTACGTCCTAATGGTACGGTCTTTTTTGTATTGCCAATGGAATTTCTGCAGGTACAATATGCTGAGAAATTAAGAGGGTATTTGGAGTCAAAGTTTAATACAATACATATTATATCTTTTGAAGATTGTGTATTCACAGGGATAGAGCAGGAAGTATGTTTGGTATACCTTACTAATAAAATTGATGATCTTCCATATATTCTTTATGAAGTTTATCCGAATTCTAAAGAGACAGCAATTGTAAGCAGAAATATTATTCAAAAGAATAAACCGTTACAGAAATGGTCAAATGCAATTTTAAAGGACGATGATATTTTTCTGTTAAAAGATTTTTCTTTGAATTATACGAAAGTTGAAAAGATAGGGACAACGGCTCCGGGAATAGTAACCGGAGGGAATAAATATTTTATTCTTACAGAACAACAAGTAGAGGCATACAGATGCAGAGAGCAGGTTTTACCGATTTTACAGAAATCTTCATTTGTTTCAGACAATATCATATGTATTGATGAAGCTGTTTTTGATAAAATAAAAGAGCGGAATAAGCCGGTCTATTTGTTAAATTTGGCAAAAGTTCCACAAGAAGATTTACCGTTAAAATTAGATGAATATTTAGAATGGGCTGGGAAACAAAAGATACAAGGTACAGAATTGAAAAAAAGATTCAAATGTGCGAATAGAAATCCATGGTATGGTGTTCCAATAGTAGCGAAGGGAGATATTATTTTTTTTAAGCGATATGACATATTACCAAGATTATATATTAATGAAATGGATATTCATACTACCGATGCTGGTTATCATATACGTTTGAATGAAGAATATGATAAGGCAAGTGTGGTATTTTGCTTTTATAATTCAATGACATTGGCTCAGTGTGAGTTTTACGGTCGCTATTATGGAGGTGGGGTAAGAGAATTAGTACCAAGTGAGTTTAAAAAGATTGCGATTCCTTATAGAGAAATAGAAGAAAAAGACGTTGAGCACTTAAAAGAGTTATTTCAAAAAAAAGCTTCTGCATTTGAAATAGTTTCATTTGTAAATTCGAAAACATTGGAACTACAGATGCCCAAAGAGACCATTTCTAAGTTGGAAGCAATGAGAATTCAGTTAATAAAGCAAAGAAGAAGGCAGCATGTCCAGAAAGTAAAATTATTAAAAACAGATATGCAATAAAAAGTGGAAAGATAAGAGAAAGTGATAATGATATAGATGAATATAGAAGCATACAATTTAGATTCGCTTCGGAAGTTAGTGAGAAGTCTTCAGGACGAGAACAGAAGACTGAAAGAACAGCTTAATAAGGCGGATATCGATTATGAGTCAGAGGATTTTTTTGAGGAGAAGCTAGAGACAATGGAGGAATATGATCCTGACCAGGGAGAGCGTATTCAGTATAAATACATTACGGAAGAGTTGGCAAATAGATTTTTTGCAATGTTTTGGGGAAGAACGGATGTTTATGCAAAAAGAGGTACAAAAGGCGGATATTTTCCGCAGTGCGATCATAGATGGAACGATAGGATATGCCCAAAACAGCATGGCGAAAAGATTCATTGCGAAGCTTGCGGGCACAGGAAGTGGACAGAGCTCAAACCGAAAAAAATTATAGAGCACCTCCTCGGACTTAGAGAAGATGGCGCAGATGTATTAGGTGTATATCCGTTGTTTCCAGATGGCACCTGTCGGTTTCTTGTGTTTGATTTTGACAATCATGAGAAAGGTGCTGAAAAGACGGATTTCGCCAATACCAGTGATGAATGGCATGAAGAAGTTGATGCTTTAAGGCTTATCTGTGAAAGAAATGGCATAGCACCGCTGGTAGAAAGATCAAGATCAGGCAGAGGTGCCCATGTATGGATTTTCTTTAAAAAACCGATATCTGCCTCTCTTGCAAGAAGTTTTGGTTTCCTGCTGTTGGATAAGGGTTCATCTTCGATCAACCTGAAATCCTTTCACTATTATGACCGAATGTATCCGTCTCAGGACGCGGCAAGTAGTATAGGGAATCTGATTGCGCTGCCCTTACAGGGGCAGGCATTAAAAAATGGCAATAGTGCTTTTGTTGATAAAAATTGGAATGTTTATCCAGATCAGTGGGATATCTTGCTCAAACATACGGAGAAATTGTCAAAAGAAGAGATTGAAAAATACATGGAAAAATGGCAGGCAGAGCTTGCCGAAGAAAAAGGGATGTCAGTTTTGTCAATTTCCGGGAATCGACCAAAACCTTGGAAGAAAAAAGAGAAGTTTGTAAAAACAGATGTTGTTGGAAAAATGCACATTGTTCTTGGGAACGGCATATATGTTGATACATTGAATTTAATGCCGAACCTGCAGAATCAAGTTAGAAGTATGGCGGCTTTTGATAATCCGATATTTTACAAAAATAAAAGGCTTGGATATTCTAATTATTATCATTTTAGTGCTGTCTATATGGGAAAAGATAAAGACGGTTATATTTGTATCCCAAGAGGACTTCGTGAGAACTTACTTGATTCATGTAAAGAAGCGGGCATTGAATATGAGATTGTTGACCATAGGGAAAAGGGAAGACCAATCAGAGTTTCTTTTCAGGGTGATTTGAAAATGCAACAGAATCTGGCGGCACAGCATTTGCTTGCATTTGATTATGGGATTCTCAGTGCAGCGACTGCATTTGGCAAAACAGTAGTTTGCAGCTATCTCATTGCAGAAAGAAAAGTGAACACGCTTATTTTGCTTCAAAGTAAGGATTTACTGGAGCAGTGGATCGATGAACTAAATAAATTTTTAATCATAGACGAAGAGCCACCGATTTACCGGACAAAAAGCGGAAGAGAAAAGCGGAGGGACAGTGTGATTGGCATTTTACATGGCGGTAAAAATACGCTGACGGGTATTGTAGATGTTGCTATGGTTGGTTCTATGTATCATAAAGGAACGTTTAATGATTTTATAAATTCTTATGGCATGGTTCTGATGGATGAGTGTCATCACTGCGGTTCCAATACCTCTATTGAGGTTATGCAGAAGGTAAATGCTAGATACGTTTATGGTGTGACGGCAACACCCAAAAGAGGGGATAATTTGGAGAAAATCATTCATATGCTTTTAGGACCGATCAGGCATAGTTATACTGCGAAAGAGCGGGCAATGGAACAGGGAATCGGCCATTATGTATATCCGCGGTATACAAGAGTGATTGATACCAATGAAAGCAAAAATAATATTAATGGAGCATACGCTTTGATCAGTGCAAGTACGGCCAGGAATGAAATGATTCTCGAAGATACAAGAACTTGCGTGAAAGAGGGAAGAACACCGGTGATTCTGACAAGATACAAAGAACAGGCAAAATATCTGTATGACCATTTACAGGAGGATGCAGATTATGTATTTGTTTTATATGGAGATAACAGTGATAAAGATAGAGAAGAGCAAAACGCATTGATTTTAAGATGAGATTTGGCTGTTAGACTTTT